>CAJUEA010000001.1 GCA_910584975.1 uncultured Christensenella sp.
GGGTCATAGGTTCGAGCCCTATAGTTTCCACCAAATAAGGCCTGTTGGTCAAGCGGTTAAGACGCAGCCCTCTCACGGCTGAATCGGGAGTTCGATTCTCCCACGGGTCACCATATTCCTATGATACGAACTTTTTTGGAAAACAAAGGTTCGTATTATTTTTTGCAAATGAGTATTTTGGTATTATAAAATATTTTGAAAGTTGATTAAAATTTGTTAAAGGCATTCTAAGAGAAATCTTGGAGTGCCTATTTTTTTGTCTTTCGTGGTGTCTGTTGTAGCATAGTTCGTAGTCAATGTAAACCTCAAAAAAATATCACTTAAAATATGAAGATTTTTTAATAGTCAGGTAGAAATATCTGACTGTTTTTTGTTTTATGCAATATTTTTTTGGTGTCGTGCTGTTTATATTGAATGGTTTACATTTTCTGCTAGACATAAATATTTACTTGCCAATTAATGAACTATGCTACTTTGCCACTGCCGAAAGGCAAAATAAAATAATTTGTTGGAGGTAATCCTATGAAAACTAAAGTTATTCAAAATTTCTCAAATGAAGATTTAAGAAAAGACTTGTTAATGTCTGAGTATGACTTCTTTGATGGTGATGAATTCATCACTTTTAACATTTACGATATTAATTTTGACAGTAGCAAAATAACTGTTGCAATTAGTAATCGTGGCAAAATTAGTCTTGATACACTTGACCTATTGCAAGATAAGAAAGGTAATTTATTCTTTGAATATGGCCTATATGGTGAAATTAAAATTGCACTTAATGATTTTATGGAGGTGGCTTAAAATGGAAAACAATATAAGAATGGTTATAGGCTCTTGGGGCTCATATAACGAATGTAATGAAAGAAGTTTAGGCTCTAAATGGCTTGATTTAAGCGATTATGAAGACTGGAGCGAGATAGTTAAGGAACTTGAAGAACAAGGCTTTGAACTGAATGGCATTGATGAAGAGTTATTTATTCAAGATGTTGATGGAATAGACACACCTGGAATTAAATGTGATTATGAACATCCAAAACATTTTTTTGAAATTATCACGCAATCTGGAGTATTAAATAATGACTATAAATTTGAAATTATGCAAGCATATTTGGAAGTAAGGTCATTTAAAGAATGGGAAGGCTTAATTGAAAAATATGAAGATAGTTGGGATATGGATATTAATTTATATACCAACCAATCTATGATAGATGTAGCATACAACATTGTTGAAGAATGTTACAACCTAGAAGGTCCACTCGCAAATTATTTTGATTATGAAGCTTTTGCAAGAGACTTATCGTATGATGGGTACACAGAAACAACTTATGGCGTATTAGAAATTAGATAATAAAAGGAGAAAAAATTATGTATAAAACAATGGCACATATCAATTCATTAAATGGTAAAATGGATGAAATAACAGTTTTAGCACAAATAAGCAACAATGATTACATAGTAGATTATAAGGGTGTGAAATGTCATGCCCTTTTTAATTTCTTTACTTGCGAATTTTACGCAGATGATGTATATAGGAGGATTTATTAAAATGGTTACAATAAAAGATTTATAAAAATACATAGGTTATGAGTTTAGCTCAGGTTGTTATATTGGTGAAGATTACAAGAACTTTCAAGCAAAATACATAAACTATTTGAAGTTTGTTTGTAAAAACAATGGCTGGAGACTTGTAAACATTGGTCGCAATCATTATTGTTTTTCTGCGTTCATTGAGAGTCGAGAAAACAGATTTGTATACATTTCAATAAGTGATGTTAGACATTTTAGCAATGAGTGGTATGACAATATATTGGTACGCACAGCAAAGAATGAAACAGATTACAGAGGTGGTTTTAACCATCGCACAACACTTGACAGATTGGAAGGAAGTGTTGCTAAATTGCTAAGAGATTTACCGTTTTAGGAGGAAATATGAGGGTTTCTACAGATAAATTATATAGGATTTGTAACAAATATCAATGGTTTACGAGCGGTAGTATTAATCAATACGATAAACTATTTGAGCGAAATAAAGACGGTACAAGCCTTCAAACTTTGGCGACAATTATATGGATATGCTTTAATGGCTATTCAGAGAATGAAATATTACAAATACTAAAAAAGGAGTGTGATTTAAAATGATTAAATTAAACTTGGAAGCAAAAAACAATTCACAGCAACGCATACTTGAATATTTGCAAGAGAATGTGAGCGAAGTGTTAGCCGAAAAGATTAATAATGGTACACCATTTGAAAAAGACAACAAACAACTAATCAACAAAAAGACACTGGATGGCTTTATGAAATTTGCTTGTGATGAAGCAAGAAAGCAAGCGGAAAAAGGTGCTAACTCTGCTTGCATAGAAGATAGTGTTGTGTTTGGTTGGGCTATACATTATTTTGAAGAAGATAGTATACAAGGCACACTTTACAACCTTAATGGAACAGAATATAAGCCGGTTGTAAAAGCAAAAACAAATAAAGCCACTGTATCAATTAAGACAACTACAAAAGCAAAACAAACAGATAACGGAATAAAACAAACTAGTTTCTTTGACTTGTTTGATGAACAACCAGAAGAACAAGAAAACGAAAAAGAAAATGTTGAAAACGTGTCAAAAATCGGGGTTAAGACGGAAAACAATGTGGAAAAAGATATATTTAAACAAGAATATATTGAAGTTGAAGAACCTGACAATCTTGACTTTATGGAAGATACTGAAACAGAAGAACAAGAAGAACCACATCACCCACTATCCCCATATTACGCAAGGTATATTGAAATTGGAGAGAGATACCCAAATAATGTAATTATTCAAAAATTAGGAGACTTTTACGAGATATTTGATGAGTATGCTGTTGAAATTTCGGATAAACTTGATTTGACTTTAACTAGCCGTGATTTTGGCTTTAAAAGCCGTACACCAATGATTGGGTTTCCGTACTATGCTGCTGAAAATTATATTAATAAGATTAGGCAGTATTATAATGTAACAATTATAGATGGCAACGATATAAAAGAACTACCACAAATCGTTATGGTTGACGGAACAATGATTGACAAAGAAACGGGCGAAATATTGAATGAAGAAGTTTGTGAACAACAAACTTCTTCTCTTTTAGATAACGAGTTAATGCATTATCTAAATAATTTGTTAGATAACAAAATTAAATTTGTATGAGGTGAAATATGTTTACGATAAAACAAATTAGAAAAATACCAAAGGCAATGTTAGAGAGAATAAAAGCAAAAGATGATGAGTTAATAGAAAAGCCAGATGGCAATACAAGATTTTATAGGTACTATACTTTATATGGAAAAGAACTAGCAGAAGTTATTGTTGGTGTGAGAAATCATTATAAAAAGTGGTACTGCAAGCAAGTTGTAGTACATGGAATACATAATAAAGAAGTGTATTTGCAAGACATAGGACAAACAATGGGGTTTCGTAAAGTTGGCTGGTTTAGAGATGGAATAACAAAATATCCAAAGTGGTATGACTATAATTGGGGGTATAATGATGACAAATATTTTTATATAAATGCACCAATTATTAATAAGGAATTTATTATGACACTGCCACAATATAAATATTCTGCCATAAACATGTATTGTTACAACGATATTTTCAAATATTTAAGGCTTTATGAGCAGTATCCACAAATGGAATACCTTGTAAAAATGAAATTGTCTTATTTGGCAACAAGCAAAATGATACTTAATAAATTGAGCAAAGACAAAAAGTTTCAAAGATTTCTAACAATTAATCTTGAAAACATTAGAAACAAGCAATATAAAGTTGGCCACTTAATAAAGGCTTTTAATTCAGGCAAATCTCTTGAAGAAATTCACGAATTAGAAACCATAAAAGATTGGATTAATAAATATTCAGATAAGGAAGAAATATTATCTAATTTTAAAGATGCTAAACAATTATATGATTATTTGCTATTACAGCATATAGGTTTTAGTAGTTATATAGATTATTACAAAGCTTGTAAAGAATTGCAACTAGATATGACCTTGCAGAAGAATTTAATGCCACACGATTTCAAACGATGGCACGATATACGAATTGATGAGTATGCAACATTGAGAGCAAAAAGAGACGCAGAAACAAGAAAAGAATTGTATATGCATTTTGAACAAGTTGCAGAAAAGTATCTTGCATTGCAAAGAAATATGAAAGAAAAATTTGTTGTTATTATTGCCAAAAGCCCTAGTGACTTGCTTATTGAAGGTGAAAAACTTCATCACTGTGTTGGCAGAATGAACTATGACCAAAAGTTTATACGAGAAGAAAGCCTAATATTTTTTGTAAGAGATAAACAAAATGTTGATACGCCTTTTGTTACATTGGAATATTCACTAAAGAACAAAAAAGTGTTGCAATGTTATGCAGAACACGATAGCAAACCTGCGGATAGCGTGCTGGATTTTGTAAACAACAAATGGTTGCCTTATGCAAACAGAAAATTAAATAAAATACAAAAAGCGGTGGGCAACGTGACGTTGCATCCACTATTTTTATAAAAGGAGATTAATTATGGAAACAAAATATTTTAGAATAACAGGTTATGTAAAAGAAAAAGATTTATGCTTTATTATGGACTGCAACGGAATGTTTGAAAAACTTTGGGAGTTTAGTAGCTTAATGATACAACACAAAATACAAGTAATAGAGGTTGCAAATGATACAAAGTTCCTTGATGGCAATGTTAGCAAAGTAGAATACGATGCAAGCCATATAGCTCTAAGAGCAACAGCAAAAGGACTGCCAGAGAACACTACATACGAGAGATGTGGTGTTACATACAAAGCCATTAAAGTCGGCGATAAAATCTATGTACCAGATAAGAATTTTACTTTATAAAAGATAAAAACCTTTCAAAAATCGGTATATAAAAGAAAAAAACAACTAAATACACAATAAAAATTAAAGCCGAGAATTCTTTGCAGAACTCTCGGCTTTTACTTTTATACTTATACGGAGTCATTTAAGCGAATTATTTCTTCGTCAAAATTTTCAAGAATAGTAAAAGGCTCCTCATTATTAATTAGCATTGTTTTGTATTTTATAAAGGGATAACTAGTAGTAATAGCACCATCAATTTCAATATACTGCTTATAAGAAAGTTGTTTGCAGTGCATTATAGTGTTTCTATGTTTTGTTAAATTGTTTAAATTTGTTTTAATTAATTCAATTTCACTGCTACTAAATACACTAAATCTTTCTAACAATGATTTTCCCTTGAAAATTTTTTTAATATCATTTATAACAATATTTTTTTCTTTATTGTAAGAATAATTATTTAGTTCTGTATCCAATTCATTATTTAAAATAAATGGAGTACAAAGTAAAGTAGAATATTCTGAAAAGCAAAGCTCTTGTAAAAAATTATATGTTAATTCGGACTTTGTTTTATTGATATCAGTAAAAGCAACACTATCTTTATCAAATCCAACTTTTTTTATTATAGATTGCAAATCTTTTTTTTCATATTTGAACATTAATAAAGTCCAAATCATTTCTCGCAAAGATGTTTCATATTTTAGCATTTTATAGAACAAGTTTTTAGAATAATAATTTGATAAATCACTATAAATTAATTTATAATTAAAGTTTTTTTCTATGTTAAAATCCTTAAATAATGCAGTAAAAGAGTCTAATAGCATCAAATTTTTTTCTAATTCACAATCGCAATAAAATATGATTTTGCTATTATTATAAGGTAATTTTCGTTGTGAATAATAAAACCTTAAACTTTGATTATTATAATTGAAGTATAATTCTATATTGTCAAAATTATCTTGGTCGATTATTTCTTGTTTTCGACTGTTAGGATTTACTGGTATTGCCATTGTATACACAGGAGTTTCTGTAATAGATGGCAAACTTTTTATGCAATCGAAAAAATTTGTTTTATTTTTACTTCGAATGTTATATTTAAATTTGATTAATCCTTTTTCTATTAAAAGATCTTTCATAGTATCTCCTTTATTAATTTGATATTTATTCTCATATTTTACTCTGTAATAATAACATAGTAATAAAAATCATTAACTATAAGAAAAGTTATTAAAATTGAAATTATATCGTACATTCAGATATCACCTTTTTATAAGTAATTTTATTTTATCTTGTTTGTTGAAGAAATTAGACATTGTTGACACATTGAACAATCGCCTTCACATTCTATTAAATCAAAACTATTTGGCTTGCGTATCATGCCAACATAAGGATATGTCTCTTTCTTGCAAATAGCAATAATTTTTTGTCGTTCAGCAATAGGCATTTTATTACCTAAATATACTTTTTTAATTTTGAAAAAAGGTATGCTTTTTGCTTTATTATCAGTTTCATATCTTATAAGTCGCCATTCCTGTTGATCTATCCAGTGCAAACTTTTTCGTAGCAACCCGTTAAAATAAATCTGCCACAAATCATTTATATTTGGTTTTTGATCACAGTGTTCACTCAATGGCGTATAGTCGTTGCGTTTTTGACTATAAATGACTGGGAATAAATCAAAAAAAAGCTCATTTTTAGTATCGAGTTCATATTCAATACAAAACCCTTTGTTATTGTGGTTTGCCCACATTCGATTGAGATACGGGGACGTAGTTAAACAGGTGATTTTAAAATGCTTAAAAGTATTAATTAATCTCATATATTCATCTTTAACATAATCAACAATCGTAGCAACCCATCCACTTGCTTCTTGTCCTGCAATATATGCCCGTAAAATAAAATTCTTGATTTCCAACTTTTGCACTTCATCTAAAGAATTATCAATGCTATCTATTGCATTTTGAGCTGTACCAAATTCATAAAGTTTTAGTGCTATTTTATATGGCAATTCTTCTAAGGATACATTGTTATAATCTACATTAAAATATAAACAATATTTTTTAATCCTTCTTTCGTAAAATGGTGTCCATTCTAAATCAACCGCACAATCAAAACAATCGTCAAAATTTTCAGCATTGTTTAGATATACAGTGTTATTACTCAACGCATCTAATGAATGATTTAGACCATCATTTGAAATTGTATTAGGAAAATATCTTACAATACGTGAAATAGGTGATTTCAAATGAACTAAATTATTAAATTCTAGCAAGCCCATCTTTTCTAATTTTGATAAAGAGATTATTTCCCCACATAGTACAGCGATATCTTCAGGATCAATACCAAAACTTTTCAAAATATCCATTTTTTCTCCATATATTTATTAATATAATTATTGTATTCAATGTAAATTAGTATTTTTATATAAAAATTATAATAGAAATTAGGCGGTTGTTATTTTCACATACCTTTTGTTTTTTTATTCATGGTATTCTTGTTAGTTATAAAGATTTTTTTATTTTTCTTTATTAAAGTCTATCAAATAATCTAAATATTTATTCAAAACAGTTTTGGCTTTTGCACTCAATGATAAATTAATACTTAGTTTTTCTGATAATTTTTTAATATAATTATAGGCTATTGCATAGTCATCAAAAAGGAATAAATTTGGATAACTTTTTGACATTTTTGCGAGTAGCGGATTTAAATATTTTTCAATTCTAGCCAACATAGTATCCGTGTATTCTTCAGTTTTATTATATTTTATTTGAACAAATTCAGCAAAATTTCGTTTAAATCTTTGCTCAACATAAGATTGAATATGTTTTGGTTCAGCGCTTGCAGGTCTATGTATTAAAAAATGCACATTAGCCTTGTCAATATTGAAAAAATCTAACAACTCTTGAAGAAACCAACATGAGTGAAGAGCAGTGTGGTTACAATTTATGTATAAATTATCGGCAATTTGTTTAAAATTGGTTCGTTTTTCATTGCTAAATATTTGCATTTTGGTCCATGCGCATCTAAAATCCAATATTTTATTGTTATACTCAGGATATAAATCTAGTAACAAATGTGCTGTTCGGCAAAGCAGTCTACCCCATGCATGTTCTTCAATAAAATGTCCCAACATATCTAATTGATAAGGAGTAGTATTTTCTAAATTGTAGTCTTTTTCGGTCAAATCTTCAACATAATATCTTTTTTTGCCTTCAAAAACGACATTTTCAAAGACTTCTGCCTTCTTTTCATTAAATAATTCTATTAACATAGTTTCAGCTATTAAATCTTCTAGTAAATCTTGATTACCATTTGTTTCCATATTTTTAAATCCCCTTATCTAATTCTAATAAATGTTTGTAGAAATTTTTATTAGAATACTTGAATTCTAAAAATAAATATTTTGCCCCTCTATCAATATGAGCCTTGACATATTTAGGGAAATAATCGTTATCATTTAAATTTGTTCCTGTATGACTTATAATTAATGCTTTGAATAAATCATCGTATTCACCAGTAATTGTTTGTCGGTTTAGTTCTAATCCATCGCTGTCGACTTTAAAATCACTATCTTTTAGAGATTCTGAAGTGTGTAGAGATAATGCCATTGCTAGTTTGCATAAAGCAAATGGTTGTAAATGAGTAGCAGAACCGATTTCTTCAAATAAAGTCATTGTAGATTTTGATGTTTTTAACTTAAATATCATTTATTTTCTCCAAAGTACATATTTGTTTTTATTTTTGTTGTGCCATAATTATTAATTTGCAACATAAATTCATTTGAAATTCTATCTGACATCATTTTCTTATATTCACCAACAATTTCTTCATCTGTAGACAAAATGAACATTTGATTGTCAAGTTGTAAAAAGAACTCTTTTACGATGTTTACTCGATGTTCAGAGTCGATACGAGCAAACGGTGTATCAATAAAGAAAGGAATATCTTTATGGCTTGTTTTTAATAGCGCTAGATAGATTGACATAATGTATACTTGACGTTCACCTTGTGAAAATGGTGCTTTAATAGGAGAAGGTAGGTTTATATAATTAACTTTATCAAATTCCAATTTATTAATATCTATAAGCAATTGTGTGTCATCAAACAAATTTAAGAAATCTTTATTTATTGTTTTGTAATTATCTAATTGTTGTTTTGTTACCTTAATATATTTATAAGGAACAACATTGATTTTTTTGTCAATAACAATTCCATCAATAAAATTGTTTTTGTTGATAATTGAGGTGAAACAATTCAAGAATTCTTTTTGCAACAATTTGGATTGTCTTAAAACAAGTTTTTCTTCAACTAGTGAAAATGTTGCAGCAGCACGTTCTGATATGTCGCTAATTGATTTGTTTTTCAAAGTCATTTCGTACAAATATTTTGCTTTTTCCAATGCCTTTTGTGCTTCATTGAAAGCAAAAGTTTGCAACTCTAGTTTGTGTTTTGTGTTTTCAAGAATAATAGAAAGAGAAGAGATTCTTTTTTCTAAATGTTCTTTTTGTTCAATAAATCCTTCATAACCATCAATGGAGCTTGAGCTTAATTGCTCCCGTAATTTTTTACTTTTCCTTAATGATGAATTTAATTGCGAAATAGCAGAAATAATGGTGTTTTTATCAAAATCTTTCTTTTCATATATCTGAGCAATTATTCTATTAATTTGATTAATCGAAAAGTCAAAATCTAAAACTTGATTTGATGAACCAAATGATTTTTGTAAAAATGAAATTAAAGCATTTGAATTTAGATTTTCGATGCGATTTTCAATCAAAAAGGCATTTAATTCTTTACCAAATGTGTCACTTTTAAAAGTATTGATGACTATTTCACTTTTTTGCTTTTCTTGTGCTTCTAACAATTCGTTCTGCAATTTTATTAATTGTTTGTTAAGAATTATAAATGGCAGATAGTTGTTTGCAACATCTTTTAACCAGCGATTAATGCTATCTCTATTGTTTTCTTCTTTTATTATTTGAGCATTTAAATCTTTCCATTCAGATAAACCAATTCCACCGTCTTTTGAATAATTAGATTGCAAAGAGTGTATTTGAATTTTACATAAATCAATTTTATTCTCTAAATCTATAATTTCTTCTTTAAGATTAAATAATAGTTTTTCTTCGTGTTCATAATTTTTACGTGCATTTAAAAATGCATTGTAACTGCTGTTTTTAGCATCTGCTTTTTTTATATTTCTAGTAAAATTATCTACCATTATTGATAGAGTATCTAAACCATATAATTTTAAGAAAGCATTTCTAAAATTTTTGTTACCATCTGTTCCTAAAAAGAATTCGGCAATGGATTCGCCATCAAAAAAATAGAAATTAAACATATCTGGCGGGATTATAGAGAGCAGATAATTAATAAAATCTTCTTCCTCTTGACGCATAATTAATGTGTCATTCTTTTTTACATGAAAAAATTCAAAAAAGCTTTGTTTAACCTTTTTCCATTCTCTATGTAAAAGATAAACATTTGTTTCTTTTCCGTCATTAAAAACTAGTTCTATTTCTACATAAGCTTTTACGGCATTGTCATATAAGGATTTATTGTTTATTAGACCATTAACAATTGAAAAATATTCTTTTCCAGGTGCATCAAATCCCCAAACTTTGCTACCATATAAACAAGTTTTAATGGCTTTAAAAAACGTTGTTTTACCAGCACCATTTTTACCTCCAATAAGAACAATGTTTTTATCTTTAGAAATAGTTAAATCAAATTTGTTTAAGTCCTCATAAGGACCAATATTAAAAAACGAAATACTTTTAATCTTCATCTTTTAATCCTTCCTTAATTGCTTCATAGTGTATCCATTCTTGATTGAGTAGTTTATCAAATTCTTTTTTTAATTTTGCTGATTTTGCAGTATATTTGTTAGAGTTAATCATTACTATTAACTTAGTTACTAATTCGAAAGGAATTTCCGATTTTTCAGCAGCATTTTGTAGCATATTGATTATTTCTAAATCATATAGAGGTTCTTTATATTCATCCCAAACAAGATGTGTTCCGAAAACTTCAAAATAAATATCAACTAATTTGCGACGAGTTAAGTCGCCTTCTAAATCCCAAATAGTGTCAATCATTTTTAATTCATCATTTGTTATCAATTCAAACCCCGTCTCTTTTTGGAGAAGTAGTAATCTTTTTAGGATTTCTTGACGTGCAGATAATTTAAATGGGCCAAAGCCATATTCTCCACTTGCTTTTTGATATACTTTTCCATTTCGTCTTTTATTATCTCTAAACTCAGGATTTTGACGTATGCTAACTAGCCAATTGCGAAATTCACGTAATGGTATAAGTTCAGTAGAACCATTATTAATAAAACGTTGCAAAGACTTGTCTTCCTTTACTATTGTGCAACACCAACAACCAAAACGAGAATTTCCTGTAACTGTAATTTTATCTTTGTCAATTTGCCCAACAACACTTTGTTCTTCGCCTAAATTTTCTCCTTGATATAAACTGAACAAATATTTCATATTTAGTCCCCAAGAAGACACACCATCATTTTTCAACAAATATTCCCAAACTAATTCGTTTGGAATTTCGGTAAGAGGGTTATAAACATAGGCTTTCTCTATATCAGAGTGTGGAGTAAGAAGTTTTCCTTCAATTTCACGAGAAGAAATGCTGCGTCGTCTAGTCAAACTTTCATCCTTACGCACACCTAACAGCAAAACAATTTCACCATATTTTTCTATGATATTATTTGTGTAACGGTTCATTGGTAAAATTTTCAATCTTTCTGTGCACCATCTAAATCCAGGTGGTTCAGGAGTAGGGTAACCTAAACCAATAACTAAACTCCAGAATGATTGTGAAATATCAGGATATATTATATCTGCCTGAATATTGGCATTATATTTTTTAGAAAACTCGTTAATTTTTGCGGATGACATATGCATGTAACTTTTTACAATAGGATTTTCAACTCCAGTATCTGAAGTGACAATAAAAATCTTTTTAGTTCTTTCAAATTCTGGCAAACGAGAAACTGTTTCAACAACTAAAGACACTAAAAGAGAGGAATCTTTGCCACCACTATATCCGATAAGCCATGGCCTATCGTCGTGTCTATATACATAAGTCATTTCTTCTATAATTTCTTCAAAAATACTAAATTTATCGTTTGATTTCATTTTCTTTTGTCCTTTCATCTTTAGTTAGAGGTAATCCTAATTTTGATTTTAATAAGTTGCAAATTTTAATCACGCTTTCTTCTTTGCCGGTAATTTTTCCTTGTTCGTTAAAGATTCTTCCCAACCATTCTGGATTGTTACGTAACCAATCAATTTTATCTAAATTTTTTAAAGTTTCCAAATTAAGTTGTTCAGTATAAAAATAGTGTCCCAATCTTCCAAAAGCATTTAAAAGTACCGCTAAAGTTAAAATAAAATCTTCTTTAAAAGATTGCTTAGAAATTTGTTTGGTTTCTAATAAACTCCATTCATTTATATTAGAAAATATTGCTGTCCAATAATTTACTAGGAATAGATTGTCAGTTTTGGAAAGTTCTTTTGTCTTTATTATTCGTTCATTTGCATGCAAGAATTTTGAAAGTGTAAATAATTTAGAAGAGTATTTGCCCAAAGAATCACGTTCTTTGTCTATATATTTGTTAAGAAAAGTAACGTTATTTATTACATTTTTTACGGCATTTGACATGTCATCTCTATCATCATAAAGAGTTGAAAGCGATTTTGAAGGCTTAACGGCATGCTTGTTCAAGTCGGCAAACATTTGTTGGCTACGTTTTAGTCCTTCATCTTTAAACAAAACAACTGCAATTGTTTCTTCTGCTAAAGAAGAATTTTCATTAAGAGCAGCTTCGATTGCTGCTTTTCTATGTTGTCCATCGTTAATTAGAAGAACAGCATTCATATCAATATGTAACATACCAACACTGCTATCAAGAGAAGATGGTTCAAAAGAAAAATTTCCATCTATAGAGGCGGATAGTGCAGAGAATACATATGTAGTAGGGTTGTTTAAGATATAATCTTTTATTTCTGGTATCCGTTGTTCATTAATTTTACGTTGAGCTCTATATTCTGGCAATAAATATTCATCTTCACTAATAAATATCTTTGAAATTAAACCTAAAGGAATCATTGCAATATAGTATTCTCTATTTGCTTGAATCCCTTTTACAGCTGAAAAATTATAACTAAAAGACATGTTCGCCTCCATAATAATATGCTATACTTGCGTATATACGTAAGTATAGCATATTGTTTATGCAATGTCAATAAATTTATTAAATTTTAATGATATTTACATATTGTTCCATTAATGTTATTAAGTGTTTATTATAATAACTTCTTACTGCTGCTTCAGCTTTTGATTTGCTTGTATAAGTTGAAAGATCAGGGTATTTTTCTTTTTTTTCTATTTCTTCAAAAGCTTTTTTTGCTTCAAGAAAATATTGATAGTTTTTTTCTGAAGAAAAATCTGCTGCATTTTTTTTACTTAATATTTCAATTTTTTCTTTTATTGATAAATTCCCAAGATTTTTGTTTGTTTCAGAATCCATATATAGATAGTTAATTGGACATGAAATATATTTAGTTATAGATTTTGGTAAAGTTATTTCAGTTGACTTTCCTTTAGTCCCATACTCAAAGGTTACTTTGCAACTTTTATTTATAAAAAAATGCTCAGCAGAGGATTTAGGGGATGTTAAGTATATTTTTAATTTGTTTTGATTAAAACTAATGCTTTTGCTTGCTAAATCAACCCGTGAAAATTCTTTTATTGCAATGACATGTTTATGAATATATTGTCCACTGGTTTTTGTTATTTTGCCATTTTCTGTTATTTTTTTCCAATAATTGATTTCTTTGCTTTTATCATCCCATAATTTGCAAGTAGCAGCTTTTAATTTGTCTTTCCAATCTGCGGATAGGACAATGCGTATTAGTTTAGTTGATTCTTTTTTACCACTGGTTAATGTAAATAGTATGCTGTATACATAAATATAAAATATTATTTTAACATCATTTTTGTTAATATTGCTTTCATTAAGAATATCCAAAAAATATTTTGCTACTAGCATTTTTGGCACTTCGTCATCAATTCTGATAATAGTAGCAATAATAGCAATAACACAATCGATAGTATCGTTATCACATCCACATGATTTTAATTTGTTTTTGATTTCATGCAAATTATTATTTTGATAAACATTTTTTAGAAAAACAGATAATTCTTTTAGACGTTTTATAGATGATGTGAAATATGTTTGATCCGTTATTGCGTATAATATATTTGTTCCAGCATCGTATGTATGATTTTTAATTGTTATTTGCTTTCCAAATTTCATATCGGTTTTAAGGTCTGTTAATTGATAACCCAAGCATTTGTTTAATGTGCAAGCAAAATAATGATAATAAAATGTTGGCAGAGAATAATTGCTTAATCCAACAGTTCTTAATGCTTTAATTGATTTTTGAACGGAAGCCCATTCATTAGACATCATTGCATAATCAATTCGAAATAAATTAGCTTTTAAAATATCAATGTTGTCCAATTTAACCGATTTGTCATTTAAATCCAAATAATAATCAACATAAATTTTAGAATTTGTACTATTAGCTAAAATAATGTTTATTTCACTATATAATAAATTATCTTTAAATTGTCTAATCTCAGCAGGAGACATTTTATTGATGTAATTATTAATAGCGTTCCAAATTATTTCAAAGCGCTCTCTTTGTTCTAAAATATCGGATTGTAAATATATATCTTTATTTTCATGATTTTGTATCAATTCTTCATTAAAATCTAATTCTAACACTTCAAATAACTGTTCATATGTTTTATTTATGAATTTACATAATTTAAATGAATCAGATAAATGCTTTTCTATTGCCTTTAGAATTAAAATCAAAACACTAATTCTTTGTTGACCATCAATTATTTCATAATTTGAATTGTTGCTCTCATTTAATAAAATAGTACCTAAGAATTTTTTACTAGCTTTAAGGTCTTCCATTAATATAATTGCGTTTTTTTCAGCCCAACGAATTTCTCTTTGATAAGCAGGAATAGAGAAGATTCTATTATCAGGCAGTGTTTTGGAAATAGTAGTGTTATTTTGTTGCATGTTAAAATTGATTTGTTCTTTTTTTAGAAAAACTTCGATTGTTAGCATAAAAGACATGTTATCCATAAGTACCTCATATATAAATATTTGTGTATTAATTAATTTTCTAAAAGTTCAAGAGTTATAGACTCCAATATTTTATCGTATTCAGTAGCAGTCAACGATTCAAAATAAGTATATAATTCTGCTTCTGCAACAAGGGAAGAAGAGGACGAAATATTTTGATAGATTTGAGTAATGCCATAATTTGCAAAACCTGTTAGAAATTCTGCTGCTCTAATTTTTTTGTTATTATAATCTGGATTAAATGCTAATTTCAATCTTTCATCTTCATCTAAATTGATTGTTTGAGAATGAATTAATGCGTTTTGTAACATAAAGTCTAATAAATCACGAATATCTGTATTTTCTCTGTGAGTGTTACGACCGATAGTTTTTGGCGAAGGAAGTGGATTGTCTAAATCTTTGTCAGATAAGATTTGATCTTCCCTGATACCAATAGCACATGCCAACACATATACGTCAACCAATCTATTAAAGATTCCTAATTTATTATTTGCACATAATTCGTTGTCAGCACGTTCCCATAAAGGATGTCGCATTTCAATGTCAGAACTTAATATCATTTATATCACCTCTCTCAATTCTAGCTTTTTCTTGAGTTTCATTTTTGATAACATAAAAATCATACAAATCTGTTTCAGATAGCAAACTCTTTATTTTGTTTAAATCTAAAGTTAGTAAAATAGTTTGTTTTGAAACTGTAGGCAATGTTTTAAAAATATGTTCAGATTGCGTGGTACCGGTGAAAGCAAATGGAGCATCTATAATAATAGGGTTTTCATTATTGTCCATTTTACATTGCTGTAATGCTTTTATAATTCCAATGACATATGAATAGACATCAATCGCTAATTGCCCACCTGTTAAATATGTTGTGCGAAGAGAAAAATCATCGTTAATAAATTGAATTTTATCTGCATCCAAATCTGTTTGAGTAGTTAACTTCTTAAATATATATTTTACACAATCATTTAGTACTGATTTTACTTGTAACTCTTTTTGTTCTTTTTCTATTCGCAACAATTCTGAAAGTTGTTCAAAGAATTCTAATCGTTCTTTATATTGACTTGAAATTTTTGAATTTTTCATAGCTTCATTGTATTTGCGAGATGAAACTTCATAAACTTGTTTTTTCTGTGCAATTTTCCCTTCGTAATTTGATTTTTCGCTTTCAAGTTGCTTTAGACTTAATTGTATTTCTTCAAGTTCTTCAACTAATTTTTTTTCTGAATCTAATCGTTTTAATTCATTAAGAATATTTTGAATTTCTTCTTCTAATTGAATATTTTTGCGTTCATAAATAGAAATTTCATTTGTTAAACTTTCATAATCCATTGTATTGCATCGAGCTGATTTTAAAAATTTTTTTGCTTTTGATACAAATTGCCCAAATTCATATTCGTGAGAACTTGGAGGCATGATATTAATAATGTTATTAATACTATTTTTTGAATCATTATCAAGAGGTCTGCCACAAACACAAATGTTTTTTTGTATTATTTCTTCTAGTAAATCTTTTTTCAAATTATCAAAAACATTACGATAATTTGACATGTATTCCAAATTCTTTTTTCTTAGTATCTCACTTGATTCGCTAGTAATTTGAGCGAGAAATAGGTAAGGGTAATTTTTGTAAAAAAGAGTACCTATATTGTGCTGTAAAGAAATTATTTTTTTCTCGTTTTCTTTTATAAGCTCTTTGTTTGCATTTAATAAATTTTTCAAGGTGGTTTTTGAAGTAGCTTCGCCAATAATTTTTAATATTTCATCTCTTCGTGCATTTTTTTGAGATATGATAGTCATAACACCCCTTCTTTTCTCTTTCATATCTTCAATATTTTCATAGAGTTCTTGAATTGTGTCGTTTAAGTCTGCAAATGACATTTTGCCGATTGAAGATGATGTGTTTTCTGCCATTAAAGTAGCATAATGCCCTAAAACCGTTGTTTTAGCATTTCTATTTGTACCTACATGAGAAAGGGCTTCATTATAAATGTCTAAACCAAATAAAGAGTGAATAGCTTTTTTTAATTCGTTAGAATTTAAAACTATATCTCTAGCACGTTCGCCATCTAGCAAGAAGTATTTTGATAATTCTTTTGGTAAAATAGTATTTATTTTATTAGCAATATCGCCGTTATAAGGGTGGTATCCATTATCATCACCTTTTATTTGAAGTTTGCAATCAGTTCGCTTTATTGATACATTTGCCATTCTAAATGCAAAATTATAAACAATACATTTATTTAATCTATAAGACACACCTAAATGGTCAAAGTCTATTTGACCATTTACTTCAAAAGACTCATTTGTTTTACATTCGTTATATGCAGATATGTTAAAAAGTGGTTTATCATCTGATTTGCCAAAATCATAGTCATCATAAAACATCCATCTAAAGAATTGTAGAAGAGAAGATTTTCCATAACCAGAATCACCATAAATTAATGTTATTTTACCATCAGAATTAAATGATAGAGTATTTGTGCCATAATAGCATCGAAAATTAGTGATTTTGATACTATTTATTTTCATTTTTCTTCGCCTCCTCATATTTCCTTACGATTTTAGCAACCATAATTTTTTTATCTTCTTTGTTTATATTTTGCAAATTTTCTTTTTCAAGTTCTAGAATAAAATCTTTATAGTTCTCAGGTGTTAAATTTTCACCATTAAATTTATTAATCATCTAAATCTCCTCCATATACAAAGGTGTTGTTAAACTTGATATCTTCATGTATTAAATGATAATTTTTCAAATAATTATCTAATTGTTCAAATAGGACAGTTTGGTTTAATGCTAATCTAGCATATTCATAATATCTTCTAAATTCAATTTTTGCAAAAGAATCGTTAGAATAAGTTGGTAACACAATCACATCATAAATGTGAGCAGTATCTTTATTTTTATATAAACGAAGTATACGACCTCTTCTTTGAACAAACTCTCGATAATTGTCATTGCTTGAAAGTATCATAGCACTTTTAATTGATGGAATATTTATTCCTTCATCTAAGCATTTTATAGCAACTAAATATTCAATATATCCTTTATTAAAAGAATCTATTAATTGCATTCTTTCTTCTACATCTTCAGAAGCGGTAAACTTTGATGCCTTACCACCATTTGTTGAAAGCATACAAGTGTTATTTATCAATCTTAAAATGTGTTCCAAATGGCGAATTTCTTCATTTTCATTTTGTTTTTTAGTTCCTTCAAAATACAATTTGCCATCGCTACAATAAATAATAGTGTGATCTTTGTCTTTAATATGAGAAAAGATTTCTGCAATTCTAGTGTGCTTTTCTTCTGCCATAGAAATTGCTCTTAAACGTCCACGGTAACCAAGAGTGAATTTTTCCTCATCTATAATTGTTGTATGTGTAGGATCCATTCCTTGTAACATAAGTTTTGTTGCATTGGCAAATTTAAATTCATCTTCATCAGTCGCATTAACAAAAATTGGATGATATTCATAATTCACTAAATATTTACCTAAAGCCTTTTCAATTGGTAAGTCAACTATTTGTCCACCAAACCAATCTAATAATGTTTTTGTTTTAGTTTCGTCTATACCAAAAACAGGAGTTGCAGACAAGCCTAATTTGTATTTATATTTATTAGAAAGTTCGTTGCTTATTTGGTTTAAGAAATTATGTGCTTCATCAACTATTAATAATTTTTCAAAATCTATTTTGTCATATAGTTTAACATACCTATCAAGGAAAAAACTTTTTATAGTTGTTATAATTATAATTGGTTTATATTGTTGTTTTGCTCGCAAATAATTCGCATAGATTTTAGTTTCACCATCGACAATTTCTCCATGAATTATTTGTATGAGTGCATCAGGAAAAAACGCTTTTACATCTTCAGCCCATTGTGATGCCAAATGTTTGTATGGAACTGCTATGACAGTAAAAATTTCATTTTTTCTTATAAAATCTTGAATTGAATAAAGTGCAGTGATAGTTTTACCTGTACCTGTTGCCATAACAAAGAATCCTTTTTGTTCATTTGCATTCCATTTTTCTTTTGCTTCAATTTGGTATGGACGCATAGTATATTGAGCAGTTGTTTTTGTGTAAGCACCTTTTTGTTCAACTCTATCTAGCAATTCTTTTTCAAATGCTGTCATAAAATCATAGACATAAAGAGATTTGTTTGTATTATTCCAAATGCTTTCAAATTCTCTTGTTTCATCATCTATTCTGCCTTCTTGGTCAAACCAGCTTTTATATATTCGAGTTTTCTCATAATTAGTATTGTATGCTGCACCGGTTTCATTATTTGAACCTATACAAGCAATTGCGTTTCCATCAAAATCTTCCAGTAAAGCAAGTTTGTCGTGATAAATACCACTAGACCTGATAATAATTTTGACATCAACTATTTTTTCTTTAACAAGCATATATAGTGTTTTTGCATTATCATCTGTAATAAAAGGCAAAGTATTGCGGACCTCATTAATGAATGAGTTTTCAATAGAATTTCTGTCTAGGTAGCCAGACTGAATAGCGCAAATATCTTCTTCTGAAAGTTTTGGAGATGTTGCCAAATAAATTTTTCCACCATTGCGAGCCATTTCGATTAATCCATCTGAAATAAAATTTAAAGCAGATGAGCTAAAAAAACCAACACTACGTTTATAGACTTTCGTGCAAGTTATAAAGGGTTTAGTATTTGAGAAAAAGCGTTTTCTCCAATACTAGTATAAGAAATATCAATAGGGAAATCTTTAAAATTCATTTTTTACCTACAATAAAATATTTTTTAAATTATATCATAAAATGACGAAAAAAGCAATATTAATTTAATAAAATTAATATGGTAGAATGAAAATGGGTTATTTTTTCAACTGACAGCAGGGCGTGTGCTTGTCTTGAACAAGTGGCGTTCGCTACGCTCCGCCAGACAAGCACACGCCCTACCAAAACTAACACAAAAAAACTAAAAAATGCTTGCTAGACTTTGCTTAAAGATTAAAATTATAAATAAAACAAAAACGATGGCTAAATTGGTGGTCGTGCGTAAACTTGCCACGATTCCCCAATTTTTTTACGTCGTCAAAATCGTAAAAATTATTGACAAACAAAAAGGAGTATGCTATATTATGCTTATAACAGAATTTGATAGGTTATATACTCAGTTCAAGGATATCAAGAAAATAATTCGTATAAATACTAAATGTAGTAGTTATAGTATCTAAGAATAGACTATCGGTAAAGACATTAAAAATTAATCTCGGAGCCTTCTTTGAAAATTCTGTTAGGAGTTTAAAACACTCCAAAACAACGGAATATTTATCAAGGAGGCAACCATGGACCAGAAAAACAGGGTTGGCTTTGATTGGCTGACCCTTTTTAAATTAAAAGAGGAAGAAAAACAGATTTTTATTAGTAGAATCCGCAATAATGTGATTCAATATGACTTGAATCATTTGTGTTCGCTTATCACTATTCGTGAAGTAAATAGGCATGATGAATTTTACAAAAAAGCTTGTCAGATTATGGTGTTGAACTTTTGTTTAAAGTCAACCACTTTTGCTAGAGATATGCTATCAGATGATAATTGCGAAAAATGTATTCAACTATATGATAGAAAACAATTTGATAGCAAGTTGCTAAAAGATTTGTTAAACAAATTTTGTTATGCCATGTATCAAGATATGGATTTAATACGGATTCAAGATTTGCTACGATTCGGTATCATTGAACAAGTTGAATTTTTGAAAGAACAAGAAGTGGAAAAGATTTTTTCGGGGTTCAAAAAACAAATTGAAAAAATAGCATCAGGGGTTAAATGCTGTTGTTATATTGAAGCAGAAAGAAAAAGTTATAGTTATGAACTGGAAGTTAAAATAAACGAACAGCTGAATGAATATGTAAAAGAGCAATTTGCGTATGATTTCAATAAATCGAACGATTACAGCAATGGGGTAGTGACTGTTTTTGATAATAGGGCACAGCGGATAAATAAGATTTTTCAATATGCATTATTTAACAACGAATTTTGGAAAGGACACGAAAATTTCAATATCTTGGCTTTTTTAGACGCAGTCATTGAACAAAATGATTTGAGTCATGCAAAAAAGGTGATTAAATATATTTTTAACGAAATATGCAAAAGCAATTTTGGTAAACGCATAGTCGAAAATTCATTGCCACTAGTGTTTTTAAATGAAGAAATCTTTGTTGAAAGACTGCAAGAAAGAACTTTTCAATTTGCGTTTAAGAGATTCGAAAGTATAAGAAATTTGAGTAAAATTGCGAATTGTAACCTTTGCTATCCTATTAATTGTTGTGCAAAAGATGCAAATGAAAAATTAGTATTAGGCAAGAGTCTTTCAGAAGAATTCTTCAAAGAAATGTATCTTGATGATAGTGATAAAGTTCTAACATTATTACGCAATGAGATAATCAAACCAACATATGCATTTTGTGGCAGACAGCAATCGCTGGTAAACATTGAGGAAAAGGAAAGTGATAAGAATAATTATGCAAAACTTTGTCCTCAATATGATAAGTGGACAATAAGAAATGTTTTTGATTCGTGCACTTTTGGATTCCATTCTAATATTGCGGATATAAAAGCCGTAGAGGTGTATTGTGATGAGTATTTTACAGCAGAAAACATTTGGAACAGATTCTATTTGAAAATGTTTTATATGCAAAAACTTGTAAACGACAAAAACAAGTGCTTTGCAAATATGTTCGAAGTGTTTTATGATTTATTCCAGTTCATTGAAAAAATTACAGGAATTAAAACATCTTATCAACGAGATACAAAAGGCAGGGATAATGCTTTTAACGGGCTAAGGACTTTGCTTTCAAAGTATAATGTGTCGATTGCAGATGAATATAAGGCAGATTATGTAATCTCGCTTTTGGACAGAAAGGTCGCAAATAGAGAAGAGTCTGAAAAATTTCCAGTTTTGGAACAACTTGGCGATGCGGTGTATGGTTTAGCAGTTGCAGAAATGCTTTTTTATAATCCACAAGAAAAGAATATGTCTAAGTCGTATACAGAATATATAAGTGCGAAAAATCAAGTGTGTATTGCAGAAAAAATCGGATTTGATAAATTGTATTTGTCATCATATTCTTTGCCAAGAAAGTACGAAAGGGATATTTTGATAAATCCAGATGTTGAATGGTATATTATTCGGCAAGAATCAGAACAAATGGCAAATAGAAAAAAGTATATTGCTGATTCTTTAGAAATGGTGATAGGTGCTATTTGTAAGGATTGTGGTTATCAGGTGGCAATAGATTTTTGTAAAAGCATAGTTAGAGAGACGTTTTCAAGTAAATTTCCTCAGGAAACTCATTGGAGTGATGAAAGCAGATTGGAATTTGAAAATAGATACTATTGGACAAAAATATTGCCAGCACCATATGTCGCATTTGATGATTATGAAGAATATGATGACTACTCTAACAATGACCAATATCATCTATGGCAAGCGTTTGATAAATTCTTCAAAGCCTATATTTTGGGAACAGAAGACAAAGAAATTCGCAATTATATAACAAACAGTTATTGTGATAATCGTGTATATGACGAGTTGGCAAAAATGCGAGAAGTTGACAAAGTCTTTTACGAATATCTGCATTGTGGTTTGAAGAGCGCTGTTGACAAATATGGCGATAGCGTAAAAAAAAGATATGAAGAAATAATAAAAAAATAAACTATAAGAAATACGTTGTTTTGAATGTTTTAAACTCCAAAAAGTATATCAGAAATATTTTTTTGGAGGATGTAAGGATGTGTGATAAATGTAAGACAGTTGATTTAGAGGAGTATATGCCAAGTGCTGTTGATGCGTTGAAAATGTTGCAAGAGCAAATACAGGCGGCTAGATTATCAAAAATGAAAGCGCTGTTGATTATTCATGGATATGGAAGTAGCGGTGTTGGAGGTAAAATAAGGACAAAAATTCGTCCTTGGCTGATAGCACAAGAAAACAAAGGAAAAATAAAATCCGTTGTTTTAGGCGAAAATTTTGATGTTTGCAATGAGAAAGCAAGAGAAATAAATAGTAAATATCCGTATTTTAAAGATTATTACAATCAATGCAATCATGGCGTTACGATAATTCTAATTTAATTGAATAACTCATCAAAAATCGGGGTTAATTTTGTGTTTTGCACGGAATTAACCCCCTAATTTTTTCGTGAATATTTTTTGAATAAAGCAAAATTCTATATGTATTTTTTGCTTCTCACCAAATAAATTAAAAACAAATTCGCTTCCCAATTGGGGAGCGAATTTGTTTTTATATTATTTATTAAAAATGATATATAAAGAAGATAGTAAGTATAGATATTTTGTCTAACTATATTAAACCAAATAAAAATTTTTAAAAACTTTTGTGTATAATGGGTACAGTAAATGGACAGAAAAACAATTAATCCTTTAGGAAAAACATTTTATTTCAATTTGGATGAATATTCTTGTTGCAAATTAAAAGCAGGAATTTGTCCACTTGAAGTAATGACAGTAGAGGATTTAAAAAATTGCCTAAAAAGAAAAATTTTTTTATAGAAGAGAATTCTTGGGAGTATTGTAGTGAATTAGCTAAAAGAATTATAGAATTAGATGACGATGAGAATTGTGATTTCACGCATAGTATTTGGTTCTATTATAATGAAAAGTGTAATCATTATTCGTTAGCATATGGACAACATCGCACTTGTATCATAGCACAACTTTATCAAAAAGGAGTGCGTGTAAAATATAATCCACATTTTTCAAAGCAAAATGAAAAATGTCGAAAATGTCTTTATATTGATGACGCTTTAAAATTAAAAAAACAAGTAAATATTTTAGATAAACTTTTTAAAACAAAAAAATATAAGAAATATATTAGGCTATTAAAGCTTTCACAGAAAACTACTTTAAGAACTTTTATTTAATAATTTCAAATTAAAACAATATTTAATAAAACTACCATAATCTATTTTATGATTTATGGTGGATAGTTTTTGAAGAGAAGTTTAGTTGTTGTTTTAAAGTTGAGATTTAAACTTAAGTTGAATGTTTATATAAATAAAAGTTTTATTAATGGAGAGAATGCTTTAAAACATTCCTCCATTGTATTTTTTTTGGACTAGAAACCAAATTATAAGGCTAATTGTTAAGCCTATTCCAAAAGATAGCCAGCCCCAATTTGATTTTGTGAAGAAGTTGACAAATGCGCCACTAATATTTGCAAGAAAAGACACAAACATTCCTATGCCCATTTTGATTGTATATGAGTTTTTGTCTTCTTCTTTTACATTTTTCCAATGATAGGTATGGAGTATTTCAATTTTCTTTCCGATAATCAATATTAAAGCAATTATCAAAAAAATCAAGGCTAAAAGAGCCATAATAAAAACTCCGGGCAAATAAATCATACACTTCTCCTATAAATATATTATATCATTAAATAAAATTAAAAGTCAATAGCGATAAATCTATAATAGTAAAGGGGATATTGATAAAAAAATATTTTATATAATTATAGAGCGTTTCAGCAAATGCATTTCAAAATTAAAAGGACTTGAAATTTTTGATTAAATATTATATAATATATTATAGCAAGTGGGAAAACGAAGGAGAATAATATGAAACCAATCAATTTATATGTTTTGACAAGAGTTTGTTGTGGGGAAGCGAAGGATACTTTTAAAGATTTTTTTGAGCAACTATCTATTTCAAAAGAAACAAAGCTGAAACCTCATGAGATAGAAAGTTTGAACAAGCTTGTTGATAATATGTTATTGCATAATATAGAAATTGACAATATGGATTATTTTTATTTGGGTTACGAAATTCCACAAATAGGCAAAGAATTTGATATGTTGAAAATTGGAGAAGCTTGCGTTTTAAATATTGAATTAAAGAGTGAAGAAAACATTGAAGATATCTTAAAGCAAATGAGGCAAAATAAATATTATTTATCACATTTGGGCAAAAAAATTGAAGTGTACACTTATGTTAGTAGTAATGACAAAATTTACAAATTATCTGATGATGGAAATAGTTTGATTGAAACAACTTTTGAAAATTTGAATAGGACATTGCAAGAAATTCAAGAGTGCTTTGTTGGAGAATTAAAAAGTTTATTTAGAGTTTCAAACTTTTTAGTTTCTCCTATCAATAATATTGATAAATTTATTGACGGTAACTATTTTTTAACATTGCAACAGCAAAGTTTTAAAGAAGAAATATTGAGTACGATTAGCAAAAACGCGAGTAAAACAGAGTTTTTTGCGATAACAGGCAATGCTGGAACAGGAAAAACATTACTAATTTATGACTTGGCAAAAGAATGTGCAAAAAAGGCTCTAACGCTAATCATACATTGTGGAATGTTATCAGAACAACATAAGCAATTAAATGATAGTATTGATAACTTATATATAATATCGGCAAGAGATATGGATTGGTTAAATTTAAATAGATATGAGTACATCATTATTGATGAAACGCAAAGGAATTTTCCATATCAATTTGAAAAACTAATTTCACTTGCGAAAAAAAATAACACAAAGCTATTTATCAGTTATGACTCTACACAAACACTTTCAAAAAAAGAAATTAGTCATAATATAAAGGGGAAAGTGCAAGAAATTGATGGATTAAAGGAATATAAATTGTCAAATAAAATCAGGACAAATCCATCAATGGCAAATTTTATAAAAGCGTTGTTTGACCTTGGTAAAAAAACAGGTATTAAAGATTGTGCGAATGTTGAAATTGTTTATGCAAATGATTTTTCGGAAACTGAAATTTTAATTGAGTATTACAAGAAAAAAGAATTTAAGTTTATAGGATATACAGAATCGAGTATGGCAAGACGAAAAATTGATTACTTGGATAAAGATATAAACACTCATGCAGTAGTTGGACAAGAATTTGACAATGTTCTTATGGTTATTGACAATGCGTTTTATTATGGCGAAGACAATAAATTATATGCATTAGAGCATCCTAATCCAAATTATATTTATACAAAATTGCTATATCAAGGATTAACAAGAGTTAGAGAAAAATTGGTTTTGATTGTGGTTGACAACAAACAAGTTTATAATAAATTATTAGATTTGTCGAAATATGCAATAAAGCAATGTAGATAGTTAAAAAAACTATTGATATTGTACTTTTGCATAAATGGAAAAAAATATGTATTCAAAAATAGCATTAAAAATTTGTGTGGCATTAAAACAAGGCAAAATAAAATCAAGAAAGGAATTTTGGAAAAAATATAATGATATTAGTTATTGGCAAAATATTGATATTTCAACATTAAATGGAGAAAAGTATTATAAAAATAGCAATATAAATTTGATTTGTGTTTTTGATCAAATTTTTCCATTTGTTAATCCACAAGTCAATCAAGAGGAACAACCTTTTTTGTTTGCATATATTAGCGATATAAATTTGCTTAATGCGTTTGACGAAAACATTACAGTAATTGGAGTGTTAGATCCAACGGAAGATGTGTTTATTAGAGAAAAAAGAATTGTTGAAACATTGGTGCTTAATGGGAAAAACATAATTAGTGGCTTAGCCAATGGTTGTGATAGCATTGCACATAAAATTTGTGTAGACAACGATGGCAAAACGATAGCTTTTTTTGCCTTCAACTTTAGAAAATATTTATCCTAAAACAAATATTTGTTTATTAAATGAAATTATTAAAAAAGGCGAACTCATAATTACAGAATATGTTAACGAGGTCACAAACAAATTTGAGCAAACACAATGGTTTATTGAAAGAGATCGTTTGCAGGTTATGTTTACAAAAGCAGTTGTATTAATTGCCAGTTTTGAACGAGGTGAAGGAGATAGTGGCAGTAGATATGCAATGGCAAAAGCAAAACAATATGGTTTTGTAAAAAGATATGTTATGTTTAATGAGAAAGTTGATAATTACAATAAAATGTTTGGTCTAAATAAAACTATGATTTTAGAAAAAGCAAAAATTTTAACAGAAAAATCTATTAAAGAATTAATAAAAATATAATTTATAATAATAATTCAATATAGTTTGAAATATTGTTAATGTTTATATTGTGAATGGTAAAAATTTTCTTTTTTTGCCATAATTAATTAAGAAAAGCGACCAAAAATCGTGGGTAAATGAAAAACTTTGCTTATTTATTAAAGCTATTTGAATTAAATTTTTTTGCAAATAAGGAGTTGTTTAATGGAAAATAAGAACAACTTAAATGACATTGAGGAAGATAAAAATTTATATGCATTTCAACTTGACGATGAGTATGACGCAGAAAAAGACGAGGATTTGCCAACTAAATATGAATTAACAGACGAACTTATTTATGGTGAAAAAGAAGCAAAACAAATTGTTAAAGATACATATAAGGATATGAAATTTGTTTATGGAATGCATTTGCCTAATTTTTTTAGTAAATGGTACAAATTTTTATTTTCATTTATTAAATTTTTATTTTCTACTGCTGGCGTAGCATTTATTGTTTTATGTATATTTAATAAAATTTATTATTTTATGCCTTTTTCAATAATATTTTTCGGGTTATCTATATTTGCACATTTTTATTCTGAACAAGAAAAAAGAGAGGTTTGGTGGTTTAAATGGAAAG
This sequence comes from uncultured Christensenella sp., assembly GCA_910584975.1. Taxonomy (GTDB): domain Bacteria; phylum Bacillota; class Clostridia; order Christensenellales; family UBA3700; genus MGBC100798. The sequence continues at coordinate 27,652 of CAJUEA010000001.1, forward strand.
GGAAAACGATAACTATTTACAAAATTTTAAATACAATTGGCAGAGGTAATATCATAGTTTATATAAATAACAAATGTGATTGGATTTATAATGTAAAAACAGGACAATGGGCAAAAAATAAAAAATTCAATTGTATGGATAGTAGACTGATGTTTAAGCATTTAAATGGCTTTTTGAATATGGAGAAGAAACAAAATGGAGATGTTGAAATTTATGCTTGTAACGATATGTCAAGTAATGATATAAAATCAAAGTATAAGTCAGCATCATTAACATTGGCAAATGGTATTCCTAAGTTAATAATTCATTGGCCTGGATATAATATGGCTTATAGAAAGAATGAATTTCCACAACATTTTGAATTTTTGGAAATTAATACTAATCGTTATGCAGAAATTCCAAAATCGTTTATAGATTTTTGCAAAGAGCAAGGCATTGAGCCCCCAGAGGAATGTGAACATTTGCATTATGTTTAAAAGAGGTGTGCAAATGAAAAATGATTTAAATGTTGATTTTTCCTCTTTTGAAATGCAAGTGCAACAAAAGCTTGTTGGCGAGAAAGAAATACTTGATTTGCTAATCACAAATACTGGTAAAAATGATACATTCAAAATTGTTGTCAGAAAAAATAACAAATTAGGTGAAATCATTTTTGAAAGTGAAAAAATAACTCTTGATTATATGCAAGAATTTGAATATACCTTAAATATCGACTACACAAAACACAATTGTCATAAGGAAGATAAGTTGTTTATTGAAATTGTATCCGAAAAAGAACAACTTGCAGAATGTAATTATACTTATTTCATAAACGAAAAAGTTGTGTACTATAACATAAACGATGTTTCAAAATATCTTGAAATGTTGGAAACAGCAAAAAAAATATTGGGAGGCGTAATTTAACATGACTGATGAGGAATTGGATTATTATGTTGAAATGGATGGTTGTGACCCTGATACTGGAGAAGAATTGCCTGAGCAATATGAGTTGAATGAAAATATTATACAAGGTGATGTGGATGCAAAACAAATAGTTAAAGATACATATAAAAACATTAAATCTATTTATGGTCGATACATTCCACATTATAGCAGATTGTATAGTTGGCATTACATTCTTATATATATAGTGTTGCTTGGGTTTATAGCTGCGGCAGTAGGTGTAACCATAGCAACAAAAAGGTTCCCTTATATTTTGCTTGTTGCATGGGCATTTTGTATCGCAGTTATCATAATGTTAAAGTTTAGTTTTAAATATGATTTTATTTTTTATAAAACAAAAAGAAAGACGGTTGTTGTTTATAAAAGGAAAAATATAATACATATTTGTTTAGGCAAGGATGATTTATTCAAATTTAAGTTTAATAAATGGAAAAAAGAATATGATGGAGGGCAAATTTTGGGGAGCAGACCTGTTTTTTCAAAAGTAGTTGGCAAATTGTCAATGAAAAAAAAGAAAGACAAGCTGAAAATAGTAAGTGGAAAAGGCGATGCATATTTGGAATTTAAAAATAATCAATTAGTCAGCATGGCATACAGACCTATTGCAAAATATGACTTAAATTGTGATACCCATTCATTTGATTGGCAAAAGATTTTTATCAATGAAATTAACACTAATCGTTATGTAGAAATTCCAAAATCGTTTATAGATTTTTGCAAAGAGCAAGGCATTGAGCCCCCAGAGGAATGTGAACATTTGCATTATGTTTAAAGGAGGTGTACAAATGAAAAATAATAAAATTACCAATTTTACATCTCTTGATATGCTGAATACAGCAAAAAAAATATTGGGAGGAGTTGTTTAATGGAAAATAAGAACAACTTAAATGACATTGAGGAAGATAAAAATTTATATGCATTTCAACTTGACGATGAGTATGACGCAGAAAAAGACGAGGATTTGCCAACTAAATATGAATTAACAGACGAACTTATTTATGGTGAAAAAGAAGCAAAACAAATTGTTAAAGATACATATAAGGATATGAAATTTGTTTATGGAAAATTTTATCCAAGTTATTTTGATAAATGGGTTAAATTTGTATCATGGCTTATTCAAATAGTTATTTTGTTGGGTAGTGGTTTTATGTTATTTATTGCATTTTATACTGAGCAGTATTTTTGTGTTGCATTATCTATTATATCATTACTAGCAGGACTTATTACACATTTTTATTTTCAACAAGAAAAGCGTGAAGTATGGTGGTATAAATGGGAAGGTAAAACTATCGTTGTACAGAAAATTTTAAATAAATTAGGAAGAGGAAATATTATTGTACATATGAATAAAAGTTATGATTGGGTATTTAAAGTGAAACAAGATCAGTGGACTCAAAATCATAGATCTTTAAATGTTTTAGATAATAGGTTAATGTTTAATCGTTTTAAGGGAGAAATATTTCTTGAGAAAAAAAACAATGAACAACTTGAAATTTATACTTATGATAATAAGTCACCAAAAAGCAAATCGGTTTTTTTAATATTGAAGAATAATACTCCTAAGATAATAGAATATTATCCTGGCTATGATGTAGGTAAAAGAAAAAGCATTTATAATCAAAGATTTGAATTTTTAGAAATTAATACTAATCGTTATGTAGAAATTCCAAAATCGTTTATAGATTTTTGCAAAGAGCAAGGCATTGAGCCTTTGGAAGAAAACGAGCATTTACATTATGTTTAAGGGGGTATGCAAATGAAAAAATTTTTTGATAGTATTTCTAAGAGTTATGTTGAGAGGTATAGGATATTGTACTTAATTGTTATTGATAATTAAGAAAAAGTGTTAAAAATCGGGGGTAAATGTAAAAAATAGGGCTAATTTGGTGCTGAGCGAGATAGCTAATGGTTATAATGGAGCGAGGTTATGAGGATTGTTGAATATCAAGACAAGTACAAAAGTGATTTGATTTTTATGGTGCTTGAGGCGAAAAATGCTTTGGGTGCAGTGCCGGGGTTGAATGAGGATTTGTTGGATGTACAAGCTAACTATTTTGATAAGGGGATATGTTTTGGCTTGCTATTGACGAGAATGATAGAGTGATTGGAAGCGTTGGGTATTCTTCTGTTGAAAGCAGTGATGAGGTATGGTTACATAGGTTGTTTGTGAAATATAATCTCAAGAGGAAGGGCATTGGGGGTGCACTTTTACAAATGGCAGAATCGAACATTAAAAGCAAAGGAAAAACTGCAATTCGTATTCATTTGGGAGAGCAAAAATATTACTTTGAATCATATAGCTTTTATTTAAAACATAACTATAAGCAATATGATGAGCGATATATGATTAAAAATTTATAATAAATAAAATTTTGATAGCATTTTATAAGGGTAATATTATTAATTATTTTAATATTTTTATTGCAATAGTTATCAACTTAAAAGGTTGCTTTTGTGTGGCATAAGTGGTATAATATGAAAGTAATGTGGATAAGCGCATTAATATAGCATAAACTTTAGAAAAAATTAATTGTTAAAAAATTTATATTGCTGAAATAATATGCTTGAATACTAAAGAACTTGCAATTTGAATTAATAAAGCTGCTGAAAATGTAAATACGCTTGCCCTGCGAAAATTTTCACAATTCTTCAACAATATTGTTATATTAAACATAATAGGAGATATACATTGCAAATGAATAAAAATGCGATTTTTTGTGCGAAATATTCATTTTTATGCAAAAAATATGCAAAAATGTATAAATATACACAAAAATGTGAAAAATATTTATATTTTATGCAAAATTGGTTGACAAAATTGCATAATGTTTGTATAATAAGGTAAAAATATTCATTATGAGGTGAGTTTTATGGATAAAAAAGATATAAAGAAAGTTGTTTTGGCTTATTCAGGAGGATTGGATACTTCAATAATCATTCCTTGGCTAAAAGAAAATTATAATAATTGTGAAGTTATTGCTGTTTCAGGAAATGTTGGACAAGCTGACGAACTTGAAGGACTTGAGGAAAAGGCATTGAAGACAGGCGCTTCAAAATTGTATGTTGAAGATTTGACTGATGAATTTGTTGAGGACTACATTATTCCAACAGTTAAGGCAGGCGCTTTGTATGAAGAGTATATGCTTGGTACTTCTTTTGCGCGTCCTATCATTGCAAAAAGAATTGTGGAAATTGCTTTGGCTGAAGGTGCTGATGCAATCTGCCATGGTTGCACAGGTAAAGGCAACGACCAAGTTAGATTTGAGCTTGCAATTAAAGCTTTTGCACCTGATATGCACATTATTGCTCCTTGGAGAGAGTGGGATATCAAGAGCCGTGAGGAAGAGATTGACTATGCTGAAAAACACAATGTTCCACTTAAAATCAATCGTGAAACAAACTACAGCAAAGATAAAAACTTGTGGCATTTGTCACATGAAGGTCTTGACCTAGAGGATGCAGGCAATGAGCCACTTTACGATAAAGAAGGCTTTTTGGAAATGGGCGTTTCTCCATTTAAAGCACCAGACAAGCCAACATATTTGACAATGGAGTTTGAGCAAGGTGTTCCAGTTGCTTTGAATGACAAAAAAATGAGTCCAAAGGAAATTGTTTTGCAACTTAATAAACTTGGTGGCGAAAATGGTATCGGTTTGCTTGATATTGTTGAAAATCGTCTTGTTGGTATGAAATGCCGTGGTGTATATGAAACTCCTGGTGGTGCAATTTTGTATTTCGCACACAAATATCTTGAGACATTGTGTTTGGATAAATACACTGCACACAAAAAACAAGAGCTTGCTGTAACTTTTGCTGACCTTGTCTACAATGGTCAATGGTTCACTCCTTTGAGAGAGGCTTTGTCTGCATTTGTTGACAAAACTCAAGAAAGAGTTACTGGTAAAGTTAAATTGAAATTGTACAAAGGCAACATTATCAAAGCAGGTGCTTGGAGTGATTATTCTTTGTATTCAGAGGAAATTGCAACATTTGGTGAGGATAATGTTTATAATCAAGCTGATGCAACTGGATTTATCAACTTGTTTGGTTTGCCAATCAAAGTTCAAGCACAAGTTAATGCTAAGCTAAAAAAATAATTTGAATTTGTGGCAAGCAACTAGTCCGGTTGAAACAAGCTATTAGCATAACAAAAATTGCTTGCAATTTACAATTTTAAAATAAACAAATAACTTTGCTTGGGAAATCCTCAAGCAAAAGTTAAATTTTTGTGGATTTTAATTTAAAATCAAAAAGTAAAAAGATTGCCAATATGAGATACACAAGCAAATTGATTGATATCTCACAAAAAAGGCAATAAAAAGGTGTTTTTATGCAAAAAATGTGGACTGGCAGAACCAGTGGAGAACTTAATGAATTTGCTGATGATTTCAATTCGTCAATAAGTTTTGATAAAAAAATGTACAAACAAGATATATGTGGCTCAATAGCACATGCAACAATGCTTGCAAATCAAAAAATTATTTCTGTGGACGACAGGGATAAGATTATTGCGGGATTAAGTGGAATTTTGGCAGATATCGACAGCAAAAAGCTTGCCATAAGTGAGGACGCTGAAGATATACATATGTTTGTTGAGGCAGAGCTTACCAAAAGGATTGGCGAGGTGGGCAAAAGACTTCACACTGCAAGAAGCAGGAATGACCAAGTCGCTTTGGATTTGAGAATGTATTTGAGGGACGAAAATCAGCTTGTAAAAAAGATGCTGTTGCAACTTATTGAAGTTATTGCAAACAAAGCAAAAAATTACAGCGATGTGATTATGCCTGGCTACACTCATTTGCAAAGGGCACAACCTATTTTGTTTTCACATCATTTGCTTGCATATGCACAAATGTTTAAAAGAGACTATTCTCGATTGCAAGACGCTTTGGAAAGAATGAATTATTCTCCATTAGGCAGTTGTGCATTGGCAGGAACAACTTATGACACGAACAGAAAAATGGTTGCAGATTTGTTGCAGTTCAACGGAGTTACTGAAAACAGCATTGATAGCGTTGCAGACAGAGACTTTTGTGTTGAGTTGCTGTCATGCTATTCAATTATAATGATGCATTTTTCTAGATTTTCAGAGGAAATCATTTTGTGGACAAGCTCAGAGTTTTCTTATGTGCAACTGGATGACGCTTTCACAACAGGCTCAAGCATTATGCCTCAAAAGAAAAATTCGGATATGGCTGAATTGGTAAGGGGCAAAAGTGGCAGAGTTTATGGCGATTTGATGGCTATGCTAACAGTGCTTAAAGGCTTGCCTCTTGCATACAACAAAGATATGCAAGAGGACAAAGAAGGCATTTTTGATGGTTTGAAAACAGTGCAAGATTGTTTGCAAGTGTTTGTGCCAATGCTTGACAGTATGAAAGTAAACAAAGAAAATATGCTTAACAGTTGCAAAACAGGTTTTATCAATGCAACCGACCTTGCAGATTACTTGACAAAAAAAGGTTTGCCTTTCAGGGAGGCTTATAAACTTGTGGGCAGTATTGTTGGCAAATGCGTAAAAGAAAAATTGACTTTGGAAGACATTACGCTTGATGAATACAAACAAATGTGCGAGTTGTTTGACAAAGATTTATATGAAGAAATTGCACTTGAAACATGTGTGAACAAAAGAAATTCCGAAGGTGGAACAAGCAAAGCACAGGTTGCAAAGCAAATTGAAAAATTAACGGAGTTTTTGGATTATGAAAAAAGTCTTTATTGATGGAAGGGAAGGCACCACAGGGCTTAGAATATATGACAGGCTAAAGGATAGAAAAGATATTCAGCTGATTGTGCTTGAAGAAAAAGACAGAAAAAATGCCGAGTGCAGAAAACAAGCAATCAATCAAAGTGATATCACAATTTTATGCTTGCCTGACGAGGCTGCCAAAGAATCTGTGGCTATGTTGGAAAATGAAAATACCATCATTATTGATTGTTCCACTGCACACAGAGTTCAAAGTGGTTGGGTGTATGCTTTTCCTGAATTGTACAAAAACTTTGATGAAATTGTCAAAAACAATAAGAGATTTGCTGTGCCCGGATGTCATGCCAGTGGTGTGATTGCTTTGATTAAGCCACTTATCCAAAAAGGCGTTTTGAAAAATGATGCACCAATTTCTTGCACATCTGTCACTGGTTACAGTGGTGGTGGCAAAAAAATGATTGCAGATTATCAAAATGAGGATAAAAGTGTGTTGTTGGATTTTCCAAGGCAATATGCAATTAGTTTAAAACACAAGCACTTGCGAGAAATCAAAGAGATTGCAGGCTTAGCACAAACTCCACTTTTTATGCCGATAGTTGGCAATTTTTATAGTGGTATGCAAGTGTGCATTGCAATTTATAAAAACTTTTTGGCAGACGGAAAAAACATTGAAGACATAAAAAATGTTTACAAAAATATGTACACCAGCGAAATTGTTTTTTATACGGAAGACAATGAAAACGGCTTTATTTCAAGTGGTGTGCTTGCAGGCAAAGATAGTATGAGCATTTCCGTTTTTGGCGAAGAGGATAGAATTTTGCTTGTTGCAAGATATGACAATTTGGGCAAGGGCGCAAGTGGTGCAGCCGTGGAATGCTTGAATTATATTTTAGGAGAGAACAAGGCTACTGGATTGGAGCTTTAACAGGAGATTATATGAAATTTATTAATGGTGGTGTTTGTGCTGCGAAAGGCTTTAGTGCAAACGGAATACATTGTGGCATAAGAAAAAATAGAACAAAAAAAGACTTGTCCTTGATTTTCAGCAGTAAAATTGCAAATGTTGCAGCTGTTTACACAACAAATTTGGTAAAAGGTGCACCTTTGGTGGTTACAAAAAATCATATTGAAAACGGAAAAGCACAAGCGATTATTTGCAATAGTGGCAATGCCAATACTTGCAATGCAAATGGTGTGGAAATTGCAGAAAAAACTTGCGAATTGCTTGCAAAAGAATTGAAAATTGATAGTAAGGATGTTGTGGTTGCCTCAACTGGTGTTATCGGACAAGAAATGAGTCTTGAGCCATTTGAAAAGGGAATGAATGCTCTTGTAAGCGGTCTTGGAGATAACAGCAATGCTGCAGAAGAAGGCATTATGACAACTGATACAATAGCAAAATCAGTTGCCGTGGCTTTTGAAATTGATGGCATAGAGTGCAAAATCGGTGGCATTGCAAAAGGTTCGGGAATGATTCATCCTGATATGGCAACAATGCTTGTTTTTATCACAACAGATTGTGCAATCAGCAATGAAATGTTGAGTAAAGCTTTGAAAAGTGATATTCAAAGCACATTTAATATGGTTAGTGTGGATGGAGACACTTCCACAAATGATATGGTTGTGGTGCTTGCAAATGGTGAGGCAAAAAATGCAGAAATTACAAGTGAAGGCAAGGCTTTTGACATTTTTATGAAGGCGTTAAACAGCGTTACCATTGCACTTTGCAAAATGATTGCGGGCGATGGCGAGGGTGCAACAAAGCTTATTGAGTGCAATGTTTGTGGTGCAAAAAATGAGGATATCGCAAAAAAAGTTGCAAAAAGCGTAATTTGTTCATCTTTGGTAAAAAGTGCTATGTTTGGTGCTGATGCAAACTGGGGAAGGGTGCTTTGTGCAATAGGATACAGCAAATGTGATGTTGATGTTAGCAAAATCGATGTGGAATTTGTGGCAAGCACTGGTAAAATTCTTGTTTGCAAAAATGGTTCAGGCGTTGAGTTTTCTGAGGAGCTTGCAAAGCAAATTTTGCTGGAAAAGGAAGTGAATATCGATATCAATTTGAATGACGGCAACAGCCAAGCAACTGCTTGGGGTTGTGATTTAACATATGATTATGTAAAAATAAATGGCGATTATCGTACTTAATAGGAGAAATATGAATAATATATCAAATCAAGACAGAGCAACAGTATTGATTAATGCTTTGCCTTACATTAAAAAATATAGTGGAAAGATTGTTGTTGTAAAATATGGTGGAAACGCAATGATCAATCAAGAGCTTAAAAATTCTGTTATGAAAGATATCGTTTTGCTTTCTTTGATTGGCGTTAAAGTTGTGCTTGTCCATGGTGGTGGCCCTGAAATTTCCGATATGCTTGGAAAACTTGGCAAAGAAAGTGTTTTTTACAACGGATTGCGTGTTACCGATAAGGAAACTGTTGAGGTTGTGCAAATGGTGCTTGCAGGAAAAGTTAACAAAGATCTTGTTAATCTTTTGCAAGTGAATGGTGGTGTTGCAATTGGACTTTCAGGCATCGACGGACATATGATTGATGCAGATTTCAAACATAAAGATTTGGGATATGTGGGACAAATTTTAAAAGTTAATGTTGCACCTATTTTGGATCAGTTGGAAAAAGGATATATTCCTGTTGTGTCAACCATTGCTTGTGACAAAGAAGGCAATGTCTATAATATTAATGCAGATACTGCTGCTGCAAAAATAGCAGGAGAGCTTGAGGCAGAAAGCTTGATTACAATGACAGATATCAGTGGTATTCTTATGGATAAGGACGACCCAGATAGTCTTGTATCTAAGCTTACAATCAGCGAGGCAGAAGATTTTATCAAAAAAGGCATTATCAATGGTGGGATGATTCCAAAAACTGAGTGTTGTATAAACGCTGTTAAATGGGGCGTTAAAAAAGTGTTTATAATTGACGGCAGAAAAAAACACTCAATCATTATGGAAATGTTGACAAATGAAGGTCTTGGAACAATGTTTGAGGAGTAAACTATGAGTATTTTTAGCGAAGATAAGCAATATATTGCAGGAACTTACAATCGTTTTCCTGTGAATATTCAAAGTGGAAAAGGTAGCATTGCAATAGCAGATGACGGAAAAGAATATATTGACTTTGCAAGTGGAATTGCAGTAAACTCTTTTGGCTTTTGCGATAGTGAATGGGTGCAAGCGATTACAAAACAAATCAATAGTGTGCAACATACATCAAACTTGTATTACACCTCTCCTTGCGTTGAGCTTGCAAAGCTTTTGGTGGAAAAAACAGGCTTGAAAAAGGTGTTTTTGTCAAACTCTGGTGCAGAGGCAAACGAGTGTGCAATAAAAACTGCAAGAAAGTACTCACAAGATAAAAAAGGCAAAGATTACTACAAAATTTTGACATTAAACAATAGCTTTCACGGCAGAACAATAACAACTCTTGCTGCAACAGGTCAAGAAGTTTTTCATAAAGATTTCACACCTCTTACAGAAGGTTTTGTTTATGCAAATGCAAATGATATTGCTGATTTAAATGAAAAAGTTGCTCAAAATAAGCTTGCTGCAATTATGATTGAGGTGGTGCAAGGCGAGGGTGGCATAAATGTGCTTGAGCAAAGCTTTGTTGACGAAATTGTAAAGCTTGCAAATCAAAATGACCTTTTGATTATTGTGGACGAAGTGCAAACAGGAAATGGCAGAACAGGCAAGTTTTATGGTTATATGCACTTTGGCTTTACCCCAGATATTGTTACAACTGCAAAAGGTTTGGGTGGTGGACTTCCAATCGGCGCAACTATTTTTGGCGAAAAAACTTGTGATGTTTTGGGTGCAGGAAATCATGGTTCAACTTTTGGAGGAAATCCTGTTTGTGCAGCAGGCGCAGTGAGCATTGTCAAAAGAATTGACCAAGATTTTATGCAAAATGTTGCAAAAAAATCACAATATATCATTGACGAGCTAAAATATTGTGATGGCGTTGTTAGCGTAAGTGGACTAGGCTTGATGCTTGGCGTTGAGGTTAAGGCTAATAATAAAGAAATCGTAAACAAATGCATTGAAAAAGGACTTTTGGTGCTTACAGCAAAAAACAAATTGAGATTGTTGCCTGCCCTTAACATTTCTGACGAATTGTTGAAAAAAGGCGTGGATATTTTGAAACAAGCTATTGCAGAGGTAAAATAATGATAAAAAAAGACAAATTTGAGATAATCAAGTATCTTGAAAAAAACAAAATAAGTGAAAATTTGAAAGGCAGAGATTTTTTGAAACTTTTGGATTTTTCCACAGAAGAAATTTTGTTTTTGGTGGAATTGAGCGAACAGCTTAAAAAAGAGAAAAAACAAGGCATTTCTCACAGAGTTTTACAAGGCAAAAATATTGCTTTGATTTTTGAAAAAACAAGCACAAGAACAAGATGTGCCTTTGAGGTTGCAGGCTATGACCTTGGTATGAATGTTACATATCTTGACTCTCAAGGCTCACAAATTGGCAAAAAAGAAAGCATTGCTGACACGGCAAGTGTGCTTACAGGTATGTTTGACGGAATTGAGTACAGAGGATATGGACAAAGCATTGTGGAAGAGCTTGCAGAGCACTCAAAAGTACCTGTGTGGAATGGTCTGACAGATGAGTTTCATCCAACACAAATACTGGCAGATTTTTTGACAATAAATGAAAAATTTGGCACATTGAAAGGCTTGAAACTTGTTTATATGGGCGACAGCAGATTTAATATGGGAAACTCTTTGATGGTTGGTTGTGCAAAGGTGGGAATAAACTTTGTGGCTTGCTGTCCTAAACAATATGTCCCTGACAAAAATTTGATTGAAACTTGCCAAAAAATCGCAGAGCAAAATGGCTCAACATTAGAGTTCACTGAGGATGTTGAGGCAGGCGTTAAAGATGCAAATGTAATTTATACCGATGTATGGGTGTCAATGGGCGAGCCATTCGAAGTATGGCAAACAAGAATAAATGAGTTGTTGCCTTACAAAGTAACTCAACAAGTTATGGATATGGCGAATGAAAATGCTGTGTTTATGCATTGCCTTCCAGCATATCACGATAAAAACACAAAAATAGGCAAGGAAATATGCGAAAAGTTTGGTTTGGATAGTTTGGAAGTGTCTGATGAAGTCTTTTCAAGTTCAAAATCAGTTGTTTTTGAAGAGGCAGAAAACAGAATGCACACAATCAAAGCCGTTATGCTTGCCACATTGATAAAATAAAAACAATCTATTAATCAAAAATTGTTGCGAGTTTTAGCTCGCAACAATTTTTTTATGCAATCTTTTAATAATATATCTAAAAAAATAATTTATATTGACTTATACAAAAAAATATGTCATAATAAATATGCGATACAACTTTATAGATACCAAGGGTGTAATAGGGCAAAACCATACACTCTCGCCTTGGTATCAAGGTTGTATCGCAAATATTGAGAGGTATGTTTTTCGGCGTGCTTTTCAATAGCACGCTTTTTTCATTTGGAGGGATTTATGTTGAAGGAAAAGAAAAAATTGTTGTTTTTAAAATTATTTTGGGGGATTTTTGCTGCGATAACTTTGATATTGTTTGCTATAAGGTTGATAAAAGTCTTCAATGGAAATGAGAATAGTATATTCATGTATATTTTTCTTTGGTTTTTCCTTTGCACATTGATTGGATTTTTTTATTCATTGTTAATGTCTTGCAAAAAGTATGAATATGATGGTCATGAAATAATAGTTTATGCTGGATTTATTAAACGCTATGTTATGATTGATGGGGATGTTAAAGATGAGTATAGTACATGGATAAATTATGCTCCAATAAATTTAACTTGCACTTTAAATGATGGTTCATCAGTAAATGTAAGAATTTCGACAACCTGTCGAATTACTTTAAAGGTCAATGGTAATTTAATTAAAGATATAAAGAAAAATTAATAAGGAGAAAATATGTTTGAGAAAAGCAAATTGAAGAAACAAATAAAAGTGTTGACAAATCAGGTTGAAAAAGGAGACTTGCAGGCAATGTATGATTTTGCAATGATTTATTTGGACGGAACGATTATCAAAAAAGATTATGATAAGGCTATGTCATTACTAAAGATTGCCGCTGACAAAGGTCATTTTCAATCAAAAACTTATTTAATGTCAAACAAATTGTTAAATAGTGCAACAGTTGGGGCAAAAGCATTATCGGATATACTAGATATATTTAAAGGTTAAGCAAAAAATACCTCCGAAAATCGGGGGTATTTTTGTTTTTTGCTTAAAATTAGTGCTTTTATTTTGCAAATTGGTACACTTTTACATAGTCAACAACAAAGTCATATGCCTTGTCTTTTGGGTTGTTGGTTATTTCTCCTGCCCAAGTAAATTCATTATCCTTATTGCTTGGGTTGGCACTGCCACTTTCTCCAGCAATTTCCACTGAAAGCCACAAAAATTCAGGGACTTGTGACACGCCAAAATTAGTACGCCAAGTTTCATGTCCATTAATATAAAAGATATATTCTTTTTCTGTCCACAATACGCCGTAAGTTCTTTTTCATTTTTTCTCCTTATTTCAAAAGTTATCACATATGAAAAACTTTTGTGTATTGTTCTTTTAGTTTTTTAATTCCAAAGCCTATGCTCAAAATCAATGTAATACCCCCAAAAACTGCCGATACGATTGCAGGAGCAAGCACATTTGTAACATTGCAAGCATAAAGAATAATGGGAATAATGCCCAAAATGCTGATTAAGTTGCAAGATACAAAAAGAGAGCGATTATGTTTGAAAAACAAAGTTAAAAGCCCTCCACTTATAATAATCATAAACGATATGATAATTGGCAAGCAATAGCTTGTTGCAACCGATGTTTTAAATATTGCCTCATAAATATAACACAATGCAACCAAACTTGCTCCTTGCATAATGATTTTTGCACCAATCTCAGTGTTTGAGTAGATAGTGTTTGCTATCAAAAGATAACCATAGGCAAGTGCTGCTGTAACAAACCAACACCAAGGCACATTTGGAAGAGTAGCGTAGTTTATGATTATGCAAGTAATTGCAGCAATGATTGCCACAAACAAATAAATTGTTTTTGGGGCATATTTTAAAGGTAATTTTCGTTTTGCTTGTTTTGGTGGATAATCGTTTGTAATATTAATTTCGTTAGTGTCAAGTTTTTGATGACAAAGCGGACAAATATTGCCACATTTGACTTCCACATTACATTTATTGCAACGCATTGTCCACCTCCCAAAAATTGCTGTTTACGTTAATATCAAATCCCATATCTGCAAGATATTTGATAAAAAATTGTTCCACTCTTGTATCTTTAACAAGCCTTACAAAAGAAAGTGTAAGTGTTTCATATGTTGTGATTGCTGTGAAAGAGATTGGAACAGATGGGCAAGCATGCAACATAAAAGTGATTTTGTTGACATAAGGCTCAAAAGATTTTGGCAAATCAGCAACGCCAATATTGCTGAAAGTTGCTGTTTTTGTTGGTTTTTTCAGTGTTATCATATTGTGAATTGCAAAAATAAGGTGTTTTACCGACAAAGGCAAAATTCTCATAAGCCAATGTTTTTCGCCCATCATTGCAGTGCTAATGTTGCCGTCCAAATATTCTTTTTTGTAGCAATGCTCAATGTAATCTTGAACAGTTTTAATAAATTCCTCAAGTGGAATATTAGGCTTTTTGATTTTTGCACGCACTCTGGAAAAAAGTGTGAAGTTTCTCAAAGTTTTGCTGCCATAAAGCTTTCGTATATTCATTGGAACAAACAGCGTTATGTCGTGAGGATCTTCCACTTCCAAACCTTTTGTCATATAAATGCTGTACATAAACAAACCACCTAAAAAGTGCGTGACTGTGTAGCCTTTGCTTTTGCAATAGCCCAGCAATTCTTTAACATTCAAATCGGCAGTTATCGCACCTTTCCCCAAATGGTCAAATTGTTCTCCTGGCAGAGTGAAGGCTTGACTTTTGCTGCCTGTCATGCCAGATATGTCCAAATCTTTCAATTTGATTGGCTTGTAATTTGTGGCAAAGCTGTCCTCATATTCCATTGGGTCAATAGGCGAGTCGTTTGTAAGAATTTTTCCTTCGTCTGAAACATCAAACCCTAAAATTTTAAAGTAATTGAAAAGTAAAGCCTTTATAAATTGCAAAGCGCCACTGCCATCGCATAACAAGTGGAAAAACTCCAGTGTAAGGCGATTGTTGTAATACATAACCCTAAAGCAATAGCCATCGGCATTGTGAGGAGTGATTTGCTCCATAATAATGTCCGATTCAGGGCGAAGCTTAAGTTGTTTGTCATTATGCTCCAAATAGTACCAAAAAACACCTCTCCTAAGTCTTACTGCAAAAGAAGGAAATCTGAGCAGAGTTTTGTCCACTGCCTCTTGCATTTTATCGGGGAAAATATCTTGTGAAAGTTCCACAGTAAATCTAAAAAGATTTTGAGTGTCTTTTGTGGTCAGAAAAGGGAAAAGTTTTGCACTGTTATCCAGTCTGAACCAATTTTTGTTTGCCATAAATACCTCTGTAAAAGATTGTTAATTTAAATTGGAAAATTTTGTTTATAACAATTATATCACAAAAATGGCTTTTCCACAATAGAAAAGTGAAATTTTTATTAAAACGAAGGTGAAAAGAGGTCAATTTAATGCTTTATTAAGTAATATGTTTTTCGTTAGTGTAAAATATTGGTGGATGGATAGGGATAGGTCTATTTCTACAAAAGATAATATAAAGCTATCCCTTGACATTCACTCTCAAAGATGTTTGAGAGTAAAACATATGAGAGAGTGAGTGTCAATTGCATATAATCAAAGTTTCTAACAATTTTAATATAGGGTAGGACTATGCAATTGCAGCATAGTCTTTTTTTGTTTAAATATAGAGGGGATTCGCGAGGGGATACTTCCCCAAAGCAAAGAAATTAAAAAGTAGAAAGCATTTATGAGTAGAATAAGAGATGACCATTATTATCTCGTTTTTGGTTGGATGCTGAATGTGCTCGATTTGAAAAGTAACGAATTGGTTGTTTTTGCAATTATTTATGGCTTTTCACAATCAGAAGCCAATGAGTTTAGAGGTTCGCTCACTTATTTGCAAGAATTTGCAAATTTGAAATCTCAACAAACTGTTATAAATACATTGAAAAGTTTGCTAGACAAAAATTACATAGTAAAGAATGAGTATGTTCAAGGAAATGTTCGAAGAGTTTCATATAAATATAATAAAGAGTACATTGAAAGCATGAAAGGTTCTATCAATGATTATAAGGATAAAATAAACATTCCTCATAAATAGAGCACTCTAAAAATTAGAGTACCCTAAAAAATAGAGTGAGGCACCCTAAAAAATAGAGTACCCTAAAAAATAGAGTACTCTAAAAAATAGAGTGAGGCACCCTAAAAAATAGAGTGAGGCACTCTATTTTTTAGGGTCAATATATAAATAATATAAAAATTATAAAAAATTTTGATAGCACAAGAAAAAACTTAGTTATTTATAAAAAAATATTTAATTATATTAAATAAGTTTTTATCGCGTAAATTATTGTTTTTCTTTGTGCATACCTAAAGGAGTTTTTATGAAAGACAAAAAAATAAAAGTTGTGGTAAAAAAAGTAGATAAATTGTTGGATATGAATAATTATGCAGAAGTTATGCATATAAAAAATGATTTATCTGAATTCCAAAATTTTGTTAATGGTTATATTGAAGTAGTAGCATTTCCCAACATTAAAAATGTTTGTATTATTTTTAATGAAGATGGTAAATATCAAAATTTATTTGCAAATATGCTTGTTCCTGAAAATCAAGATGTAATAGTAGGTAATTTTTTAGTTGCTGGTGTAAAAGGTGAGGAGTTTTGCAGTTTGACCGAAGAACAAATTCTTAATGTAATAAATTATGTTAATTCGCATAGAGCCTTATAAAAAGCAAGATTAGTACAATTTTTCTTTGTGCTAACTTTTTGTATGTACAAGTTATTTTAATGGTGTCAGTCGGCAGAGCCGAACACAAATAAAAAAGAGAGGTAATTTATGGTTAAAATTGAAGTGGTTGGTAGGCTAACAAAAAAGCCTATAAAAAGAACAAGTCCAAATGATGTCATTTATTGTTATATTGACATTGCCGCTACAGTGCGAGGAGATAAAAATCCAATGTATTTTTCGTTTGCACTATTTGAAAATGATGCAGAGAATGCTATTAAATATCTAGATAAAGGTAGTTTAATTTTTGTTTCTGGAGATTTAAAAATTGAGGAATATGAGTGCAAAGATGGCAGCAAAGGATTATCAAAGAAAATTGATAGACCAGATGTTGAATATTTAAGCACAAAAGAAAAGAATGAGGGGGAAAGTACTGATGAAGTATAATTTGGAAAGCGAAGAGTTGCCTGTAATTGAGCTTCAAACTACGGATGAAGTTTTAGAAGAACTTGATACGGAGGAAGAATAATGAGTACTAGAAGCTATATTTGTAGTAAACAAGAAGATGGAACATATAAAGGAGTGTATTGTCATCATGATGGATATTTACAATATGTTGGAGCAATATTATTAGACCATTATAATAATAACGCAAAAATTGAAGAATTGCTTAAATTGGGCGATTTAGATGTTCTTGCAGAAAAATTGTATCCAGATATCAATCAAAGCCATACAATATTTAATAAGCAAAGCGATGTGTGTTTTGCTTATGGGCGAGATGGTGGTGAAAAAAATCGTGAAGCGATTTATTTTGATTTACAAGACTTGAAAAATTCTGATATGGATTATGTATACCTATTTGAAAATGGTAAATGGCAATATTTAGAACCAAATAAATTTAATTTTGAGATAAAGGATGTTGAAGAAGAACTATGTTCATTTTGGAAAGATAATGGTTTTGATGAAAGACCAATAGGTATTTATGGCGATTTCATTGAAGATAAAGATTTTGCTTTTGTTCGTATTGCTCTTGAGAATAGAAAAGAACAAATACAAAATACAACTAACATTGAAGAAACAAAAACCTTTCAAAAATCGGTACTAAATGCAATAGACAAACCATCAGATACAAAAAAAACAGGATGGGAAAGAGTAAATGAAGATAGGCAAGCACTTATTGATAAAATTAAAGTGGAAATTGAAAAAGGCAATTTAACATGGCATCATTATTTAGTTGGACATGAGATTCCTTTTAATGGTAGTACAGAGAAAGATTATAATGGAATGAATAGATTATATTTAGCATTCTCTGCAGCGAATAAGGGCTTTGAAGATCCTCGATGGTATACTTATAAACAAGCTCAAGAACTGAACTTACAGGTAAAAAAGGGTGAACGAGGAACTAAAATTGAAAAAATAACAGTTTATGACCAAAAACTTAAGCGTGAAATTAAATCTAGTAAAGATTTAGATGCAATCACAAAGGATATGCTAGAAGAAGAGAAACAGGCATATATAAGTGAGAATGTTAAAAGTTACTATAATCAGTATGTTGTTTTTAATGGAGAACAGATTGAAGGCTTAAATAAATATGTTGCGAGTAGATTGAATGATGAAGAAAAGAATAGTACTTGTGAACATATATTGCAAAATAGTTTTGTCCCAATAGAGTATGTAGATACAAATGTAGCATCTTACATAGTTTCTCAAGATAAGGTTAATTTGCCAAATAGAGATAAATTTGTATCAATGGATGAATTTTATACTGCAGCTTTCCATGAATTAGCACATGCTAGTGGAGCAGAAAGTAGATTGAACAGAAAGGTCGATAATCATAATCAAAAATCTTATGCGAAAGAAGAAGTAACAGCAGAAATGGCTAGTTTATTTTTACAGCAAGCATTAGGTGTTGAATTAAAAGATGTAAGCATTAAAAATTCTGCTGCGTATATTCAAAATTGGAACGCTATACTTGCTGAACCTCGTGAGTTTGTAAAAGCTATCAAAGATGCTGAAAAAGCAAGTACATTTATTTTGAAAGGCACAAAAGAAAAAAATAAAGAAAATGTAGAGGTCAAAGATAACAAAGAAAATATTGAGACCAAAGATAACAATAAAAATATGTTATCTCCACAAGAGTATTATGCTCAAAAAAATGCAAAAAAATTGGATGACATTGTAAAAAATGTTCCTGCAGAAATGAAAGCATTAAATAATTGGTGTGCCTTTAAAACATATTATGACAAAGAATCAGGCAAAAAAAAGAAATTTATTTTGTCTGCAGAGACTGGGTCGTGGGCTAAATGTAATGAATCAGCTACTTGGACAAGTTTTGATAAAGCACTTGCTTTTGCAAAAGAACAAAATTGTGAAGGGTTAAGTTTTGCATTGAATCCAAATGATGGTATAACTTGTATTGATTTAGACCATTGCATTGGCGATAAAGGAATGAGGTCGCAACTTTGCTGGGATGTTTTAAATGCTTCGGATAACACATATGCAGAAAAAAGTGCTTCAGGCAAGGGAGTTCATGTCTTTTTTAAAGCTCAAGGTGTCACGGACGGATTTAATTTAAAAAATGATGAAAAAGGTATAGAGTGTTACGATAGAGCAAAATTTATATCAATGACAGGAAATTTAATAAGCAAAAGCAATGAATTACGCCCTGCAACAGAAAAATTGATTGCTCTTGTCCATAAAGAACTCGGAGAAAAAAAGCAACTTGTAAGCCAAGCAAGAATGACATTTGATAACTATGGTTTCAAACAATTAAGCACAAGTGAGGTTATTGAGACAATAAAGCAAAGTAAAGTTTGGAATGACTTTAAGGATTTAATGAACGGCGTTAACTTAATGAATGATTTATCAAGAAGTGATGCAAAGTTATTGGGTATTATAGGTTTCTTTACAAACTATAACGAAAGTCAAATGAAAGATATATTTATGACATCAGGTTTGTATAGACCAAATAAAGGTGAGCAGTATATTGATAGGACTATCAGTTATATCAAAAGAACAGCTGTTATAGCACCAACCAAACTAGGAAAAAGTCATCAAGCACAGAAAACTCGAGCTAAGGGTAAAGGCAAATAACTTTTCTTTTGTGCTAACATTATTTGGCTAAAGGCTTAAAATTGGATAGCTAAATGATTTTTGCACAAAGAAAAATAAACGATTTTTTTCAGTGCTTACTGCCACCCCGTGCGGTGGCATGGTCGATTTGTGGATGTTCCACAAATCGTTGCCGCAGGGGTGGCGAAAGGCAGCCCTGCGGCACGCGAAAATTTTTACTTAAGAGATGGTTTTGTTGATTATTTAAAAACAAAATTTTTCCCCTAAAATTATGCTAGGGGAAAAATTTTGTGGGGTAAGCAAAGGAAGCGGGATAAGGCGGTGTGACAAAACAAAGTTTTTATTCGCTCTTACTACATAGTAGTAAATGCTTGTCACACCGAAAGACAAGTTGTCACATTTTGTGACAACTTAGGAACAAGTAGGAAACCTACTTTTTTGGGATAAACACAAGGAGAAAAATGGAAGAAAATAAGGGTATTCAAAAACGAATTAGAATTCATGATAATAATAATTGGAAATTCATTGAAGAATTAATGTTGAGTTCAGAGTATTCTAAAAATTTTAATGCTGTAATAAACGATGCATTAAAGATTGGGCTGCCATTGTTATATGAGCGAACTTTTAATTTGACAGACTATTTGAAATCACAAAGAAAAATAGCGAATTATGAAAATGGTTATGAGTTGCGAGATTTAAATAATTCTGTAGATGAACTTGCAGTTCAAGTAGGAATAATTAAATATCTAGTAACAAATTTATATAACATCGAATTAGAAAAGCTTGAAGGTACTTTAAGTGTTGAGCAAATTGAAGGTGGTTTTTTATCAAGTTTACCTGAAAATTTACAAGAAATCGAAGATAGCATGCTTGCTGCTAACAAACGGAGGGAAAAGAAAAATGAGTAAAGTAGTATTTAATATTAATTTCACAGCTGCAAAACCAAAAAGAAATGCAAGTATAGTTGAAGAGGCAAGTTGGCGAAGAGAGCGAGCATTTTATAATTTGACTGCAAAATACAATTATCTGAGCTATTCGTTAAATGGTAAAAAAACAGCGAAAAATAAGGATATATTGAATTATATGCAAAAAGATACAGGAGCATTTAATTTGGATGGTGCATTAAGTGATGAGGATCTTAACAAAATTCGAAATAACTTAGCAGTAACCAAATCTAATATTTGGCATGGTTGGATCTCTTTTGATGAAGAAGTAAGTAAAGGAATAAAAACACCAGAACAGGCCATAAAATTCTTGCGACATAATTTTTATGGAAATTTAATTGAGAAATCCCATTTGAATCCAAGGAATATTGAATTGATGGCAAGTCTTCATGTTGATACAAAAAATCATCATCACATACATTTTTCTTTTTGGGAACGCGAGCCGATGTATTTAAAGGCAAATGGAGAAAAGGAATACACTTCTAAAGGTACTTTTAAGCAAGATTGCATTGATAATTACTTAATATCAACGAATTTATATTTAGATGAATATCAAGATGATTATCATATTGCACGAGATCGAGCACTTGCAAGACTAAAAGAATTAATGCCAACAAGAACAAATAAGGGGCAATGTAAAGAAGATATTGGATATAAACTTGCTGAACTTGCAAAAAAATTACCAGAGAGTGGGCGACTTGGCTATAATAGTAAAAATATGGATAATGTACGCAATGTAGTAGATAAGACAGTTGATTATATAGTAAATCGTGATGCTAAACTTTATAATTATGTTTTAGGTGCATATAATGAAATCGACAAACGAAAAGAACGAGCAATGGAACTTGCAAATGAAAACCAAATGTTTTGGATGAATGGCAGAAGGATAAAACCAGAACGAGTTCAAAATATTGACGGGATTCAAAGTAATAGATATGGTGTTCAAAGTTTTGACTGTGTAGACAAACTAAAAGATAGTTTGAGAGAAAAATTGGGAAATCAAATTATCAAGGGGGCAATTTGCATGAAAAATTCTTTTAATGCTAATTTGCAAAAGAATGCTAAGGCAGGTAAAAACGCTGCAAGGCGAACTGCCAGAATGAATAGGGTGTCAATTGAAAAGAATGTAAGAATATTTTTAAGTGAAATTGAAAGCCTTACACAACACAACGACTTCAGTTATAAATTACATATAGCAGAACGCGAAATCGAGAATAATAGAGCACAAATGAGGTAGATATGAAGAATAGACTTAAATTGAAAACTAAAATAATTTTAACGCTAATTCTTGCACTAGTATTGTTAGTAATGTCAGCAATTATTTATGCGATATTTGAAACGCGTGGGAAAATTACTTTTGAAGCATTGTTTAAAGTGTTCGAAAAAGGCACATATTGGTTGGTTTTATTGATAATCTATGCAAGTTTAACAGTGTTTATATTAACTAATCGCCGTATTCAGGCCGATAAAGAAGTAGTAAAGGACAATTATGGAGAAATGTCACGATTAATGACAAAGCACGATATTAGACGCAGTAAAGACTTTGTTTGCAGCAAATATAGTGATTTAGGCCAAGTATCTGATGGTACAGTTTTGCAAGCTAAGCGAAGCGGTAAAAATATTAAGGTTATTATGACAACCGAGCCTAGACATTCTTTGATTATAGGAACAAGTGGTAGTTATAAAACAACCGGATTTATGAATCCTACAATTCAAACTCTAATGAAAACAAAAACAAAACCATCAATGATTATATCGGATCCAAAGGGAGAATTATTTGATATTCATGCTAAAGCATTGAAAAATAATGGTTATAAAGTTTTGGTTGTGGATCTCATTTCACCATATTATAGCTCTCATTGGAATCCATTTGATGTTCTTACTGAAAGGGTAGATAAAATTAAAGAATTAAAATTATCTAATAATTTTGACAAAGAGGTCCAAATTCAAATTTTACGGGACGAAATATTTGAATTTGCAAAAGATTTGAGCGATGCAATTTGTCCATTAGAGAAATCAAATGATATGTCTTGGCAGAAAGGTGCAAAGTCCTTGATAAATGCAATTATATTAGCTTTCTGCGAGGACTATGAGGATGAATTAATGCCAAAACATAAAGTAGGGTTTACTTCTTTGTATCATACAGTGTTTAATAATTTATCTTCAGAAGATGATAAATTAAAAAAATATTTGTATGAATGTAGAAGTCCTTTAAGTAAAGTAAAAGGCATGGCAATGCAAGTTTTAGAGAGCCAAGACAGAACACTATCAAGTTATTTGTCTGAAGTTTATAAACATACAGAATGGTTGTCGGACACAGGCATATTATCAATGACATCTGAAAGTGACATAAATCTGTATAATTTTGATGAAGAAGCAATAGCATTATTTATTAAAATACCTGATGAGAAAAAAACTAGGCATCGTCTTGTTACATTATTGATAACACAAATGTATAAATGTTTAGTAGAAAAGTCAAGAAGGAATAAAGCACAAGGAAAAACAGATGCAGCAACATTATTAAGGACAAATTATTTTTTACTTGATGAATTTGGTAATTTGCCGGCCTTTAATGATTTAGATGTAATCGTTAGTGTTGCTCGGTCAAGAAAAATGTTTTTTAACATGGTTATACAGTCTTATGAGCAATTAACTAATAAATATGGAAAAGAGGTCGCAAATATTGTAAAAGAGCAAAGTGCAGTCAAAATTTTCCTTGGATCTGATTCTTCTGATACTATTAATGAAATTTCAACTTTATGTGGCAAAAAGTTGGTTGCAAATGTAAATTTAAATAGTAGTTGGAGGCAGAATACAGAATCAAGTGCTACAAGTACAAAGGAAGTCCCTTTGATTTATCCAACAGAATTGAAAAATTTAAATAATGCCGACAATTTTGGTAATGCGGTTGTACTTTCTTTTGGGCATTTTGCTTTCAAATCAAAATTTACGCCATCATTTAAGTGTGCAGATATTTATCAGCTCGGTGGTGGTGATGATGAACGAGCGGTCGCAAAATATTTTGACGAATTGAAGTTTGCTTATGACATAAATATAAAATTAAAGGAAATTGAGGCGATTGAAGAAGATTTGAAGAAATTGCAAAAAGAAATGATGGAAGAACAAAAAGCAAAAAGTAAAAAGAAAACACAAAAAAAAGTTCAAACCAATGAATTTGATAGCTTATTTGAAACAAAGTTGCATGCATTGGCACAAGTATTGCCTGAATTACAAGGCCTTATAAAGTGTAAAAATCCTATGTTCAAGTTGCAAGATTTAATAGATAAGGCAACAAGTATGGATTTAAAATTTAAACTTATAGAATTAAAAAAATTATATGAAAAAGAAAGAGGAAAAGTAAATGAATAAAGCACAAAGAAAAGCAATTTCTATTTTTGTAATTAGTTTATGCATTTTGATAAGTTTGCTTTTGGTGCATACAATTAGTTTGCCAACTGCCGTTTATGCAGAGCAAAGAGGCAGTAAAACATGGACTGCAGCAGATTGGAAGAAAGATGTACATGATTATAAAAACGATAGCAATGGAAATATAATACAGGATTTGGGACTTCGACAAAATTGGGGTAATATAATGGCACCATTAGGCTCATCAGTAACGATACATAGAGAATCCCTTAATACATATTATGCAGATGTTTATTTCGAAATGGGAATAGGTGGTGTTGCTGGAGTTGGATATTGGAATGTAGAAGTAATTATTAATAATAAATCTTGTTTTTGGTTTGAAAAAATTAATGGTTCAGGTAAATATAATCTTCAAAGCGAAAAAGTAACTATTAATGATAATCAATCTTTAAATGTATCAATGAAAATATCAAGCAATTATGACAAAATAACACGGCAAAATACTATGACTGCAACATTTTCAGCTTATGATACAACTAAGCCAAGTATTAAAATAGATTCTTCTTCATCAAATGATTATTTCAACCATAATATTGTAGCAACTAGTAGTGATACTCAAACGGGTTCTTCAATATACTACAGATATAATTCTCAAAGTTGGAAAGCCACTAATCAAAGTAGCTATACTTTTAAAGATGATGGCGAGTACGAAATTAAATCTATAGATGGTGCGGGTAATCAAAGTGGTACTATTAAATTTTATATTGATAAGACTAAGCCGACAATTTCGTTAAGTGATTCAGTCGAAAATGGGGACTATACTAACAAATTAATAACATGTATGGGTGATGATGCTAATTTTAAAGCCTTATATTACAAAGCCCCTGCAGCAGGCTGGCAGAGTACTGCCACAAAGTCATTCACGATAACAGATATAATTGGAACTTGGCAATTTTATATTGAAGACTTGGCTGGGAATAGAAGTGAGACGATTCAAATTGATTATGATAATGTTTTACCTGTTATTGGCTTAAGAAGAGCCGATGGATCAAGCTTTGCAGATAATGGTTGGAGTAATCAAGGAGTTTATTTTGATGTGTCAGATAATAAAGGTATATTGTCCACAAAATTATACAAATTGTTAAATGATACATGGCAAGAAATTAATAGTGATTACATTAATGGAGCAATTTTCTTTGATACAAGATATCCTAATGTGTTGTATGGCAGCCGAAAACAAGTGCTTGAAGTAATTCTTGCTGGAGAGCTGGAAAAGCTAGTTTCAAAAGAAGGTTGGGAAACGATTCCTAATGACAATAGAATAATTGCACCAGGACAAATAGATTTTGCATTACAAGGGGCAAGTTATTGGGAATACACAACAAAAGATGGAGATACTTATGTTTTCTTTATTTATAGCGATATCAATGCATTTTTAAAGAAAGAATCTGAACAATTTATTGCAAGTCAAAATCGCAATATGTTTTTAGATGAAGGAAGTTTTAAAGTTATTGTTACTGATATTCATGGCAATATTAGTTCAAAACTATTTAACATTAAATTAACTTTGCCAGAACTAGAGGTACAATTAAATGGATATACAAATCAACCTATACATTATAGTGCGATAGATAATTATGAGCTGAAAACTTGGGTTAAGTTTAATAATGGGGATTGGATATTGCAATCAAGTAGTAATATAATTATTCCTGCTGACAATGGAGATGGAACATATTTTTTCAAAACAATGGATATTGCAGGAAATTTAATTACTGCTACAGTTGTTTTAGATACAACAATGCCTATTATAAATATAAAAAAGAATGGACAAGCTACTGCTTCAGGAGTGTATATCAATGCTTCAGATAGATTGGAATATTTTCTTAACGATATAAATGCAAAAGAAATATGGTTGGATGGACAAATATTTAAATCAACTATAGTACCAGATATGATTGAAGACGGTGAACATGTATTAGTAGCATTTGACTTGGCTGGGAATAGAAGTGAGCAGTTTATTTTTATTGTAGATAAAATTATACCAACAATCGAGCTTATTTCAAATGACAATGAAGAACTAACTTTATATGATGGTATTTACTATACCAATAAGTCATTATTTGTTGAGTGTGCCGATACAAACTTTGCTTTTCTTTGTGTTTACAAAGATAATCAATTAATTTATAAAGGACCTAGCAATTTTAAAGAAATTGAGTCATTGGTTGCAAATTTTGGCAATTACAAGCTACAAGCAGAAGATAAAGCAGGCAACATACATGAGAAAAGATTTGTTTTGCAATATATAGATAACTTTGGTAATAAGGATATAATTTTTGATACATTTAAAATCAATGCATGGTATGAAGTAACATTGCCAGGATATGTTTTTGGAGTTAATCCAGAACTCGCAGATATTTCCGGAAAATTTACTTTTGAGAGATATGAAGATGCATTAAATTGGACCAAGTCAGTTGAAGAATTATATCGTGTGAAGCATCAAGGCCTTAATAAATGGATATATGTTTCTGCAACGAATGAAGCAGTATCACAAGTTTATACAAATAGGGCTGACTTAGACAAGGTAATTATAAAATATGCAACTAGGTATATAAGTAGGCGTAAGGTTTCTAATATTAATGGAAGTGACGATTATTACACAATTAAGGATGCAAATGGAATAACAGATATGCATGCTTTTACAAGGCAATTATTACAACTGCCAGCATTTTTATCTGATTATTCGAATTTATCTTTGGTGCAAGTTCGTAAAGATTATGTTTATAAGAAACTTAAGGAAGCGTTATCGCCTACTAGTGCATGCATAATCTATTTGGCAGATGACTATTCATTGAAAACTCAAAATGAAGTACAAATAAATTATTCGAAAAGTATTGGAGAAATGCTTAATTCAGTAGATGCACTAAAACAAGGATATTATTTAGTAGAAGAAACTGATTTATGTGGTAATATCGAGCGATACATAATTTATTTAGATTTAGAAGCACCAAAACTGTTGGCTGAAGTAGAACGAGGCGATAGCACAAGGAAAGAATTAGTTATTGACAATGATTATGTTGATGATAATGCTGGTGTATTATTTTATCTTTCTTTTGAAATATTAAGAGTTTTTGATAATGCAGATAGCTTTATAAATATTCGAATTGATGGAAGAGGTGTAAATGGAGTTTATGTTTTAGGTGATGACATTCCAATTTTAAATGCTGAATTAGGAGGCGGTCAGTATATTCTTACTATTTATGATCGTAGCGGCAATGTATTTATTTGTAAGATTAACATCGCAACTAGAGAGCCAACAATGGAATATAACAGCTTAAAACCTACAAATAGACAATTAACTTTGTTTTTTAAAACGAATGATTTGCTCAACAATATAATTGATTTGAAAATCTACAAGATTAATGGTTCCGGTGAACATATATTAATTGAGCGTGACGATTTAGGCGTATATATTGATTTTACTAGGTTGGAATATAATTTCACTACAGGTGGCAAATATATGGCCGTAATGGTAGATAGATATGGTAGAACAATAACTACCGAGCCGGTATTTTATGAAAGAGGTTTGCCACAGGGTAATTTGAGCATTGCTAATGGTTCAACAATATCAAAGGATGTAACTTTTAGCTATTTTGTTGGTAATTCTGTAGTTGTTTATCGATATGATAAAAATGGCAATTTACAAATATTTACAAACTATATTGAGGAATATGACAATATAAATAAACTTTATACGCTTACATTTCTTGCAATGAGTGGAACAGAAGAACAATACATGATCCATTTGTACAATGAATCAGATGATAATTTGTTTATGGAATATCAGTTTGGAATAGATAATGTGGTTGCACAAGTAGAAATATTAGATTTGGATGGTAAGAAAATCGAAAAAGAAGGTTTTACTAATAAAAGCTTTAAACTAAATTGGACTGAAAATGATGTCATGATTAAATATTCTATAGGCGATAGTGCTACTTTAAAGAGATATGAGAAAAATAACCTTTTGTTTGATAATGGACTATATACATTTTATATAAAAGATAGGTTCGGAAATGAGGAACAATTTACAATTTTCTTTGATAATGCCGTTGAATATATATTTGAAAGTGAAACAAAAATTATAAATATAAATGGTAAATATATAAGTAAAAATCCTGTGGCAATCATAATTCAAGAAACATATAGCGAATGGGTTGTTCAATCAAATAATGACATTAATGATATTATGCCAGGAAGCGTCATAAGCAAAGAGGGCATTTATTCTATTACAATAGCGGATAGATTTGGGAATCGCGTTGAATTTGTATTAGAAATTGATATGACAGCTCCAGAACTTAATATTGATGGTGTTCCAGAAATTGGAATTACTAATACTGCTGTAACAGTTACATTTGAAATTGGAGCAAGATGTATGCTTGTTCACAAGGGAAATGTAGTTCGTGAGGTTGTTCAAGGTGAAATATTTAAACAACATGGTAGCTATGAATTAATAGTAGAAGATATTGCAGGAAACCAAACTTGTAAAACTTTTAGTATAGATTTACAAGTATTATATAGTTCAAATGTTATTAACAAACAATTAACTACAGAACCTGTTACATTTGCTTTAAATGAAGAAGGTAATTTTATTGTTAAAAAAGATGGTAAGGAAATCGAAATAAATAAGAATTATAAGGAAATAGGCAAGTACGAAATTACAGCTACAGATATTGCCGGAAACATTTTTGTATTTAATTTTGAAATTTTGCCAAAAAATGCTCGAGCATTGCAATTCGATTTGGAAAATACACATAAAATAAATATTTTCAAACTGAATAATACAACAAGTGATATTGAATATTTAGATGCAGCACAAAGAAAAATAGCGTTAAATAAAAGTGGTAGATATGAAATACAAATATTTGATACAGAAGCCAATGTATCATTTATGCTTTTTGTAGATATTGATAATGTGGTTCCAAATTTAAACATTATTTATAATAAAAACAATACAATTTCTTTTTCTGACTTAAACAAAACAAATGTTACAATTGTTTTAACTAAAGATGGTAAAGAAATCAAATTTCAAAAATCAATGGTTTTGAAAGATCCAGGTCATTATGTAATAACTTTAATTGATGAGTTTGGAAATAGTAATAAATTAGAATTTGAAATACAATACAAATTAAATACTTGGGCAATAGTTATGATTGTTTTGGGAACTACATTAATATTGGCAGTAACAGCATTTTTTGTTATTCGCCGTTTGAAATTAAGAACAGCATAAAGACAAAATGTAAAGACAAATTGTCTTTACAATAAAAATAACCGGGTAACCCCGTAGATATAAATTATTTAAAATTTTGGAGGTACATATGTTTAATTTAAAAACATTATTAGCAACAATGGGTATTTTACTTGCAGCAAAAGGTGATACAAGTGGATTTGAAAATGGAATGGAAACATTTGGTGGACAATTAAGTGCTTTGTTTAATGTCGCATGGCCGTATTTATTGGGTATAGGTGTAGTCCTTATAGTGGGGTGGTCTTTGTATCTTGGAATTAGATTCATTATGGCGAAGAAAGCTGAAGAAAAAGTTGAAGCTAAAAAATTGATTACTCAGCTTTTATCAGGAATATTACTAATTTTCATATTAGTAGCTGGCTTGCCACTTATAATTCAAGGAATTGCTAGTTGGGCAGGTGTAACAATAGTAAGCTTTAACTAAAAATATGTCTTAAGCATTAAAATTTTAATTTTGATGCTTAAGTATAACAAATATTGCATTACAGCACAAGAGAAAACAGTTTTATATTAGTTTCTTTTTTGTGAATAAAAAAGCTCTCGTTATTGAGAGCAATTAAAATAGTAAATATTTATTGTTTGGTGTAAGTTCCTTCTAAATCTACACCATTTACAGCAGCGTTCCCTACTTTTGTGATTTTTATGGATGTGGAAGAAATAAATTCAATCTTTTCTTTTACTTCCATACCAGGGAAATATGCACCAACGCGAGAATACCAAATATAATAGCATTTATCGTCATTATTGTATTCCCACTTGCACTGTTCAGTATACTGATGTGTATTATTAGTATTTTTTATTAGTGCAGTGCCGGTGCCATCTGTATTTATTGTTAATTCTAAATATGTGGGACTATATAACTTCCCATTTAAATCTTCTTCATTAATTATCCAAGTCCCTTCGATTTTTTTAGAAGAAGAGCAGGCAGAAAGTGTAATGCAACATACAGAAACAAGTATTAATAAAATTAAAATTGATAAAAATTTTTTCATAATTATACCTCATATTTTATAATTTAATTATATCATATTTGAGGAAAAAAGTCAAATAAACAAAGGAGTTAAAAGCAAAATGAAAATATTATTTCTTAAACTTTTAATGTGGTTGCAAATTGGTTTTTCTGAACTGTTAGACACCATATTTAAGCTATTCAATGTATTTGCTGGCATTGAGGAAGTTCGAGCCTCAGGCAGTGAGAACGATATTACATTGCTAGAATATTTTTTATATAATGATTCTGTACAAGCAGTATTTTGGTATATATTGATTATCGGAGTAGTCTTAACAGTGGTTTTTACAATAGTTTCATTAGTTAAAAATATGGTTGTTAGTAAAAAAACTACGACACAAATTTTATCAAAGTGTTGCGGATCGCTTGTATCCTTAGTAGTTACAGTCGTTGTTTTATTTGCATTTATATTTGGTGCAAATTGTGTATTAAAAGAAATAGATTATTCTTTTAATCAAGGTAGCAATTTAACTTTAGGCCAACAACTTTTAGAAATATCTATAGGTGAAGATGCATGGCAAATAAATCCGGAAACAAATGAAAAATATACTTTAGAAGATATATTTGGAATAGTTACAGATGAAAACGGAACACCAATTAAGGATGCAAACGGCAATAACATTATCAATACAAGTTGGAAAGGGATTACTCCAGATACAATATTTGGTGTTTTAAAGCCAAATTTTATTGGGTTAGAACAAGATGCAATATTTAATGAAGAAGCAGGTTCATTAGAAAATGTTGAGTTTGTTAAGCCAGGATATGTTTACATTAGTGAATATCGATTTTTTATGGGAGTACCTGCGGTTATTATAATGATGGTCGTTCTTTTTACTGCAATAATGGGGCTTGTAGTTCGGCTTTTTGACCTAGTATTCATATTTTTAACATCGCCATTACTCGTGGCAACAACTGTTGTTGATGATGGAGCAAAATTTAAACTATGGCGTGAAACTGCTATATCTAAAACATTAATAGCTTATGGCTCAATTTTCGCGATAAATATTTATATGTTGCTATTGCCTTTAATTACTAAAGTTAGAGTTCCTTTAGATGATAGTGGTCTTGTAAATAACTTGATGCATGTATTAATTGTAATTTGCGGAGCATTAACAATTTCAAATGGACAAACATTTTTTGCAAGGCTACTTGGTACAGATGCACAAGAAAGCAGACAGGCTGCACATGGCTTTAGAGCAATGTTTGCAGGGGTTATGGGCACGGCCAAGGCTGTTTCAGGAGCAGCAAGGTTAACATTCGGCACATATAATCCTTATACAGGACGAAGAGATAGAGGTTTGATAGGACACTCAAGAAATGCCGTTAAAGCTGTTACAGGCGGTGCAAATACACTATTATCAGGCGGCAGCGAGAAAAATTCTAATTTTAATAGATTAGGAAAAGAGCGTAATAAATTGTCTAAAAAGTTGCACGAGAGTTGGCGTCAAACAGGCGGTCTTCGAGGAATACAAGAGAAACATAATTCGCCAATGGAAAAGTTGCGTAGACAAAGTAAGTGGAGATTTGGTAAGAAATAGGAGATGATGTTATGTTAAGAAATATACCTAAGCAAACAAGAGTAAAAAATGCAATATGGAAGTGTTATTCTTTGAAAGATATAGCAGTTGCCGGTGTAGAAATGGCAATAGTAATTGGCTTAGTACTGAGTAATTTTAAAGGGAAATGGATAATTACTTTAATAACTGCAGGCATATTTGTAGGTTTACTATTGCCTCTAGATAAAAATACAATTATGTATGAAGTAGTTGTGCAAGTAGTCAAATTTTTGTTCAGCAAGAAAAAATTTAACACAAAGAAACATATTGATAAGTTAATACCTTATACTGAATTAACAGATGATGGCATAATTGTTTATCCTGGTTATTATGGCAGCGTAATTGAAGTCGGATGTAAAGAATTTGGATTACAAACGGAAGATGAGCAAGACTTAGATGTTGAGCGAATTGCTAATTTGTTGATGGGAATTGATGTAGGAAAAGCATTAGACTTAGTAAAAATTGATAGACCTATATTATTTGATGATTACATAGCAGATTTGCAAATGAATGCAAATAATATTGATATTTTTAATGGCAATCAAAAACAAAAAATGCTTTGTAAGGCAGTTTTAATTTCTCGAAAAAATCAACTTGAGTATTTTAATACTGAAGAAAAAGTATATCGTTCTTTTTACTATATTGTGGTTTATGATAGTGTAAAGAGTGAATTAGAGAGGGTAACATTCCAAACAATGGATTGTTTGGAATCAGCAGGGCTTAGTGCTAGAATGCTGCAAAATGCAACAGATACAGCAGTTTTTTTAAAGTATTGTAATACAAGAGACTTTGATGAACGAGAGGCACAAGGAAAAACACCAGAAGAGTTATTAGAGTGGATTAAACCTAACAATATACAGTTTAAAGGAAATAATTATATTATTGATGGAGTCCAAGCTTTCAGTTATGCTATTGATGATTATCCATTAAATGTTGCTAATGCATATGGGGCAGAATTGTTTGATATTGATAAAACAAAAGTAGTAATGCATTTAACACCGGTAGAACAAGACAAAGCTATTAAGCGTGTAGATAAAGTATGCCAGGAACTAATGGCACGAGAAGAGCTCAATAAAGCAAGTGAGATTTTGGAACAAGAGACACACTTGGAGAGCATGTCAGAACTTCTGCAGAGTTTGCAAAATGCAAGAGAAAATATGTTTGATGTAGCAACAGTGATTACGGGATTTATATATGATAATCAAGAGCAGGTGCAAACAATTCGAAAAAGTATTAGGAGCAGACTGAGAATGCAAGGTTTTTCAATAAATAACTTATATGCACGGCAGCAGGAAGCTTTTATTACTGCGAATATATCAAAGCGTAGTGCTATTAGGTCCTTGGAACGGGGGATTAATGGTAGCAGTATAGCTGCAGTTTTTCCTTTTGTGCATACTGCTATTTTAGAGAAAGGTGGTGTGCTTTATGGGCATAATAGTTACCCGGTTATTTTTGATTTGTGGAAGCGTGATATGTTGCATCAGAATTCAAATGCAATGATATTTGGTCGCCCTGGAAGTGGTAAAAGTTACTTTTTAAAATCGTTTTTGGTAAATTCATTGGCTGACGGATGTTTTTGTTTTATTATTGATCCTGAATTCGAGTATGGTGATATGGTTAAAAACTTTGATGGTACTATGATAGATGTCGGCACTGCGACAACAGGAAGATTGAATCCTTTTCATATTTGGCAAATATTGACTGAAAATGGAGAGCCGGCAACACCAGATGTAGTTTTTTATGCACATCTAAAAACATTAGAAAGTTTCTTTAGATTAGTACTTGAAGGATGCGGACATGATACGCTCGAATTAATAAACAATTTAGTAGTAGACATGTATGCACAAAAAGGAATAACAGAAAGTACAGATGTTAGAGATTATACGCCTGAGCAATTTCCAATCTTTGATGATTTATATAATGTATTAAGTGAGGTTAAAGGAAAAACTAAAAATAAAAATGCTAGGCAACAATATGAAACTGCAGAAAACTATATCAAGAAGTTCGCAAAAGGTGGAAGATATTCGGATTTATGGAATAAACCTAGCACATTGACTACGGACAACATTTTAACAGTGTTTAATTTTCAATCCCTATTTGCAAATAAAAATAATATAGTTGCAAATGCTCAAATGTTGCTTGTATTTAGATTTTTGGAACAACAAGTTATTAATATTAGGGAACATAACCGAACTGCTGAAACGCCACAAAAAGTAGTTATTGTAGCAGATGAGGCACATTTGTTCATTGATGCTAAGTATCCTATTGCGTTAGATTTCTTTTATCAAATGGTTAAACGCATTAGGAAATATAATGGAACATTTATTCCAGCAACGCAAAATGTAGCAGATTGGAATGCTACAGAAAGTTTACGATCTAAAACTTCGGCTGTAATTAAGAACGCCCAATATACATTTGTTTTCGGCTTAAATCCTAAGGATGTAGAAGATTTAGTTGAATTATATCAAAGTAATCCTATCAATAAAACAGAACAAAGATTAATAACTTCTGCAACTAGAGGACAATGCTTTTTTATTGGGGCGACTAAAGAGCGTAGCCATATTCAAATTGTGACAAATGAGTTAGTAGAAGCAGCATTTTCAAATCGAGCATTTTGGGTAGAATATATGCAAGATTTTAAATTTGATGAAATCGAACAACAAGAAGTAATTTAGTGTAAAGACAAAATGTAAAGACAAATTGTCTTTACAAAAAAATATAAGGAGAAGAAAGAAATGGCAAAAATAATAGCTTTAGTAAATCAAAAAGGCGGAGTTGCGAAGACTACTACAGCAAATGCACTAGCATTTGGTTTAGTAAGAAGTGGCAAAAAAGTTTTATTGATTGATATGGATCCACAAGGAAATTTAACTAATTCTTGTGGATTAGAGGTTGATGGAGAATATCCACCGGTGTTGAAATTTTTAAAAATAATACCTAATGTTTGTTTTGAAGGACCTGTACCAATAACAGACAAGCTCGATCTTATTGGCTCGAGTATTGGATTAGAGACAGCTAATATTATATTAGGTGGCAAACCTTGTCGTGAACAGTATTTAAAGAGAGCTATTGATTCGTATAAAAATAAATATGATTATATTATAATTGATAGTAATCCTAGCTTAAGCGTAATAACTTTAAATGTATTGGCTGCATGTGAAGAAATAATTGTTCCATTTAAGCCTGAATTCAATTCGGAGAGTGGAGTTGCTATGTTACTAGATACCATCGAAGATATGAAATTTATAAATCACGATTTAAAGATTAGAGGTTTTTTGGTAACAATGGTAGATTCCAGAAGAAAGTCTACACAATCTGGAATTGCATATATAAAGGAAAAAGCTGAAAAATGTAATAGTAAAGTCTATGATGCTACTATTAGAATGTCAGTTTATGCAGCTGATGCACCAAAGGTTGGCTTGAGCTTATATGATTATAAAGGTGATAGCAATGTTGCTAAAGATTATGCGGCCTTTGTAAATGAATTTTTGAATGAGGAGGTATAAATGGGAACTGTAAGTAAATTATTATCAGTTAAGCCAATTAAGTTGTCACAAGAAAAGGAAACTTTAGTTTTAATGAACTTTAGGATAAAACCTAGTGAAAGAGATGCCTTTAAAGATTATTGTGCTGCTAGTGGTCTTAATATGAGTGAAGTATTATGCGACTATATAAGGTCCCTAGTTCAAAAAGATTTATGAGATAGCACAAAAAAGAATTATAAAAGTAGTAAATTTAAAAAAAGCAGTTGACTTTTTTATTGTTTTTATGTATACTAATATTATCCAATACAGTGATGCCCGACTAAATAGGGTATTTTGGTTGCTTAAACCAAATAAGCTGAAAAAGGGTGATGCCCCACCAATTAAAGAGTGGCGAGTATTAGGATACATTGATGCAGAAGCAAGTTACGCTTCTGCATTATTTTTTAATGGAGAACATAAAATGAATAAAGAAAAATTAGAAATTGTATATTTAAAAAAATCTTATCAAGAGTATATTAAAAAATATTGTAAAGACGACATGAAGTTTGTATCGTCTGATAATAAGCAAAGGCCATTTGTAGGTGTTGTATTGCGTGGTATAAATGGATCTAACTATTTCGCACCTCTTACTAATGATGCAAGGACAACGGCATTTAATGAAGTTGATGTACATAATATTGGCAAAGGTAAATATGGGGCTTTAAATTTTAAGCAGATGTTGCCTGTTCCAGAAGATGCTCTTACTCATTTTGATATAAATTCTTTGCCTGAATGTAGCTATAAACGATTTCTGGTGAGCCAAGCAAGACACATTCAGCGAGAAAATAAAATCATAACAACAAAAGCTGCAGAAGTTTATGTTCAGTGCTTATATAATAAATCAAACAGCTTATATGAACATTGTAATGATTTTTTATTATTGGAAGATAAGGCCAAAGATTGGAAAGAATATCTACAACAGAAAAGCAAAAAAGAAGAGATCAAGATTGATGAGACGAAGAAAGCAATAAAATCGCAAAAACAAGAAACCCCAAAAACAGCTAATAGTCAAGCTTATAGAGAAACAAAAGCATATAAAACTGTTGTTGAGAAATACGGACAACAAAAAGCAGATAAACTTGTAAATGATTTGCTTAAAATTGAAATATCGAAGGCACAAGAAAAAGAAAAAATTACAACAAAAGACGGTAAAAACAATACAATATCTGTACCAAAAAATAAATTGCAAGGTAAAACTACTGTTACAACGACTGTTGTAAAAACCACTGTTAAAGCACAACCTAAGACATCAGGTAGAGCAAAGTAAAGACAAAATATAAAGACAAATTGTCTTTACAATAAACATTCAAATAATATAAAAAATGTATTAATTATATTGACAAATTATAATATTTTGAGTATAATAATATTGAAGATGAGCTGACATCTATAAAACCTAGTGATAGCACCACCATTGCAGTGGCAGCACGGCTGTATAGGCAGCCCAAACAAACCTATATCTAGCACCACTATTATAGTGGCAGCACGGCTGTATAGGCAGCCCAAACAATCAGAGATATTTAGGTGCATCAAAATTGGTGCACCTTTTATCATTAGTGAGGTAACAATGGAAAAAGATAAAATATTGGAACTACTTTATATTAGTTGGGAAAGTTATCAAACAAAACTTATACCTAATTCATATTTATATCTATATGAAAAAAATGGTATTTTGAAATCAAAATTTGTAGCCGCTCGAGATTATAATTTTTTACATCTAAGTGGTATAAAAACTAATTTATCAGCAGAAATGTTTGCGAGAAAGTTAAGGAAAAAATCCTTAAAGCCTAAAGAATTTTATTTGGAAAATAAAAGAAATATCAAAAGCAAATTATATAAGCTGCCATCTTTGCATGAAGTTATGGAACAACCATTAAAGATAGGTAAAAAATCTAATACACTTAAAAATGTTGACTACATAGTTGGAAGAAATCAAATGATTTTAGGCTTTTCTTGTGCTAACAATGGGAAAGGTTTTGATAATCCATCAACATTAATGAGCGGTATTTGGGAGACTATAGCCGCAGGAAAATTCTATGATATTTTGGTAGTTCTGAAGACGCCCAAGCAAGGTCAAAAGTTATTTGATAAAGTAACTTATATTTCAGATAAATTTGATTATAGCAAATTGCCAATTAGTATAATCAATAAATGTGATCCAAAAGTTCTAGAACATTTGAAAAATGGTAAAATTTCAGTAGAAAATATAGCACGAGAGAAAAATGATTATGAACTTTTAAACAAATTACCAACTAAAGAGGAACTTCAAGAAACAAATGCATATAAAAAAGCTGAACTAAAATATGGCAAAAAGATTGCCGATAGTCTTGTAAAAAATATTATTAATGGAAGTAAGCACAAGAAAAAACAAAATTCAAATCAAAATGAAAAAAAAGGTCCGACTAAATAAAATGTAAAGACAAAATATAAAGACAAAATGTAAAGACAAAATGTAAAGACAAAATGTAAAGACAAAATGTAAAGACAAATTGTAAAGACAAATTGTAAAGACAAATTATATTTACATTTTTATTATATAAAAACTACGGAAAAACTACGGAAAAACTATTGACTTATTATCTTTAATTTGGTATAATATTAGTATAAAAAGAAAGTCAAAAAATTAAAAATCCAGCCACAAAGGAGATAATTAATGGATAATTTGATAAAAGACCTTTCACAAGGGTTGAAAACATTAATCAGTTATGAAGATGTAATAATAGAACGCATTGTTCAGTTTAAAAAGGAATATTTAGATTTAGAAAATACTAATTTAGATACTTATAAACTTTTAAACCAAGCTATTACTGATTCTGAAGCTTTAAAATCTATTTTTAGTGATATTCTTGATGAAATAAACACAAAGGGTTAATAATGGATAAGTTAATAAAAGACTTGAAAAAACAATTCAAATTAAAAAAAAAGGAAGTATTTGAGCTAAAATCATTAGCAGAATGGCTGTTTTCTAATAAAGGACGATATGCGTTTGCAATAGAAGATTATTTGAAAAATAATTCATTCTTTTTCTTAAAGGAAATTTTTGATGATGCAATGGATTTTTTAAGGGACTCAACTATCCCTTTCTATCCTGTTTGTATTCTTGTTAGGGCAGTTATAAAAAATATTATTTTAAAGGAAGGTAATTAATATGTTTGGACCATATATTTTATTAATTGTTTTTGGTATTTTATTTATTCTAACGATTGGATTATTAGCAATTTTAATATCAGAAAAACAAAAAGTAACTTTAGAAGAAAACACAGTGAAGATACATAAATATCATTGCCGTGTAAATTTTGCAATATATTGTTTGACAGGATTGGTTGTATGTTTTATATTAACAGCACTATATTCTATTTTTATGCCATTATTCATAAAAGAAAGAGTAGAAAGTTATAACGAAATATATTCAACAATTACAGCTGCACAAGAAAATATTAGCTCTGATTATGAAATGATAAAAGATGCGACCAATTATAATGATTGGTTAAAATCTGTAAAAGAAGATAAAGTTAAAAATGGTATATGGTCAAAATACTATTTTGAGAACTTAGATAGTTTGAATTTTATTGAATTAAATAAAGGAGATTAACATGAAAAATTATGTAATGGAACAATTAAACACATATTTAAGTTTCATAGAAAATAAAGAAAACTATTTTGCAATGATTGGCAGTGTAATCGAATCCTGTTCTGCTTCAATAGTTCTAAACAGAGTTTTGTTTAATTCGAGAGTCATTGATGATGAAACTTTTAGACAAAATGCTGATAAAATTCAAGCAGCAAAGAAAACAGCAATAATAACTCACGAACAATGGGTCATTAATATGCTTGAAAAAAGTCCAACTCAACATAATATAAAGTCATTAGTTAGTAGTGTGTATGTGGACCTTTTCAATAGTGATAATTGTATTGATTTCAATAATCAAAATAAAGGTGTTTCTAATGAATAGTAATAATTCACCAACATCAATTAAAGATTTAGTTGCAATTACCGGAAAAAGCAAGTCAGTAATTTACGCATTAGCAAAAAAATTAGGAAGATTGCCAACTATTGAAGAAGTATTAAATCGTCCAAATGGGCGACCACTTAAATATAAATAAATAAAATTGTCGCATTAGTCAATAAGGATTTATGCGACTTTTTTCGAGGTTAAAATGGAATTGAAAGAACAATTAGAATTTTTAGTAAAAAATACTGTAGAAAAATTGCTAAGCGATATATTCTCTGGTCTTAACAATAGTAGTTTTTCGCAAATTATTGAGAAAACACAAGAAGAAACCAACAAATTAGGGTTGAATACTGTGGAATTAGCTTGTTCTATAATTGAAAAGTCTTTTAATGAACAAAGAAATAAACACGAGGTTGTAATTAAAAACAAGGGTAAATCACGAAGTATCTTGACTACTTTGGGAGAACTAAGACTTACTAGAACATTATACTTCGATAAAAATAGATCAAAATCTTTTTTTGCAGTTGATGAATTATTAAAACTTGAAAAATATAGTCGATTAGACAAAGGTTTTAAATCTAAATTAGTTAATATGGCAACCGTAACATCGTTTGGAAAAGCTAGTGAGTTTTTTGAAAAAAAAGTATCTAGACAGACTGTTCACAATATAGTTAAGCAAATTGATGTAAATTGTTTGCCCAAAAAGACAAATAAAATATTGAAAAATTTAGACCATTTATATATTGAGGCAGATGAGGATCACATACACTTAAACAACGGCAGAGGAGCAGAAGTAAAGTTGATCTATGTTCATGAAGGCATTAAAAAAAATTCTACACGCACAGAGTTGATTAACCCTAAATATTTTGTTTCTATATCTGATGATGTAGATAAATTTTGGAGCGATGTTGCTTATTATATTCAATCAAATTACATTACAACTAAAACTACGGTGCATTTATCTGGTGATGGAGCAGCATGGATAAAATATGGTACTAATTTGTTTACAAATTGTCAGTATCATTTGGACAAGTTCCATATACATAAAAGCATTGCCGGAATGTGTTTTGGAAATAAAAATTTACGATTTAAAATTATTCAAGCTTTAAATAATAAAGATTTTGTAAAGCTTGCATTGTTGTATAAAGAGCAGTATGCTTTGCATAATAAACGATCAGAGCGTAAGGCTATTGCGGAAAGTATGTTGTATTTGCAAAATAATCGCCTTTCAATTGATTTATCCAATAATGTTTCTTGTGCTGCAGAAGGACATGTTTCGCATGTTTTGTCTGCTAGGATGTCATCAAGACCAATGGGTTGGAGTGTGCCGGGAGCCGAACGCATCGCAAAATTGCGTGCATTTTATTTTAATGGTGGTGACTTTAATGCTATTTTTACTAAAAATAACACAAAAGAAGAAAATAAAATAGAGAATTACAAGAAATGGATGCGAACAGATGATGGATCTAGTTCATATTTTAAACCTGCAAAAGTTGTTGGATTAGATGGCGTTACTAATGGTTTATCAACATTACTAAGGTCTGCTGTTACAACTAAACTGCAATATTAGAATAAAAATTACTATAATATCCTAAATTTATATATTGAAATCTCACATTTAGAGCGAAATTATGCAAAATGTGTATTATTTTTTATAAAATATGCTGAAAACTCTTGACACAACCTGTTTTTTCTTTTCTCTTTACTTTTTTGTAATTTTATGTTAAAATTATTTTGAGGCAAATATGAAAGAGTTTGATTTAAATGGCAAATGGTCATTCCACGAAGTTGGAAGAGGCAAATGGTATACTGCTATTGTACCGGGTAGCAATTATATCGATTTGCTTGCAAACAACATAATAGACCATCCATATTATGACAACAATGAAGAGCTAAGTCAATGGGTAGGCGAGCGTGATTGGGAATACGCTCGTGAATTTACTTTGCCTATGGATATGCTTAAAAAGCCGATCATTATGCTTGAGGCAGACAAGCTTGATACCATTGCTGAAATTTATATCAACGACAGATTGGTTGCAAGAACAGAAAACGCTTTTATTGCCTATAAAATTGATATCAAAAACTTTGTTTCAAGACTTACAAACAAAATAAGAATCAAATTTCGTTCTCCTATTTTGTATATCGAAAACAAGCAGGAAAACACTCCTATGCCAAGCAGCAAGGTGGGGATGACTGGCTCTCAATACATTCGTAAACCTGCAATGCATTTTGGTTGGAACAACAATTTGGTTGTGCCATTCAGTGGTATTTGTGGAAACATAAAAATTGTTGGCTATGAGGAAGTTTATCTTGAACAACCAATCATAAGACACGAAAGAGTGTTGAAAAGTGCAATTCTTATGGTTAAGGCAGCTGTTAAAGGCAAACAGATTGCAGAGAACAATTATTCAATTAAAGTTAGTATAACAGAGCCAAATGGAAATGTAATCAGCGAAACAAACAACAAGGTTGAAGAGCAAAATGAACTTGTTGTGACTATCAACAAGCCTGAACTTTGGACAATTTACAGCAAAAACAACAATCCTCCATTGTATAATGTGCAGGTGGAGTTATTTAAGGATAATGAATTGATTGACAAAAAAAGTGTCAAGTATGGTATCAAATCAATCAGTTTTGAAGAAGAAGAGGTTGACAGATTCAAAAAATTCGGCATTGTGCTTAATGGCGAAAAAATATTTATCAAAGGCGTAACATTGATGCCTTTGGATAGTATGTCATCCCTTTTCAACAAAAAGAAAATGGAAAGCTATCTTGATAGCGTAATCAATATCAATGCAAACCTGATTCGCGTGTTTGGTGGTGCTGGTTATATGCCAGAAGAGTTTTACTCTATGTGCGACGAAAGGGGCATTTTGGTGTGGCAAGATATGCCTTTTGTAAATATGATTTATCCATTTGAGTTTCAAGATTTTGCAGGCAATGTCAACAAAGAAATCAAATATAACATTGAAAAATTGCACACACATCCATCTTGTGCAGTGCTTTGTGGTAGCTACGGAATGGAAAGCAAAATTTCCCGAACTTTTGGCAAAGGTGGCATAAAAGGGGCGATTTTCGATGTGTTTTACAAAAAAATTCCTGAAAGATTAAAAAATATTGGCTGTCAAATTTTGTATATTCCATCCAGTCCACTATCAAGCAAATTCTGTGATAGAGTAAACAATTATAAAAACGGCATTTCTCACATGTGGGAAGTTTGGGGTGGTATGCGCTCAATGCAAAAAGTATCAAATTACACTCCAAGATTTTGTGGAGAATTTGGTCTGCCATCCATGCCAAGTGCAAATGTTTTGGATGAGTTTATCTCTGGAGAACAGATTAATTTTTATGGCGAGGATATGGCAAAAAGACAAAAGTTTCGTGACGGAAACAACAAAATGCTTTACTACATATCTTCAAGATTTCGTGTTCCAAGAAGTGTATCCGATTTGATTTATTATTCTCAGCTAACCCAAGCAGAATATTACACGGAAATGATTGAACATTTAAGACGCAATATGCACAAGTGCCGTGGTGTTATTATGACATCATTGAACGATTGTTGGGCAGGCATAGATTATTCTTGCCTTGATTATTTGGGTTATTACAAAGCAGCAATGTACAAATTAAAAAGAGCATATGCACCAATTTTAATGACAATTACTTGCAAAAAGGGTGTTGTCAAAGTAAATTTGATTTGCGAGGATAATGTTCGAGAAGAATGCAATTTGATATGGAAAGTTGAGGATTTTGACGGGATTGTCATTGCAAACGGCGAGCAGAATGTTGAAATAACTGAAGGACAAAACAGCAATCTTGCAGCAATTGATTTGAAAGAAATCATAAAAGGCAAGGAAAGAGAAATTGTTTTTGTTGCCGAACTGACTGACAAAACAGGTAAAATTCTTGCAGCAGAAGACTTTTTGTTTGTTCAAAACAAGCTTGCAATGTTGCCTGACCCAAAACTTAAAGTTGCCGTAATAGTACGCAAAGGTATTGCAAAAGTCACTTTGCAGGCAGAAAAGTTTGCACGATATGTTGCAGTGGAAATGGAAAATACAAAAGAGCCTTTCAGCAACAATTATTTTGATATTTTGGCAGGTGGAAAAGCAGAAATAACTATTCCTGTGGGAAAACTGAAAGATGTGGAAGTATTGGAAAAATTGCGTATCAAGTCGGTTGCAAATATAGATATGAAAGGTAATGTCTTGCGTGATATCGCAAAAAATACAGGCGTATTATTGTCGCCAAAAAACATTTTGGATGTTGTGCTTAAATGGTTCTTTAAGTAACACAAAAACTTGTTTTACATATCCTACATAGTAAAAAACTGCTTAAAGATTGTTTTTTAAACAATATAGCAATCAAAAACTTAACGAAAATCGATATTAAAATCAAAAAAGAATGTAAACAATCATTGTTCACATTCTTTTTTTTGCTGTTTTTTATAATCATTACAAATTGCTTATATGTAATATTTCTTTTGTATTTTCTATTAATTTTAGATTTTGAATTTATGCAATTTCGTTGCCATTTTTATCTAATTTGCCATCAGTGCAAATAATAATATAGTTGCCTGTGGCGCTATCCCAATTTGAACCTTTTGAAATTGAGTTCCAATCAGCTTTTGTTCCTTCAAAAGTGATGCTTGTTAATTTAGAACAATTATAAAACGCATAATCGTCTATGTTGGTAACATTATTTGAGATAGTAATATTGGTGAGCTCAAAACAATCAATAAATGCTTCTTCGCCGATAGTAGTAACACTATCTGGTATGATGCTATTTTTACATCCTAATATCAAAGTCGTTCCATTTGATTCAAGCAAACAATTTCCTTCGCTTTTATAAGTGTCATTATTTTCATCAACAACAATGCTAGAAAGTTCCTTGCAACCACCAAAAACATTTACACCAATGTAAGATACACTCTTGCCAATAGTAATGCTTGCAAGTTTATAACAATTTTTAAATGCTTTACTCCCAATTGTTGTAACACTATCGGGAATAATAATGCTATCAAGTTTAGAGCAATCTTGGAATGCTTGGGAATCAATAATAGTGACGCTATCGGGGATATTTATACTAGCAAGCTCAGTGCAACTAGAGAATGCTGAAGAGTTAATTTCGGTAACACTATTAGGGATAACTATGTCAGTAAGTTTAAAGCAGTTTTCAAATGCATAAGCTGAAATAATAGTTACTGGTTTACCTTCATAAGTTGGTGGAATGGCTATTTTAGTAGCAGTTTCTGTTCCTATACCAGTAACACTATATGATTTGTCATATTCATTAAACATATACTCAAGCCCTTTGGCGTATTCAATTTTATCTTTTATGTGATAGCAAACGGAACATTCTTTCCAAGTTTCATTATCATTAGCTTTTAGTTCAAAAGAATGTTTTTGTAGATTTGTTTTTTCCTCACAGCCACTGCAAGCGAACCAATGGTCAAAATCATCTTTTGAATAAGTTTTATCCCAAACATGTGCATGAGGTTGATTGTCATTATTTCCACCACAAGCGACAAGCACAAGGGTTAGACAACAAATCAGCAACATAGCTAGAGTAAAGACTAAA
Source organism: uncultured Christensenella sp. (assembly GCA_910584975.1). Taxonomy (GTDB): domain Bacteria; phylum Bacillota; class Clostridia; order Christensenellales; family UBA3700; genus MGBC100798. The sequence goes on from CAJUEA010000001.1 coordinate 72,548, forward strand.
AATCTTTTTTTCATTGTTTTTCTCCAAAAATTTATTTATATTAGCCGTTTTTGAAAAATTAATCCACAATTTGTTGCAAATCTGTCAAAAAAAGTATACTTTTTTTGACAACTTCCACTTGACTTAAAAATTTTAAAATGATATATTATTAATAAGAAATAATTGCTAATTATTTAATAATATAAAAGCAAAGGTTTTGAAATGTCCATATAAAAAAGTGTCAAAAAATGTATACTTTTTTTGACACTTTTTACACGATTAACCAGCAAATTGTGTTTTTTGTCATCTTATTTTGACAAAAACATATAATCATAATAAACAAAAAGACTTGAAGATTTTCAAGTCTTTTTATAAAGTTTAGTGTTTTTAGGCTTGTGGATTTTCTTGTTTGTTTTCAAGATTATCCAAGTTGTTATTTTCTGACACAACAATATTTTCCTCATTTGCTAAATTGCAATTTTCTGCATTGATATCGGTGCTATTCATTTGATTGTTATCAGTTTGAATATCAGGTGCCTCATTGTTGCTTTCAGTTTTTTCTTTGTTTTTGGATTTCATTTTAAGATGCAATTTTGTATAGTAATCTTTAATTTTTGATTGGCAGTTGCTCAAAATAGAGAAGTTGTTTGTGCTATTTGAGTTTTCGCCAATTTCTTCCATTTTTCCTGCAACAAGTTTTTTGTTTTCCACTTTTTTATAAATTGAATATGCAATCATTCCGACTATTGCAATAACAAGACAAAAGCTGAAAATGATTACTTCAATACCAAGTGGCAATGCTTTGACTCTCGTCCACATTTTGACCACAATGTCTTGTTTTTCGCCAAAGTCTGTCATTTCCACAAGTCTTTCAGCTTTGTCTGCAGAAGGCATTGAAATCTCGTGAATTTGCAAAGAAGTCAAATCAATTCCTGCCTCTTCCAAACTTTTTCTTAATGCCTCATTTGTTTTTCCGTCTGCACCTTCAAACAAATAAGTAAAATCATTTGCCTCAGCCTCTTCATCAATCATATAGTCGATTATGTCAGCAGATAGCACAGCAGTTGTGTAGCCAGTTTCGTCCATATTGCGAAGAGCAATTTCAGGGTCGCACATAAAGTTGATAAATTCGTGAGCAATATCAACATTTTTTGCATATTTTGGAATAACCCAGTTGTCAAACCAAATGTTTGAACCTTCCTCAGGAATGTAGTAGTCAAGATAAACTTTATTTTTCTTGTTTTCAGCTTGTGCCTCTTCTATTGCCCAAACGGCATCTCCACTCCAAGCAAGATTGATATAAGCCTCGCCGTTAATCATTGAGTCCTTGCCACTATCAACTTCATAAGCATAGAGAATGTTGTATTGATCGCGTAATTCTTTTTCAACCTTAGCCATGCTTTCTGCTGAAATATTGTTTACAAGTTCATCAACTCTTGCTCTGTATTGTTCAGCAGTGGCAGTTTTTGCAAGAGTTTCAAGCTCCTCTCTGTAAGTATAAATTGTTGCGATAAAAACTGAATCACGAATGCTGTCTTTCATCAAAATTTTGTTTTTGTATTTGCTGTTCCAAAGAAGTCCCCATCCGTTCAAATCTTCCTCGCTTACTTTTTCAGTGTTGTACATAATTCCCACAGTTCCCCACATATAAGGTACGCTGTATTTGTTGTCTGGGTCAAATTTCCTATCCAAAAGATAAGGAGGGATATTTTGTATGTTAGGAATTTTGTCAAGGTTAAGCTCATTTAGAAGGTTGTTTTTTTTCATTTTTTCAATAATGTAGTCGCTCGGACACATAACATCGTAGTCGGCTTTTCTATTATTGATAATTGTATAACCTCTTTCCAAAGTGTCAAAAGTGTCATATTGAATGCGAATTTTCTCACCTGTTTTTTCGTAGTAATAGTCTTCAAAATCTTTCAAAACACTTTCGTCTTTGCCGTCTTGTATGTAGTCTTGTGCGTTGTAAACTTTAAGCACGCGTACTTTGTTGTTGCAACCACTAAGAATTGGCACAAGAAACAAAGAGAAAGTCAAAATAAGCAGAGCTAAAAAGGTAATTCTTTTCTTTTTCATATATTTGCCCCCTTTGTTTTTGAAATAGTCTTGTTTTGTTTGCCAACTTTAGTTTTGACAACAGCTTTAGTTTTAGATTTTTTGTCGTGATGAGTGATGATATTAACAATAACAAGCAACACAAGCACAGAAACAAGTATCATTGTAGAAAGAGCACGCAAAGAAGGTGTCAAACCATTTTTTGCAGCATCTGCATAGATAAATGTTGACAAAGTGTTTATGCCTTGAATGTTGAAAATAGTAATTACAAAGTCATCAATTGATAATGTAAACGCAAGGAAAAATCCACTTATAACACCGGGCAAGATTTGTGGCAAAATAGCTTTGAACAAGGCTTTCATTGGTGTGCAACCAAGGTCAAGTGCCGCCTCATATAAATTGTTGTCCATTTGTTGAAGTTTTGGAATAATGGAAAGTATAACATAAGGTGTGCAGAACACGATATGTGCAATTATAACCGTAACCATTCCATAAGGGATTCCAAACATAAGGAAAAGCAACATCAATGAAACACCTGTTACGATTTCAGCATTCATCATAGGGATTTTGCTGACTGTCAACATTGCCTCTTTCGAGCGATTTTTCATGTTGTAAATGCCGATTGCTGCAAAAATTCCGATTATTGTTGAAATGACTGATGCAACTGTTGCAATAATAATTGTGTTTTTCAAAGCATCAAGAATAGCAGCACTTTCAGCTGGGTCAAACAAATCTTTGTACAAATCAAAGCTGAACCCTTGCCATTGCATTGTGATTGATGGCGTAAAAGAGTAGATAACCAGCACTGCAATAGGAGCGTAAAGAAACAAAAGTGTCAGATAAACATAGCCTTTGGCTAAAATCTTTTTTACCATATCCTACCTCCTGCTGTTTGATTTTTGCTATTGTACTTTTTCTCAATAAGCATTGTGATGCCCATAAGCAAAAGCAATATGATTGAAAGTGCAGAGCCATAATTCCATGAGTTTTGAGTGAACTCAAGATTGATGATATTTCCAAGCAGTTGCACAAGGTTGTTACCCAAAAGGTCAGAAATAACGAAAGTGGAAAGAGTTGGCATAAAAACCATTGTAATACCACTTATAATGCCTGGCAAGGCAAGTGGCAAAATAACTTTTGTGATAACTTTTGTTGGCGTAGCACCAAGGTCAAGAGCTGCCTCTGTATAGCTTTTGTCAAGACTTGTCAAGGTCGAATAAATTGGAATAATCATAAATGGCAAAAAGTTGTAAACCATACCAAAAATAGTGGTGGCTTTGCCAAATGTTATTTCTTGATTAAACCAAGAACCAAAAGCCTCAAACATTGCTCTTGTTGCAATTGTTCTAAGCAAAAAGTTAATCCACATAGGCAACAAAAACAGCATAAACAATGTTTTGTTTTTGTTGTATTTTTTGTTTGCTAAAATGTAAGCAACAGGAAAGCCCACAACAAAACAAATTAGTGTTGTAACAAAGGCAATCCAAATTGAATCCAAGAAGGAATTAAAAGCCACGCCATCAGTAAAAAAGTTTGCAAAATTTTCCAAACTTATGCTGCCATCTGCATTGGTAAAAGCATAAAAAATAATCAAAGCAAGTGGTAGAATGACAAAAAGCAACATAAATACGGCGTAAGGAAATGCCAAATATTTTCTTTTGATAGTAATTTTTTTCATTGCTTTCTCCTACTTAGTTTGAATGATTTTTTCCAGCTTGATGTCCTCTGGCTTTATTGTAATACCCACACGGTCGTTGCTGTCGTATTCGTCTTCAGTTTCCACAAAAAAATCAAAGCCGTTGTCAGATTTTACAACATATTGATACTTGTCTCCCTTAAAGATACTTGATACGATATTGCCCGCGATAGGTGCAGAATCTTCATAGTCAGTAAGGTCGATTTTGTCAAAGTCAACAGATACTTTAACCTCTGCTTTTATGTACTCATTTTCAGAATACCCCTGATTTTCGAAGGTTTTTTTGTCATAATTAAACACTCCGTCAGCAAATTCAAGTTCACTTTCATTAAGCACAATAGCATTGATAACATTGCTGTTTTTCTCTTTTTTCATGATGTGGATGTCGTCTGGACGGATGTAAAGACTAACTTTTTCGCCTGCTTTCCATTCAGTTGTTGAGTGGATAAGAAACTCCATTTTGTTTGCAACCACGCTCATTTCGTAATGAACGCCTTTGAACAAAGAGGAAATAACCTCGCCCTTGATTTGTCCTTTTTCCTCATCCATAAGATAAATATCCTCTGGACGAATAACCACATCGATTGCTTGATTTTTTTCAAAACCACCATCAACGCATTTGAATTCTGCTCCTGCAAATCTAACAAGCTTGTCTTCAAGCATAATTCCATTGATGATGTTTGATTCGCCAATAAAGTCTGCAACGAAAGCGTTGTTTGGCTCGTTGTAAATATCAATAGGTGTGCCAACTTGATGGATAATTCCGTTTTTCATAACCACAATACGGTCGCTCATTGTAAGAGCCTCTTCTTGGTCGTGGGTAACATAAACGAAAGTAATACCCAGTCTGCGATGCATATTTTTAAGTTCAAGTTGCATTTCTTGTCTCATTTTAAGGTCAAGAGCACCCAAAGGCTCGTCCAGCAAAAGCACCTGTGGCTCGTTTACAATAGCACGAGCAATGGCAACCCTTTGTTGTTGACCACCACTAAGACTTGTTACATTTCTGTATTCATAGTCAGTAAGTCCAACAATCTTAAGAGCTTTTTTAACTTTTTCTGAAATAAGATTTTTGATCGCTTTGCGTCTTGCCATATAGCCTTTAACATCAGTGCAAAGTTCTTTCTTTTTCAATTTCAAACCAAAAGCGATGTTGTCAAAAACATTCAAATGTGGGAAAAGCGCATATCTTTGAAAAACGGTGTTAACAGGACGCATATGTGGAGGAATATCCAGCACGGATTTTCCGTCAAGCATAATTTCGCCACTTGTAGGCTTTTCAAAACCTGCAATCATTCTTAAAGTAGTTGTTTTGCCACAACCACTAGGTCCAAGGAAAGTAACAAATTCTCCTTTTTCAATGTTAAGGTTGACATTATCAACAACATTTTGTCCATCATAAGCTTTGCAAACATCTTTCAATTCAATAAGTGTACTCATATATTTTTTCTCCATTAAAAAGTAGGTGGGCTTGAAATCCAAATTATTTTTGCAGGTATATTACTTGCATTTTCAATATAGTGCAATTTGTCTGACACAAAATAAAAACTTTCTTTTGCTTTCACCGTATAGCTGTTTTTGCCAAGGTGCAAAATAATTTTGCCTGAAAGCACATATCCAAATTCTTCGCCTTCGTGGGGCATATCGCTTGGCAGCGAATATTTTGGCTTTATTGTAACCAAAAGAGGTTCCATCTCATTTTTTTGGCAATTAGGAACCAACCAAATTTTTTCCTGCTCCAAGCTGTCTTTTACGATAAAGTCATTTTCAGTAAAAACAACCTGTTCTTCTTCCTCTTCCTTAAAAAAAGTTTGTGCGTCTGTACCAAGTGCGGATAAAATATCAATCAAAGTTGATATTGAAGGGCTTGTCAAATCGTTTTCCAGTTGCGAAATATACCCTTTTGTCAGTTCACATCTGTCGGCAAGCTCTGATTGTGTGAGCGATAGTTGCAAGCGCAATCTTTTAATTTTTGACCCGATTTCCATAAAAACTCCTTTATTCTTTAATAACACTCTGTTATTTAACAAAACAAAAAAAATGTCTTTCTGTCAATTTTATCATCTTGTTTGCCATATTAAACTGCTTGTTTACTAAATTTCATAATATTAAACGCAAAGTTTAGTAAAACATTATTTGCTAAACTTTAAGTTTAGTTTTATTAAACAAAAAGAGTATAGCATACATTTTTTTCGCTGTCAATTATTTTTAATAATAATTTTTTCAATTTCTCAAAATTTTGCCTATTATTTGGATGTAAATTTAAAATAGTAATTTGAAATAGAAAAATGTAAAAATAATATTGTTAAAATATTTTATAAAAATATTAATGTATTATAAAAGCAAATAAAAGCAAAATTTGACATATCTCGGTAAGCTCGGTATGACGGGAAAGGTTACTCGGGATGACAGAAATTGTTGCAATGAGCAATTATTTGAGATTTCTCCCTATGCCCACAAAAAGCTATTTTGCGAGGACTCTATTACACTCGGGATTACAGAAAATGCTCAGAATGAAATTTATTATACTATTATAAGTCCTGTTTGTGTCATTCTGAGCGAAACACAGTGAAGCCAAAGAATCTCCGATTGTGCTTGTTTATTTTTGTTATCGCGAATGTAATAGAGGGATCTCTGACTTTGCTTGTGGGGCAAACTGAGAAATCTACGACATTGCGCTCAAGTGATGGTCTGAGATGTATCGGCTGCGTTGCACTGCGCCTAACATGAAAGGAAACAAACTCAAAATGATAATATTGTCATTTCGAGCGTAGTCGAGAAATCTCCAACTTTATTAAAAAGTTATTTACTAAGGTAAATATGACAATGACACTAAATAGGGCAAAAGAATTATTGCAAAGTTAAAGCAGAAGAAAAAGCCAATCATATTCCACATTAAATAGATTTACCAATGCTAAAAGACTTGTAAATGCTTGATTTTACTTGCAATTATAAAAAAATAAATTTAAATCTAAAAGTTGTTTTATATCCACGAAATGCAGAAAAACACTTTGTTATTATTGAAATTACATGATAGATTTATATGAATTTTCTTTTTTTCTTAGGTGTTGCATTTGATAGTATAATTCACTATCGCAACAAAAAACACAAGTGTATGATACCACTTGCGTTTTTATAGAATTGATATTCAATTAATTATGAAAACTTATTTTACAAAAGCTTTAAGTTGATTTATGTTCATAAAACCAACTTGTTTGTCAACAATTTCGCCTTCTTTGCAAAGTATAAGTGTTGGAATTGAAACAACTCCAAATTCTTTTGCAACATCTGAAACGACATCAACATCCACTTTAATAACTTGAACATCCGGCATATCATTTGCAAATTGTTCCAAAACAGGAGCAAGCATTTTGCATGGACCACACCAATTTGCGTAAAAGTCTACAAGTACAGTTCCGCTTGCTGTTGCATCAACAAAGTCTGATTTATTGTTTATGTGTTTTATCATAAAAATCCTCCTAGATTATGTATTTTTAATGTATTGTAATAGTAATTATATTGTCATATAGTTTAATAGAATTATTCAGTAATATTAGTATAGCACAAATAAATCAAATTATCAATATAAAAGAAAAATTCATATTATTTTTTCAATTTGCGTATGCCATTTTACTTGTTTAAATTATTGTACAATAACTTAAATGTGATTTATTTTATATTTCGCTTACAAATAATTAATATTAATATTTCTTGAAATTTCTTGTTCAAAGATTTCTTGTGTAAAAAGTGCTTTTGCCTGTGCCATGACGAGTAATTTGATTTTCTTCAACCAAAATATTAAGATTTTTGACAATGGTTGTTTTGCCAAGAGTTGGGCAAAGTTCAATCAAATCATTTTTTGTGAACTTTCCAAGTTTTGTTGAAATTGCTTTCAAAACAATCTCTTTGCTTGTTCTTTTAATACCAACAAGGTCAACTCTGTCTTCAAAATCTATATATGCACCAAGAATTATGCTCAACAAATATTTGATAAATGGTGTTGGGTCATTTGTTCCTTCGTGCCAGTTAAGATTGCTTTTGCCTAGTGCTGCATAATATGATTCTTTATTGTTTTCAATTTTTTTCTCCAAACTGATATATTTCCCCACAAAATATCCACTGCGATAAAGTAGAAGGGTGGTTAAAAGCCTGCTCATTCTGCCATTTCCGTCATTAAATGGATGTATGCAAAGAAAGTCAACAATAAAAATAGGTATTAAAAGCAAAGGATGTACAATTTTGCTATCTAATGCTTTGTTGAAAGTGTTGCATAAGTAATCAATTGCAGTTGGTGTCTCGTATGGTGCAAGAGGTGTAAATCTTATTGTTTGAGAGCCATCTTTGTGAATTTCTGCAATGTAATTTTGATTGTTTTTGAAATGTCCACCAAAAGAATTTTGAGAATAGCGATATAAGATTTTGTGCATTTGCAAAATATAATTTGGTGTTACATCCAAAAAATCAAAACTTTCGTGTATGGTTTTTAACACATCACGATAACCCAAAATTTCTTCTTCATTTCTGTTGTGAGGGGCAGTAGTGTCTTCAAGCAGTTGCTTTATTCTCATGTCTGTTGTGATAATTCCCTCAATTCTGTTTGAGTATTCCGTGCTTTGAATTTTTGCAATTTCAACAAGCTTTTCCAATTCCTCTGGTTGTTGAGAAAGATAAAGCGTTTGTTTCCCCTTATGTTCTTGTATTTCAAGCAAAGTATTGATAATTTCGGAATCCCATTTGATATTGTTTAGATTGCTATAATCAAACTCTCTCATTTTATTACCTCTTGGGGATATTATAACCATTTTTTGCTTAAAAGTCAATGAGTTTTTTGTTTTTTATTGAAAAATGCGATTACTTTTATGGTAAAAGTGGTCGTATTTAACAAGTTTGCGTTCATTTTTAAATAAATTTGGTCGTATTTTCTTAAAAGTGGTCGAAAGTGGGGAAATTGCGTTCATTTATCATTAAATTTGGTCGTATTTTTGCAAAAGTGGTCGTATTTGACAAGCTTGCGTTCATTTTTCAATAAATTTGGTCGTATTTTAGATTGAAATACAGATTTACCCGTGAAAGATTGACTATTATTGTTGGTTAAAGAGCAAGGTTTGTTTTCTTGTCATTCTGAGCGAAAATGGGGTATAAGGAAACATCTTGGACAATGCTGTTGAGTAAAACAAAAGAAATCATTATTATTGGGAAAACTCGGAGAGTGATAGTGTGAGATTCCTCGATTACACTCGGGATGACGGGCTTAGGTGATTGAAATGCCAATGGCAATGTCATTCTGAGCGAAACAAAGTGAAGTCGAAGAATCTAGGACTATGCTTATTGAGTAAGGAAAAGAAGTCATTATTGCGTATGCAAAGTTTGAGATTTCTCGACAGGCTCGAAATGACAAGCATAGCCGCAATGAGTTAGACAAAAGGTTGCTATTGGTTGAAAACAGGCAGAATAAAGATGGCTAAAATAACTCGTAATATTTATTCTGTATAATTTTTGTGTAAAATTTGTGTAGTGTTTTTAAAGTTTAAGGTTAGATTAAGGTGTGTAATCTATTATAATATTGTATTATACCACGCATATTAAAGCAGATGTGTGCTAAAAATATGTTTGTGGTGGGCGAATTCTGACTTCTTAGGGAGGAAATTATGGAGAGAAGAAAGACAAAAATATCTTTGATGTGCATTAGCGCGTTGGTTGTTGTTGCCCTAGTATTTTCTGTTGTGGGGGTTGCATTGTTTGGCAAGTCCAGCAAAAATGAAAGTTTTTTGAGCAATAATAATATCAACACAACTGCTGATATATCATCAGAGGATTATTTGGGCAGAATAGGCAATCAGGAAGCTTATAAAAAGAATTTAGCTGATAACTCAAATCAATGGGCTCCTATTGATAATGCGGAGGATTTGAGAAAATTCTTGAAAGGTGAAAGCAATGGAACTGGTAAAGAATATAACTCAAAGCAAGGCTTTTTGACAAGAGATATTACTGATTTTAACTGGACAGATGCTTATGCACCTAACATTGACTTTGGCTCAACAACATCAAGAATTTTGGATGGTTGTGGATATACCATTACATATAATGTTTACAAGGAAATAGCTGGTGTTATTCGTACTGGACAGGATCGTTCAATTGGAATGAGAATGACAACTCAAAGAACAGGCAAAGCTTATGCATTCTCTTATGATGGATCAGATGCTGAATATTCTGTTTTTTCATTGTTTGTAACTAGATTGGGACAATACGGTGCTTTGCAGAACTTTAGGTTTAACATTAAAGGTGGTGTTTTCATTGAACATCAAAATGAAGGAATGTCAAACAAAGTTGTTTCAGTTCTTGGTGGTTTAGTTGGATATGTTGCCGGAGGCAAAATTGACAATGTTTGCGTTGCTTTGGGAAAAGATGATAATTCTGAGAGCAAATTGTTTTTGAAAAGAGATAGTAGTCAAAAGAAATATGAAAATATTGCATGCGTAGGTGGTGGCGTTGGCTTTTGCGAAAATGGAAGAATAACCAATTTTTCATTCATTTTAAAACAAGGCGGATTAGTAAAAAGCGAATCTTATACTAAATATTGGAACACAGCAGATCAAAATAATGGTATTGCAATTACTGGTGGACTAATTGGATATGCATTTTTTGGAGGAACATTGAAAAATTTGGCTTTTTATGGTCAAGGTGGCATTTTGGAAACTTTTGTTGAACATGACAAAGTTAACTTTGGTGGTGAGTCTAGTCAGTTTGCATGGGAAGTTATTGGTGGCATAATGGCGTTCATAGGTAATGAGTCAAATGTTTCATCTGCTGCAGTTGGTGGAAATTTGAACTGTATGAAAACAAGCAACAAAACTTCTCATATTGATTTCCGAAGAAAAAATGCATTTATAGCATCAACACGACCTGCTCAATCATCAGGTAAAGGAGATCCGGCTGATTCATATATTGATTCTAAAGTTTATTTTGATGTTGTAAAAAATTCAAGTGGTAGCTATACTGGCTCAGAGCCTTGTGCTTGGAATAGTGATGGTAGCAGAGAAGAAAGTTTTGAGGGCAGAAGTGAATGTTCTGACACTACAAAAGGTTATAAGGTTTCTGGTGGTCCAACTGCATATATTACAACTCAAGATGGCGTGAAGGCATATTTGGATAACAAAGATAACACTTATAGTTCTATCGCAGTGTTTGTACCTGAAGGAAAAGTGTTGTGGGAGGCATTTGGAAGAAAAAGATATTCTGAATTGCTAAGTGGTGCTTTGTGTGGCTGGAATAGTGATGCTAACTCAAAAGGCTTATCTTTGAATGAGGCAATTGAAAATGGTATGTCTATTATCAATGCAGGAATAAGTGGTCAAGGCGAAGTTGGTTTTTATAAAAGACTTGATGGTGGTACTGGATTAAGTGCAGACGATCAAATTTATGAAGACAGCAAAGGTTACAAATGGCAGGAAATGTCTGACCAAAGCAGAGCTTTCAGAAATGGTGGCAAGGATTCTCCTTTGTATTATGATGGAACACAATATGAATTGAAAATGTTGGTTGGTGGCATATTATATGATGAAGGATTGTTGGTGGAAAACTTGGGTAACTTGAAAGACTCAATGAACACTCACAATGGTAGACCAGTTAAATTGTCTTGCAATGATGGTGGAGACCCAGATACTGCATTGTCATACATTATGGAAACTGATCAAGAAAAGGTTGTAATATCGCTTTCAAAAACAACTGGTATGGACAGATTATTGTCAATTCAAAAAAGACAAATGTTTGTTCATAAGAGTGGTAATTATGTTCGTGGCACTTCAAATATCTTTGATGGCGTTAAATTAAGATTTGGTCGTATGCCAAAAGATCCAAGTCAACCTAATAGTGGTGAATATGTTGCAAACACAGGACTTGTAAGCAACGAGGTGATTTTGTGGCAAGAAACTCGTATTGCTCAAGGACAGGAAATTGAACTTGATGTTGCAGGACATCAAATGCTTAGACCTTCAACCAACAATTATATTATTTATGAGTGGGTTAGCACTAATAGTTCTAGTGGGTATTTGAGAGAAGTTGGTGGTTATTTCTCTGCAATCATTGCTCCACAAACAATAACACTGGGCACAGCAAAATACAGCAATAATGATGGCAAACATATTTATATCAACGGCGAGGCTTATGATGGTAAATATGAAATAATAAATGGTCATACATATGACGATGAAGAAAAAAATAATCAAAAACGCAAAATTACAATTTCTGCAAGAGACGATGATGCACACTTTACTGCTAGAGGTATAGTTTTGTATAACGAAGCAGGTGGGATTGTCAGAGAATATAGATTTGAAGATTTGAACAAAGATGACAGAGGATTGTACAATATTGAATATTTGGTTACAGATTCTTCTGTGGCAAGAATTGGATTGTTGGATTATAATGAAAGAACATACATCATTAATCCAGGTTCAAGTGGTATGGTAAATGGCACTTATGGTTCAAAAGCTTTCAAGTATGGCGAAATAGTAACATTGAGTATTCCAACACTTTCTTCAAGTCAAGCTTTTGATGGTTGGAAAATTAATGGTACAGAAAATTATTATTCTTTCAGACAAACAATAACTTTCAAAGTTACTCAATCTTTGGACATTACTCCTGTAACAGTTTTAACAGAAGAAAATCCTTGGACAATCAAATATTACACTGATTATAAAGATACAGCTGTGTTTAAGGATGGAGAGGAGCTAAGAATCAGAAGACTTAATGATGTTTATGATGAGGCTTGGCACTTTGAAAATTATAAATTGCAAGACAGAATGGGTCGTCGTCATACAGGTTGGAAGATGGTGGCTGTTGATGAAATAGCAAAAACAGCATCTTTCGTGGCAGTTTATGATGATGGCGAGGGCAACAATCCAGCAAAAGTTCAAGTTATTTGGAACAACCAACCAACATATAATGACTATGTATTCTTTGGAAGTCCAATAACATTGCAAGCTAAAAAGACTTATTATGTGAACGATGTTGAAGTTGTTGTTGGGGATACTCCTCTTACAATCTTTGCAATTACAAATCTTTATATTGATGAAAAAAGATTGGTTGAAGTACAATCAAATTCAATGGATTACAGCTCTTTCTTAAGAGTGGAAAATGGTGTTCCAACTTACTATATCAGCATAACATTTGTTTATGGAAAGTTTGACCAAAGCTATATTGACACTGAAGAGGCGAGATTGGATAAACCACAAATTAGTATGCCTGGATTTACTGAGGCTGATTTCACTCAATATGTAAGACAAGGTAATATTTATCAAATTAGTATGGTTATCACAGAAAGAGAGCTTGAGTGCAGATTTGGTCACAACTCTGAAATTACAACTTTCTTGACTATTATTGAGCCAGCAACTGATACAAAACCTGAAAAGCAATTTACTTTTGATAAAATTATGATTTTCAAAAGAAAAACTGTCAACTAAAATAATTGCTTGATATTGATTATCATAGCTACAAGATGTTGTTTATAGTAAGTCGAGAGTATTAAATTTTGTTTGATAAAAAACATATTGACACATTGAAATAATAGCTTGTATAAAAACAAAAATTAAAAAATATTAACAAACAAAAAAGTCCTCGTGCAAATGAGGGCTTTTTTCTATCACGCAAAAAAGATATTTTGTGAGGATTTCATATAGCTCGAAATGACAAGAATAATCAATGATTAAAGGCTGATATTTTTAGCGTCATTCTGAGCGAAGTGTAATGAAGTCGAAGAATCTCATATTATGCGTATTGAGTAAAGTAAAAACAATCCTTATTGCATATGCAATGTACGAGATCCCTCTCTATACCCCACAAAAATGCTATTTTGTTGGGACCCCATTACGCTCGGGATGACACTGGCACAAGCAAAGTTTGAGATTTTTCATTATGCCCACAAAAAAGTTGTTTTGTGGGGAATACATTTTTCACTTTGCTTATGACAAGCAGAAACAATCACAAAAGCAACAAGTTTTATTTCTCTTGACTTTAAATATGTTTGCGTGTATAATTAAATTGATATAAAATAAATAATATTATCTGAAAATTTCGCAAAGAACCCGAAGGGTATTTTGCAGTAGCTGAAGATAATTCAAACTGGAAATACTTGCACTTAGCAAGCTCATTGCATTAGCAATATGAAGTTTTAATATAATTATTATATATCTTTATTTATAAGTTAAAAATCTTTCTTTAGCAAAAAGCTAAAAGGTAGGTGTAATATGAAATACATAGTTATTCTTGGTGATGGTATGGCTGATTTGCCTTATGACGGACTGGGTGGAAAAACTCCGCTTGAGGCTGCAAACAAGCCTAATATTGATAACCTTGCACAACAAGGTGTTTGTGGAATGTGCAAAACTGTTCCTGATGGCATTAAGCCGGGCAGTGATGTTGCCAATCTTTCAGTCATGGGATACTCTCCTTTAAAATATTATAGTGGAAGATCTCCTCTTGAGGCACTTAGCATTGGTGTGGATATGGCAGAGGATGATTTGGCTGTAAGGTGCAATCTTGTTACTCTGTCTAGCGAGGATAATTTTGCTGATAGAAGTATGGTCGATTACAGCGCAGGAGAGATTTCAACTGAGGAGGCTGCTCAACTTATTGAGGCTGTTGAGGCTGCTTTGGGCAATGATATATTCACTTTTTATAGTGGTGTAAGTTACAGGCATTGTTTGATTATGCACCACGGTGTGCGTGGTACAGAGTACACTCCACCTCACGATATTAGTGGCAAGGTTGTTGGGGATTATTTGCCAAAGGGCATTTATGGTGACCAAATGCTTGATCTTATGGTTAAGTCTTACGATGTTTTGAAAGAACATCCTATCAATTTAAAAAGAATTGAGGAAGGAAAAAATCCAGCAAACAGCATTTGGCTTTGGGGCGAGGGCAGCAGACCTTCTCTTCCTGACTTTGCAAAAACAAGGGGGCTTAAAGGTGCTGTGATTTCTGCTGTAGATTTGCTTAAAGGCATTGGCATTGCAGGTGGCATGGATATTATTGAAGTTGAGGGGGCAACAGGAACCGTTAAAACAAATTTCAGTGGCAAGGCAGAGGCTTGTGTGAAAGCTATTCGCGATGGTTATGACTATGTTTATTTGCATATGGAGGCGCCTGACGAGTGTGGTCACCAAGGCGATAGTGAAGGTAAAGTTAAGTCCATTGAACTTATTGACGAAAAGGTTGTTGCATACATTTTGAAAGAGCTTGAGGGAGAGGATATCAGAATTTTGATTTGTCCTGACCATCCAACTCCATTGATTACAAAAACTCACAGCAGTGAGCCAATTCCTTTTGTTATTTATGACAGCACTTGTATTAATGAGGGTATTTCTGCATATACTGAAAATGAGTGCAAAAAGACAAATTTGTTTTTGAACTCTGGTGATGAGTTGGTGAATTTGTTTTTGCAAAGTGATGAGGTGAATGAAATGAAAGACGAGCAAAATATACTTGAGGACAATCAAGATATAGCCGTTGTAGGGGGCAATGCAGATTTGGATAGCGAGCAAGTTTTGGATGATGCAGAGCTTTCTTCAAGCGATGTTGAGCAAGAGCAAATTGCTGAGGAAAATCAAATTCAAGATGTTTCTGAAATTGAGGAAAGTGCTTCTCAAGATGAAGATGTTGAGAATATAAAAGAAAATCAAAATGAAAATACTACAGACTATGATGATGAGGCTGTGCAAGCAAAATCTGGCAATATGATTATTGTGGCAGAAGGTCAAGAGGATGAGGAAAACCCTTCAAAAATCGACCCTAATGAGCAAAAAGAAGAGAACGACGGTGGAGATGATGACAACAATCCTCCAAAAGGCAAAAAAGGAAAGAAAGACGATAAACAAGGAAAAATGTCGCCTAAAAAGAAAAAAATTGTTACTATTCTTATTGCAATAGCAGTTGTTGCAGTTGTTGCTTTGGTGGCAATATTAACACCTATTTTGGTTATCAATGCTCCAAAAATTTTAATCAGTGAGGCAGAGGACTTTATTAAAAAACCTGTAAAGGACAAAAAAGAATTGTACTATTTGCAAAAAGATGTTACTGTTGACGGAAACTTGACACTTGGCTTGAATGTGGATTTGAACAAAAAAACTCTTACCGTAAATGGTGTGCTTACATTGGAGGCTCCTAAGGGTGGCGAGATGACTTTGGGTGTTAAATCTGGTGACCAATATAAAATTGGTGGAAAGATTAAGGCTCAAACACTTGTTATCAAAAACGCAGAAAAAGTGACAATTTATACAAATGTGGTGTCACTAGAGGTTGAGTTTGATCATGTTGGTCAGGCAAATGTTATTGGTAGTTTGCAAGCGAACAAAAGATTTGATGTAAAAAGCAGTAAAGTTGTTTTTGACGAGCTTGCTTTTAGTGACAACAGCGATACAGGCGAAAGTGACTGGAAAATTGAAACAATGAATGCTGTAAATTCAGATATTGAATTCAACAAAGCAGTAAACATTAATTTGAATTTGCAAAACACAAAAGTTCGTGCAAACAGCGATATTAAAAATGCAATTTTGGATAACACTTCTGAAATAAGACTTTTTGGTGCTGTTTACAATGATATGAACAGTAAAGAGCTTGGAAGTATCACAGGTGGTAAGCTTGTTTATGTAAGTGGCAAAGAGGCTTTTGCGTTGATTGATAGTGCTGCTGTTGTGTGGATTGATAGAAATGCAAGTGGCATTATTAAAAATCCGGGAGAACTTAATTATATTGACTTCCTTGAAAGACCACAATTTGCTGTTATTGAAAGGGAAGGTTCTTCTGCACAACTAGAGCTTTCTTCCGTGGATGCTTTGGCAACAAAAGTTTTGGTTACAATTGACAACGCTCCAGATGAAGGTGTTATTGTGTTTGATATAAAAAATGATAATATATCTAAAGATGATGGCTTTGTGTTTAATCTTGGAGATAAGTTGAATTCTGTTGGCACCCACACAATAAAAATTGTATTAAGATCTGACGAGCCAGAATTTATAAAAGATAGCGACCCTTATTTCACAGAGCATACACACTATATCACTTTGGATAAAGTGGGTGGTGCAAAAGTTGTGCCAACAGGAGACAAATATGTGTTGCAATTTACTGCTGTTGATTTTGCAGAGACTTATGAGGTTGTCTTTGACGGAGTAATGGTTGTGTTGAAAAACGATGGCAAAAAAGGTGGCGAATCAATTGAATATATTTTGAGTGAGGACGAAAACTTTAAGCCTCTTTTGGCAGTTCCGGGCAATCACTCAATCACAATTGTTGCAAAAAGCAGTGTGGAGGGTATCAACTCCAGTGAAAAAGCTTATGCAAAATTTGATGCAATAAAAGGCAATCTTTCAGCTCCAGAAGTGGAAGTTAAGTTTGAGGGTGGCAACTGGGTAATCAGTTGGAAAAATGTGGAAAATGCTGCAAGATATACACTAGTATTTAAAGGTACCGACAAGGCAGATTATACTATAAGCACAAATTCAAATCAAGTTGTCATTTCTGCAAGTGAGCTTGACGGATATGAGTCTGTTGAGGTAACTGCTATTGGTGGAAAGTATTACAACGATAGTGCTGTTGAAACTAAGCCATTGAGTGCATAATTGACTTGGCGTGTTGTGTGAAAAAGCAAGTTTTTGTTTGCAAATTGTTGCTTTTGGCGTTTGTAACAAAAAGTTATTGACAAGAATATGCTATTATGATATAATTCAATTACAGCTTAATATGGCGTTTGTGGCTTGCCACATATGTGCCAAAAGAGTAGTTTGAATATAGGTTACAGAGAATGTGGGTCATCGGGTGCAAGCCTACTAACACTAATTTGAATGAAGTGCATTGGCATAAGTCAGCGAAGGAAATGTCGCTCGGGGCATCGTTATCTGCATATGAGAGCAACTTTTTGTTGTTAAATTAAAGTGGAATCACGGTATAGCGTCTTTATGTTATGCCGTGTTTTTTGTTCAATGTTTTAGTAAAATAAAAGTCAAATTTATTGTTTTGCAGTTTACTAAAAACAACAAACAATTAGGCAAAACAAATAATGAGATAGAACAAGCAATTAAGCAAATTGATTTTATCGAATAAAAAAATTGAGGTTATTATGAAACAATTTAAGGCAGATTTGCAAGCGGTTATGGATAGAGATCCTGCCGCAACCAGTAAAATTATCGTTTTTTTGACCTATGGTGGTTTTAGGGCTATCCGTAGGCATAGGCGTGCCAACTGGTTTTACAGACACAATATAAAATGGCTTGCAGAGCTTATTTCTGCAAAAACAAGACGATTGACAGGTGTGGATATTCATCCTGCTGCAAAGATAGGTCAAGGGGTGTTCATTGATCACGGCGTGGGCGTGGTTATTGGCGAAACTTGCGAAATCGGCGACAATGTTACCATTTATCAAGGGGTTACGCTTGGTGGTACGGGCAAAGATGTGGGAAAAAGACATCCAACAATTGCAAACAACTGCATGATAAGCAGTGGTGCAAAAGTGCTAGGACCAATCACTATCGGCGAGTATAGCAAGATTGGTGCTGGTTCGGTTGTGCTAAAAGATGTGCCTTCTCACAGCACTGTGGTTGGTGTTCCTGGCAGAATTGTAAAACGCCACGAAACAAAAATTGACCTTAACCAAAATGTGCCTGACCCAGTTTTGCAAGAGTTTGCAAGACTATGCAAAAGGCTTGCTGTTTTGGAAGAAAAATTAGGCGTTGAATCTTGCAAATATTCTATTGCCAACACAGATGTTATTGAGGACGAGGCTTATTTGCAAATGCTTGTGGAAAAACGAGAGGCAAGCAAACAGAACAAAGCAACTGCTGAAAACAAACAAGTCAAAGAGGATAAAAAAGACAATTAATTTGTTGTAATTTTGAACAATAGTATCGATTTTTGATGGTTTTTTGATTGTGTTAACGCCCTTGTTTGGGATAACAAGAAGCATAGTGTGAGATTTCCGGTTGTGATGCATTTTGCTTAGAATGATAATGTTCCTGTTCTGTCATCCTGAGCGTAGTTGAAGGATAGCAAACATTGATAGTGAATTAAGATATTGATAAAAGCAATAATAAAATAATGAAAAGTGAAAATATAAAGAGGTGTGAAATGTTGAGAGTTTACAACACATTAACAAGAAAAAAAGAGGATTTCAATGAACTTAACAAGGGAGAAATTACAATGTACTCTTGTGGTCCTACTGTGTATAACTATGCACATATTGGAAATTTGAGGACATATGTTTTTATGGATTTGTTGAGGAGGGTGCTTTCATATGACGGCTACAAGTTGAAAGGCGTTATGAACATCACTGATGTTGGACATTTGACAAGTGACGGCGATGAAGGCGAGGATAAAATGGATAAGCGTGCAAAGGAAACTGGCAAGACTCCAAAGGAGATTGCAGATTTTTACACAAATATCTTTATGACCGACCTTGCAAAACTTAACATTGGCTTGCCAGAGATTATTGCAAAAGCTACAGAGCATATTGACGATATGATTGACTATGTTCAAAGACTTGTTGCTGCAGGCTATGCATATGAGACAAGCGACGGCGTTTATTTTGATATCAGCAAATTTCCAAAATATGGCGAATTGTCAAGACTTAATCTTGATGAGCAAATTGCAGGTGCAAGGGTTGAGGTAAACTCTGAAAAACGCAATCCACAAGATTTTGCAGTTTGGAAAAAAGCTGACCCAAATCATATTCAACAATGGCAAAGCCCTTGGGGAATGGGTTATCCAGGCTGGCATATTGAATGTTCTGCAATGAGCCAAAAATATCTTGGCGAGGTGTTTGATATTCATACTGGTGGTGTGGACCATATTCCTGTGCACCACGAAAACGAGATTGCTCAAAATGAGGCACTTACAGGCAAAAAGTCTGTTGACTATTGGATGCACGGCGAATTTATGCTTGTGGATAATGGCAAAATGAGCAAAAGTCTTGGTAACACTTATACAATTGCACAACTTGAGCAAATGGGTTACAGCCCTATGGTATTCCGTTATTTCTGCCTAAATGCGCATTACAGAAAAAAACTAAACTTTACTTTTGACGGAATGGATTCAGCAAAAGTATCTTATGAAAGATTGTGCGCAATTTTGAGAAGTCACAGCTACGGGCTTGCTTTGGTTGATGAAGGTACTTTGAAAGAATTTAAAGACGAATTTGATGCGGCAATCAATGACGATATAAATATTCCTATGGCACTAGGCGTGCTTTGGAAAATGACAAAACTACCTCTTTGCTCAGATGTTTACAAATTGGCATTGCAAATGGATAAGGTACTTGGTCTTTCTCTTGACAAGGCAGAGGAATATTTGAATAGTTTGGAGCAAGACATCCCTGAAGAAGTTGTGGCTCTTGCTGAGGAGCGCAAACAGGCTAAGCTGGACAAAAACTGGGCAAAAGCAGATGAGCTAAGAGGTAAAATTACTGCTTTGGGCTATTCTATTTTGGATAGCAAAGAGGGATACGAGCTTAAGAAAAATTGATATTGCAGTAGGAACTAACAATTTTTTTAATGATAAATTGGCACTAAATTTGATTTTAGTGCCGATTTTTTAATGTTTTTTTAGTTTATTTTGCAATTTTAGCGTCCTAAAAACAGCAATATTTGAAAAAACAAAATGTTATTTAAAATTAAAAGTTGATTGTTGCTAATCAATAATTAAAATCTGCAATACATCCCTATTGAGGTTAGTATGTAGCTTGCAGTCCATTCATTTTGAATCATTTTTTTGCTGTAAGCACACATATTTTTTGCTTTGTTCAGCATTAGCAAAAGATGTTTTTGCATTGTTATAATTTGTTTTAGCAATCTGCAATAATCTTCCTCGTGGCTTAAAATAGGGGCGTAACTGATTTTGTTATCCGTGGCAGAATAATAACACTTCAAGGCAAGATTGGAATTTGTCTTTTTCAGTTTGATTATGTCTGCAATGTCGTCTTTTACATGGTGTGGTGCTGTGGTAAAAAGTTGCCTTAAAGCCATAATCAAGTCTTGCTCTGCAAAATAAATTCTTTCAAAAAGTTTAGTTTGCCTTGGGTCAGTTCCACACTTAGGACTTTTGCATAAGCTGACAGGATGATGTTGTGGTGGCGAAACAGCTCTTTGGCAGTTTTTGCACAACAATCCTTTTCGTCTTTGCAGTTCGTTATATTCTTTATTCATCAAATTAATTTGCTCGTCTGATGGCATAATTTCAAATTCGTTCATAATTCCTCCCTAGGGTATAGTTTATGCGCCACTCCACTCACATTATTACATCAAATTTATTATGCACATTGATATTTTTAGTTTTTCAGAATTTATTTATTAAAGTATAGTTTAAGTATATAATTTTTTAAATTTTTAAACAAATTGTGTATTGACACATATGGTAAATTATGGTAGTATAAAATTAAGAGAGGGGGTGAAAGAATTGAAAAAGTTTTTAGCAAAATTTATGGCATTTGCACTGGCGACAACACTCTTATGTGGAATAAGCTTGTTGTTTATTGGCTGTGATAAAGAACCTAAGTACGAGATAAAACTTTTTGATGACGAATGGAATGAACTTGAAAAAAACAAAGATGGCAAGGGATATAAATGGGATGTAGTAGAATATGAATATGATGGAAAGACTAAAGGATTTAATGCAATAGCATATCGAAATGGAAAAGAGTTTTACAGAATGGATTACAAGACATTTGATTGGGAAAACAAGATTATTCAGGTGCTTTATAGTACTCCAAAAATGAGTGGTTATTATGCATTAACTGACGCAGAAAAATTTCCAGTAGAAAAAGGGGAGTATTATTTGCTTTATGAATTTTTTAGTGATCCAAGAACGGGGCCAGGTCATTATTTTGAAGGAGAAACATTTCCACGATATGGACAAGAAATAGAGATAAAATTTAAAATAATTTAAAAACAAAAGTAAATATGTCTGTATGAATTTAATGGTTGACTAAATAGGACAATTTCAGGAATTAAGAGAGGGGGTGAAAGAATTGAAAAAGTTTTTAGCAAAATTTATGGCATTTGCACTGGCGACAACACTCTTATGTGGAATAAGCTTGTTGTTTATTGGCTGTGATAAAGAACCTAAGTACGAGATAAAACTTTTTGATGACGAATGGAATGAACTTGAAAAAAACAAAGATGGCAAGGGATATAAATGGGATGTAGTAGAATATGAATATGATGGAAAGACTAAAGGATTTAATGCAATAGCATATCGAAATGGAAAAGAGTTTTACAGAATGGATTACAAGACATTTGATTGGGAAAACAAGATTATTCAGGTGCTTTATAGTACTCCAAAAATGAGTGGTTATTATGCATTAACTGACGCAGAAAAATTTCCAGTAGAAAAAGGGGAGTATTATTTGCTTTATGAATTTTTTAGTGATCCAAGAACGGGGCCAGGTCATTATTTTGAAGGAGAAACATTTCCACGATATGGACAAGAAATAGAGATAAAATTTAAAATAATTTAAAAACAAAAGTAAATATGTCTGTATGAATTTAATGGTTGACTAAATAGGACAATTTTAGGAATTAAGAAAGGGGGTGAAAGAATTGAAAAAATTTTTAGCAAATCATCTTTTTGTATAAAATATCTTGCTTGTAATGGGCAAGATATTTTATCTTGACTTTGGGTTGCAATAATGTTAAAATATTAGTAGTTATTAAAAAATTATTATTTTTTACTATAAAAGGTTGGAATAAGGTATGGAAAAATTGATTAAAGTTGCAATGGGTTTTGAAAAGGCAGATTTGGTGCTTAAGGGTGGAAATGTTATCAATGTTTACACAGGCGAAATTGAAGTTGCAGACATTGCTGTTTGCGATGGATATATTGCAGGAGTTGGCGACTATAGTGGCATTGAGGAAGTTGATGTTTGTGGCAAATATCTTGCACCCGGTTTTATTGATGGGCATTTGCACATTGAAAGCACAATGTTATCTCCTTCAAACTTTGCAAAAGCGATTATGCCTTGGGGAACAACCACAGGAATTTGTGACCCTCACGAAATCGCCAATGTTTGTGGCGAGGCAGGTGTTGATTATATGATTAGGGAGAGCAAACAAACGCCTTTTGATGCTGTGTTTATGGCGCCAAGTTGTGTGCCTGCCACTCCTTATGAAAACAACGGAGCAACCATTGATGCAAAAGGCGTTGACCGATTGCTTGACAAGTGCCATGGCGTGGGAGAATTTATGAATGCACCAGGTGTTGTTTATGGTGACAAAGATGTTTTGAATAAGCTAAAATGCGCCAAAAATCGGGGTGTTGTTGTGGATGGGCACTATCCAATGGCAAGTGCAAAGGAGCTGAATGCTTATATTGGAGCAGGTATTTCCACCGACCACGAGTGCACAGATATTGTGGATGCTTGTGACAAGATTAGGCGTGGAATGTATGTGCTTATTCGTGAAGGTAGTGCTACAAAAAATTTAAAAGATTTGTTTCCAATCATAAACAACAAAACATTAAGGAGACTTGTTTTTTGCACAGACGATAGGCAAGTACATGATTTGCTGAATATTGGGCATATTAACAACAACATAAAACTTGCCATTGAAATGGGATTGCATCCTATTGATGCAATTACAATTGCAACATTAAATGCAGCAGAGTGTTACAAGCTTTTTGATAGAGGTGCAATAGCCCCTGGTAAAATTGCAGATATTGTGGTTATTGACGATATTAACAAATTAAACATTTTGCAAGTTTACAAAAAAGGTGTGCTTGTGGCAGAAAATGGCAAAGCATTGTTTGATGCAAAAATTCTTGATTGCAAGGATGTAAAAAACACTGTGCATATCAAAGATATTTGCAAAGACGATTTTAAATTAAAACTTAATAGTAATAAAGTAAGGGTAATGGGCATTGAACCCCACAATGTGACAACAAAAAGTCTTGAAGCAGAAGTTTGCGTTAAGGATGGAGAATATGTTACAAGTGCAAATCTTAGCAAAATTGCCGTTGTAGAAAGACACAAAAATACAGGAAACATTGGCATTGGCTTGCTTGAGGGATATGATATTAAAGGTGGAGCAATAGCAGTTAGTGTTGCACACGATAGTCACAATATCATCGTTTGTGGAGACAATGACGAGGATATGGCAATTGCTGTAAACGAAATTAAGCGTGTTGGTGGTGGTATGACTGCTGTGCACAACGGAAAAGTTTTTGACACTTTGGAGCTTCCTATTGCAGGACTTATGAGCGACAAAGAGATTGGATATATTGCAGAAAAAACTGAAAAATTGAACAAATATGCTACAGAAGTGCTTAAAGTTAACAAAGATGTTGAGCCATTTATGACTTTGTCATTTATGTCTTTGGTGGTTATTCCTGAACTAAAAATCAGCGATAAAGGTTTGTTTGATTACAAGTCATTTAAGTTTGTGCAAATTGAGGTGGAATAATGTTTTCATTAAAGGATGTTAAAAAAATAGAATGGACACAGGTTGAGCCTGAGCCGTTGGGTGGCGACCTTGCAGAGGATTTGGGCAAAATTATCAATAAGTTTGTGAAATTTGCACTCAATGATTGGTGGAAGAAAAAGGGTTTTGACAAGGAAAGCAAGCTTGAGTATCTTTCTTTGAAAGGACCTGTTGACAGAATGATAAGACAATCTGTTTATGTTGCCAAGACGATTGCAGCTTGCGTAAAATTTAAGTTTTACAACGAGGAAGAAGTTGGTCACAAATTGTTTGTTGCAAGAGATAGATATATGAAATTGTTAAGGTCTTGCTTGTTTCATCATTGTGCAAACTCTGAAGGTGGTTGGGGAATGACTTATGAGCAGTTGCCAATTGTTACTGAGTTGCTTTATGTTTGTTGGCTTGTTTGGGATAAACTTAATACGAATGACCAACAATTTGCAATAAATGTGCTTAACTATCAAGCCAGTCAAGCAATGGATTACAAAATCGAGTACAATTTCAATCCTGATGGCAGCAGTACTAATTTGGATGATTGTCAAACAATTTTGAATATGGATCACGCCAATTTGCTTTATTTGATAAGTGTTATGGTAAGCAAAACAAATAAAGCTACAGTATTGCGAGAAAAAGCCATTTTGGCATACAGAGCTTGTTTTTCTTCTCAAAACGATGGAGATATGCAAGGCTACAATGTTGCTGAAGATATGCTTTTGCATAGATTTGACACCAGAAGTCCTTTTGCAACAAGCTATATTGGAGTGGGAATAAAAGCATACATTTTTTCAAAGATTGCAGAGGAAGATTTGCCAAGTGGCGTAATTCGCAATTTTAAGGAAATTTACACAGCTTTTTATACAAATGAAACAAATGCTGAAGGCAAAAGAAATGGACTTTTCACAATTTATGACAAAAAGAATCGTCCAACAGGTGGAGTGCTTTATCCCGATGGCACAAGAGGTGGTAGGGTTAATGAATCTGCAATTTATGTAATGGACATTTTTGCTTATTGCCTAGGATATGAGGATGTGTTGGATACAAATTGCTTGAAATGGGCAAAAGTGCGAATGAAAGAAATTGAGCGCAATTTCAAAAAAAATCCGAAATATACAATTCAAGGTTGCACGCAGTATCGTTTTTTGCATGGCGAGGCAGTTTGTTCAGAGCTTGCTGATTGTTATCTTGCACTATTCTTGTATCTTGTTTCTAAGAAAGCAGAAAGCAATTATGTTGACAAATTCTCTCGTGAGGAATATGTTGGCGAAACAGAGCAAGAGTAATTTTTGAAAAGAGCAATTAATAAGCATTTGTCAAAAAAATTTGTCAAAACTATTTGATAAAGTAATAATATAAAGATAATATTATATTAATATAATAATGTAGCAGTAATATTATATAATTCAAATTTGTAGGCTTTAATATAAAAATAGTTAAATAAAAATACAACTATATTGGAGTGGAAAAAAGCATACATTTTTTCTAAGATTGCAGTAGAAGGCTTGCCAATTTGATATTATATTACTTTATAATTAAACATATATAATTTTAAATACTAAATATAAAACTGATTCTGAAATTTAGGGTCAGTTTTTTTGTTGTTAGGAAATATGTAATGTAAATTTACATAAAAATAAATTGTTTTGTGTTAAATCAAGCATTTTGCAATATTTTAGAGATAATTTTTCTTAAAACAAGTAACAAAATTTAATAAAAATGTGTATTCGTGCTTTAGCACGGTAAAGTGTTGGTAAATGTAAAAGAAATTCATTAAAAACACTTTACAACTTTAGTGTGTTAAAGTATAATATGTACATAAACTATAAAAACAAAATTGCAAAAGGCAATTATAAGGAGTAAACAATGAAAAAAAGAATTTTAACAATTATAGCAGTTGTAGCACTAGCTGTAGTTATGGTTGTAGGTCTTGTTGCATGTGGTGGCAAGAAACAAGTAAGTGGTTTTGATATTGATCTTGCAAGAGCTATATTTGAAAAAGAGGGTATTGAGGTTGAAACTCGTAAAATTGAGTGGTCTCAAAAAGAAATCGAATTGAATGCAGGAAAAATTGATTTGGTTTGGAATGGTTTGACAATTACTGATGAAAGAAAAGAAAATATGCAAATTTCAATTCCTTATCTAACAAATGAGCAAGCTGTTGTAGTTAAAGGAGACAATGCTTCAAAATATACAAAACTTGCAGATTTGGCAGGCAAAAAAGTTGCTGTAGAAAAAGAGTCAGCAGGCGAAGGAACAGCAATGGATATTAAAGATAACAAAAAAATTGATATCAATGTTAAATCAATTACAGCACAAATTGATGCTTTGATGGAAGTTAAGTCTGGTCAATCTGACCTTGCAATCATTGACTCAACAATGGCAGGCTATTTGCTAAATCAAAAAGATGGTAGCTATACTGATTTGAAAATTGTTACTATCAGTGATTATGAGCAACAAGCAGAAGAGTATGGTGTAGCAGCTAAAAAAGGCAACACAAAACTTATTGACTTCATTAACAGCAAGTTGGTTGAGTTGCAAGATACTAAGTATAGTGAAATTGCAGAGACATATGGTCTATCTAGCAGAAAAGTTAAAATGACTTGGACAACTAGCTTAACTGGCGACGAGTGGAAGAGCGAGTTGAAAAACAAAAAGAAAGTTGTAATTGGCTATACTGTAAATGCACCAATGGGCATTGAGTTGGACAAATAAAACAAGGATAAAATATGGATATACAACAAGTTGTTATAGATTTATTTGAAGGTTTCGGCATGACGGTAGCAATATTTTTTGCTACCCTTGCCGTTGCTTTGCCTTTAGGACTATTATTTGCGTTTTTGCAAAAGTGCAAATTCAAGCCTATCAAGTATTTAATGGATGCCTTTATTTGGATAATAAGAGGTACTCCACTGATGTTGCAAATCATTGTTGTTTATTATGTTCCAGGGCTTTTGGATTGGGGCTTTAGTATCCGTGAAGAATTTATTGCCGTATTAATTGCCTTTTCAATAAACTATGCGTGCTATTTTTCCGTTATCTTCAAAGGTGGAATGGATGCTGTTCCAAAAGGTCAGTATGAGGCATGTCAAGTTTTGGGGATGACAAAAAGTCAAGCATTTATTAAAGTTGCGTGGCCACAAATTTATAAAAATATTTTGCCACCAATGAGCAATGAAATTATAACATTGGTAAAAGATACTTCGCTTGCAAGAATCATTGGTTTGGCAGAGTTGATTTTTGCAG
The DNA here is from genome assembly GCA_910584975.1 of uncultured Christensenella sp. Taxonomy (GTDB): domain Bacteria; phylum Bacillota; class Clostridia; order Christensenellales; family UBA3700; genus MGBC100798. Next base: position 99,968 of record CAJUEA010000001.1, read on the forward strand.
GACAAGACTTTTTGAACAAGGGATATTTGGCGCCATTCTTTGCAACTGCATTGTTTTATTTGGCTTTTGTTGGAATTTTGTCAATATTATTTGCAAAGCTTGAAAAGCGTACAAATAGGTACAGATAAGGAGTAATTATGAAAGATAATTTAGATAATATTGTAAATGAAATAGTTTCTCCTTTGGATGAACAGAAAAATGATACAACAGAAAACATTTTGGAAGTTAAAAATCTTAACAAATCTTTTGGACTTAACCATGTTTTAAAAGATATAACTTTCAGTATGAAAAAAGGCGAAGTTATTGCCATAATCGGTTCAAGTGGTGGTGGAAAATCTACACTTTTAAGGTGTTTGACATTTTTGGAAAGGGCACAAAGTGGAAGTATTTGGATAGGTGGGGAGGAAATTGTTTCAAGCGAACCTCAACCTGTAAAACCAAAACTTATGTTTGTGCAAAAAGTGCCTTGTGGCGCAGGAAAAAAATTGTGTTTTTCAAAAAAAATAGAAGAATACGGCAAGAAAAAATTGAAATTTTTTGTTAAAGTTGATGTGGAAAACACATATAAATATAAATTTTTCCAAAAATATATTCCAACTGACAAAGATGGCAGGCCACTTAGCGAAATAAATGCAAGCATCTATCCAACTGACAAAGTTTTGAGAGAAAAAGCATTGAAAATGGGACTTGTTTTTCAAGATTTCAATCTTTTCCCACACAAAACTGTTATTGAAAATCTTATTATCGCACCAATGCTTGTTAAAGGTATGGATAAGGAGGAGGCAACCAAGATTGCAGAAGAGCAACTTGCAAAAGTTGGACTTTCTGACAAAATCAATGCTTATCCGTGTGAAATAAGTGGTGGACAAAAACAAAGGGTTGCAATTGCAAGGGCACTTTGTATGTCTCCAGAAATTTTGTGTTTTGATGAGCCAACATCTGCTTTGGACCCTGAGCTTACTGGCGAAGTTCTAAAAGTTATCAGTGGACTTAGAGACAACAAAACAACAATGCTTATTGTAACTCACGAGATTATGTTTGCAAGGGAAGTTGCTGACAAAGTAATCTTTTTGGATGGTGGAACAATTCTTGAGTATGGCGATGCAAAAGAGGTTATTGATAATCCAACCGAGCAAAGAACAAGAAGTTTTATGGATAAAATACTAAAAGCATAAAGGGGTAAAATATGTCAAACTATGAAGAATTTTTGCCAGATTTGTACAGGGCAATAACAGATATTGATAATACAGAGGAATGCAGAGCATTGCTGGAGGACCTTTGCACTTACAAGGAGATTGAGCAAATGGCACAAAGATTGAGAGCAGCAAAGCTTTTGCTTGACGGACATACTTATAATGAGGTTATTGCTGCAACTGGAATATCCTCTGCAACATTAAGCAGAGTTTCAAAGTGCGTGCAAAGAGGTGCAAACGGCTACAAAAAAGCGATTGAAAAATCTGTTTGGTAGATTAAAAATAAAGCTTTTTTATAGCTGATAAAAAATAAAATTATGATAATTTTCTTTATATTGCTTGTAAATGATTGCAAAGTTGTGCTAAAATAAATATAGAAATTTTGCAAAAGCAAATAATAAGAAAATTATAAATTTTTAAGGAGAAATATATATGTATAAGATTAATAATCCGATTGCTGAAAGTTTGAAAGGCAAAGTTATTATGGATGTTACAAATGTTGAGCAAGCTAAAATTGCTGAGGCTGCTGGTGCTGGTGCTGTAATGGCTTTGGAGAGAGTTCCTGCTGACATCAGAAGAGAGGGTGGCGTTAGTCGTATGAGCGACCCTAAAATGATCAGAGAAATTCAAAAAGCTGTTAAAATTCCGGTAATGGCAAAATGCAGAATTGGACATTTTATTGAGGCAAGATTGCTTGAGGCTATTAATATTGACTTTATTGACGAAAGTGAAGTTTTGACTCCTGCAGATGATGTTTACCATGTTGACAAAATGGCTTTCAAGGCTCCATTTGTTTGTGGCGCAAGAGATTTGGGCGAGGCACTTCGTCGTGTTCAAGAAGGTGCAAGCATGATAAGAACAAAAGGCGAGGCAGGCACAGGCGATGTTGTTCAAGCTGTAAGACATATGAGAGCAATGCAAGCTCAAATGCGCGCAGTAAAATCAATGAGTGCTGACGAGCTTTATGAAGAGGCTAAAAAACTTCAAGTGCCTTATGATTTGATTAAGTTTGTTCACGAAAATGGCAAATTGCCAGTTCCAAACTTTTCAGCAGGTGGCGTTGCAACTCCTGCAGATGCAGTGCTAATGAGACATTTGGGTGCAGAAGGTGTGTTTGTTGGCAGTGGTATTTTCAAATCTGGCAATCCTGCAAAAAGAGCAGATGCAATCGTAAGATCAGTTGAAAATTATATGGATTTTGATTTGATTGCAAAACTTTCTGAAGACTTGGGCGAGCCAATCGTTGGTATTAACTGCGACGAAATCAGAATTAAAATGGAAGAGCGTGGTAAATAAGCTTTATTAATATTAATTAATATAAAAAGAAATTTATTAATCATACAATCAATTAATAAAAATAAATATTAAAAACAGTAAAAACTGACGGATATCATCCGTCAGTTTTTTCATAACTTGTTTAATTTTTTGCAAAAACAGTCCAAAAATCGATACTAACTTTGATTTAATTAATATTTTACATTGAAAATTTAATGTTTTTGAGTTTTGTGTAAGTTTATATTAAAATTGAAATTTGATAAAATATTCAACAAAAAAAGATGCGGTATGATTTCGCATCTTTTTTGCAGTTATATAGATTTTTTGTTATCTTAAAATTACTTTGCAAGTTCTTCAATGGCTTTTAAGTAAATGTTATACATTTTTTGCAAGTCACTGATTTTTGCTCTTTCATTCTTTTGATGAATTGTAGATTCTTGATTTGGGAAAATTGGACCAAAAGCAACTGCTACGGGTAAGGCTCTTGCATAAGTTCCACCTCCGATGGTAATTGGTTGTAATTTTTCGCCAGTTACGCTTTCATAAGCTTTAAGTAGACTTGTGCAAAGTGGGTGAGTTGGTTCAATATAAAGTGGGTTGTGGAAAAATCCATATTCCACGGTTCCGTTTGCAAAAGTATGAGTCAGTTTTTCATAAAGTTGCTCGCGAGTGATGCAAAGAGGGTGTCTTATATCAAGGCTGAAAGTAATGCCTTCGCTGTCGCTTGTGATAGTTCCAACATTGATTGTCAGCTTTCCACTTATTTCGTCCTCGCATTGAATACCATAGTTTGATCCGTCAGTGTTGCAGATTATGTTTGCAATATTTTTTGCATTGCTGTCATATCCACCCAAAAATTTAACAATTTTCCACAAGGCATTGTCACCCAAATGTGGACTGCTACCGTGTGCAGATTTTCCGATTGCAGTCAAAGTATTGCCTTCAATAATCACTCCGTATTCATTGTCTTTTGGCAAAATGCTTGCAAAGTCGTTTGAAATAGTGCAAGTTACTTTGTCCATAACCATATTTGCACGCTCACCACCTTGAATATCAAACAAGTAGCTAGGTTTTTTCATATGCACATTGAAATAAGCAACGCCTTTTTCGCAATTTATAACTGGGAAATCTCCGTCAGGAGTAAAGGCAATTGTAGGGATTTCTTCACATTCACAATATTTGTTTATGCATTCCCAGCCTGATTCCTCATCACAACCAAAGATAATACGGATTCTTTTGTTTGGCACAAAACCATTGTCAACAAGTTCTTTTGTTGCAAAAAGAGTTGCAATAATTGGACCTTTATCGTCAAGCACGCCTCTGCCACACAAATATTCGCCGATAATATCTCCACCAAGTGCAGGAATATCCCAGTCGTTGCCTATTGGCACAGTGTCCAAATGCCCAAGAATACCAAGCATTTCTTCGCCTTCGCCAATTTCTGCATAGCCATAATATCCATTTCCGTAAAAAGTTTTAAATCCAAGCTCTTCTGCAATGCTCAAAGCTTTGCGCAAACAGTCGTCAACGCCCACGCCAAAAGGCTTGTTGTCGATAGGGGCACTTTCCACACTATTGATTTTGATAAGTTCAGAAGTAGCTTTTATATATTCGTCAAAATAATTCATATTCACTCCATTAGATTTTTGCCGATAAAATGTCAGCAATTTGTTAAAAATAATCTTTTCAATTACTAGTATATACTATCTTTCATTAAATGAGAACTAATTTTAATAAAGTTATTTAAAATATTGCAAAAAAGCTTTAAAGTATGCTATAATAGTTTTGTATAATTTTTTTATTACAAAATCAAGCTTGTTTTTTGATTTTATTTGCTTTTACTTAAAAGTTTACACGCAGGGGAGAATATGGCAGTTCACGACGGACACAGAGAAAGAATGAGACAAAGAATTGAGACATATGGCATACAAAGTTTGCAGGACCATGAAGTTTTGGAATATTTGCTTTATGCTGTTGTGCCAAGAAAAGATACCAACGAACTTGCTCATAGAATAATTGAAGAGTGTGGCAGTTTGTCTGAAGTGTTTGACCAATCTGTGGAAAGATTGCAAAAAATCAAAGGCGTAACATACAACGCAGCTTTGTTTTTGAGCAGTTTAAGTGATATTAGCAGAAGATATTACAGCAAAAATCAAAAAACAATATACATAAGAAATGTTGCAGAATGTTTGCAACTTATGCGTCCAATAATGGAAACATTGACAAAAGAAGAAATTCATTTGCTGCTAATTGACAGCGCAGGTAAACTTATCAAAAGAGTTGTTTTGAGTAAAGGCGTTGTGAATGAATCTGTTTGTAATGTGAGAGATGTTGTTGACATTGCACTAAAAAATGAAGCTTGCAGAGTTGTGTTGGTTCACAATCATCCGTCAAACAACGCAACACCATCATTGCAAGATAAAACGCTGACAGAACAAGTTTGTGTTGCATTATCTGTGATTGGCATAACACTTGAGGACCATATCATCATTGCAAAAGGTGGATATTTTTCTTTTAAGGATTCACATTGGTTAGAGAATATTGTTAATGGTCAAATAAGCTTGTCAGGTGGCAAAATAAAAGACATTAGATATTGATTAGTATCGATTTTTGAAAGGTTTTTGTCAAAAATTTTTGATTGTTTGATGTTGTGCAGACAAAAACAACATTAAAACAACGCTTTATAAAGCAAAATTAAACACAATGTTTTATAGAAAATTAAAAATAGTTTACATAAAAAATGTGTTGTTTAAGCAGCATTTTGTACAAAAACATTTTACAAATAGTTTTTCAAATATTTGTTTATAAGTTTAAGATAATTTTATTTAGGAGAATAAAAATGGAAATAAGAACAAGATTTGCACCAAGTCCAACTGGTTTTATGCATGTTGGAAATTTAAGAACATGTCTTTATGGTTATCTTTTTGCAAAAAAAAATAATGGCAAATTTATTTTGAGAATAGAGGATACCGACCAAGAAAGATATGTGGAAGGTGCAGTTGAAATTATTTACAACACTTTGAAAAAAGCAGGAATTGAACACGACGAAGGTCCGGATAAGGATGGTGGAGTTGGTCCATACATTCAAAGTGAAAGAAAGTCTCTTTATCTTGAGTATGCCAAAAAGTTGGTGGAACTGGGTGGAGCATACTATTGTTTTTGCGATAAGGAGAGATTGGATAGCTTAGCAGGAGAAAATGGCATTAAAAAATATGACAAGCATTGTTTGAACTTGTCAAAGGAAGAGGTGCAAGCAAAGCTTAATAGTGGTGTGCCATATGTTATCAGACAAAACATTCCAACTGAAGGTGTTTCTTCTTATGTGGATATGGTTTTTGGCGAAATCAGTGTGCCTAATTGTGATATGGAAGATGGCGTGCTTATCAAAAGTGATGGTATGCCAACTTACAACTTTGCAAATGTTGTGGATGACCATTTGATGAAAATTTCACATGTTATTCGTGGTATGGAGTATTTGTCTAGCACTCCAAAATACAACCTTATGTATGATGCATTTGGTTGGGAGCGCCCACAATATATGCATTTACCTCCTATTATGAGAGATGCAACACACAAACTTTCAAAACGCCACGGCGATGCCAACTTTGAGGATTTTTTGGCAAAAGGATATTTGGTTCCTGCAATTGTCAATTACATTGCGCTTTTAGGTTGGGCACCATCAGATAACAGAGAAAAAATGACAATGGCAGAGCTTATGGAGGCTTTTGATGTCAAAGGAATCAGCAAAAGTGGAAGTATTCTTGACGAGGCAAAAATGAAATGGCTAAACTCACAATATATCAAAGAGCTTAGCGAGGAAGAGTTTGTTGAACTTGCAAATCCATTTTTTGAGCTGAGCAAAGCTGCAAACAAATATGATTACAAAAAACTGGCAAAATTGCTTATTCCTAGGGTGGAGATTTTGAGCGATATACCATCAAAAATTGATTTTCTTGAGGAGTTTGAAGGCTATGACTTAGAGCTTTACGAAAATAAGAAAAACAAAATGGACAAGCAGATTGCACTTGAAATTCTTGAAAAAAGCATTCCGGAATTTGAAGAAACAGACGATTTCAGTGAGGAAAATTTGCAAAATATCATTGCAAGAATTGTTGAGGAAGGAGGTTATAAGAAAGGTCAAGTTTATTTGACAATTCGTCTTGCTTTGACAGGTGCTCAAATGACTCCTGGTGGTGCAACTGAAATGGCTGATTTGCTTGGAAAAGCAGAAAGCGTAAGAAGGCTTAAATATAGTTTTGAGCGTTTGAAAGGTTGAGTATGAAAGGATATTTACCTATTGCAAAAGAATATTTGACACAAAAAGAGATATTGGAACTTAATCCTCTTGTGCTTGCTTTTGTTGGCGATAGCGTGCAACAGCTTATGGTGAGAACAAAGCTTTCTTGCACTTCAACGGCAAAAGCAGGGGAATTGCACAAATTGCAATCAGCGCAAATTAAAGCGTCAGCACAGGCAAAATATATGGATGACATTATGTCTGCTTTGAGTGAGGAAGAAATTGCAGTTTTCAAAAGAGCAAGAAACACTCATATGAACACAATGGCAAAGCATGCCAGTGTGGCAGACTATAAAAAAGCGAGTGGTTTTGAGGCTGTGATTGGGTATTTGTATCTTTTAGGAGAAAATGAGCGATTGGAAGAATTGTTTGATATTATTGAAAAAGCTCAATGAATAATTGGCAGATATTGTCAAAATTATAACAACAAATAAAAAGGAGTAGATATGAGTAAGGCTGATGAAATTTTTGTTCAAAATATGAAAGATATTATGGATAATGGTGTTTGGGACACAAATTTGCCAGTACGCCCAAAATGGAGTGATGGCACCCCAGCGCACACAGTGAAAAAGTTTGGTATAGTAAACAGGTATAATTTGAATGAGGAATTTCCTATTTTGACAATAAGAAAAACTTTTTTCAAGTCTTGCGTTGATGAACTTTTGTGGATATGGCAAAAGAAAAGTAACAATATAAAAGATTTAAACTCAAAAATTTGGAATCAATGGGCAGATGAAAATGGCTCTATTGGTAAGGCATATGGTTATCAATTGGGCGTAAAACATATTTATCGCGAAGGGGAGTTTGACCAAGTTGACAGAGTGCTTTTTGATTTAAAAAACAATCCATCTAGTCGCAGAATTATGACAAATATATACAATTTTGCAGATTTACACGAAATGAATTTGTATCCTTGTGCTTATTCAATGACTTTCAATGTTTCTGGCGATACATTAAATGGAATTTTAAATCAGCGTTCAAATGATATGCTTACAGCAAACAACTGGAATGTTGTTCAATATGCAATTTTACTTATTATGTTTGCACAAGTATCAGGACTTAAGGTGGGCGAACTTGTTCATGTCATTGCAGATGCACATATTTATGACAGGCATATTCCTATGGTAAAAGAGATTATTGCTCAAAAACAATTTGCTGCTCCAAAGCTTGAAGTTGACAAGAGCATTAAAAACTTTTATGATTTTACTGTGGATAGTTTTAAACTGGTTGATTATCAGTGCAACGACAAAAAATATGACATACCAGTGGCAGAATAAGGATACAATATGAAAGCAATTTTACACGCAGATTTGGAATGGGGAATTGGAAAAAACAATGATTTAATGTTTTCCATTCCGGCAGATATGAAATTTTTTAGAGAGACAACTTTAAATAAAGTTGTTGTAATGGGGAATAATACGCTAAAATCTTTCCCAAATGGGGCACCACTTAAAAACAGGATAAACATTGTACTATCTCGCAGTGCTAGCCATAATGATTGTGTTGTGGTTAAGTCACTAGAGGCGCTGTTTGCAGAACTTCAAAAATATGATACCAACGATGTTTATGTTATTGGTGGTGCAAGTATATACAAGGCGTTACTTCCTTATTGCAGTGAAGTTTTGGTAACAAAGGTTGATGCAATTGGTGGGGCAGATACTTTTTTTGAAAATCTTGACAACAACAAAGATTATCAATTGATTTATCAAAGTGAGCCAGTTGAGACAAATGGATATAAAATAATATTCACCACTTACAAAAACACAAATTTAAAGCAAATTGGTTGAGCAAAAGAGGTTAGTGTTGTGATTAACATTAAAAATATCACAAAGTACTTGCAAAGAAGAAAACCCGTGGTGGAAAAGGTAGTTTATTATGATTATTGAAGGCAAAAATGCCGTTAAAGAGGCGATAAAAAGTGGCGTTGCAATATCCGAGCTTAAAGTGCAAAAAGGTATTCACGACAATGAAAACTTGGTTGGACTTGCAAAGGAAAAAGGCGTTAGATTTGTATTTTGCGACAAAGTTGTGCTTGACAAAATGAGCGAAACAAAAAGACATCAAGGCTACATTGCTATTGCTGATGACTTCAAGTATTCCACAATCAGTCAAATGAAAGAGCTTGCAAAAAGCAAGGGAGAAAAACTTTTTTTGTTTATTCTTGACGGAGTGGAAGACCCTCATAATGTGGGCAGTATTTTAAGAGTTGCAGAGTGCAGTGGTGCTCATGGCGTTATCATCCCAAAACACAGGGCTTGTATGGTTACTGAAACAGTTGTTAAAGTTTCCAGTGGAGCAAGCAACTATGTTAAAGTTGCAATGGTAACAAATATCAATGACGCTATCCGTGAGCTTAAAGAAGATTTTGTAAAAGTGCTGTGTGCAGAGGCAGATGGAGACACAATGTATAATGTGGATATGAAAGACGATGTGGCTTTGGTTATCGGCAGTGAAGGCAAAGGCGTTAAAACTTTGACTAGAAAATTGTGCGATCAAGCAATCAGTATTCCGATGAAAGGCAATATAAATTCGCTTAATGCATCTGTTGCAACAGGCATTGTGGCTTTTGAGGTGTTGAGACAAAGAAATTTCAAATAACCTTTCAAAAATCGTGGGTAAATTGATTTTTTTGCTGAAAAAGTGTAAAAATATTGAGAAAAATAAAAAAATATGCAAATTATAAGTTCAATTATGAGGAAAGAAAATTTGCTTGCATATTAATAAAGCATATTAAACAACTAGGAGAGGGGCAATTATGAAAATTTTAGTTGTAGAGCAGGATGAAACAAAAAGCAACAGGCTTTGTGTAATCTGTGAAGAGTTGAAAGGCAGTTGCGATCAAGCATTTGATTTGGACAGAGGACTTGAACTTGCAACAGCAAACAAATATGATATGATTTTGGTTGGGCATTATGGTGCAAAGTCTGCAACAAAAAATATGGTTACAAACCTTAGATTGGAGTGTGGTGTGCCACTTATTGTTTTGTCTGAAGATAATGATGTCGCATCAAAAATTGAGCTTTTAAATAGTGGTGCAGATAGTTTTTTAACCAGCGATTTCACTGATGAAGAGTTGCTTGCCGTAATCAAGTCTGTTTTGAGGCGTTATTACAAGGATTTTGGAGTGAATCTTTATGAATTTAAAAGTTTGCAAGTAAATTTCTTTGAGCGCAGTGTGAAAATTAACGGCGAAGATGTTCAAATTGTGGCAAAGATGTATGATTTGTTTGAGTATTTAATCCGAAATAAAGAAATCATTTTGTCAAAAAACACTTTGTTCAACAGAGTGTGGGGATTTGAGAGCGAAACAACTTTTTCTGTGGTTGAAGTTTACATCAGCAAACTTAGAAAGTTGCTAGAAAAAGGCGAACTTGCAGGACAACTTTTGACAATAAAAAATGCAGGCTATTGCTGGACGGAAAAAGATACATCGGCTAATATTTAACTGCAATTTACTACAGATATTTAAACTAACAATTAAAAGGATATAATATGATTTTTTATTATAACAGCAGAGATTTAAAGTACAAAAAACCTTTTGGTGCAGTTTCCTGTGGCAAACAAATTGATTTTAGGTTTGAGGCAAAAGATGGAATTTTTGTGGAAAGTGTTTATTTGGTGCTTACAAAAGATGGCGAGCAAGATGTTTATTATCAAATGAATTATGGCGAAAAAGAAGGGGGAGTTTCTGTTTTTGATTTGTCATTAAAGATTGATGATGCAGGGCTTTATTGGTATAAATTTGTCACAAACACAGAGCTTGGCAGCTTTGAATTTGGCAAAAACAAATATGGTGAACTTTTGCAAAATGGCGAGGCTTATCAGCTGACTATTTATGACGGCGAGTTTGCTCCTATTCGTCAAAGTGGTGGCGTTGTTTATCAAATTTTTGTGGATAGATTTAACAAAGGCGAGGATAAAGATTGCGTTTGGAACAAAGATGGTGTGCTGAAAAACTGGAATGAAGATGTTACAATTATTGATAGTGACGGAGTTTTTCGCGCAAATGATTTTTTTGGAGGCAATTTCAAAGGTATTGAAGATAAGCTTGACTATTTGAAAGATTTGGGCGTTACTATGCTTTATCTTTCTCCAATTTTCAAGTCAAGCTCAAACCATAGGTATGACACTGGCGATTATATGTGCATTGACGAATTGCTTGGCAGTGAAAATTCTTTTTCCAGATTGATTGCAAGTGCAAAACAAAAGGGCATTGGCATAATGCTAGACGGAGTTTTCAATCACACAGGTAGTGATAGCAAGTATTTCAACAAGTACGGGAAGTATGATTCTTTTGGTGCATATCAAGGTATAAAATCTCCATATTATGATTGGTATTATTTCATCAATTATCCCAATGAGTATGGTTGTTGGTGGGGGATAACAGTAACTCCAACAGTAAACAAAAAATGCGAAAGTTACAGGCAGTTTATTTTAGGCGAAAATGGCGTGCTTGACAAATGGACAAAGTTTGGACTAGCAGGTTGGCGTCTTGATGTTGTGGACGAATTGGATATTGAATTTGTAAATGACATAAGAAAAACCGTGAAAAAAGTGGATAAAAATGCTTATATCATTGGTGAGGTGTGGGAAGATGCCTCTTCAAAAATAGCATACAGCGAAAGACGACCTTATTTTCAAGGCAAACAGCTGGACGGCGTTATGAATTATCCTTTCAAAAATGCAATTATTGAGTATGTTTGGAATAAGGATATAAATATTTTTATCAATAATATAATGTCAATTTACGAAAATTACCCACTTTGTGCTTTAAATTCTTGTATGAACTTTTTGGGTACTCACGATACCGTAAGGGCAATTAATACAATGTGTGATTTTGACATTTCAAACACCTCAAAAGAGGATAGGTTACATATTAGATTGCCTAAGGATAAAAAACAAGCTGCAAAAGCAAGGCTAAAGCTTGCAACAGCAATTTTGTACGCATTGCCGGGATTGCCAACAATTTTTTATGGCGACGAAGTTGGACTTGAGGGGTATGAAGACCCAATCAATCGCAGACCATTCCCTTGGGACAATATGGATACAGAGTTGCTTTCACATTACAAGTCGTTGGGCACACTTCGCAAAAAGTACAAAAAAGCTTTTAGTGGGACAATGGAAATTTTTGCAGATAAGGGCTTGTTACACATTATACGAAAAAGTACAGATTATTCACAAAATATACAATTTATATTCAATAATAGTGGCGAAAAAAAGTGTGTTATGCTTAAAAATGAAATAAATTGTCTAGATAACAAGGCAATTGACGGCGAAGTAAGCCTTGAAAATGGCGAATTTATTGCAATAAAACAGAAAAATGTATAAAATTAATTCAAAATGTATAGATTATGCATAAACTTGGCAATTTTTGAATAAAATTTTAAAAATATACAAAAAATATGCAACAAATCGCTTGCTTTTTGCATAAAGTAGTGATAGAATATAAACACAAAACAAGAAAATTAAAATAAAAGAGGACATAAAAATGAAAAAATTTAAATCATTATTTATTTCAGTTATGGTACTTGTTACAGCCGTTGTTGCTACTACAATACTAGCTGGCTGTACAAAATACGAATTTACTAAGGCAGTTGCTTTAAGAGCAGAGGATCAAGAATTGGAAGAATATGCATTTGCTGTAAAAAAGGGTAACACTGCAATGATTGACAAACTAAATGCATTTTTCAGCCTTGACTCAACAAAACAATTGATTGATAAATCTTTAGAGTATCACACTGGTGTAACTCAAGAAAAACCAATCACAGCAAGTGTACTTAATGACAATACTGGTGCTGAAATCACAATGGTAACAGAGGCTGGATTTGCTCCATATGAGTATGAAGGTGGTGGCGAAGGTGCTGTAAATCAAGTTATTGGTGTTGATGTTGACCTTATGATTGCTTTTGCAGAGGCAAACAATTTTAAACTTAAATTAAAAAATACAGAGTTTAAATCAGTTATTCCAGAAGTTGCTGGCAACGATATGTACATTGGTGCTGCTGGTATAACAGTTACTGAGGAAAGAAAAGAGCAAGTTGATTTTGCTAATCCATATATCAAAACTATTCAATATATTATTTCAGATGAAGCTAACAGCTACAAAACTATTGACCAACTTGCAGGACTAAAAGTAGGTTTCCAAGCATCAACTACTGGTCAATTTGTTGTAGAAGATTTCAACAAAGCTATTGAAGAAGGCGAAATTGATGCTAAGGCAATTGCTGAAAAATCATATGATAAAGTTATGGCTGCGTATCAAGATTTAAAGAATGGTAAAATTGCAGCTATCGTTATTGATGAATATGTTGCAAAAGGTTTGGTTGAAAACGATAAAAAATAAGAGGTTCTATGAATACAATTCTGTTGTGTAATATTATTGATGACTTTAAAACAGTCTTTTTAGAAAATAACAGATGGATGACTTATTTGCAGGGCATGGCTAACACAATAGTCATGTCCCTTCTAGCCGTTTGTATAGGTATTGTCATTGGTTTAATGATAGCTGTTGTTAAAAATATACATATGAATACAGGCAAATTGCTAATTCTTAACAAAATTTGCAGTGCCTATGTTGCAATAATCCGTGGTATCCCAATGATGTTGCAGTTATACATTATGTATTTTGTAATTTTGACATTTGATGCTCCTATTGTTGTTGCCTCCATCGCTTTTGGTGTGAATAGTGGTGCTTATGTTGCCGAAATTTTCCGTGCAGGAATTATGTCTGTTGACAAAGGACAAATGGAGGCAGGCAGGTCACTTGGTATGTCTTATGGAAAAACAATGGCAAAAGTAATTGTTCCACAAGCACTAAGAAATGCCATTCCACCACTTGGAAATGAGTTTATTGCCTTAATCAAAGAAACTGCGATTGTTGGTTCAATCGGTATTCTTGATTTGACAAAAGCGGCAAACAACATAACTGGTTCAACATTCCAATTCTTTATGCCATTGATAATCGCAACAGTATTTTATTTGGTGTTAGTTTTGGCGTTGACAAAACTTATGAAATTTGTAGAAAGGAGGTTATCAAGAAGTGATAAGCGTTAAAAATTTACACAAACATTTTGGTAGCCTTGTTGTTTTAGATGGCATTGACATTGACATTAAAAAAGGCGAAAAAGTTGCCGTAATCGGTCCATCAGGCAGTGGTAAATCAACATTTTTAAGATGTTTGAATTTGCTTGAAAAGCCAACTATCGGACATTTGTATTTTAAAGGAGATGAGATTACTTTTTATCCTAGACTTTTTGAAATTACAAAGAAATATCACAATTTTAAAATCAAAAACTTTGACAAAAAAATTGGCAAAATGACACAAAAGTCTGAATTTTTGAAAAAACAAGATGAAGAATTGAATGCACAAAAAATTTCTGCTTTGAACAATAAAATCACTGCAAAAGTAGTTTTGCGTGGTGAATTGCAAAGACAGCTTGATTTCAATCTTGAAATTTATGGCGACCAAAAGGATAAGTCAAATAAAGTTAAAATTGTCAAACCAAATGAAGATTTGGTGAGAAAAAATATGGGAATGGTATTTCAACATTTCAATCTTTTCCCTCATATGACTGTTATGCAAAACATCACTTTTGCGCCTCTTGAATATCTAAAGTTTGAAATCAAACAAAAAATTGCAAACAAAGAGCTTTCAAAAGATGCAAAAGCAGAGTACAAAAAAATTAGAAAGCAAGAAATTGAAAGCAATGCAAAAGAGCTACTTGAGAGAATTGGACTTGAGGAAAAAGCAAATGCTTATCCAAACACATTGTCAGGCGGACAAAAACAAAGAATTGCCATTGTAAGAGCACTTGCAATGAAACCAGAAGTTATGTTGTTTGACGAGCCAACTTCAGCCTTAGACCCTGAAATGGTTGGAGAAGTTTTGGAACTTATTAAGCAACTTGCCGATGAAGGTATGACAATGGTTATTGTTACTCACGAAATGGGCTTTGCAAAAGAAGTGGCAACAAGAGTGCTGTTTATGGATGGTGGAAAAATTGTTGAGGATAACACTCCTATTGAAATTTTTGATAATCCACAAAATGAAAGACTAAAAACATTCCTTTCAAAAGTGCTTTAAAATGTTATATAATATCTATTGCAAAAGATATTTTTGTAAACAAATATCTATACATAAAATCAAACAAAATCGTAAATAACCCGTCAAAAATCGGTATTATTTGCGATTTTTTGTTGTTTAAAGTGTAGCATTTGATAGTTCTTTGTACAAATAACATTAGGAACTGAACATTAAACAAATATAAGTTGCTGTGCAAGAAAAAAATGTTGATTTGGTGTTGTGATAATCATAGCCATTCCCCTCCCTCGCAAAAAAGCTATTTAGCGAGGGCTCATATTCGCTAAGATGACATAGCCAATGTATTATGAGCATAGTGTAACGCAGTCGAACAATCTCGGACTGATTGCTAAGTAAGATTAATTATAATGCTTATACTATTTGCAAAACATTTCAAATTTTGAATTTGATATTTGATAATAAAAAAGTTAAAATATGATTTGTTTTGTGATTAAGCAAAAAAATTGCAAAAATGCAAAAAAACATTAATTTTTATGAAATAAGAAAAAACTATTTACATATTTTGTGTTTAGTGCTATAATACAACATATATGCGTTCTTTAATGCGTGTGTAATAAAGAAAAAACTTTGCAGAGTAATTGAAAAATATGAAACAATCCAATGATTTCAGCATGTATGAATATTTGAAAAGCAGAGATAAGGGAGATAACAGACCTCTTATATCTTATTACAATAACCGAATTTCTACTGACACTTTTTTTGAGCAGGTGGACAAGGTTGCAAACGCTTTGAATTCCTTAGGATTGAAATGTGGAGATAACATTGCTTTATGTTTGCCAAACATACCAAATGCAATTATTATTTTTTATGCAGCAAACAAACTTGGCATTGCAGTCAACTTAATTCATCCTTTGGTGCCGTCAAAAGCTTTGGGAGAGATTATTAAAACTCACAACAGCAAAGTTGCTTTTGTATTTGATTTGTTTTTTAATAAGCATAAAGATGTTCTTGCTGGTATGGATATTTTTTGTGTGCTTTGCAGGGCATCTGATTATCTTAAAAATGTTTATAAATTTGGCTACAATGTTTATATGAGCAAGAAAAAACCAAAATTGACTTGTGAAAAGGCTATCTTTTTCAGTGAGTTTTTGAAAAAACAAGATAAAATTGCATGCGAGCGTGAGCATTATGAAGGAATAGGCGAGGAGATTGCAGCGTTTATTCATTCTGGTGGAACAACTGGTGTACCAAAAACAGCAATGATACCTAATCGTGCAATAAATGAGTGCAGTTACAGCATTCGCACTTTGATTGGAGACGAAGTGCAAAAAGGCGAAAGTATGCTTATGGTGTTGCCAATGTTTCACATTTTTGGACTTGGAGTGTGCATGCATTCAACTTTGACAGCTGGTGCAAGGTGCATATTGGTGCCAATGTTCAAGCCAAAATCTCTTGCAAGGGTTGTAAGACGAGAAAAAGCAACTTATATGACAGGTGTTCCATCCATGTACGAAAAATTGATAAAAGTCAAATCCTTTGGTGGCAAGTATTTGAGGAAAATGAAGTATTGCTATTGTGGTGGGGACAAGCTTAAACAAGAAATCAAACAAAATTTTGATAATTTGATGAAAAAATACAATTCTGATTGCAGATTGTGCGAAGGCTATGGATTGACTGAGGCAGGTGTTTGCAATGTTAATGTGGAAAACGACGCAAAAGTTGGTTCAGTTGGCAAACCTTTGGGAGATATAAAAGTTTGCATTGTGGATAGTCAAAGAAACAAATTGCCTTTTTTGCAAAAGGGAGAAATTTGTTTGTCGGGCGACAACATAATGCTTGGCTATTACAAAGATGAGAAAACTACAAACAAAGTTTTGTTTGAGGATAGCGAAGGTACAAAATGGCTTGCAACAGGCGATTATGGATATTTGGAAGAGAGTGGACATTTGTTTTTTGTTGACAGATTAAAAAGAATGGTCAAAATAAGTGGAATGAATGTTTTCCCAAATGAAATTGAACATCTGCTTGCAGAAAACATAACAGAAATTGATAAATGTTGTGTTGTGGATTTTATACAAAAAGGCAAACCTTATCTTAAACTTTTTGTGAAAATGAAAGATGGATTTGTGTTTTCCACAATGCTAGAGCAAAAGATAAGACAAATTATTACAACTAATTTAATGAAATATTCTTTGCCAAAATCGATAGAGTGTGTGGATGAATTGCCACTTACCACGATTGGCAAAGTAGATTATAACAAATTAAAAGAAAAGGAGCTTAAAAAATGATAATCAGCGAAAGATTAGCACAAGAATTTGAATTAAAACAGGAGTATAGCGATAACATTATCAAGCTTATCGATGAGGGGTGCACAATTCCTTTCATTGCCCGTTATCGTAAAGAAATGCACGGAACTTGCGATGACCAAACATTGCGTAAGTTTGCAGATCGCCTGACATATTTAAGAAATCTTGAAAAGAGAAAGGAAGAGGTTAAAAACAGCATTGAATCTCAAGGCAAATGGACTGACGAGCTTGCTGAAAGCGTTGCAAACGCAGAAACAATGACTGAGGTTGAGGATATTTACAGACCTTACAAAAAGAAGAAAAAGACAAGAGCATCTGTTGCTATTGAAAAAGGACTTTCTGACCTTGCAGATATTATTATGAGTGATTTGAAGGACGGAGATATTGTTGAAATTGCCACACCTTTCGTGAATGAAGAAAAGGGCGTAAACAGCATTAAAGAGGCAATTGACGGAGCAAAGGACATTGTTGCAGAGCGTATTAGTGATGATGCAGAAGTTCGCAAGGAATTGAGAGAGTTGTTTGTTGGTATCGGAGATATTTGCACAACTTTGGACGAGGAAAAAGATGCAGAAAAAGGTAGCATTTTTGGAATGTATAAAGATTATACAGAAAAGATCAAAGCTATCCCTTCACACAGGATTCTTGCAATCAATCGTGGCGAAAAAGAGGATTGTTTGAAAGTTGATTTAAAGCTTGACAAAGAAACAGCACTAAACACAATCAACACAAAATATGTACATACAGATTGCTTGTTTACAAATGTAATGCTTGAGGCAACTGAGGATAGCTATGACAGATTGATTTTGCCATCAATTGAAAGAGAGATAAGAAATGACCTTACTGACAACGCAAATGAGGGTGCAATTAAGATGTTTGAAACAAATCTTAAGCCTCTTTTGATGCAACCACCTTTGAAAAATAAGGTTGTGCTTGCACTTGACCCTGCATACAGAACAGGTTGCAAAGTTGCAGTGCTTGACGAAAACGGAAATGTGCTTGCAACAGGCGTTGTTTATCCAACACCTCCACAAAGCAAAGTTGATGAGGCAGAGGCAAAATTGACTGCTTTAATCAAAGCGCACAGCGTTGAAGTTATTTCAATCGGTAATGGTACAGCAAGCAAAGAAACTGAAATTTTTGTTGCAAACTTGATTAAAAAATTGGATAAACCTTTGCAATATATGGTTGTAAGTGAGGCTGGTGCATCTGTTTACAGCGCAAGTGAGCTTGGGGCAGAGGAATTCCCTGACTATGATGTTTCATTAAGAAGTGCTGTAAGCATTGGTAGAAGATTGCAAGACCCACTTGCAGAACTTATCAAAATTGATGTTAAGAGCATTGGTGTTGGACAATATCAACATGACATGCCACAAAAAAGACTTACAGAAGTTTTGGAAGGTGTAGTTGAGGATTGCGTAAATAGTGTTGGTGTAGATTTGAATACTGCATCTTACAAATTGCTTTCTTTTGTTTCTGGACTTAACCTTGCAATTGCAAAAAATATTGTGGAATACAGAAAATCTAAGCCGTTCACAAAAAGAGAACAACTGCTTAAAGTTCCAAAACTTGGACCAAAGGCATATGAACAATGCGCAGGCTTTTTGAGAATTACTGATGGCGTAGAGGCACTTGACAACACATCTGTACACCCTGAGTCTTACGAGGCAACAAGAGCATTGCTTGCAATTTTTGGGCTTACAGAAAAAGATGTTACAAGTGGTAATCTTGGAGAATTGGAAGAAAAAATCAACAGCTATGGCAAAGCAAAACTTGCAAATGAATTGGGCATTGGTATGCCAACTTTGGAAGATATTATTGAGGAAATCAAAAAGCCTGGTAGAGATATTCGTGACAGCTTGCCAAAGCCTATTTTGCGTGATGATTTGATGGATATCAACAACCTAAAAGAAGGTATGGAAATTGTTGGCACTGTAAGAAATGTTATTGACTTTGGTGCATTTGTGGATATTGGCGTACATCAAGATGGACTTGTACATATCAGTGAAATCAGCAATGATTACATCAAACATCCATCAGATGCTTTGACTGTTGGCGATATTGTTACAGTAAAAGTTATTGGTGTTGACCCTGCTAAAAACAGAATTAGCCTTACAATAAAAGGTGCAAGCAACGCAAAACCTAAGTCTGAAAGCACTGTTAAAGATCCAAAACTTTTGGATAGAAAAGACAAAAAGAACAATAAAGACTTTAAAGCTGGCAATAATAAAGGTAACTTTAAAGGAAATGATAAGGCTGGATTTAAAGGCAATAAGCCTAAAAAGCCTGAGCAAAATATGGATGATTTGTTGCTAAAATTGCAAAACAAATTTAACAGAAGATAAATTTTGACTTTGTATTTTAACATTGCAATTTTAAAATATTTGTTTGCTTAAAAAAACTTAATTGCAAGTTTGCATAAAATATAAATTTTGAAATTTAGCACTACAAAAACAATTTAACCTCGATTTTTGATGGGTAAATTGTTCAAAAACGCTAAAAAGTTAGTGTTCAAACAAAGCATTTACAGTGGCAGTCAAAACTGCTTAGGCATAAATTTAAGTATTGTAATTTTCACAACTGAATAAAAAACAAATAAGCATAAGGAGGAGTTTGCTATGGAAAAGTTTTCTGCTTTTTTAACAAAACATAAATTGGCGATCGTTATCGTTTTTGTGACCATTTTGATAGCCTCTCTTGTATGCTTATTTTTTGTGCCAATAAATTCGGACATTATATCCTATTTGCCAGATGACATGACAACCTCTGAGGGATATGCCTTTTTGAAAAAAACATTTGATATGGAAAGTGATGCCATTGTTGCCGTAAAAGGTGCAAGCACAGAGCAAATGACGGAAATCACTAAAAAAATGCAATCACTGGAAGGTGTGAGAGAAAACGGCATAACTTGGTATGGCACGCTGGATTCTTTTGGCGATATGGGGGATGAAAATGGTGAAATCAAGTTTGGCAACACTGTTATCAATGTAAAAGAACTAGTAACACAAATCAAGGATAATAAGCAAGTCCAAAAGCTGTTGTGTCCAGCAGAAGATATTTATACAATTATGGTGCAAATGTCTGTGTCTTCAAGCACAAATGAGGCAAGTGCAATTTTAAAACAAACAAAAAAAATAATTGAAAGTTACGGACTTGAATATGCTGTTGGTGGCAGTGCAGAAATTTCAACTTCATTGTTGGGCACTGTTACGGGCGAAATGCCATATTTTTTGATTGTTGCAGTAATCATAGCAATTTTGGTGCTTGTGCTTACCACAAATAGCTTTTTTGAACCGGTCATTTTGCTTACAACTTTGGCAATAAGCATTTTGCTTAATATGGGCAGCAATATCATTTTGAAAGATGTTTCGGTTATCACTTTTGCGACATCGGCAATTTTGCAACTTGCACTTTCAATGGATTACTCAATCTTTTTAATGCATTCGTTCAGAGAAGAGCGTAAAAAGTGTTTTGATGATAGAACTGCAATGGTAAGAGCCATTCCAAAAACCTTTTCAACAGTTTGTGCCTCTGCATTGACAACTGTGGGTGGATTTATTGCATTGGTGTTTATGCAGTTTGGCATTGGTGCCGACCTTGGCGTTGTGCTGGCAAAAGGTGTTTTGATGTCCTTGCTTACGGTTGTGTTGTTGCAACCTTGTTTGATGTTGTTTGCATCCAAAACAACTGCAAAGCTTGAGCATCCTGTGCATTTGCCTAAGTTTAATAAATCAGCAGAAATTGCCGTGAAAGGCAGAAAACCAATTCTTGCAATAGCATTACTTGCACTTGTGCCAATAATTTATTGTGGACTTAGCATTTCATATTCCTATATGAAAATGGATAAAGATAAGGAGGCACTTTCTGAAGTGCAACAAGTTGTTGAGGTTATGGGCAACAGTATTTTGATTTGTGCACCAAACGGAGATAGTGCCAAAGCACATATTGATTTTATTGACGAGGTTGGCAAGCTTGAGCATGTGAGTGTGGTCAGCAGTATTTATGCAATGGCACCAAAGGAAATGTGTGATAGTTTGCACACTATGATAAAATGGAATTTACCCCAGCTTAAAGCTTATGCAAACAATAAATATGTGCTGTATACAATTATGATTGAAACGGAGTCAGAGTCACTAGAAGAAGGAGTGCTACTTGACAACATAAAATCTGTTTTGTCCAACAAGTTTGGGGATGAGTATTATATCACTGGTATGGCTCAGGCAGTCAATGATTTATCCATTGTAACTCCAAAGGATTTTGCACTTGTATCAGGCATAAGTGCGATAATAATTTTCATAATACTGATGTTATCAATTCGAAGTGCAAAATATTCTCTTGCGCTTATGGGTACTGTTGAATTTGGTATTTTCATAAATTTGGCATTGAATTTTATCTTCAACACACCTGTAAACTTTATGGCGTATATCATAATAAGCAGTGTGCAGATGGGTGCGACGGTGGACTATGCAATTTTGCTTGCAACCAAGTTCAGACGGAATATGGCAAGTATGCCTGTGAAAGAGGCTTGCGTTAAAGCTGTTAAAGATAGCAGTTTGTCAATTTTGACATCTGCAACCATTTTGGGAGCATTGTGTTTGGCAGTTTATGCAATCACAACCAATGCAATTATCGGGCAGGTAACATTGCTTATCGGCAGAGGTGCGATAATCAGTGCATTTTTGATTTTGTTTGTTTTGCCAGCAATTTTGATTGCAATCACAAGAAAACCTCCAACAAACAATGATATTTTCCACAAATTAAAAGTGAAAATAGATAAAAAGAAAGAGTCAAAAAAGCTTGCAAAAGCAGGCATTGTGAACGAGCAAACGCAAATAAATATTGAGATTGAGGGCAATGCAATCACAGATAATTGCAATGAAAAAGTGGAATAAAAACAATATCAATTACAACAAAATTAAGTTGATTTTAATTTTATAGATAATAGAATACTGAGTGCTGCTTCGGTATTCTATTTTTTTTGGCAGGATATGGCTAAATTAAAATTTTAAAATTGACTTATTATAATTAATGTGTTAAAATATATATGAGAAATTTTGAGCACATATAAAAGTTTCTTAAAATGCTTGATTTTTGTCAGGCGATGCAATCAAAAAAAGTTTGTTTTGATAGCGTTGATTTGATTTTAAATAAATTAAAATCTTTTTAAGCAGTTGTTAAATTGAAATTTGTTTGTCAAAAATTTTTGCGTTTGATTGCAAAAAAAATAGAGATTAATAAGAGGGGTTAAATGAAAAGAAAATTTGTTGTAATATTCAGTGTTATGCTTTTGCTTTGTGCCTCAGTTTTGGGACTTGTTGCCTGCAAGCATAATCACGAATGGAACGAGGCTTGGGAAAATGATGCAACTTACCATTGGCATAATTGCAACAAAAAGGGTTGTGATGAAGAGGGTAATAAAGAGGAACACTCTTTTGCTTTGAAAACAGATTTGAACAATCACTGGCAACAATGTTCTGTTTGTGGTTATTCAAAAGATGTTGTTAAACATAACTTTAACAGCAACAATGACTATATTTGTGATGATTGTGGCTTTCAACATCAACACAAAATAGTTTATGACGATGCAGACCATCAATACGCTTGTGACAATTGTGATATCAACAAAGATAAGTCCGCACACACTTTTAACGACAAGGATACTTGCGCATTTTGTGGGTTCATAAAGGGCACAATCGGGCTTGAGTTTGCATTGAATAGCGATAATAACAGCTATACTATCACTGGAGTAAATCGCGAGGAAGAAAATATCCCTTCAGATATTGTTATCCCTGAGTATTACAAGGGCAAACCTGTTACCATGATTGGCGAAAATGCTTTTTCTGGAAGAGAATCAATGACAAGCGTTATTATTCCAAAATCAGTTGAGTCTATCAAAGATGGTGCGTTCTTTGGTTGTCACGGACTTTTGGAAGTTGTTATTCCCGATAGTGTAAAATATATTGCAGAAGGTGCATTTGAAAATTGTTATGGCATTACAATCAAAGCACAGGCAAAAAGCAAGCCAAGTGGATGGGAAACAATTGAATGGCGAGTTCAAACAAGCTACTATCCAGTTGTGTGGGATTGTGAAAACAACAATATTGCAGAGGATGGATACATCTACTTTGTGGAAAATGGTGTTAAATATGGCTTAAAAAACAACCAATTGAAAATTGCAAAACAATCGCCTTTAAAAGAAAACTTTAATTTGTCTCCAACAGTGGAATTTAATGGAGTTAATTATCCTGTAACAGAAATTGGCGAATATGCTTTTTACAAAAACAGTAACTTAAAAACTATAAGGGTTACAAACTATGTGACAAAAATCGGCAAATATGCGTTTAATGATTGCATATCACTGAGCAATATTACTTGGGTATTAAAAGGTGCTGTAGAGGGTGACAAAAAAATCGGTGTGGAAGAAATCGGCATATGCGCTTTTGCAGGTTGCACTTCACTTAGTGTTGCTGGTATTAATAATCCAACGCAATTTGAATTGCCTAATACTTTAAAAAGCATTAGTGCAGGTATGTTTCAAGATTGCAGTAGCTTGCAACAAATCACAATATCTTCAAACATTGAATATGTTGGTGATAGCGCATTTGTCGGTTGCAGCAAGTTGATAATTAAATGTGTGACAGCGCAAAAACCACCTATTTGGAGTAATTTGTGGAATGAGGATAATCGTCCTGTAATTTGGAATTGCAACTCAAACAACAGCACAGAAGATGGATATATATTTGTTCAAATAAGCAGTGCTTTTTATGGACTTAACAAAGTGAACAAAACTGCAATTTTAATAAGTCAAGAATTGGAAAATTATCCAGAGTTGCTATTTGTTTCAAATTCTGTTGATTATGATGGCGTAACTTATCAAGTTACAGAAATTGGCGAGAATGCTTTTGCAAACAACAAACAAATCAAAACAATCACAATCATGGCAACAAACATCAAAAAAATCGGTGCAGGTGCTTTCTTGGGTTGTGTTGCTTTGGAAAATATCAATTTCATAGGCAGCGAAAGTGATTGGAATGCTGTGGAAAAAGGTTCAAATTGGATTTTAGGAGCTGGTATTGATAATAACAATAATGGAGAAATCAATTACATTTACAATTATCAAGGATAATTCAATTTAGTTGTAAATTAATTGTGTTTGTCAAAAGCAAGAATAAATAATTTTTGCGAAATGTAAATGTTTATTTTGCTTAGTGCAAAAGTTGTGTAAGTAAGTGGCATAACAAAAGCGTGTTAGTTTTTGCATTGCATAAATCAAATTGCGTAATACGGAGATAATGAATGAGTAGCTTTATCCAAAGAAAAAAAGTGGATAAAAATTTAATAGAAAAACTGCGTCAAACTATTGGTTGTGGCAATGATTTGGCAGAGGTTTTGGCTATCCGAGGCTATGATGATAGCGAGAGTATTCAAGATTTTTTGCACCCTGACATAAAAAATCTTACTCCAGTTTTCAACTATTCAGGTATGCGAGAGGCTGCGGAGAGAATAAAAAAAGCTATTGATTTTAATGAGTCTGTTGTGATATACGGAGATTATGATTGCGACGGAGTTTGTGCAACCTCAATCTTATATATGTTTTTGTCATCTGTGGGGGCAGAAGTAAATTTTTATATCCCAAACAGAAAGCGTGAAGGGTATGGAATAAACAGAGAGGCGCTTGAGGAAATTGCAGAAAAATTTTATCCCGACCTTATCATCACGGTAGATTGTGGCATTACAGCAAAAGATGATATTGATTATGCAATGAATGAATTGGGTATTGAGTTTGTGGTAACCGATCATCACGAACCACCCGAGGAACTCCCAGAGTGCATAGTTGTCAATCCAAAGGTTGACAGAAAGCCAAATACCTTTAATGAATTGTGTGGTGCTGGTATTGCTCTTCGATTGTGCGAGGCAATTGGTGGCGAAAAAGCACTTATGTATTACATAGATATTTGCACGCTAGCAACAATAGCCGATATTGTGCCTCTTCAAGGGGATAATCGCATTATTGTCAGTTATGGCATGGAAATTATCAATTCGCGTGCAAGGCTTTCTGTGAAATTGTTGCTTGAGGTGGCAGGTGTTAAGCCGGATGAAAAGATAACCAGCACAGATGTCGCTTTTAAATTGGTGCCAAGGATAAATGCGATTGGCAGATTGTCCGACTCGAAAAAAGCTGTGCAAATGCTTGTGGATAGCGATTATTTTTATGTTAAAAGTTTGGCAGAACAAGCCAATGAGTACAATAAGGAAAGACAACAATTTACCGATGATTTGGTGGAAGATTGTTTGAAAATGTTGGAAGATTATGACTTAGTTAACAATCGCATTATCGTTGTTTATAGTGATAAATGGGAGGCAGGTGTTTTGGGCATTGCAAGTGCCAAAATAACAAATTTGTTTAATCGTCCAAGCATTTTGCTGACATCGGACGGAGATTTTTATAAAGGTTCTGCAAGAAGTATTGCAGGAATTAATATTTATGATTGCGTGTCAAGTTGCAAAGCTTTTTTGAGCAATTTTGGTGGACATAGTATGGCGTGTGGTGTCACTTGCCCAAAAGAAAATATCGATTCTTTTTGCTTTGCAATCAACGAATATGCAAGAAGTTTGGATGCCAGTCTTTTTATTCCTCACAGCGAATTTGATTTGCAAAGAGATATGGAAGAGCTTACTTTTGACAGCATTTCCGAACTTAGCAAATTGGAGCCTTTCGGGATGGAAAATCCAAAGGTAAAATATAATATTTGTGTAAACACCCCGATTTTCAGTAGGATATCCACAACAAAACACATAAAATACAAAAAGAACAATGATGTGGAAATGGTGTGTTTTGATGGTTTAGGTCAGCTAAAAAACATCAATAGTAGTAAAAGAGCTAATATGCTTTGTGATTTTGGTGTGAGGACATTTGCAAACAGATTGTATGCGCAAGGCATTGTGCAAGAAATGGATTTTGATTGGGATAATTTTGCTTTTGATGAAGAGTATCTTGCAATCAAGTATGCGTACTATGCAAAATATGACAATTCAAGTGTTTTTGATATTAAATATATTGACGAGGCCGATGTTAAAACGCAGATAGAAAATGATTTGTATGGAGTTTGTTTTATTGCGTATTCTGCAGAAACATTTGAGAGATATTCAAAACTTTTGGGTGGCAAAATAATAAAACGCAACAACTGCATAATGTCAGATATAAATTCGCTAAACAGATTGATTTTGGATGTGGACTTAAGTCAAAATTTGGCTTATTACAAAAAAATTGTAATTCTTGACACATTGCCAAGCCTTGGTGTAATAGATTATTATAAGCTTAATATGAATGCCCAAGTTGTCATGGTAAAAGACAAGTTTTTGAATGATTACTTTGCATTGGTAAAAGAAAAATTCCCTGATATTGAGCAAATGCGAGCAATATTTGTGGAGCTGAGAAAAATCATTTCGGCAAACAGCAAAATAAGCAGTTTTTCCGAGCTATATTCAGAGTATTGCAAACAAGGTGGACGCAACAAAATAGCTTTTTATATGGCTATGTTTGTTTTTTATGAACTAAAAATTATCAAACTAAAAGGTGGTTTTTATGTGGATTCTTCCGTAAAAACAAGCTTGGAGAATAGTCAAATCTATCAAAGGATTAAGGAGTTAATTTATGCAGGAGAAAGTGCTAATTAAATTAAAAAACCAATATCCAACAGAACAATATGAAAAAATCAAACAAGCGTATGATTTTGCAAAAAAAGCTCACGAAGGGCAAAAGCGTCAATCGGGAGAGGATTATTTTGTACATCCTTGTGCAGTAAGCGAAATTCTGATTGATATGGGGTTGGATTACGAAACAGTTATGGCTGCATTTTTGCACGATGTAATTGAGGATACCCCACACACTCAAGAGGAGCTTGAGGGCATTTTTGGCAAATCGGTTGTTATGCTTGTAAACGGAGTGACAAAACTGAACAAATTGCAGTTTAAGTCAAGCGTGGATGAGCAAGCAGAAAATTTGAGGAAAATGTTGTTTGCAATGAGTGATGACATAAGGGTTATTGTCATAAAGCTTGCAGATAGATTGCATAATATGAGAACGCTACTTTTCAAATCGGCGGACAGACAAAAGGAAATTTCAAGGGAAACTTTGGATATTTATGCACCTATTGCCGAAAGGCTTGGTATGGGTACAATCAAGGGAGAACTTGAAGACCTTGCAATGAGGTATCTTAACCCAGATGATTACTACGCGTTGGTGCAAAAGATTTCTGCCAAAAAGGTGGAAAGACAAGAATTTGTGCAAAATGTCGTAAAAGATATAAAAGCAAAACTTGCTGAAATGAAAATTGATGGCGATGTAAACGGCAGACCAAAGCATTTTTATAGTATTTACAAAAAAATGCAAAATGGCAAAGAATTTGAGCAAATTTATGATTTGATTGCCGTGAGAATTATTGTGGATACAATCAAAGATTGCTATGCAGTTTTGGGTGCAATTCATACAATGTGGAAACCATTACCGGGCAGATTTAAAGACTACATTGCAATGCCCAAAACAAACAACTATCAATCTTTGCACACAACGGTCATTTCTCAATATGGCTCTCCGTTTGAAATTCAAATCAGAACACACGAAATGCACGATATTGCAGAGTTTGGTATCGCTGCGCACTGGAAATATAAAGAAGGCAGACTTGGTCAAGAACAAAGCATAATGGACAATCGTATGCAATGGATACGCAGCATTATGGAAGTGCAAAAAGATTTGCGTGACAATGCAGAGTTTTTGCAGTCGCTTAAGGTGGATTTGTATCCGGATGAGGTGTTTGTAATCACTCCAAAAGGCAAGGTTGTCAGCCTGCCAAAAGGTGCAACAGGCATAGATTTTGCTTATGCAGTGCACACAGAGGTAGGCAATAAGTGTGTTGGCATTAAAGTGGATGGAAAAATTGTGCCAATCAACACTCGTCTTACAAACAACTCTATTGTGGAGGTTATCACTTCTAATGCCTCAAAAGGTCCAAGCCGTGACTGGC
Source organism: uncultured Christensenella sp. (assembly GCA_910584975.1). Taxonomy (GTDB): domain Bacteria; phylum Bacillota; class Clostridia; order Christensenellales; family UBA3700; genus MGBC100798. Next base: position 128,104 of record CAJUEA010000001.1, read on the forward strand.
TTAAGTTTGTGGCAACTGCCAGCGCAAGAAACAAAATAAGAGCTTATTTCAAAAAAGAAATGAGGGAAGAAAACATCAAGCGTGGCAGAGAAATGCTGGAGCGTGAGGCAAAACACAGAAATTACAATTTGTCATCATTGCTTAACAATGAAGAGTGGCTTAAATACTTCAAAAATCGTTATGGTGCAAATGGCAATATGGACGATATTTATGCAGAAATCGGCTATGGCAACCTAACAACAAACAAAGTCATTTTAAAATTGATTGACTGCTTTAAAAAGTCTGGGGCAGAAATGCCACCAATAATCAGCAGTGCAAAAAATGTAAAATCATCCAACAAAAAAGGTACAGGGGTGCTTATCAGAGGATATGATGACTTTTTAATTAGGCTTGCACATTGTTGTAATCCAGTGCCAGGCGATAAGATTGTGGGTTATATCAGCCGTGGCAGAGGTGTTTCCATTCACAGAGCAGATTGCCCAAATATGAAAAACATTGAAGAGGAAAGAATTATTGAGGCAAACTGGTCGCAAAATATGTCCTCTCAATTCACAGCAACTTTGGAAGTTATTTGTGTCAACAAATCTAAGCTTTTGGTTGATGTAACCACATTTTTTGCAAACAGAAAGCAAACGCTCAATGCAGTCAACCTTAAAACAAGAGAGGATTTGAAGGCGGTAATCACAATAAGTGTGGAAATTACCAATATTCAAGAGCTTGATGAAATGATAAATAAATTGCAAAGTATAGAAGGAGTTTTTGATGTACACAGAATATGATGGCTTTAGCGTAAAAAAAATTGTAAATGGTGGATTGCAAAATAACAGTTATATTGTAAAATGTGGCAATAAATGCGTGATTATTGACCCAGCATCAAAAATTGTGAAAGCACAAGTCGAGGAAGAAGGACTTGAAGTTATGGCAGTGCTTTTGACTCACGGACATTTTGATCATATCAAAGGCGTTGCTCCTTTTATGCAAGAAAATGTACCTGTATATATTCACAAGCTGGACAACCCTAAATGTACAGGTGAAATTATGCTTGATTGGCTAAAAAGGTTCAGAATAGAGCCGTTTAGTTGTGATAATTTTATTGAGGACGGGGATGTTTTGCAGTTTGACGGGCTTGAAATTAAAGTGATTCACACTCCTGGGCATTCTTCTGGTGGAGTAAGCTTTGTTGTGAAAAATGTTGTTTTTTCAGGAGACACTTTGTTTTTGGATAGTTATGGCAGATATGATTTTGAGGATAGTTCTTTTGAGGCACTAAAAAATTCTATCAAAGTTAAGCTGTTTGGTCTGCCGGGAGATTATGTTGTTCTTCCAGGACATGGAGACTCCACAACAATGCAGTACGAAAGAGAAAGGAATATGATTTTATGGAGCTGAAAATTGTTACGAACAGCGAGTTTCTTCCCGATTTTATGGATGTGGTAAGAGCCTTTTCTCCGAATATAATTTTTGATGAAAATCAAACGGAAAATGTGATTTCAATCAACTTGAAAAAAGATGACAAAAGTGACATTATTCAACTTGATTTTAAGCAAAAACATTTTGAAAATCGGGGTTATTTTGGAGATTTGCCACAAATCAAACAAAAAAGCGAGCTTAAAAGGCTTGCTAAAATTATGCTTTATGATATTTTGTCCGACATCACAAAAACGACATTGCCTTATGGTTCGCTAACAGGCATACGCCCAACAAAATTGTACCACGAGCTTTTGGAGAGTGGCAAGGATGCCTATGAGTATTTTACTAAGCATTTGAGAGTGCCTGAAGAAGGTGCAAATTGGATAAAGCGAATTTGTGGCAATCAGCAAAAGATATATTCGCACAATGATAACGAGGTCGATTTTTTTGTTAACATCCCAATTTGTCTTTCAAGGTGCAGCTATTGTTCTTTTATTTCTGCAGAGTATGGCAAAATTAAAAAATGGATAACTCCTTATGTTGTGCAGTTAGTACGAGAAATTGAGTTTTCTGCAAAATTGATTGAGGAGCTTGGCGTAAAAGTCAGAGCTATTTATGTGGGTGGTGGTACTCCAACAAGTTTATGCGAGGATGACTTTGCAAAGGTAATTGGTGCAATCAGCAAGATTGATTGTGACGAGTTTACTGTTGAGGCAGGCAGACCTGATACAATCACTGTGGATAAGCTTAAAATTATGGCAGATAACAAAGTTAGCAGAATAAGCATAAATCCACAAACTTTCAATGATAAAACTCTTGCTTTGATTGGGCGAAATCATTCAAGTGAAGACATTTTTAAAGTTTATGGCGAGGCAAGAAAATTTGATTTTGATATAAATATGGATTTAATTGCAATGTTGCCACAAGAGAGTTTTGAGGATTTTTGTTATTCTGTTGACAAGGCAATTGTACTTGCTCCAGATAATATTACGGTACATACCTTGGCAATAAAAAAAGGTAGTAATCTAAAACTTGCCGATTATGACAATAAAATAGAAATTTTGCCAAAACAAATGATTGATTATTCAAAAAAAACTATTATCTCAAGTGGTTTTGAGCCATACTATATGTACAGACAAAAATATATGAGTGGTAATTTGGATAATACAGGATACGCAAAGCCTGGCAAAGCATGTGTGTACAATGTGGATATTATGGAGGAAACTCACAGCATAATTGCTTGTGGAGCAGGAGCAATCAGTAAAAGAGTTTGGAACGCTGAAAATCGTTTGGAAAGACTAGCAAATCCCAAAGGCATTGATGTTTATTTACAAAGAGAGGCAAAATTGCTCGCTGATAAAAAAATCTTTTTTGGATAAATTGCTGTTAATTTGCAGATTTATTATTATATTTAAGTTAAAACATATTTTAAATATAAAAATATAGTAGTATTTTGTCTAAATTTATTAAATAGTTAGCAAAATCTAGAATATAAATGCTGATTTTGCAAAAAAATACCAAAATTTAGTTTACACATAAAAGATTTTGTGTTATTATTGAATAGTACCTTTGACTATGTTTATCAAAACTCCGATGATTTACTTGGTCATATGGAATAAATTATTATTAGGAGATTAAAAATGGAAAATCTAACACTACTTACTAAACAAGAGATTATTGAGAAATTTGGTCAAGCTGAGGGCGACACTGGTTCTCCAGAAGTTCAAATCGCTTTGCTTACTGCAAGAATTGAGAGCTTGAAAGCTCACTTCGCTGTGCATAAGAAGGATCATCACAGCCGTCGTGGCTTGTTGCAAATGGTAGGTAAAAGAAAAAATTTGCTTTCTTATTTGAAAAATAAGGATATCGAAAGATACAGAGCAATTATCGCAAAACTTAACCTAAGAAAGTAATAAGAATAGCCCGAATAGTAAGTGTTCGGGTAATTTTTATATTTAAAGGATTAGTGCTGTCAAGTGTAGCAGAAGCAAATTTGCAAATTAAAACGCTATGTTTGAAGATAAAAACAGCATTTTTAAAATTTAAGATTATGTTTTAAAAATGCCAAAATTGGTTGTAATAACAATTTATATAAATTTTTCAACTTGAGGTTGATAGTCTTTGGATGACCAAGGATGGAGGAGGAGAAATGATAGACAGAAAAATTTACAAAACTACAATAGGTGGCAGAGAGGTTGAAGTTGAAACAGGCGCATATTGTGGCATGACAAATGGTACTTGCTTTGTTAAGTGCGAGGAAACTGTGGTTATGGTTAATGCCACAATGTCAAAAGAGCCAAGAGACGGCGTTGACTTTTTTCCATTGAATGTTGACTATGAAGAAAAAATGTATTCAGTTGGCAAAATTCCAGGTGGCTTTAAAAAGAGAGAGGGACGCCCAAGCGACAAAGGTATTCTTGTTTGCCGTTTGATTGACAGACCTTTAAGACCACTTTTCCCAAAAGGATTTTACAATGATGTTTCAGTTGTGGCAACTTGCTTGTCAGTTAACCCTGATGTTCCACCTGAAATTTATGCAATGATTGGAAGTTCAGTTGCACTTTCAATTTCTGATATTCCGTTTGCTGGACCAACTGGTTCAGTTGTAGTTGGTTATGTTGATGGCGAATATGTTATCAACCCAAGTGCAGAGCAAAGAGAAAAGAGCAGACTTCACTTGAGCTTGAGTGGTACTAAAGATGCCATTTTGATGGTTGAGGCAGGTGCAAACGAACTGACTGAGGAAGAAATGATTGGTGCAATCTTGTTCGGACACGAAGAGATTAAAAAGATTGTTGCTTTCATTGAGGGCATTCAAGCTGAAATCGGCAAAGAAAAAATTATTCCAAACATTTATCACGCTGAAACAGCTATTGAAGAGCAAGTTAGAGCTTATGCAAATGATATGATGGACAAGGCTTTGGAAGAGTTTAACAGACAAGCTCGTGAAAAACTTGAAGAGGCTTTGGAACAAGATGTTTTTGCTCATTTTGCTGAAATTTTCCCTGATGGCAAAAAAGACATTGCAGAAGTTTTGTACAATATGAAAAAAGAAAAAGTTCGTGCTAAGATTTTGGAAAAAGGTATTCGTCCAGACGGCAGAACTTTGAAGGAAATCAGACCAATTTGGTGTGAGCATGGCATTTTGCCAAGAGTTCACGGCAGTGGTGTTTTCACTCGTGGTCAAACACAAGTTTTGACAACTGCAACTTTGGGCACAATCAGTGAGGTTCAAAAGCTTGAAGGCTTGGATGATGAAGTTTTCAAAAGATATATTCATCACTATAATTTCCCAGGTTACAGCGTAGGCGAGGCAAAGCCTGCTAAGAGCCCAGGTCGTCGTGAAATCGGACATGGTGCACTTGCAGAAAGAGCTTTGGAGCCAGTTTTGCCAAGTGAGGAAGTTTTCCCTTATGCAATTCGCACAGTAAGTGAAGTTTTAAGCTCAAATGGTTCAACTTCACAAGCAAGTGTTTGCGGCAGCACTTTGGCACTTATGGATGCAGGTGTTCCAATCAAAGCTCCAGTTGCGGGCGTTGCAATGGGACTTATCAGCACTCCAGACAAGAGCAATGTTAAAATTTTGACAGATATTCAAGGACTAGAAGATTTCCTTGGCGATATGGACTTTAAGGTTGCTGGTACTGAGGCTGGTATCACTGCAATTCAAATGGATATCAAAATCAAAGGTATCAATGAGCAAATTTTGCGTACTGCTTTGGCTCAAGCAAGAGAGGGCAGATTGGAAATTTTGGGCAAAATGCTTGCTGTTCTTCCAAAAGCAAATGAAAAACTTTCAAAATATGCTCCAAAGATTATCACTTTTGATATCGACCCTGACAAAATCCGTGAGGTTATCGGCAGTGGTGGAAAAGTTATCAACAAGATTATCGAAGATACTGGTGTAAAAATTGATATCAGCGATACAGGCACAGTGTTTATTGCAAGCAGCAATGAGGAAATGGCAGAAAAAGCTAAAAAAATCATTATGAGCATTGCAAAAGACCCTGAAGTTGGCGACGAAATTGAAGGTGCTGTTGTAAGAATTATGGATTTTGGTGCGTTTGTTGAAATTGCTCCTGGCAAAGACGGAATGATTCACATCAGCAAACTTTCAAAAGACAGAGTTGAAAAAGTTACCGATGTTGTTAATATCGATGACCAAGTTTTGGTTAAAGTTATCAAAATTGACGAAAAAGGCAGAATTGATTTAAAACTTATCAAAAAACTTTAATATTATAGTTTGTAATTTAAAACAACTTTAATTAAAAGTTAAGCTTTGTATTAATCTAACTTCAAAATTTAATTGGAAATAAAACAAAAAATAATGCACTTTATCGGTGCATTATTTTTGTTTTAAATTTTAAAAATTAATATGGTATTAATAAAAATATGATAAACAATTTGTGTAAAAATTTTTAATTTAGCATTGACATTTTGTGTAATTTCCCGTATAATAAAATAAAGGAGGTTATTATAAAAAAGTGTAGCAATAGTAGCAACAATTACAATAAAAAATTTAAAATTGATAGGGAAGGGAAAATATGAACAAAAAGAAATTGATTTTAACATTACTATTGGTAATAATTTTGAGTATAGGACTTATATTTACATTTGTTGGGTGTGATAAAACACCAGTAGAGCCAGTTTATGAGATCCGATTGTATGATGACGATTGGGTGGAGTTGGAGAAGAATGTTGTAGGAAATTATGTGCATGAGTATGTTTTTGAATATGATGGTCAATTAAAAGGATTTAATGCAAAGTGTTTTATTGACGGTGAAGAATTTTATGTTTATGAATATGGTAATCCAAAAAAACCAAATCCTTTATCAGTATCTTATTTAAATTATGATGATAGTCTTAGAAATCCTTTTCCAAGAGAAAAGGGCAAATATGTGATTCGTTATGATTTTGATATATTTAAAGAAGAAACTTATTATTATACTCAATCTGGAAGGCGTGTTCGTCAAAGTGATTTACCAGAAAAAATACAACATCAAATGTATGTAACAATAAAATAAACTGAGGAGGAAAACAAATGGAAAAATCAAAAAATAAAATATTATCATTTATGTTAGCAATATGTATTGTTTTGTGTAGCATAATTTCAATTTGCACTTTTAATTGGCATAATGTATTTGCAGAACAAAATTATTCTATCACAGATTACACTGATGATGACATGTTGCTAAATAGTAAACATAATATTGTTGATTACGCAAATTCAACTTATTATGAAAAAAATGGATATATGGTTGTTGATCTTGCAGATCAATATAGTAATAATGGGTTGTATTCAAGCACAGTTAAATATACAGAAGATACTGATAGAATTAAAAAACTACATGCAAATGGAGATGACCCAATTGTACAAATTGTGCCAAAAGAACTATTTAAAACTGCAAATGATGGAATTGTTGAAATAGGTAAGGAATATGGCTTCTTCATAAAAACAGATGAAGTTGTTGATGGGGTATATGTGTCAACAATTTCAGTGTTTGATATCACAAATAAGGTTAAGGATGAGGAGGTGAAAGACAGTGCAATTTTTTCTTTAAAGCATTTGTTTCAAAGAGAATTTGTTTATGTTGCAAAAAGTGTTTACGCAATACCAATACGAAGCGTACGACTTCAAAGGCCATATTCTCAAGCTAATGACAAAATGGAATTAGTTATTTCTGTAACAGATAGTGTTGTTGGTAATGTTTTGCCTGTGCCATACATGGTGGCAAATGATCATTATATTTTCGTTGACATTCAAAATTATTATATGACTAACATATATAATATGATAGCGGTAATGAATGAACAGCATTTGAATGAAGGAGATGATGGATATGATCCAATAAAAGATAAGGGAAGATATATTATACAAAAAGATACAGAGTATAAATCAAAAATACATAATGTAAAGAAAAAGGAAGACATTGCTGCTGAACATATAGATATATGTTTAGGTGTAGCAATGGATGTTTTGGATGGAGTTGTGGGGCATTTTGTGCCGGGATATTCAATAGTTAAGCCAATTCTTGATATTGCTAATGATTTTTTGTCAACTGAACGAGAGTGGACTGAAGATTATGAAAAACAATTTTCTTATAAGCCTGAATATGTGACATCACAAGGTATGATAAAAGAAAAAGGTGGTTTATCAAGAATGGCACAAACTTCTCTTGAAATCAATAAGGAGAAATATGGAGATGGAAGCTTTATGTTTTATGATAGAGATGACTTTTTCTCAAGCAAGTACATATTACCATACACTCCAGTTGAAACAAGTGATGGGGCATATAAAACTCCATGGGATGCAAGAATAAGAAGAGGGTTTGTTGTTGAATTTACAAATGCTAGCAATTCATCACAAATAGTTGTTGGTTGTAATGTTCATGATTTTATAAAAAAGGGCGAAGAAGAAGGAGAATACAAAGATTTAGCCGATGATGATATAGTTTCTATATTGCCAAATGGTGAAAACTTGTTTAAATATACACCAGAGAGAAGTGGAAATTATGATATAAAAACTATTGGAGCAAATAAGTCAATAGTTTTAGAGCAAATTAATACTTCTTTTGAAAGTCAATCAAGTAAAAATACTACTGGATTTGATAAAGTGTTGAATGTTGATATGGAAAAAGGAAAAACATATTACTTTAAAATAAGTTGTGTAAATAAATTTGATAATAACAAATTTAAAATTAATATTGATTTTGCTCCACAAAAAGTTATTCTAGGAAACAACCAAATTGATTTAAAATATAATGATAATTATTTTCAATTTTTGCCAAATAAAAATATTTATTATAAATTTATAAATGACAACGATAAATTCGATTATACGATATTTGATAAAAATTTTAATTTAATTTCAGAAAATACTGATATAAATGATTTGTTTGAGTTGACTGAAAATGAAGTATATTATATATTAATTGACAAAACAAATATTGATGAAGTTCAAAAAGTAAATCTTTTTATTAAGGACGAAATTCATATTACATTTGAAAATATTGATAAAGTGACTGATTTAGACAAGTTATTTATTTATAGTTTTGTTGATAAAACAAAGTTGCCAAATATAAATTTGGTAGGATATAATTTTGAAGGTTTTTGGACAAGCTTTCAACCATATGGAGTTTTGGTAAACGATGAAAACATCAAACAAATTATCAACCAACCTGAAATAACATTATATGTAAAATTAGTTCCGATTGAGTATGATGTTGTGTATATAGTAAATGGTGGTAGTGAAATAGAAAATGGCAAATATATTATTGAACATATATACGAATTAAGACAAGATACCAATAAAGATGGATATGTGTTTTATGGTTGGTATGATAACCCAGAGTTTTATGGTGAAAAAATAGAAAGAATTGATAAAGGGAACATTGGAAATCGAACTTTTTATGCAAAATGGATACAAGACAAATTTGATATTAAATTAAATGTCAATAGCGAATTTACGGATGACATATCGGCGTATATTGCAACAAATCAAATTGAGGTAAATTATAAGCAAAACTATATTTTGCCTATACCAGAAATAAAAGGGTTTGTATTTAAAGGATGGGCAGATATAAACAATGATAAAAACATGTTTACAAATGCAAATGGTGAGAGTTTAAATATTTATTTGCAAGAGAATGATATCGAATTGATTGCAATATGGAAAAGAGAAGAATACTTTATTGGAATAGATAATAATGGTGTGCTAAGTTGGTTGACACAAGCTGGGGATAGATTTGAAATATCCGATGAAAAAGTTAGTATTGATTATAATCCTAATTTGTGCCCAAATTGCAATATTTTGACATATCTTTCTAGTAATCCGTTATACCCTCAATACATCGATAAAAATTTCTTTGAAGAAGGACATGTTTTTACAAATATGTTAACAAATAAAAATGACCAAACAAGCATTGCGTGCTGGCATAACACTGCTCAGAGTTTAGAAGATGGTCAAACAATTATGCTTTATGCTGGACATAGGCAAGAAACAAATTTTAAATTATATTTATTAAACGATGTTGAGCAAAATGGTGAGTTTGTATATAAAAAAATCTTTGAAGGAAATTATGGGGACGAAATCATTTTTAATGGAAATGAATTTAAAGATAAAGCTGGATATAAATTAGTGGCATTGCGAGTGCATAATAATACAGAGGAGAATTATAATGGGAAATTTATTGGTACTAGTTTGGCACCAGGAAATTACTTCTATGACTTTAATTCTAATAAAATCCAGAAAATGCCAGACTTATCAATAGGAATTCAATTGGATGGGACAGATATATATTTGGAGGCAGTTTATGAAGGACTAGAATATCAAGTTAGTTTGTCAGTTGATGATGAAATTTTATATAAAATTGTGGTGTTTGGTATGCCATATAATACTAGCAATGATAATGCTTTTCCAGTTCCACAAAAATTAGGGTATGATTTTAATGGATGGTGGACAGAAGAAAATGGTAGTGGTTCAAGGATAGTAGATGGAAATGGCAATCTAGAAAATGATGTATGGAATATATCGTATAACCTTACATTATATGCCGACTTTGAATTATTAATTTATTCAATAACATATGATACAAATGGTGGAACAGATTTGGTAGATCCACCAATAAGATATAGTGTGCTAAGTGCTTTTGAGTTGCCAACAACAGACAAGTTTGGTGATGTGTTGGCGGGCTGGGAGTGCGAAGGAGAAATAATTCAAGAAATAAAAAAAGGAACAATAGGAAATTTGGAGCTAAAAGCAAAATGGAAGGCTAAATATGTTGGTCTTGGTGGTAGTGGTTCCATAACTCTTAAAGATGAAGTTGTTATTTTTAATGCCGCCGATGTTTTTGGAAGTGCTAAGCAGAATATAAGTATTTCACAGTATGTAAGTGAAGTAACATTTATTGGAAAACAAAGTTTATTAACGCCCCAAAGAAGTATTTATGTCCAATCAAGAAAAACTCCGTTAATACTTAGGTTTAAAAATGTTGCTATTAAAGGGCAGGACGGGGATTATGCTTTAGATGCAAGTGGTTGTGAAGATTTGATATTGGAGGCGTATGGGGTTTCTTTTTATTCAGGCAAACACGGTAAAGCTGCTATATTATGCAAAAATATACATATTAAAGGTGAATCGTTAGGTGCTTTTGGGCACGATTCATATAGTTCGCAAAATTCAGGTGCATCTGGAATTCAGTCTGTAGGAGGATATAAAATTGAAATATCAGCGCAATCAGTAACTTGTAAAGGTGGTTCTGGAGCACAAGGATCAACAGGTAGTGACGCAAAAGCAATGAATCAATTTCCACCAAAGGCAGCCGCAGGAAAAGTAGGGGCAACTGGTTATACAGGTTACACTGGAGGTGCTGGTGGAAAAGGTAGTAATGGTGGTTATGGTATTTGTAATTTTGACTCAGTTGTAATTCATAGCAATTCTATAGTAAATTTGCAAGGCGGCGATGGTGGCGCTGGAGGAACTGGCGGAAGAGGTGGAACTGGCGGAAGAGGCGGAGCTGGTGGAGATGCTAAATTTCCATTAACTGGAAAGGCTGGTGGCACTGGTGGTACAGGTGGAACTGGCGGAGCTGGTGGAGCTGGTGGCAATAAGGGGCACGGAATTATTGCAAATAGTATTATTGGAAATTATACAGCCACAAATGGACAAGTCGGCAAAGGTGGACAAGGTGGTCTTGGTGGCACTGGTGGTGCAGGAGGAGTTGGTGGATTTTATTTAAATAGTAATAAAACGCATGATCAAGGCAAATCAGGTGCTAGAGGTAGTAATGGCCCACAAGGAGCAGATGGAGTCTAACTTTTAAGTGGATTAATTAATAACACATCAAAAGAGAAATTCTTTTGATGTGTTATTTTAGTATCGATTTTTGAATGTTTTATGCAATAAAAAGCAAAGTTTTGATTGTTATTTTGTTTGCATATATGTGTATGTGGTTGCATTTAAAATGAATGCGATAATTATTTTATGCACCTATTACATTGCTGACTTTGTCGGCTTTAATGCCTTTTTGTTTGTAAAACTCAAGTATTTTTGGAAGTGCCTCTGCAGTGCATTTTGTTGGATGCATAAGCACTAAATCGCCGTATGCAATTTTTTTGGTTGCACGCTCAAAAATAAGTTCGGTGTTTTTATCTCGCCAGTCAATGGTATCTTTTGACCACATTATTGTTTGATAGCCCAAATTGTTTGCAGCTTTGAGTGTATCGGCAGAAAAAGCCCCAGAAGGTGGTGCAAACAAATTCATTTTGTAACCAATAGTTTTTTCCACAATGTTGTGACACATTGAAATTTCACGCAAGTTTGCCTCCATATCCAGTTTGTCTTGGTCTTTATGCAAATATCCGTGATTTGCAATTTCGTGTCCACGACTCAAAATTTCTTTTAGCATAGCATCATTTTTCGCAACCCAAGAGCCACCAACAAAAAAAGTTGTTTTAACTTCATATTTGTCAAAGGTATCCAGCATATCAGGCAAAAACTCTTCTCCCCAGTAGACATTTACCATAAGCGAAACGCTACTGTTTAGTCCATTGCCCTTGTAAATAGGTTTTGGAGTGGCACTTGCAGTTATTGCAAGTGGAGTAAAACACATAGTAAGCACGGCAAGGCTCACCAATACAATCGCGATAATGCTGTTGGTTAAAAGTTCTTTATGTTTCATATTATCTCCTAACACCTAAAATGCTTTTTGTGGGTATCCCGTAACTAATTATATGTGTGATAGGATAAAATTAGACTAAAAAGAGAATACTTTTAATTAAAGTGAATTACGGATAAAAATTTTACTTTTGTGTATGCATTAAAATAATTTGCATTTTTTGAAATTTGCTTTTTGTTGGCGTTTGTAAAAAAATATTTTTTTATCCAAAAACTTTACTTTATAATAAAAATAATGTATAATTATATCGTATAAACTGGCAGACTTTTTTTGTGATTAACTTGAGATTTTTTGAGTTAATTGAGGGATGTTGCAAGTAAAATAGCATTAAACGCTTAAAATATCTTGCTTTATTGATTAGTTTGTCTGTTTTGCAACAATAATTGTGTATTAAAAGCAAATTGTTTAAGGCAGGCTAGACTATTGGCATATTGTCGCAATTTGCCATAAATTGCAGAATTTGGAATTTGCAAAAGATAAGAAATTTGTTGGGGATATTGGAGATTTAATTTTGGATAATAAAATTATTTATTTTGACAGTGGACTTAAGTTGATTCACAAACAAATGCAAGGCGTAAGGTCTGTGGCAATTGGCGTGATGGTTGCTGTTGGCAGCGTGAGTGAAAACGAGCAAAACAATGGTATTTCTCACTTTATTGAACACATGATGTTCAAAGGCACAAGCAAGCGTTCTGCTTTTGATATTGTGTGTGAAATTGATGGGCTTGGTGCACAAGTGAATGCCTACACATCAAAGCAATCAACCTGTTACTACACAATCAGTGTGGATGAATATGCAGAAAATTGCATGGAAATTATGAGTGATTTTTTGTTTAATTCCACATTTGACCAAGTGGAAATGGACAAGGAAAAGGGGGTTGTGCTTGAGGAAATTGCAATGAGCGAGGACACTCCTGATGACCTATGTTTGGAGAATTTGGCAAGTGCTTACTACAAAGGTAGCAACTTGGGCTATACAATTCTTGGAAATGCTGAAAATATCCGTAATTTTAAAACAGCTGATTTGAAAGATTACATCAACAGCAGATATAGTGCAGGCAATATGGTTGTTTCTGTTGTGGGAAATATTTCCGAACAAAAAGCAACAGAGTTGGTATCTAATTATTTTGATAAAAATGTGTTTAAAGGTGGCTATAAAATGCAAAAGCAAAGCCACACACCAAAATGCGATAGCGTGGTTACAGTCAAACCACTTGAGCAATCCAACATTGCCATTGCTTTTCCAAGTTTGGAGTTTGGTGCGCAAAACTATATGTCTTTGCTTGCCTTGAATTCTGCGTTTGGTGGTGGAATGAGCTCTCGACTATTTCAAGAGGTTAGGGAAAAGAGTGGGCTTGCCTACAATGTCTATTCTTATCCTTCTGCATATTATGGCGATGGAGTGTTTTCAATTTATCTTGGCACAAACCCAAAAACAACTGAACAAGCACTTCGCAGCATAAAGCAGGAAATAATCAAGTTGAAAAATAATGGCTTGGGCGAAGATGAACTTGCAAGAGTCAAAAAGCAGTTGAAAGGCAACTATGCTTTGTCGCAAGAAAGCTCTGCAGCTTTGATGAGAGTGTATGGCAGAAATGCATTGTTTTTGGATGAATATTTTGATTTTGACCAAAAAATTGCAGAAATTGACCAAATAACTCAAGATAGTGTGATGGATATTATCAATTACATTTTTGATTTTGACAAAGTTGTAACAAGTTATGTGGGCAAGGAAATCAATTTTGACCCATTAAAAATTATTAAAGATTAACTATAAAAACAGGTGTGATATGGATAAATTGGATGAGATTTTTATGATGCAAAAGGCTTTTCAAGATGACTTGATTAAAAACAGACATCTTGAGAATATCAAGCCAAATGAATGGATTCAAAAGCAAACTCTTGCAATGATAAGTGAGCTTGCAGAAGTGCTTGATGAGGTCAATTTTAAATGGTGGAAAAACGAAAAGCCTATTAACGAGGATGCCGTGAAAGAGGAACTTGTGGATATTTTGCATTTTTTTGTTAGTATGTGCTTGAGTTATGGTATGACAGCTGAAGAATTGCACGCAATTTATCTTAAGAAAAACAAAGAAAATTTTGATAGACAATACGGAAAATCTGCAAAACAAGGTTACGATTTAGGGCAAAATAAAAATAATTGATATTAGTATTAATTCAATTATAATTGATATTGGTGAAATTATTTTGGCAAGTTTAGTAAGAAATAAACACTTTCATTTTAAATTATTTGTCAAACAATATATTTTTCAATGAAGAATCATTAAAAAAATTGCATTTTCAAAAATGGCAACAAACAAAAAATGTTTGAAGTAAAAACTCTTAGTGAGGGGTTATGGCTAGGAATAACAAAGAAAAAGGAAGAAATGACCATATAATAGAAGGTAGTATAATGCTTGGTATCGGTATAGTTTTTATGTTGATACTAGTTGGTGCGTTCGGCAAGGCAGGCAAAGCTGTAACTGACTTTTTTGTCGGCACTTTTGGCTATGCTGTTTATGCTTATTTTTTGGCATTGATTATAATAGGGATTTTAACAATTTGCAAGGTTAAAAGACCAAAAATAAAATTGTTGAGACTTTTGTCATTGCTTATGTTTTTTGCAATGGTAATTGCACTTTTACATTGCGTTTCATCCTCACAAATTGCAGATAATGGCTATGGAAAATATTTGAGTGATTGTTATAATCTGCACAACACTGCTGGTGGCGTGCTTGCAGGATTGTTTTTGTATCCACTTTTGCTTGTAGACTTTATGGGTGTGGTGCTTTGTGGAATAATTGCAATGATTTTTGGTGCAATATTTGTGTTTTATGATACAATTATTGCAAATTTGAATGTCAAAAACAAAGAGCAATCTGCAAAAATGGTTGATTTTGGTGGAGAGTATGGCATTGTTGAGGAGGAGATTGTCGGAAACAATCTTCTTGTGGAAGAAGTTGATGTTAAAGACAAGAAAAAACAAAACAACAATGAGGAATATGTTTCATTAGAAGAGGAAAATACAAGCAAAATTGACCTAGGACTATTTGACAATTACACAATAAATTCAGCAACAAGCCTAAGCGATAGAGAAACTGTTTTGTCTGAAAAAGACAAAAAGAACAGGCGTGATACTGCTTTTGAAATTTTGTATGGCGACAGCAGTAAAAAGCAAACAGAGGAGATTGCTCAGGAAAAGCCTGTGCTTGACATTGGCAACAATTCGGAATATCAAAGCTATACAAATGACTATCGTAAGCGCCAAGTTATTGATGGCTTGCACTCAACTGAAAATGAGTTGTTTTCTGCCAATAAAAATGAAATTGCAAACAAAGATAACAAAAATGATTCTTCAGCTAAAAAAAATGATTTGAAAGATACTTTTGGCGCAATAAATAATGCTCAAAATGCTGAAAAAGACATGGCTGAAAACAAAGTGGATGTGCAAGAGAGCAAGCAAGAAAATAAACTTTCTGCTTATGAAGAGTTTATTCGCAAAAACAATCAATCTGCCTTTGGTGGGGAGCAAAAAGAAGAGCAAAATAGTGCTCAGAAAAAATCCGTTCAAAAACCTGCCGAAAAGCCTGTGTTTGAAACAAAGTATGAGAGAATTGAACCAGTAGTTAATAAAGAGGTTGAGCAAATCAAAGAGGAGAAAATTGATATTGTCTCTGGCAAGTTTGACGATATGCCTGTTGAAGACAAAACTGCAACTCACAATGAAATTGACGGCTTTGAATATCTTTTGAAACATCAAAGGGAAGAGCGAGATAGAAAAGATAATGAAATTTTTGAAAGACGCCATAATTTGAGAAACAGCGAAATTGCAGAAAATACAGACGAGACTGAAAACAAGTTTGCAGAAATCGAAAGAAAACGCAAAGAAAGAAGTGACAAAGGCGGAGTTCATAATTCATCAAGCAAGCAGTTTGATAAGGATGTATTGGAGGATCTTTCTGCAAAGGTGGAGGAAAAGCAAATTCAAACTAACTTGGTAGAGCAAACTGCCACAAAAGAAATCGAGCAGAGTAAACCTATTTTTGAGCAAAAGGTTGCACCACAACCTAAGCCAGTAGAGGTGGAAAAAGTTAGCGAAGAGGTGAAAAAACAGAAAACAAGAGTGAAACTTGCACCTTACAAATTCCCTCCAATTGAGCTTTTGAAAGATTATGACAGCAAACCATCTGCAAGCGAAAACTTTGACGACAAAATTGAAATTTTGGAAACAACATTGTCAGAGTTTGGTATTGATGCAAAAGTCAACAATGTTGTAACAGGTCCAACTTTTTCAAGATTGGAGCTTGTTATGCCAAAAGGTATTCCTGTAAAAAGAGTGCTTAGCTATGTTGATGACATTGCAATGTGTCTTGAGGTAAAAAGTGTAAGATGTCAAATCCCAATTCCGGGCAAAAACGCTTTTGGTGTGGAAATTCCAAATAGTGTAAGGGGTAAGGTTGGACTTAAATCTGTCATTCAATCAGAAAAATTTGCTCACAACAAACATAAACTTGCTTTTGCCGTAGGACAAAACTGCGACGGCGAAAACTTTGTGGCAGATCTTGCTGCAATGCCTCATTTGCTGATTGCAGGTGCAACAGGTGCTGGTAAGTCTGTTTGCTTAAATTCTTTGATTGTCTCATTAATTTACAAGTACACCCCAGAGGAAATGAAAATTCTTTTGGTTGACCCTAAGCAAGTTGAACTTAATATGTACAACAGAATTCCACATATGCTTATCCCTGAGGCAGTGAGTGATAAGGATAAAACTTTGAATTTGCTGGATTGGGCTATTGAGGAAATGGAGTTGCGTTACACAATGTTTAAAGATAGAAGGGTGCAAAAAATCACTGACTACAACGCAACAATTGATCCTAAAAAAGAAGACAAATTGCCATATATCGTCATTATTATTGATGAGGTAGGCGACTTTATGATGGTTATGAAAAAAGAGCTTGAGGAAAGAATTGTTCGTCTTACTCAAAAAGCAAGAGCAGCAGGTATTCACTTGATTCTTGCCACTCAAAGACCATCCGTGGATGTTATCACTGGTGTCATCAAAGCGAATTTGCCTGCAAGAATTGCGTTTGCAGTTGCAAGTTTCCCTGACAGTAAGACTATTCTTGACCAAGGTGGTGCAGAAAAACTTTTAAGATACGGCGATATGATTTTCTCTGACGGCGTAAACGACCCTGAAAGATTGCAAGGCACTTTGATTGAAGGAGAGGAAGTTAACGCAATTTGCGATTATGTTCGTGCAAACAATGAGTGCTATTTTGATAAGGATATTGAAGAATTTATTCTTAACACAAACACAAATACAACTGCAAATGCTGCGCAAACAACCTTTGGCGAAAGCTCAGGCGAGCAAGATGATTTGTTTGTTCGTGCACTTTTCAATGTAATCAGTACAGGTGCAGTAAGCATTTCAAAATTGCAAAGGAAGTTTGGTATTGGGTTCCCAAGAGCTGCAAGATTGGTTGATACAATGGAAGAACTTGGCTATATTGGTGCTGCAAAAGATAACAAACAAAGAGAAATTTTGATTGATATGCCAACATTCTTGTCAAAGTATGGCGATGTTAGCTTGGAGTAATATTGCATAAGCAAAAAAATGTTGCAATAAATTTGCTTTAACAGAAAATTAAATTTTATTTCAAAATACGAGAGGAAAAGATTGAAAAAGATAGGTGTAATTTCGCTTGGTTGCGATAAAAACAGAATAGATACGGAAAATATGCTTGCTTTTTTGGAAGAAGAAGGATATGTTTTTACAGGCGACCCAAAAGACAGCGACATTATTATTGTAAACACTTGCGCATTCATTGACAGCGCAAAGCAAGAGTCTATAGATACCATTTTGGAGATGAGTGATTTCAAACAAAATGGCAAATGCAAATGTCTTGTTGTCAGTGGATGTTTGAGCCAAAGGTATATGGATAGTTTGGTGGAGGAGCTGCCTGAGGTTGATATTTTTGTTGGAACTGCAAATTATCGTGAATTGCCAGAACTTATTAAAGATTTTATGAATAATCATTCAAAAATCGCTATTAAAAACGAAATTAACAAAAGAGATTTTACAAAAAAGAGAGTTTTGACAACACCTTATCACTATGCATATCTTAAAATTGCTGAAGGTTGCAACAATAATTGTACATATTGCGCCATACCAAAAATTCGTGGAAAATTTACCTCAAGACCAATGGAGGAAATAACCTCTGAGGCAAAAGATATTATTGAAAAATATGGCGTAAAAGAGCTTAATCTTGTTGCTCAAGATATCACAAGATATGGCAAGGACTTGTATGGAGAGCTTAAACTTGTTGAACTTATCGGCGAACTTGAAAAGCTAGATTGCAGTTGGATTAGGCTTTTGTACTGCTATCCAGAGCTTGTAACGGACGAGCTTATTAGCAAAATCAAAAACAGCCAAAAGGTTGTTAAATATATAGATATCCCAATGCAACACGCATCTGACAATATCTTAAAAAGAATGAACAGGCATGTGAGACAACAATTTTTGCAAGACTTAATTGACAAATTGCGTGCACAAATTCCAGATATCGTTATTCGAACAACATTTATTGTTGGATTCCCAGGAGAAACAGAGCAAGATTTTGAAATTTTGTATAACTTTGTTCAAAAAAATGCCTTTGACAAATGTGGATTTTTTGCTTATTCAAGGGAGGATGGCACTCCTGCATATGATTTTGAAAATCAAGTGGATGAGGATATAAAGCAACAAAGAGTTTCTATGCTTTATGAATTGCAAGAAGAAATTATGGCTGAAAAATCAAACGCCATGATTGGCAAAATTGTGGATGTTATGTATGAACAGGTGGATTTTGACAGCCAATGTTTTGTTGGCAGAATGGCAGAAGATGCGCCTGAAATTGACAGAGTTGTTTACTTTACTTCAACTGAACCTGTGGATATCGGAGGAATGTACAAAATAAAGATTACGGAAAAAATAGGCTTGGATTTAAAAGGAGAATTAGTATGAATTTACCTACTCGAATAACGGTTGCAAGAATAGCATTAATTCCATTGTTTGTGTTGCTGTTTTGCTTAAATGCAGTGTTTCAGCAATACTATATTCCAATGACAATTGTGTTTATTGTTGCATCTTGCACTGATTTTGTGGACGGACATTTGGCAAGAAAACATAATCTTGTTACTGATTTAGGCAAATTCCTTGACCCAATTGCGGACAAAATACTTGTTGTTGCAGGAATGATAGTTTTGCTTAGAATGAATTTTGTCACTTCAACAGGTGTTGTGTATCCTGTGCTTGCGCCATACTTTGGAGAGATATGTGTCACTTTGATTTTGGCAAGAGAGTTTATTATTGGCGTATTCAGACAACTTGCTGCATCAAAAGGTGTGGTTATGGCAGCAGACAAACTGGGCAAAGCAAAAACAATTGTTACTTTGATAGCATTGCCTGTTCTTATGTTGGTGCCTTTAATCAATGAACCTTGGCATAAAGCAGTAAACTGGGTTGGCGTTGTTTTCTTGTTTGCAGGTTGGATTTTGTTTGGTGTGGCAACAATTCTTACTGTTGTATCGGGCTTTAATTATATTTGGAAAAACAGACACGCTTTGAAAACTGAACAAGAGCAAAGCAAGTCTAGTGAAAATGAAAAATGTGAATGTAATTGTATGAACGCAAATGAAAACAATGACAATGCTCAAAGTTTAAACTTGAATGTGATTGGTGTTGAAGTTGCTACATTGCAAGAGGAAGAGAAAACAGAGGCACAAGAAGAGGAGGCAAACAATGACTGATAAGGAATATGTTTATCAATGTGTGCTTAGAACATATGGTTTGGATAGTGCAAGATTTGAAAAAATTTGTGGAGATTTGAGAACCAATGAAATTAGCATAAGCTTTGAGGAAAATTGTTTGGACGGGGTGATTACAATTTCTAAAAATAATGTTGATGCTTTTGCATTGGAAAGTATTCTTGGCAAAATCAATGTGAGACTTGAAGATTATATTTATGCAGATAAGGATATGGACTTAAATGAATGTCTTGTAAAGCTACTTACAAAAAAAGGCGAAATGCTTGGTGTGGCAGAGTCAATCACTGGTGGACTTATAAGCTCTACATTGTGCGATGTGGATGGCGCAAGCAAAGTGCTTTATGAAGGAATTGTTACTTACAACAATGGTGCAAAAGTAAGGCGTTTGCATGTTCCTGCAACAACTCTTGAGGAGTATTCAGCTGTCAGCAAACAAACTTGTGAAGCAATGCTAAAAGGCTTGCTTGCAAACAAGGAAATTGTTTATGGCTTGGCAACAACTGGCTATGCTAATCACCAAGATGATGCTTTGTCTGGTCTTGTTTATATTGGTTATGGCAGTCTTGCAAACTTTAGAATTGAAGAAGTTATGTTTAAAGGCAGCAGAAATGAGGTAAGAAAAAAAGCTTGTAATTATGCAATGTTTAGATTAATAAAGCTTATTGACAGCGTGGAAAGAATTTATTAAGAATTTGTTATCTGTAGTGAATAAAAAAGTCTGAAAAGTTAAAAAATACAATAGAAAAATCAAATAACCTTTCGAAAATCGGGGTTAAATAAAGAGGAGAATGTATGGCAGAGAAAAAATCAAAGGTAATGAATATACCTACAAACGAAAGCGACAAGGCTAAGTACATAGATGAGGCAATCAAAAAGATTACTGATGTTTATGGCGAAGGTAGCATAATGAAATTGGGCGAGCATGACATTGTGCCTATTGAAGTAATTCCAACAGGTTGCTTGACATTGGATGTTGCACTTGGAACAGGTGGTATGCCTCGTGGTAGAATTGTGGAAATCTATGGACCTGAGTCTTCAGGTAAAACAACCGTGGCATTGCATGTTATTGCAAGTGCACAAAAAACAGGTGGCATTTGTGCGTTTGTGGATGCAGAGCACGCACTTGACCCAATCTATGCAGAAAAACTTGGCGTTAAGCTTAAAGATTTGTATATTGCACAACCAGACAACGGGGAACAAGCTCTTGATATCGTTGAAACTCTTGTTAGATCAGGCAGTATGGATGTTATTGTTGTGGACTCTGTTGCTGCACTAACTCCAAAGGCAGAAATTGATGGCGATATGGGTGATTCTGTTGTTGGTTTGCAAGCAAGATTGATGTCTCAAGCATTAAGAAAACTTACAGCTATTATCAACAAGTCAAAAACTGTTGTTATATTTATCAACCAACTTCGTGAAAAAGTAGGCGTTATTTATGGCTCACCAGAGGTTACTGCAGGTGGTAAAGCACTTAAGTTTTATGCAAGTGTAAGAATTGATGTAAGAAAAGGCGAGGCTTTGAAGGCATCTGCTGATGATATTAGAGGAAACAAAACAAAAGCTAAAATTGTTAAAAACAAACTGGCTCCTCCATTCAAAACTGCTGATTTTGAGATTATGTACGGAAAAGGCATCTCCAAAAATGGCTGTTTGATTGATGTTGCAGTTGATTACGATGTTGTTAAAAAAGGTGGCAGCTGGTATAGCTACAATGACCAAAAGATTGGACAAGGCAAGGAAAAAGCAGTTGATTATTTGGATAGCAATCCACAAGTTTCAGACGAAATTTATGAAAAAGTTATGGAACTTATGAAAGCTGGTAAAAAATAAATATTTTGAAAAAGCAGGTTAAACACAATTTTTTGATGGTATCAAAATTATGTTTTGCATTATGGATGTTGTATTGTTTTTGCAATTTATCAAAAATTGCAAATGCGTGTATTTTTTTGATATAAAACTAATTTCAATTTGTTTTTTATTGTTTAATAAATAAAATTTGGCTTTTGATTTGCAAAAAAATAAAATACAACAAAAGGTATTGACATTATTGCTATTTTGCAGTATTATTATATTATGGTAGATATGTTTGCGAACGAATATCTGCCAATTGTAACTTGAAAATTAAATAGGAGGTATAAACTTATGTTAAGCAACAGTATTTCTACTTTGCTTTTAAGTGCTGTTGAGGGAGGTATCGTTGCTGTTATTGCAATTGTTACCGCTATTGCAGGAATAGGTTTGGGTGTTTTGGCATACTATTTGGTGTTTGTCAAAAAAGTCAAATCTGCTAAGGCTGCTGCGGATAAAATTGTTGAAGACGGCAAGGCAGAGGCCAAAACTTTAAGAAAAGAGGCACTTCAAGAGGCAAAGGAAGAACAAAGAAGGTTGCGTAACGAGTTTGAAAGAGAATCCAAAGAAAGGCGTGCGGAAATCCAAAAGTCAGAACAAAGACTTTTGCAAAGGGAAGATTTATTGACCAAAAAAGAACTTTTAATTGACAAAAAAATGGACTCTTGCGATGAGTATAAAAAATCATTGGAGGCAAGAGAAAAGGAAATCGAGAACTTAGAGGTTGAGATTAGTCAATCACATTCAAAAATGGTTGAAGAACTTGAAAAAGTAGCAAATATGACCGTAGACGAGGCCAGAACAACTCTTATGGATGAGTTGCTTGAAGGCGTTAAAAAAGAAGCGGGCATTATGGCAAAGGAAATTGAAAACAATGCCAAGGAAGAAGCAGAAAAAAAAGCTAAAAATATCATTGGTATGGCTGTGCAAAAATGTGCTGCCGATCATGCCCAAGAGCTTACTGTGTCAGTTGTTTCACTGCCAAATGACGATATGAAAGGCAGATTGATAGGAAGAGTGGGAAGAAATATTCGTGCTTTGGAAAATGCAACTGGTATTGATTTGATTATAGATGATACTCCTGATGTGGTAACATTATCAGGGTTCGACCCGCTGAGAAGGGAAATCGCACGAATTACTATCGAAAGATTGGTAAATGACGGAAGAATTCATCCTGCAAGAATTGAGGAGATGGTGGAAAAAGTTAAGCGTGAGCTTGCCGTTCAAATCAAGGAAATTGGTGAAAATGCTGTGTTTGATGCAAATGTTTACAATGTTCATCCAGAACTTGTCAAATTGCTTGGCAGATTAAAATTCCGTACAAGTTATGGTCAAAATGTTTTGAACCACAGCTTGGAAGTATCATATCTTGCGGGAGTAATGGCGGCTGAACTTGGTGCGGATATTAAAATCGCAAAAAGAGCAGGATTGTTGCACGATATTGGTAAGGCTGTTGACCACGAAGTGGAAGGCACTCATATCCAAATCGGTGTAGAGCTTGCTAAAAAATATAAGGAAAACAGAGCTGTTATTCATGCTATTGAGGCACACCACAATGATGTTGAGCCACAAACATTGGAGGCAATTATTGTACAGGCGGCAGACGCAATATCTGGTTCAAGACCGGGTGCAAGGCGTGAGTCGTTGGAAAATTATGTAAAACGCTTGGAAAAATTGGAAGGAATCGCAAACTCGTTCGCAGGAGTAGAGCAATCATATGCAATTCAAGCAGGCAGAGAAGTTCGTGTTATTGTCAAGCCAGAACAGGTTGACGATTCATCAACAATCTTCCTTGCAAAAGATATTGCAGCAAAGGTAGAGTCAGAACTTGAGTACCCAGGACAAATTAAAGTTAATGTCATCAGGGAAACAAGATCAGTCGAATATGCAAAATAACTTAAAAGACAGAGCATTGCGCCCTGTCTTTTTTAATGCAAAAATTATGTTTAGCGTTAATGTTTTGATAAAAAGGCGAACATTGTTCGCCTTTTTGACATTTAAGATAATTTTATTATCACTTAATATTTTAAATTAAAAAACATACAAGTTTATTTTTTTAATTCTAAAATTAATAAATACAATCAAATTGAAAAAACACATTAGCGTTTTAGTGCCGATTTTTGAATTGTTTTTGACAAAATTTCTATTCATTAAGAATTTATTGTTTAAAAAATTATTCATTCAAATTTGATTCTACTTCGTGAAAATAATTCAAATATGACTTTTTGCAATAATCACAAATTTCTTCGTCTTTTGCAGGGGTGCTATGGAAATTATATGCACCATTCACACGCCAACCATTAAGCAAGGATGTGCGTATTGCATCTTTTGGACAATCAAATGCACACCCCATACATCCAACGCAATCTTTTCCAAAAACAGGTTTGCCGTCTTTCATTTTGATATTTTGGGTAGGGCATATTTTTTCGCAAATTCCACAACCAATACAAGCATCTGTAGCTTTGTAGTGTTTGCCCATTGCGGGCATAGCAATGTGTTCTGCACGACACACAAAGGAAACAATTCGATTGAAAATTCCGTTTTTACACAATTTGCCGTTGTCTGCAATTATGTCTGCAACATCTTTTTTTGCTTTTATTTTAGCTGCATTTTCCATCCTTGTTGCCATATTGTCAGTGTGATGAAAAATAATGTTGTAAGGCATAATGTACATTGATTCGCCTTTAACACAGTAACCCTTTTTGCGAAGAATTCGTTTTGGAACTATTCCAGCTGCATTGTTTAGTTTTAGTGGTTCGCCGGATATACGCATAATATAAACGCTTTTGTTGTTTTCGCACTTTGGCAAACTTTTCAAAAAATTCAACATTGGCATAGGTGTGTTAAAGCCGTGTACAGGATAGGCAATTATAAGCTTGTCATAATTTTCTTGAATGTTAGCATCTTTAACATTTTTCAACAAATTGAGTTCGCTTTCAACGCCATTTACAGAAAGTTCACTTGCCAATATGTTGCAAACTCTCAAAGTGTTGCCTGTGCCAGTAAAGGCAAAAAATCCTATTTTCATAGCTCTTCCTTTTTAATACATTGACAACCTTGCTCATCAATGTAATAAATTATATCTTCATCTGAATCGTGTGAGTCATACCAAAGCTGAGCAAAAAATGGACTTTTCTTTGCAAGGTAATCAAATCTCCAATAAGTTTGCTTTTCAGGCATTGTACATTCAGGACACCAATGTCCTGCTCCAAGTATAGTGTAAACAGAACTTTCAAAAATATGACCTTCAGAACATTGCCATTTTATTTTTACATATTCATTTTCAGGTGCTTTCTCAGCCAGACATTTTCCACCACGGAACTCTGCGGCTTTTTGCAAATCTTCAAGTGTAAGGTCACTTAAGGTTTTGTTTTCGTCATAGCCGTGAGACAACAAGTTGTAGTTTGTGTTTGCTCTTAGTTCATCAAAATTGCCAAACGCATTTTTTGTCAAAAGCAACACTTTATCCCACTCTGTAGGGCGATTGTTTGCAAATTGTTCCCCACCAAAATATGCTTGCACTTTAGGAATATCCTTGCTTTTCAGCCAAGTATGAGGAGAGTTGCTGTCATTTAGCAAACGATTAAAAAGGAAAGTGTTCAATATAAATTTTGGAACAATTTTACCTAAAGAAAAAATTGGATGTGCTTTTGCAAGGTCTTGCCAAAATTGCAAAAAGCTACCGCGTTGGTAATGGAACATATCATTTAGGCTATCGCCGTCTGCAATCCATATTCCGTGAAAATTCCTTGAAGAAAAATAGTTTGGCTTAAAATATTTGTTTATTGTTGCACCAATAATGGAAAATCCTACATCAATAGTGTCGTAACCGGTCACGCGTCCACCCAAGCCTGCGCCAATATTGTAAATGCGTTTCCAAAAATGTGGAACTTCGTTTGCACTATCTCTTTTTAGTATATTTTTTATAAGTAGCCCACTATCTTCTGAATTTATCCATTCAAGTGGAGCGTTTAGTGCTGTGTGAAACATAAGTCCGTCAGACAAATTATCTTTGTAAATGTTTGGATGTAACATTGCAGTTTGTCTTAAAATCACCCAGTTTTCAAGTTCTGATTCAAGCAAATATCTTTCTGCAAACAATTTGTCTTTTGCGTAAGCATCAAATGGGCTAATAAGCAATGGGTCGCCAACTCTTCCAAAAGGATGTTTTTCGTTGCGATTGCCATAAACTGCTATTGTGGAGATATGTATCAGCTTAGGCTGAGAATTTTGTTTTTTGATTGCATTTACCAAAGTAATAGCACCTTCTCGGTTGCAATCATAGCTTTGTTGTGGGTAGTTATCTGATTTAGGTGGGATAACTGCTGCCATATGCACAACATAATCCATATCTTTTACAAGGTTTTCACATGCTTGTTGGCTATTTATTGAATCAAAAATAATTTCAATTTTTGTTTTATATTGTTTTACAAGTTTTTGAGCTAAAATTTTGTTTTTGTCTGAGTTCCTCAATATAATGCGTATCAGTTCAACATTGGTTAATTCAAAAGTTTGCTTTAATGCTTCGCGCCCCATATTGCCACTGACACCTGTCATTGCAATTTTCATTGTTCCTCCTTTGCAAAATTTTTAGTTTTGACTTTGACTTTTTTATAAAAAAGTGTTATAATATAACATATTACTACTAATATATAATACCATAATATAGATTTTTCAGTCAATAAAAAGTTTTTTATTAGCAGAAATATGCGACACTTAACGGGAGAATGTTGCAAAATGAGTACAACAAATTTTTCAAAAGAATGTTTTTATGATGCGTTGATTTCTTTGTGCAAAACAGAGAATTTTAATGATATCAATATAAAGCAAATATGCAAAAAAGCTGGTTATAACCGTAGCACTTTTTATCGACACTTTAATTGTAAGGAAGATATAATCAGGGATAAAGCAAGAGATTTAATTGCAAACTGGAATAGTACATTGAAATTTGAATTAGGCTATAGTTTTGAAAACTTCGTAAGTTTGTTTGAGTATCTTCGTGGTAATGATTATCTGTTTTTATTGATGCAAAAATTGAATATGCAAGAAGATTTATTTCGTTTGAGCTACGAATACTTGCATTACAACTACGATGTGAATGAGTATGATTTAGTTTTTGTAAACAACGGAATTCTTGCAGTTGTGGTAAGATGGATTAACAACGGCTTGAAAGAAAACAATGAATATATGGCAAAATTGCTGTCAAAATATGTCAAACTTGATTTAATGCAGAAAAAGAATAACAATTTGGAAAATGATACAAATATAAATGAAAGCAAAAATATCAAAGCAAAAGAAACTGATTAAATATAAAATGCTTATTTAAATTAATTGTAAATAAAACGGGGAAATTTTTCTCGTTTTATTTTTGCTAAAAAATTGTTAAATTTTGTATAATATTGAAAAGCATATATATACTAACCTAAAAGAGAGGTGTATATGCAAGCTGTTATTATGGCGGGAGGCTACGGCACAAGGCTCAGACCGCTTACAAATGTTATTCCAAAACCAATGGTGCCGATAATTGATCAACCATTAATTGAATATATTGTGCAACATTTAAAAAAATATGACTTTGACGACATTATTATCACTTTGGGTTACAGGCCACAAGATATTATTTCTTATCTTGGCGATGGAAGTCGTTATGGTGTGAAAATAAGATATAATGTGGAAAACACTCCTTTAGGCACGGCAGGCAGCGTTAAAGCCGTAAGTGACATGTTGAACAAAACTTTTTTGGTTATCAGTGGAGATAGTTTTACCAATATCAATTTGTATGATGTTGCAAAGTTTCACGGCTCTCATCCAAAGGGCATTACAATGGTTGTTAAAGAGCTTGAAGATGTAAAAGGCTTTGGCGTTGTAAAATTTGATGAGGAAGGGGATATTTCCAGCTTTGTGGAAAAACCTGAAAAGAGCAATGGCAAATTTGTCAATACAGGTATGTATATGATTGAAAAAAAACTTTTGCAAAACATTCCAAACGGTAAATTTGATTTTTCAAGAGATTTTTTCCCGTTTGTGCTTGACGAAATGAAAGCTTATGTGATGAAAGAGTATTGGTCAGATATTGGCACACTATCTTCATATTACCTTACAAACAATGAGGTAGCACTAAATCCCGATGTCTTTGGCATAACAATAAATGCATAATAATATAATCCAAATAAAAAATAACCGCTTATTTTGCGGTTATTTTTTTATTTAAATATAGTTTTTATTTATTACTTATTTCTTTCTGCTTACTGCCTCTTTTGCTTTCTCAATAATGTCTTGTTCTGTCAAATGCATAACTTCTGCCAAATATGCCTCTTTTCCAACTTCGCCATATCTGTCGCCAATACCAACTCTTGTCATTGGAATTAGCACATCATTTTGCATAAGCAGTGCAGCAACTTCCGAGCCAAGTCCACCAATAAGGTGATGATTTTCACAAGTAACAACAGCACCTGTTTCACGGCAAGCATTAAGAATTGTTTCTGTGTCAAGTGGCTTGTATGTGTGAAGGGCAATAACTCTTGCGCTGATTCCTTGTTGTTTTAAAAGTGCTGCGGCAGTCCTTGCACGATGAACCATAATTCCACAAGCAATAATTGTAACATCACTACCTTCAACAATAGTGTTTGCTTTGAACAAGTCAATTTTTGCATTATCGTCATAAATAGCAGGTGTCTTTTTTCTTTGCAAACGGATATACATAGGCTTGTCGCAGTTTAAAATTTGAGGGAAAAGTTTGTCAAGACAAACGCAATCACATGGCTCAACAACAATCATATCAGGCACTTGTGTCATAAGAGCAACATCCTCAAAGCTCATATGTGTTCCACCATTTACTTGTGCCATAATTCCCGGGTCAGTGCCTACGATTTTAACATTTTGTTTTGTGTAGCCAACGCTAACAGCAATTTGGTCATAGCATCTTCTTGTTGCAAATGGACTGAAAGAAGAGCAGAATGGCACTTTGCCACAGCTAGCAAGTCCTGCTGCCACGCCAATCATATTTGCCTCTGCAATACCACAGTTAATAAAACGCCTTGGAAAAGTATCTCTGAATTTGCCTGTGCCTATGCAGTTCATAAGGTCTGCCTCAAGCACCACAATTCTTCTGTCAAGCTTTGAATATTTAATAAGATTGTCAACATAAACTTGACGCATCTCTTTATTTTGAATATCGCTCATTTCAGTACCTCCCCAGTGCATTCGTTAGCAAGCATTTCTGGTGTAAAGCTTACGCTGTGTGATTTGTAATGTCCTTCGCAACATTTAATGCCTTTGCCTTTGATTGTGTTAAGCACAATTGCTGTTGTCATACGAGACCTGTTACATTTTTCAATTGTTTCAATGATTTCCTCAATATTGTGTCCATCAACTGTGTAAACTTTAAAACCAAAAGCACGCAACTTTGACTCAAAAGGTTCAACTTTGCAAACTTCGTCAGTAGTGCCGTCAATTTGCATTTTGTTGTTGTCAATGATAACAGTAAAGCGAGTTAAGCGTTTAGCACCTGCAAGCATAAGAGCTTCCCAAACTTGTCCTTCTTGACTTTCTCCATCTCCAACAATAGCATAAGTGCGATATTTTTTGCCTGAAATTTTGCCGTTCAATGCCATACCTACAGCAGCAGAAATACCTTGACCTAAGGAGCCAGCTGTAAAGTCAACGCCAGGAACTTTAAGCATATCTGCGTGTGATGGCAATGATGTACCATTTTGATTTAGAGTAAGCAACAATTTTTTGTCAAAATATCCTCTTGCTGCAAGGGCAGAATAAAGTCCCGGAGCAGCGTGACCTTTGGAAAGAACAATTCTGTCTCTGTTTGGGTCGTTTGGATTTTGTGGGTCGATATTGGCACACTTAAAGTAAAGTGCAGTCAAAAGTTCAATTATGCTTGATGAGCCGCCGATATGACCAACGCCAAAGTTTGCGATGCACTCAATGCACATTTTGCGAATTAAATCAGCCTTTTGGTAAAGGCTTTCAATAGTGCTTGTTTCCATTTTAAACTCCTGAAATAAGTAAATAGTAGTTTTAATTTTTTTGTATTGCTTGTTTTCTCAAACATTTACAATAACTACGCCATTATTATAATATAAAATAATTATTATTTCAAGTCATTTGAGGCTGTTTTTGCAAAATATTATTCTTTTTATTTTTTTGTCACAAAAAGACGAATTAAAGTAAACTTTATCATAATTTTAAAGGAATTTTTTGGGAATATAAATGCAAAAATCTTTTTTTAATTTTAAAATCTGCATTAATCAAGCATTAAAAAATAATAGTGTGCAATAAAACAAATAATTTTGCAAAAATTTCTTATACTAACACAAAGGAGGTGCATATGGCAAAAAATAATGGTAAATTTACTTTCTTTTTAATACTTTGCATTTTGGTTGTAGCAGTAATTTTGATTATGGGCGTTAGTGAAAATAACAAAATCAGCAAGGCAAGCAGTTTTGGCATATCCAATAACAACAATGCAAACAAACAGGCTTGTGCGTCAAGTGAGCTGTCAAAAACAAATAATAACGCAAACAAAAGCTCAAAACAAGAAAATTCTATTGAATTATTATGCCTTATGTATCACAATGTGGTGGCAGACAATCAAAAACAAGGCAGTTACGAGATAAGAGTTTCTGCGTTGGAAAAAGATTTTGTTGAATTAAAAAAAATGGGTTATCAATGTGTGGATAGGAAAAATCTTTTGAGCATAACTGACAAAAAAAGATATGGCAAATATGTTATGATTACTTTTGATGATGGTTTTTATGGTGTATACAAATACCTGCCAAAACTTTTGGAAAAGTATGATATGAGTTGTATTGTTTCCGTGGTTGGGGAGTTTATGGATATTGCCGACAAACAAAATTATAAATCAAGATGTAGCTATATGAACACAAAAGAAGTGAAAGAACTTGCAAAAAATCAAAGGATAGAAATTGCTCATCACTCCTACAATATGCATCACTTTGACAAAGATAGGCAAGGTGTAAAAATCAAACAAAATGAAAATGCAGAAGAATACGAAAGCAAACTGATGGATGACACCAAAAATCTAAACAACAAACTTCGTGGCATTGGGATTAGTGCAAAAACTTATTGCTATCCTTTTGGTGCTTATTGCAAGGAAAGTGAAAGATTGTTTAAAGAGCTCAATTATCAAATGACAATGACCTGCAATGAAAAGATAAATTATATTAAGGACAGAAATTCATTGTATTTGATTGGCAGAATAAATCGTTCGGCAAATTATGAAAATATCAGCAATATGCTTTTGAAAACTTGCAATAAAAAATAAAATATGTTATTGTTGTGGTATGGAAAGGATTTTGGAGTATATAGCTAACGATAATTGCACTGTGGAAAAATTGCTTAAAAGCAAAGGTTATTCCAGCAGAATATGCAATTTATTAAAAAAAGAACTGGGCTTGGTGTGTGTGAATGACAAGCCTGTTTTTGTTACTGCAAAGGTGGAAAGTGGAGATAAAATTAAAGTAATTTTAAAAGAAAACCCTTCGAAAATCGACCCATTTGATTGTTTTGTGGATATAATTTATGAGGATGAAGATATTGCAATAATAAACAAGAATGCAGGAATTGCTGTTATTGCAACCAATGCTCATTATGGCAAAAGTCTTATGAATGCACTTGCCAATGTGTGGGGAGATTTTGTTTTTCATCCTGTAAATAGGTTGGATAAAGGCACAAGTGGAGTTATGATTGTAGCAAAAAATGCTCTTTCGCATAGTATATTATCAGCGAGAATTGCAGAGGATAAGCAAAAGATACAAAAAAATGTGCAAAGAGAATATCTTGCATTGGTGCATAACTTTGGCGATATTTTAACAGGTGAGGGAGAAATTGTTGCAGATATTGGCATACCTTTTGGCAATAGCCTTGTAAGAGGAGTTGTGAGAGAAGGTGGCAAATATGCAAAAACATATTACAAAGTTTTGCAAAGTTGTGAGCAGTTCAGTTTGGTAAGACTTGTGCTTGCAACAGGCAGAACACATCAAATAAGGGTGCATATGTCGCACATTGGACACCCACTTTTGGGAGATGATTTGTATGGAGGCAAGCTAGATTTGATTGAACGCCCAGCATTGCACAGTGAAAAAATTTCTTTTTGCCATCCAATAACAGGAGAAAAAATGGAGTTTATCGCACCACTTCCTGATGATATGCGTGATATTGTAGATAAAATATTAAAATGACTATAAAAAGATAAACATATAAAATATTTTTAATATTGTAAGAGATTAGACAAAAAAAGCAGATATATGTTGCTAAAATATTGTAAAATCAGTTGACAAACAAAAAATAAAATGTTAGTATACTAACTGTTAGTATGCTAACAAATTTTTATAATCGGGAATTAAATCAATGTTAAATTATTTTCAAGACGATATTTTACAAGTGGTAAATTTGATAAGGCACAAAATTAATGAATCTGAAAAATTGAATGTAATTGACAAAGAAATATCACGCAGGCAAGCGGCTGTTATCGGCATTATTGACGAGAGTCAAGGCAAGCCTGTTTTTCAAAAAGACATAAGCTGTCGATTGAGAATTAGGCGTTCCACAGCCACAAGTATGTTGCAAGATATGGAAAAAGATGGGCTTATTATCAGAGAACCAGTTGGAAATGATTTGAGATTGAAAAAATTGGTTTTGACCGAAAAATCTATGCGATATGCATTGATGATAAGAGAAGAGTTTACATTAATTGAAGATAGTATTATTAGAGGTTTTTCCGAAGAAGAAAAACTTCAATTGCGTAAATATTTGGAAAGAATAAAAGAAAATTTGACTGAAGAAAGGAGGCAGAGATGATAAAAGAATTACTAAAACATGCACGATCTTCATTGAAATATACTTTAATTACACCTTGCCTTGTGGCATTGGAAGTTGTGGTTGAAGTTATGATACCATATGTGACAAGTGCATTAATAGACAACGGAATACAAAAAGGAAATATGCGATATGTTGGCATTGCAAGTGTAATTTTGTTGGCACTTGCTGCAACAGGAATGTTGCTGGGCATTTTATCCGGCTGGTCGGCAACAAAAGGCAGCACAGGTTTTGCAAAAAATTTGATGGATGATATGTATGCTAATATTCAAAACTTTTCATTCAGTAATATTGATAAGTTTTCAACATCCAGCCTAATCACAAGGCTTACAACAGATGTAATGAATGTTAGGCAGTCATATCAAATGACATCAAGGCTTGCAACTAGATGTCCAATAATGCTTATTATGTCAGTTATAATGGCGTTTACAATAAGCCCAAAAATAGCTTGGATATATCTTGCTGTTGCACCTGTGTTGATGATTGGATTGTTGTTGATTATCAAATTCGCATTCCCACTATTTGAAAAAGTATTCAAAAATTATGACAAAATGAATTTGGTAGTGCGCGAGAATGTTAAAGGTGTGAGAGTCGTAAAATCTTTCAACTCTCAAGAAAAAGAAATTGACAAATTTAAAGGTGCATCTGGTGATATCTTTAAAAACTATAGTAGGGCAGAAAGATTGCTTGCATTAAACTCTCCACTTATGCAAATTTGTGTCTACACTTGTATGATACTAATATCTTGGTTCTGTGCAAAATACATAGTTGCTGGAGATTTGGAGGTTGGTGCATTAACAGCTCTTATTTCATACACAATGTCAATACTAATCAGTTTGATGATGTTTTCAATGGTATTTGTAATGATTACAATATCAAAAGCAAGTGCAGAGCGTATTGTTGAGGTGTTGCGTGAAGAACCTAGCATTGTCAATCCAGAAAATCCTGTTTATGATGTGGAAAACGGAGATATAGAGTTTAAAAATGTTGGGTTCAGCTATGTTGGCGATTGCAACAAAGAGTGTATGTCAAACATCAATTTGTCAATTAAAAGTGGCGAAATGATTGGTATTTTGGGTGGAACAGGCAGTGGTAAAACAACTTTGGTAAGTATGTTGCCAAGGCTTTACGACGCAACCAGTGGTGAGGTTATTGTTGGTGGACACAATGTTAAGGAATATGACATAAAAGCATTGCGTGATAGCGTAAGCGTGGTGTTGCAAAAGAATGTGCTGTTCAGTGGTACTCTTCGTGACAATATGAAATGGGGTAACCCAGATGTTACTGACGAGCAGATTGCAGAGGCACTTGAAATTGCATCGGCAACAGATTTTGTAAACGGCTTTGCAGATGGCTATGACCATTACATTGAGCAAGGTGGCAGCAATTTGTCCGGTGGTCAAAAGCAAAGACTTTGCATTGCAAGAGCTCTTATCAAAAACCCTAAAATCTTGATTCTTGATGACTCAACAAGTGCTGTTGACACTGCAACTGACAGAAAAATCAAACAAGGATTAAGAGAAACAAAGGCAAGCACAACAAAACTGATTATTGCACAAAGAATTTCTTCTGTGCAAGATGCAGACAAAATTATCGTTATTGATAACGGCAAGATAAATGGTGTGGGAACTCATGATGAACTTATGAAAACAAACACAATTTATCAAGAGGTATATCAATCTCAAGTTAAAGGAGGGGACGACAATGAAAACGACTAAAACCCTTCAAAAATCGGAACTAAAAAACAAAAAAGATAAACAACCAAACACAATAGGCTTGATTTTTAAGGCTGTGTTCAAAAAATATAAAGGCTTATTCACAGTGGTTGTAATCGGCATAGTTTTATCTGCTTTGGCAGGTGTTATTGGCTCAATGTTTATTCAAACTTTGATTGCAGATTACATTGAACCACTAAAAGTTATGGAAAATCCTGATTTCAGTGGTTTGATAACAGCATTGCTTTACATGGCAGGAATTTATCTTGCAGGTGCATTATGCGCGTTGCTTTACAATCAACTTATGATTGTTATTTCACAAAACACAATGCGCAATATTCGTAATGATATGTTTATCAAAATGCAAAAACTGCCTGTTAAGTATTTTGACACAAAAAATAACGGCGATATAATGAGTTATTTTTCCAACGATACCGATACAATGCAACAGCTTTTGTCACAAGGTATTCCACAACTTATCAACCTTATCACAACAATGATTGCAGTAATGGTTTCAATGTTCATTTTAAGCCCTATTTTGGCAGGTTGCACAATAGTTTATGGCGTAATAATGATGTTTGTTGCAAAAACTATTGGTGGCAAGTCAGTCAAATACTTTGCAGGACAACAAAAGTCAATCAGTGAAGTAAACAGCTATGTTGAGGAAATGATTGGTGGACAAAGAGTTGTTAAAGTGTTCAATCACGAGGAAGTTTGTAAAAATGAATTTGCACAAATAAATGACAGATGGCGTGATGCAAGTTTCAGAGCAGTTAAGCTTGCTTGCACAATAATGCCTATCATGAGTGGTATGGGACATTTGCTTTATGTGCTTATTGCTTTGATTGGTGGTTCTCTTGTCATATTCGGTGTTGCAGGAACAAGCTTGGCAGCAGTTGTGGCATTTTTGCCAATTTCAAGGTCATTCATAATG
Source organism: uncultured Christensenella sp. (assembly GCA_910584975.1). Lineage (GTDB taxonomy): Bacteria > Bacillota > Clostridia > Christensenellales > UBA3700 > MGBC100798. The sequence goes on from CAJUEA010000001.1 coordinate 163,344, forward strand.
CCAATCAACCAGTTTGCAGAGCAAATAAACAACTTTGCAATGGCAACAGCAGGCTCACGCCGTATATTCCAGATGCTTTCAGAGGAAGAGGAAGTTGACAAAGGCTATGTAACACTTGTTAAAGGCAAGGAAGTAAATGGCGAGTTTGTGGAGTGCGAGGATGGCGATTGGGCTTGGAAACACCCTCACGGCGACGGCACTTTGACATATTCATTGCTACAAGGAAATGTGGAACTTGATCATGTTGACTTTGGCTACACTGAGGATAAGCTTGTTTTAAAAGACATCACGATAAATGCAAAAGCTGGCGAAAAAATTGCTTTGGTTGGCTCAACTGGTGCAGGAAAAACAACAATTACAAACTTAATCAACAGATTTTATGACATTGACGACGGAAAAATCAGATATGACGGAATTAATATCAACAAAATCAAAAAAGAGGATTTGCGAAAATCTTTAGGTATTGTTTTGCAGGATGTAAACTTGTTTAGTGGCACTATTGCAGAAAATATTCGTTATGGCAGGTTTGATGCCACTGACGAAGAGGTTGTAAATGCTTGTAAGCGTGGTGGTGCCCACGAGTTTATTGAAATGTTGCCTGACAAATACGACACAGTTATTGATGGCGATGGTTCTTCACTTTCTCAAGGACAAAGGCAATTGCTTTCAATCAGCCGTGCGATATTGGCAGACACTCCACTTATGATTTTGGACGAGGCAACCAGCAGTATTGATACAAGAACAGAAGTTTTGGTTCAAAAAGGTATGGATAGTTTGATGCAAGGCAGAACTTGTTTTGTTATTGCACACAGATTGTCAACCATTCAAAACTCCGATTGCATTATGGTGTTGGAGCATGGCGAGATTATTGAGCGTGGCAATCACGAGCAGCTTATTGCAAAGCGTGGCAGATATTATGAGCTTTACAATGGTAAAAAAGCTGAGGAATTGGCTTAAACAAAAAGCAAGCATTTCGCTTGCTTTTTGCATATGTTTTTGTCATCTCAAGCGTAGTCGAGGGATCTCAAACAATGCTTATGTTATTGTCATTTCGAGCTTGTCGAGAAATCTCAAACTATCGCTCATTGCGACTTTTATAGCGATTTTCTTTTCAGAAAATCAGCTCACTTGCAGTCGAATTCGCTTTTCCCGACCAAACGCAAAGTTCAACTTCGTTGCTCTTTGGTCGGACTTTATAAGGTTATTTTTATTCTGTATTAATAAGCACAATCCGAGATTCTTCGATTTCGCTATCGCTCCACTCAGAATGACATAATCAATGTCATCCCGAGCATATGTTTTTGTCATCCCGAGTGTAATTGGACTCCCACAGAATAGTTTTTTGTGGGGGGGTAATGGAGGACTCTGTGATTATGCCTTTGCTCTTGTCATTTCGAGCTTGTTGAGAAATCTCAAACTTTGCGTATGTTCTTTCATAAGGCTAGTCAAAGAAACTCAAACTTTGAATATTTGAGTGATTACTACAAATTAGGAAAACAATATTAGCAAAAATTTTAAATTGATATTGAAATTTTGTAAAAAATGTTGTATAATAGGTAAAAATAAAAGTATTAATGATAATTTTGAATAAAAAATTATTGCAATATATGAGGTAAAATATGTTGATGGATAAAAGAATTGAAAAATTGGCACATGGATTGGTAGATTTTTCCTGCGATGTGCAAAAAGGCGAAAATGTGCTTATCGAGGCGATTGGCATTGATTATCAGTTGGTGGCTCAACTTGTAAAAGAGGTGTATGCAAAGGGTGCTTATCCTTTTGTGAACATCACAGATTTGCGAATTAAGCGAGAGTGGATGAAAGGAATGAGCGAGGAGCTTGCAAAAAAATATGCCGATATGGAAATGTACAGAATGAAAGATATGCAAGCATACATTGCAATAAGAGGTGGTTCAAACAATCAAGAGTTGTCTGATGTGGATATGGCAATGTACAACAGAATTATGCGTCCTGTGCTAAATCAAAGGGTGGATCACACAAAATGGGTGGTGCTTAGATATCCAACTGAATCAATGAGTCAGCAAGCAGGTATGAGTACAGAGGCTTTTGAAGATTTTTATTTTGATGTGTGCACACTTGACTATAGCAAAATGGATAAGGCAATGACCCCACTTGTGGAACTTATGAACAAAACTGACAAAGTCAGAATTGTTGCAAAAGATACTGATTTGACATTTTCAATCAAAGACATTCCAGCAATCAAGTGCAGTGGTTTGCGAAATATTCCTGACGGAGAAGTTTACACAGCACCAGTTAAAAACAGCGTAAATGGTGTGATAACTTACAATGTACCGTCTGTGGAAGAGGGCATTAAGTTTGAAAATGTTCGTTTGGAGTTTAAGGACGGGAAGATTATCAAAGCAACTGCAAACAATACAGAGGCAGTAAACAAGATTTTTGATACTGATGAGGGGGCAAGATATGTGGGCGAGTTTGCATTGGGCGTAAATCCTTACATCACAAAGGCAATGGGAGATATCTTGTTTGACGAAAAAATAAGTGGTTCAATTCATTTCACACCAGGTCAAAGCTATGAAGATGCACCAAACGGAAACAAATCGGCTATTCATTGGGATTTGGTTCAAGTTCAAACACCTGAATATGGTGGTGGAGAAATTTATTTTGACGATGTGCTGATAAGAAAAGACGGCTTGTTTGTTCTTGAAGAATTAAAATGTCTTAACCCAGAAAATTTGAAATAAAAAACGAGTAATTTATCTTTAGTTTTAGATATTCCGACTTTTTGAGAATTTTATTGATAAAATATTATTTAAAATCTTATAAAAGACTAGACAAATAAACTAATTTTTGGTAAAATAAAAACAATCAATAAAAATTATGCCTATTCTTAGGCGATTTGGAGGATAAATATAATGGCAAATGTAAAAGTAGCTATCAACGGCTTTGGCCGTATTGGTCGTCTTGCATTCAGACAAATGTTCGGTGCTGACGGTTTTGATGTAGTAGCAATCAACGATTTGACAAGCCCTAAAATGCTTGCACACCTTTTGAAGTATGACTCTTCTCAAGGCAGATATGCTTTGGCTGACAAAGTTTCAGCAACAGAGGATTCTATCATTGTTGATGGCAAAGAGATTAAAATTTATGCAAAAGCTAACGCTGCTGAGCTTCCTTGGGGCGAAATTGGTGTTGATGTAGTTCTTGAGTGTACTGGTTTCTACACTTCAAAAGCAAAAGCTCAAGCTCATGTTGACGCTGGTGCTAAATATGTTGTTATTTCAGCTCCTGCTGGTAATGACCTACCAACAATCGTTTACAATGTAAACCACGACAAACTAACTGCAAGTGATCGCATCATTTCTGCTGCATCTTGCACAACAAACTGCTTGGCTCCAATGGCTAAGGCTTTGAATGATAACTGGGCTGTTCAATCTGGTATCATGAGCACTATCCACGCTTACACTGGCGATCAAATGACTTTGGATGGTCCTCAAAGAAAGGGCGACCTTCGTCGTTCAAGAGCAGCTGCTGTAAACATCGTTCCAAACTCAACTGGTGCTGCTAAAGCTATCGGTTTGGTTATTCCTGAGTTAAATGGCAAACTTATCGGTTCTGCTCAAAGAGTTCCAACTCCTACTGGTTCAACAACAATCCTTGTTGCAGTTGTAAAAGGTGCTCCTACTAAGGAAGAAATCAATGCAGCTATGAAAGCTCAATCAAATGAGTCTTTCGGTTACACTGAGGACGAAATCGTTTCAAGCGATGTTATTGGTATGAGATTTGGTAGCTTGTTTGATGCAACTCAAACAATGGTTATGGATATGGGCAATGGTTATTCTCAAGTACAAGTTGTTTCTTGGTATGACAATGAAAACTCATATACAAGCCAAATGGTTAGAACAATTAAGCACTTCGCTAAATTCTTCTAAGATAATAGCTTAACTGATTTTTAATTTAAAATGAAATAAAACAAATTCAAGGCTGTCCGTGGACAGCCTTTTATTGTTATATGGGATGTTTAAATATTTGCATTTTAAATATCAGATTGTATAAGTGCAAAATAAAAAAGTGGAGAATATCCACTTTTTTGTTTATTTTGTTTAATTTGATTGATAGCTAAGCAACATTTGTTTGACTGCCTGTTTTTGTTTATCGGATAAATTCATCCAAAGTTCAACAATTTCTTTGAGTTCAGGTGTGGCAGGAATAAGTTGAGTGTCTATTGCAAAAAATTCTACAAGACTAATTTCCAACCCCTTTTCACAAATAACTTGCAAAGAATCCAAGGTTGGTGTGTAATTTTTTGAGTACCACCTATAAATTGTGTTTTTTGAAATACCACTCTTTTGTGCCAGTTCATAAACTGACATTCCTTTTGCAGTTCTAATTTCGCTTATTCTTTGTAAAATATCCATTTTTCCTCTTCTAGTCCACTTTTATTACATATCTTTGGTGTGAAAATTGTTAATATGTGAATGTTATATTAATTATACAATAATAAGCAATGCATGTCAATTTTTTGAGTGTTTTGAATTTACTATTATTTTGAAAGAGACTATTTTACATGTGAAAAATAAATTATTTTGTGTTAAAATTGTCAAGGTTGATAACAGAACATAAAATAATAGCAATATCATTTTTATTATAGTTAATAGTTATAACATTCAAAAACTTGCTTATACTAAGGATATGGAAAAGAGTATATGGAAAGAATTTTCTGAAAAGAAAAATTTTGAAAAATTGAATGATAATTTAGAGTGTGATGTGCTGGTTATTGGTGGTGGTATGGCAGGTATTTTGACTGCCTACTATTTGCAAAAAGTTGGCAGAAATGTTGTGCTTGTGGAGGCACATACCATTGGCAGTGGAATGACTGCAAACACAACTGCAGTAATCACTGCACAGCACGATACAATGTATAAGGATATGATTGCAAACAATGGTTTTGATGTGGCAAAAGATTATCTTTATGCAAATTTGCAAGCTGTTGAAAATTTCAAGCAACTTGTTGAAGATGAGCAAATTGATTGTGATTTTGAAATTACTCCGTCTTATTTGTATTCTCACAAACATAGTTTGGAGGATGAAGTTAAGGCATTGCACAAACTTGGCTATGAGGCAGAGCTGGTGCAGGATATTGATTTGCCATTTGAAATTAAAAATGCAGTTAAGTTTAAGGATATGGCACAATTTCATCCACTTAAGTTTTTGTACGCAATGGCAGAAAAACTGACAATTTATGAGCACACAATGGTTAAAAAAATTGATGACCACACTGCATATTTTGATGGTGGAAACATTAAGTTCAAACAAGCAGTGGTTGCAAGTCATTTTCCATTTGTCAACAAACACGGAATGTTTTTTATCAAAATGTATCAAGCAAGGTCATATGTAATGGCTATTGAAAACGCCGATGCAATTGGAGGCACATATATTGACGATAGGGAAGAAGGCTTTTATTTCAGACAATATGGCGACTTGTTACTTGTGGGCAAAGGCGAGCATCGCACAGGTATGAAAACAAGAGCAATAAATGAATTGAAGGCTTTTAAGGAAAGATATTATCCCGATGCAAAAATGAGATGTATGTGGGCAAATCAAGATTGCATTACTTTGGATGACATACCATATATTGGGGAGTATGGAAATATGCCTGATGTTTATGTGGCAACAGGATTTAATTTGTGGGGAATGTCTGGGTCAATGGTAAGTGCAAATATTTTGTGTGAAAAATTGTGTGGAATGGAAAACATTTATGAAAAAACTTTTGCAACAAAAAGGTGTATTTTCAAGCCACAACTTTTTGCAAATCTTGGTATGGCACTATTGAATATGGTATATCCTTCAGTCAAAAGATGTCCACATTTGGGGTGTGCGTTAAAGTATAATAAGCTTGAACACAGCTGGGATTGCAGTTGCCACGGCTCACGCTTTGAGGAAAATGGCAAGTTGATTAACAACCCAGCACTCAAAGACAAAAGTCTTTAAAATTTCAAATTATCCGTCGAAAATCGGCATTAAAATACCTGTGTTTAGCAAAAGCACAGGTATTTTGCTATGTTTTGCAGCTAACTTTTGAATTACTATGAATGTAAATTTTTGGCAAATCGCAAAAATGATATTGAAAAAATCTGCTTATTATGTTAAAATAAATATATATTATTTTTAAGCTAAGTTATGGCATTAAGGAGAGTTTTATGTTAAAAGTTATTCCATTGAGTTCACTTGTGAAAGTTTTTTCTGACGAAGAACCAAAAAGTGGACCCTTCAATAAATTGAGCTGTTTGCGTAATGAAAGAGTGCAGTTGCAAGTAGCTTTTTGTGCAGATAACGATTGTGATATTGATGTTAAAGTGCAAAGCAAGCTTGAGCAAATAAAAGTTTATTGGGTGCAGGAAATCTATTCAAAAAATCCTGTACATAAGTTGCAAGATAGCTTTACATTGAGGAACAAATCAGGCTATTTCCCAGAGTTGTTGCGTCCATTGGATGGCACTTTTAAGGCGCAAGCAGGCAAGTGGAACAGCATTTGGCTTGAGGTTATTCCAAAAACAGACTTTGCAGCTGGCGAGCATTCAATCAATGTGAGCTTTGCGTGTGGTGAGGAGAATCAAGCTGTTGAGTTTACACTTGATGTTATCGATGCAAAATTGCCTGAGCAAACTTTGATAAACACAAACTGGTTGCACACTGATTGCATTGCAACACATTACAAGCTTGATGTTTTTTCTGAGCAATATTGGGAGTATGTCCAAAACTTTTTGCAAACTGCCTTTGAGCATGGCATGAATATGGTGTTGACACCATTGTTTACACCTCCACTTGACACAAAAGTTGGTGCAGAAAGACCAACGGTACAGCTTGTTGGCGTAAAAGTTACAAACGGGGAATATTCATTTGATTTTTCAGCCTTAGACAGGTGGATTGAAATGTGTGATAAAATTGGAATTAAGTATTTTGAACTATCTCATTTGTTCACTCAATGGGGTGCAAAAAAATGTCCTAAAATTATGGCTGAGGTTGATGGAGAGTGCAAACGCATTTTTGGTTGGGACACAAAGGCATCAGGCAAGCCGTATCGCAAATTCTTGGCAGATTTTGCAGCAGCATTCAAGCCTTATTTGAAGGCTAAAGGCATTGAGGATAGAGTTTATTTCCATGTGTCTGACGAGCCGTTTGCAGCAGTTGCAAGACATTATCGCAAAGCAAGCAATATTGTAAGTGAGTTGTTTGGCGAGTACAAAATTATGGATGCTTTAAGCAATATCAAGTTTTACAAAAAAGGGCTTGTCAAATTGCCAATCCCTGCAAATGACCACATTGAGCCATTCATTGGCAGTGTGCCTGAGCTTTGGACATATTATTGTTGCGTGCAAGTGAAAGGCGTTTCAAACAAATTTTTCTCAATGCCTTCACAGCGTAACAGAGTGCTTGGCTATCAAATGTACAAGTATGACATAAAAGGCTTTTTGCATTGGGGCTACAATTTTTGGTATAAGCAGTTTTCTGTTGGTCCTGTTGACCCGTTCACTGAGACTGATGCAGGTGGAAATTTCCCTTCTGGCGATTCTTTTGTGGTATATCCGGGCGAAGGTGGAACTCCGTTGGTGTCTTTGAGATATAAAGTATTTTACGATGCTTTTCAAGATATGCGTGCTTTGCAGTTGCTTGAAAGCCTTATCGGAAAAGAAAAAACAATGAGTATTTTGGAAGAGGACATTGAGCCAATCACATTTGCAAAATATCCGCATAGTGATGAGTGGCAGTTGCAAACTCGTGAAAAAATCAACAATGCCATCAAAAATGCAATTTCAAAATAAATTTATGGTAATGCAATTTTGTAAGAACAAACAATAAGTGATTAAAATAGCATTTCGCTTTTGGAAATAAGAAATTATTTAAAATGTTAATTTGGTTTTAGATTTACAAATTCGATTGAAATGACAAAATTTGCATTAAATATTTGTTTGTATTAGCAAAAAACTGGTGCTACAAAGGGGAGAGATTATGTTTAAAGAAAAACTCAAAAAATTTTTTGATACAAAATGCAGAATAGCAGCGTTTGTTTGCAGTTTAATATGGTTTGTGCTGTATTTTGCTTTGGGCAGTGCGATTTTTAAAAATATGTGGAATACTTCTCCTGCAATGCCAATAGTGGGTGGGATAATTGCGATTATTCCAATTTTGGCAGAATGTATGAACATTTTGTTTTTCAAAAACAAATGGCTGGATATCGGAATGATTGTTGTGTCATTATTGTTTTGCTTGTTATTCTTTTTTATGTTTGCTTTTGTTTTGTCAAAGCTTAACTATTTTTTGATAACAGGAGTGCCATATTTTATCACAATTGGCTTGCTTGCAATCATTGTATTCTTTGCAGTTTTTTATCCTAAACTGCACAAGGATTTGAAAAAAGTTACAGCAGTGGGGCTTGCTTTAATCATATTTATCATTTGCTTAACCTGTTTGTTTAATGTAACACCTTTTTATATCAGTGGTGGAGCAACGGTATTTGCAGTTGAGGATGAGTACCAAATTGCATTTTCAACTTCACACAACTCGATTGGTGCAATTGAAATTGACGGAACAACTTATTATGACCAAACAGATGGTGAAAATAATGTTTCAAAATTGCATAAAATCAGTGTGCCTTCAGAGGTGCTTGACGCAAAAAGGAATTATTCAATAAAAACTCAAAGTGTGATTATAAATTCGGCTTATTTACCGTCTAAGGGTAGAGTGATAACAAATAACTATACATTTAGACCAATTGACGAGAGTGACGGAATTCAAATTTACAATCTTTCAGACACTCACGAATGTGTGGCAGGACCAAGTAAAGCAGCATCTTATTTTGGGGATAAGCTTGACCTTCTTATTTTAAACGGAGATATTGTCAACGATATTTCAAGCGAATATCAAATTTCTTTGATATACAAACTTGCAAATAGGATTACAAATGGTAGTGTGCCTGTAATATTTACAAGAGGCAATCACGAGTGCAATGGAAAGTTGGCTGCCGACCTTTCAAAATATGTAGGTTCAACAGAAAATGGTATGTACTACACTTATAATATCGGAAGTTCTGTTTCAATGTTGGTGCTTGATACAAACAATGATATGAGCGATGACCACACTTTGATAAGTCCACTTGCAAATTTTGATCAAGTGCGCAAGGCACAAAGTGAATGGATAAAACAAAATGCAGATTGGAACCAAGGCTTCACACATAGTTTTGTTATTGCGCATATGGCATATCCATTGTCAGGTTACCAAGAGGAAAGTTGTGGATGGCATGACTGGGCAAAGGAATTGGTCGACCTTACAAATGGTAAAACTGACCTTGCAATTTGTGGACATTCCCACAAGACAGATTTTATTGCACCAGGCACAGAGGATAACAAAATTGCAGATTTTCCAGTGCTTAGAGGTTCATTGAGAAGTAATAAGTTTGGTGACAGAGAGGGCGTTTCTCCAAATGAATTTACTGGAACGGCTATTGAAATTGTTGGAGATAAAATAAACATTAAGTATACAAACAGCAAAAATGTTGTAATGCAAGAGTTCACTTTAAAGTGAGTTGAATAAAGATAAATAAAAACAGGTATTGCGTATGTCATACCTGTTTTTTGTTTATCAGCTAAACAGAAAAAGCGAGATTATAAAATACTTGGTGTCAACTTAACTCGCTAATTAATAATTTCACTACTTTTAAATTAGTGCTTAACAAAAAAATTTAAATTTTTGTCTAAATATTAAATAATATCGATTTTTGAATGGTTATTTTGTTGTTTTTACAACTTTAGATTGCACATAACTTCATTTTTGTTCGTAAAAATCAAATTGTTAAATTGCATTATTGCTTTTTTGTTAGCTTTTCAAAATTTGCAATAGCAGAGTCTTTTACAATGCCTTTGGCTAAGTTTATGTGCAAAACGCTGTTGCTTTTTTCCAAGTCACTACCAACAAAATCTCGCATAATAATATTTATTTTTTGCAAATTTGTTTGGTTGTTTTCTATCTCACGCACATAACCACTCATACTTTGGTTGTGACCGTCCTCAAGTTTTTTCAAGTTTCCTATGCTTGGAGATGTCAGTTGCCCTTGCAAAACTGTCAATCCTTTTTCTTTTTGGACAATGTGCTCCATATATTTTGGCAATGTTTCGCTAATAAATTTGTCACTTGCTTTTTTATTGTCGCTACTGATATAAAGTGAGTCCAACACTGCCTTGTCTATCGTGCATGAATCGTTGTTTCGTCTGAACAAAAACGGATAATCTTCGCTGTAAGCCTCATTGCTACCCCAAACAATAATAACTTTGCCACGCATATCGGAAAGCGTAAGACTGCTTACAAAGTCAATATCCTCTGCTTGTGAATTGTTTTGTATTGCATAATTTGCAATCCCCGTTGTTTTTAATGCATCAATCACATCTTTTTGTGAGTTGTTTTTGAAATGCTGAAAATCTAGCACTAAAAATTCACTTGTATTTGTTTTAATAAAGTTTACTATATCATTAGCAATTTCAAAAAAATTTACACCAGAAGTGTCTATATCATGAAAAATATTAAGTTCGCCATTTTTCTTTTTGTTCACTCTTATATCAAAATATCTGCAGCCATATTTAAGTTGTTCGCCTATTGTTAGCGATTGAGTGGATGTCATTTGCTTTATCACACTTGTCATTTGAGATGTGCCACTGTCATGTGAGCCAAGTATTGAAATTTTATTTATTGGGGTGTCATCTTTTATGTTTTGTAGCCAGCTATTATAAAACACTGCTTGTTCTTCACTCAGCTCAAGTGGAGCAGGTTTGCTACAAGCAACCAAGGTAAAAGTCAAAATTGCTAGTGTGCAAAATGCAAAAAAGCTTATGCATAATTTCTTCATAACTTCCTCCAAAAAGCATTTTTTGAGAAAAATTTTCTATAATTTCATTATACAACATAAAAATTTAAAAGTAAACACAATTTTTTGTATATTATTTGTTAAAAAATCCTATCAAAAATGTGTTGTTTTTCCCTTAGACTAAAATTTAAGTAAATAATATATAATTATCATAATAAAATATTCTAAAAATGTAAACTAAATGCAAAAAATTGTCCGTTTGTGAACTATAATAAAAGTATCACTTTTAAAGTGAAATACTTTTTTTATGGAGGACCATATTATGGTTTATAAACAATGGTGCAGTGAGTGGCTTAACTGCTATGTAAAGCCACAAGTAAAGGAGAGGACATACGCTAAGTATTGTCAATTGGCAAATAGTCATATTTTGCCTGAGCTTGGAGATTATCATTTGGATGAATTATCAACAAATGTACTTCAACATTTTGTCAACAAAATGCAAAACATCGGTTATGCAAGCACGACAATTCACGGGTTTATTTCCCTTATCAAGTTGTCGCTTGTAAAAGCAGTTGAGCTTAACATCGTGGACAAAGAATATTCCAACTATTTATCTCGCCCAAAAACAAAAATTAAGCGTGTGGAATGCTTTTCTCTTCAAGAGCAACGCAAGATAGAAGACTATGTTGTTGATTACGGCAATCCAAAAAGCTTTGGTGTGCTTTTGACATTGTATACTGGCATTCGCATTGGAGAATTGCTTGCCTTGAAATGGGTGGATTGCGATATGAAACGCGGAATAATCAAAGTGTCAAAATCTTGTCACGACAGCTGGAATGAAAATGGGTATTTGAAGATAATTGATACACCTAAAACATTAAATTCTGTGCGTGTTATTCCAATGCCAAAGCAACTGGTGCCTTATCTGAAGATGATGCGTCGCAATGCAAAAAATGAATTTGTTGTTCCGGGTAGGAGCAGGTATGGTGCAGAGGTAAGAACTTATCAAAGATATTTTGAAAATTTGCTTGCAGAACTGAAAATCAACCACAAGGGGTTTCACTCTTTGAGGCACACTTTTGCAACCAGAGCACTGGAGTGTGGTATGGATGTCAAAACTTTGTCGGAAATTCTAGGACACGCAAATCCAACAGTTACATTAAACAGATATGCGCATTCTATGTTCGACCACAAAACTTCTATGATGAATAGGGTAGGCAAATTGTTAAGAGATAAGGGGCAAGGATAAATATACAGTACAAAATCTTAATATCTTTATTGATTTAACTATTTGCAAATTAAGGCGAATAGTATTTTTTTCTTTTTTAGGGCGAAATTCCCCCCTTGACTTTTACAATCTTATAGGCTATTATAGATGTGTAATAAAATTTATGTTTAAGTTTATTTGTGCATTTGGAAGTTAGCTTTTTGCACGATAAATGTTGTTTTTAACATGTGAAATTTTATGTTTGACTTGGAGGGAAAATGCTTACAGAAAAAAATAAAAAGTTAATTTACATAATAAGTGGTATTTTAAGCGTGTTGTTGCTTGCAATAATTGTGACAGCTTGCGTTTTGTTTATACCACTTAAAGGTAAAAAATATGAGGATATTTGGGCTGGACCACAACAAGAATATGTCCTTGCAGAGGATAGTGTGATTGTTGAGAAACAGGCAGATAAAGATTTTGTAATTTTGCAACTTACTGATATGCAACTTTGGACGAGCAGTAAAGATAATAATGCAGCGTTTGAAATTGCAGAGCAAACAATCAAAAAAACAAATCCTGATTTGGTTGTTTTTACAGGCGACAATGTGTCAGGTGTGGGTGTCCCTGAACTTTTAAAAGTGTTTATCAAACAAATTGAGGAGCTAGCTCAAAAATACAACTTTTTGTGGGCACCTATTTTTGGTAATCACGACAATGAAATGAGGGCTACACCAAACTGGTCAGGCGACCAATATCTGAAAGTGTCAAGAGAGAATGGGGGACATTGCTTATTTCGCAAAGGTCCAACAAACTTAGGCGATAAGTATGGAAATTTGCTGGGTAATTATGTTATCAATGTTAAAGAAGGCGAACAAATTGTTCAATCTTTGTATATGCTTGACAACAGTGCTTATGCAAAATATGAAAAAAGTGTTGTGGATGCAGCAAAAGAAAGCGAAGGCAGAAGCAATGCAGAACGCCCATTCCCTTACGCTCAGATAGAATGGTGCAAATGGCAAGCAAACAATATAAATGCGATTGCAAACAAGCAAGTTCCAAGCATATTTTTCACTCATTGTGCACCTTATGAAATGGGCGATGTGATAAGGAAATATGTTGCAGGTGCAAATGGCAAAGTTGATGGTCAGCCAAGTGAAAATGCTAACTCTGACGATTTGGTAATGCAAGATCCAGAAGGCTATTGGACATTGCCGGGTGGTTATATAAGCAGTGAAGGAAATGATCAGCCAAGCTTTAAGCCTGCAAGCGATGTTCAGTTGGATTATCCTGTTATTGATGGCAAGCAGTTGAAAGGTATTGCAGGAAGAATAAAATATGTGCCAGGACACGCATTGTACAATACAGGAATGGTTGACGCAATGAAATCATTGGGCTTGAAAGGTTGGTTTGTTGGCCACGACCACGAAAATGATATTATTTTTGAATATGATGATGTGATTTATGGTTATGGCTTGAAAGCAGGACCATCCCCAAAACCTTGGAATGGCAGTTATTTCTTTGGTGGAACAACTATTGTTATGGATAGCAATGGCAATATAACTCCAAAACATGTGCAATTTATAAAAGCCGAGGATTATTGGAAAAAATAATTTGCAAAACAATTAAAAAACAAGCACCACAATTTAATTTGAGGTGCTTATTTTTATTTAATGTTTTTATTTGCTCTGTTCAGTGGTGACTGCTTGTAAATTTTCGCTTATTTCTGCAATTTCAGTCTCATTTTGTTGTTTGTCGATGTTGGTTGAAGAAGTTTCGTTTTTCACAGGCATAGAATTATTTTGTTTGTTTTCGATATAATTAATTTGATTATCCAATGCCAAATTTTGTTTAGTTTGCTCATTTAATTGCTCAATGTCTTTATCAGTTGTGGTTTTGCTATCCATTTTGTCAAACACAAATTTTTTCAAAGGATAATAAAGTATAAACAGCAAGACGGCATTGATTGCAACCACAATTGGTTGTGAAGTTAAGCGTGTCAGCCAAAATGCTGCAAAAGTTTTGCTGCTGCCACCTGCTGAAGCAATAAGCCAAGTGCCAAGAGTTGACAAGCCCATTGTACAAATAAACAAGCTTAACACAATTGATATTGCTAGTTTGATAAAAGGATGAATTTTTTTTATCATAAAAATTAATCCTGGGATAACACCAATCAGCATACATGATATCAAGATAACAGGCGATGGCGAATATCCTTTTGTGATAGCACCCAGCAAATCTCCACATAATCCAACAATTCCACCAGAAATCGGACCTAAAAACATTCCTGCGACAAAACAAGGGATATAGGTAAATGCTATTGAAAGATAGCCAATATCCAGTGCAACAGTGTTAAGCACCATATCCAGTGCAATAAGAATCGCCGTATAGGCAATAATAAGTGAGCGGCGTTTGTTAAGCTTAAAATTATACTTTGTCATAAAAAAAGTACCTCCTAAATTGTTGGAGAGTACCGAGAAAATTATTGTGCAATAACTTGCCTCGGATGTGAAATACAACCGCAGAGGGAAAATCCTCTTTCGTCCATAGTCAACATCCCGTTCTATGGCACTTAACGCTGCATTTCTACTCAGCAAAAACATTGTAGCATATAAAAACTAATTATGGCAAGTGTTTTGAGAGATAATTGCACAAAAAGCACTCACAAATCTTGCTAGGGGGGTTAAGATATTGCTATTACCACATGTTTTAAATGCCTTTGTTGACAACTTTGCGTTTTTATTATATAATAAATATAATTCAAAGTTTTTATTAAGATAATTTGCATATTTAAATAAGGATAAAAATGAACGATTTTGATAAAAAAGTTTATGAGGTTGTAAAAAGTATTCCTGTGGGATATGTTATGAATTATGCAATGGTGGCAGAACTTGCAGGCTATCCAAGATGTGCAAGGCATGTGGGCAGAGCATTGCATAATAATCCCGACCCTGCCAATATCCCTTGTCATAGGGTGGTTATGAAAGACGGCAGTCTTACCCCTGCATTTGCCTTTGGTGGAGAGGGAGAGCACAGAAGAAGACTGGAAAATGAAGGTATTACTTTTGTCCACGACAAAGTCGATATGAAGGTGCATTTGTTTGATATAGTGCAACTTTTGCAAAAATAAGGCTATTGTCATTATGAGAGTTGAGGTGTATAAGGAAGAATCTTCGACTTGGCTTGTTAGGTATGATAAAGACAAACATTGTTTTTAAATTATTGTGTAAATTTTGATTTAATTGGTAATTAAATGTCTAAAAAGCGAAGATTAGTTATTTGTTTTGCTACATTGCAAACAAATTTTATTTGGAGATAAAAATTCATTTGCTAAAGATAAAAATTTTTAAGGATAGTATGGTTTGAGGTATGAAAAAACACATTTTGCTAACGACTGCTGTTTTAATGATTTCTGCATCAATTGTTTTAAGTGGATGTAGCAGCAACAAAATTATGAAAAGTTTGATGGAAAAAGGCTATTTTTCAAATAGCTATGATAATGCAATATCTCAAACAGATATTGCAGGGATGATTTCTTCTCATTTTGAAAGTTCAACCAGTAAAAGTGTAAAAAAGAAAAAGGCAATTTTGATTACTATTGATGGTATGAGAGCAGAAGGGTTAACTCACATTATGGAAAGTGACCTTGGAATGTCTCAGATTTCAAAAGACGGAGGATTGTATTGGACAAAGCCAGCAAATCTAAATAGTAAGGCAAAAGTTGATGAGGGTGTCAATTTTTTGAGTATCGTAACTGGCACAGAGCCTTCTGAGTTTGGTGTTTTGAAAAGCACTGATGTAAAAAGAGAGTTGCCATATTCTATAATGACAAAAGTTGCAGAAAAATATAATGTTAAATTTTTGACAGACAATAAAAACTATGCAAACAAACATCTTGCAGAGGAGTTTGTTGCAAAGCAATCACAAAAACTTTCGGTGGTTACAAACAATGAACTTAATCAGTTGAGGGCAGATTGCTTGAAAAGTTTGGATAACAATGATTTTATTATGGTGGCAATTTCAAATCCTTACGATGTTGCAGCAGGAAATTTCAAACTTAGCAACGAAAGTTATCTTTCTGCAATCATACATTTAAACTATTATATTTCAGAGCTTTATGAACAAGTGAAATTGCGTGCAACTGAAGATTGGCTTTTTGTTGCCACAACAACTTGTGGTGGAAATTCAAAGCTTGCAGCAAACAATGAAGAAGGCAATATTTTGACATTTATGTTTACTAATAAGGCTATTGAAGATTAATATTTTGCATAATATTTTTATTAGTCAAAAACATAATATCAATAATTAAAAAGAGGAAAAAATGAAGAAAAACGCATCGAAAATCGGTATATTTGAAAAATTTTCATTTGCAGTGGGAGAAATTTATGGCTCTGGTGGTGTGGCAATTTTGTCATTGCTGTACCTTTGGTTTTTAATAAACATAATCAAAATACCTGCTGGAATGGCAGGTACTATTATAATGCTTGCAAGGTTTTGGGATGCATTTACTGACCCAATAATGGGCAGTGTTTCGGACAACACAAGAACAAAATGGGGCAGACGAATTCCTTATATTTTCGCCTCTGGAATTTTGATTGTGATTGCGCTTTTTGTGCTTTTTATGCCAATTCAAGGTTGGACAAGTCTTGCTGGCAAAGTGGCTTATGTGGTGTTTGCACATTTATTTTACAGCACGGTGTCAACAATTTTTAATGTGCCATATTTGTCTTTATCGTCAGAGATAAGTGAAAACTTGAAAGAGAGAAACTCAATGAATTTTGTGAGACTTGCAATGGGTATGCTTTCCACTGCAATTTGCTATCTTGTGATTTCTGCATTAAAAGATATGTTGATTGTGGATGAGGCGACAGGCGTTGCAAAACTTACCGAAACACAATTTGCTTTGATTGTGGCAGGAATTTTTGCAGTTATGTTTGCAGTGCCAATTTTGCTTACTGCTTTATTCTGTAAGGAAAGAACACCTCTTCCAAATGAAAAATTAAAGTTTTCTTTCAAAAACATATTGGAAACTTTCAAATTAAAGTGTTTCAGACGCCTTTTGCTAATGTATGTTTTTTCTTTTGTTTGCAACGAAATAATTGCCAATGTAATTATGATGTATGTGTTTAATGTTACAGGTGGCTCAAGCATTAAAATTGCAGGTTTTTCTTTGTCTGCAATTGCAAATATGTCAATGTTGCTTGGTGCAGCTGTTATAATGCCTGTTTCTTTCACGATGTTGCAAAAAAAGGTGGCAAAGCCAGTGATTTTTATGTGTGGTATCCCTATGTTTGTGATTGGTGCGATAGGGTTGGCAGCTTTTCCAACCAACACAACTATGCCTGCATTGATAATTCTTCCACTTGCTATTGCAGGGCTTGGCTTTGGTATGGCACAAATGATTCCGTGGCTTGTTTTCCCTGATGTTTGTGATGTGGCAGAGCTTAAGTCAAATGACAGAAATCCGGGTGCGTACAACAGCACAATGACTTTCTTCAAAAAGTTTGCTTCAGGTGTTGCAGTGTTGATTGTTGGTTGGGTATTGCAAGGTTTTGGCTATGACGAGCAACTTGGCACAAACGCTTTGCAACCTCAAAGTGCAGTTTTAGGAATGAGGTTGATTTTGGGCGTAAGCATTCCATTGTGCTTGATTGTTGCATTTGTCGGTGCATTTATGATAAAAATTACCACTAAAAAGAGTGAAAGAGTAAGATATTTTGTGGAAAAACAACGCAAAAATGAATTGGAAAACTTGTGTGAGGAAGAAAAAATGGAACTAGAGACTTTGAAAAAGGAGTTGTTTTAATGGAAAGATTTTTGCTTACTGACATAACCAAATCTTTGTGCAATGCAATAAAAATTCAACCACCAATGTATGCGACAAACAGCATTGAGGTTTTGGACGATTTTGTAGAGGGAAAAACTGGTGGTTTAGGCGTTGATAGAATTGTTGTTTTCAACCCCGATGCTATTGGGGAGTGGATTGCACAAAAATATAAAGATTTATTGAAAGATATTTGGAATGCAGATTTAAAAGTGCCAATGCGTTCGGTTATCCCTCCAAAAACTCCTGTTTGTTTTGCCAGTATTTATACAGGTGCAGCACCACAGCAACACGGAATTCAGCACTATGAAAAGAAAAAAATAGAGCTAGATAGCTTTTTTGATGCATTGGTAAGAGCGAACAAAAAAGGTTGTATAGTCACTGTTGCAAATCAAAGTATGGATATTTTGTTTAGAGAAAGAAATATTGACTATTACGCTTTAAAAAATGATAAAGATGTTATTGCAAAGGCTGTGCAGTTGATAAATGAAAAACAATATGACATTATTTGTGTGTATAATCAAGAGTATGATGACATTATGCATCGCACACATCCAAAATCTTTGCTTGCAAAAAGAGCATTAAGGCATTACAATCAAAATTATAAGTTGTTATTAAACGCTATTAATCAATCTTATAAAAATGAAAAAACATTGTTTGCAACAATCACTGACCATGGCGTGCATAGGGAGTGGTATTTGCTAGGCAGTCACGGAAAAGATATTGATAAAGATATGAATATATTGCATTTTTATAATATAATAGGATAAAATCAAAATGCCATTCTGAGCTTTTAATCATCTGGAGCGAATTTGAGAGATGTCCGACTTTGGCTTATGCTTATTGTTATTGTCATTTCGAACGGACGCAGTGCAGTTGAGAAATCTCAAACTTGGCTTAATATAATTATAGAAATAAAATAAATCATTATTATAGTCGGACTGAAAGCTTTTGAAAAAAGCTTTCACGCTTGGTTCGAATGAAATACAAAAGGAATAATTATGTCAAATTTGCAAAGTTTTAAGTGTAAAAATTGTGGCGCATTATTTCAAGCAGCCACAAATGAAAATGGTGTGCTTAAATGTGAGTATTGTGACAGCATATTTACTATCCCCAAAAAGGATAGTAACAACGAAGTTTTGCAATTTTTGCAAATTGGTGAACATAATTTGGATGCTTGCCATTTTGATGAGGCTTACACAGCTTTTGAAAAAGCAAGTCAGTTGAATGATAAAGAACCAGAGGCATATTGGGGTATGGCACTTGCAGAGTTTAAAGTGCAGTATATAAAAGATGCTGTAAACAATCGTTTGCAACCAATTTGTCATGAGTTCAATGATAAAGAGTTTCAAGCAAACAAAAACTACTTAAAAGCATTGAAATGTGCAGGTGCAGAGCAAAAAAGTGAGTATTTTAGCAAAGCACAAGATATTGACTATATCCGTGAGGAGTTTTTGAAATTGCAACAATCTGGTTTGGATTATGATTGCTTTATATGCGTTAAAGTGTCACAAACGGGTGTGGAACAAGCAGACATTTCAAAAAAGAATTGGACAAATGATGCATACAATGCAGATTCCATTTATGATTTGCTAAAAAGACATGATTTTCGACCATTTTTCTCCGAGCGAGAGATAAAAGGCAGAAGTGGAGCAAACTACGAGGCAATGATATTGTATGCGTTGTACACAGCAGAAACAATGCTTGTTGTGTGTAGCGACGAGGAGTATTTGAGAACACCTTGGGTAAAAAATGAATACACAAGATTTAAGTCACTAATTAAAAATGAGGAAAAGGAAAATGACTCCCTTACAATAGTTTATAATGGTAAGCCAATTGATAGATTGCCAGGAGATAACAATGGCAGAATACAGGGTATTGACTATTCAAGGAGAGAGGCAGACTTTGAAATTGTGAAGTTTGTGGAGAATCACACTCCATTGGCACGAGCAAAAAGAGAGGAAGAGACACACAGAAAACAAGAAGAAGAGTTAAGACGAGCACAAGAGACGCTAGATTTGAAACGCCAACTTGATGAAATGAAATATCTTGTTCAAAACAAAGATTTAACTACTGATATTGCTAAGAACAAAAGACAATATAAAACAATCTTAGACGATTTTGAAATTGAGTCAAATGTAATATTAAAATATAAAGGCGATAAACAGCAAGTTGAAATACCAGAAGGGATAACAACTATAGGAGCGAAAGCTTTTGCTGATAGCATTACTTTAAATATTGTAAAAATTCCAAACACTGTTAAAAATATTGATCATCAAGCTTTTTATAATTGTTATGGACTGCTAGTTGTAATGTTGCCTTATAGTATAATGCAAATTGGTAGTTATGCATTTGCTGGTTGTCGAGTTTTGACTAAGATAGAAATTCCAAATAGTGTAGTAAGCATAGGCGACGGGGCTTTTGAGTTTTGTGCAAGATTTAAAAGTGTTGTTGTGCCAGAAAGTGTAAAAAGCATTGGAGCAAAAGCATTTTCTCGTTGCTCACATTTGAGTAATATTGTAATACAAAATGGCGTTGAAAGTATTGGAACAGCAGCTTTTTATGGTTGCGAAAGTTTAGAATGTGTGACCATTCCTCAAAGTGTAAAAAGTATTGGAGCAGCAGCTTTTTCTCATTGTTCTCACTTGAGCGAAATAGATTTGCCGAAAGGCTTAAAAACAATTGCTCATGACCTTTTTGCTGATTGTAATATTTGTTTGTGTGAAGTGATTATTCCTTACGGGGTAACAATTATTGAATATAATGCTTTTTCAAAATGCGAGTTATTATTTAAAGTTGAAATCCCAGAGAGTGTTATGATTATTGAATATAATGCTTTTAAAAATTGTACTAATTTGAAAGAAATTCATATCCCACAAGGGATTAAAAGCATCAATTATGGAACTTTTTACAAATGCACTTCGTTAAAAGTTGTGAACATTCCATCTAGTGTGGATACAATTTGTCATGAAGCCTTTTTTGGATGTAAAAGTTTGGCTGAACTAAAAATTTCAAATGGTGTAATGGCCATCGAGGAGGGAGCTTTTGCCGGTTGCAAAAGTTTGGTTGATATTTATATTCCAAGCAGTGTAATGGTTATCGAGGAGAGTGCTTTTGAACAATGCATTAGTTTGAGAAATGTTACAATGCCGAAAAGATTTAAAAAGCAAAGACGAAAAATTTTCAAGCATTGCTCACTAAGGAAAATTAAATTTACATATACAAAATAAAAAAATAAATATTTAATTTATTATTATAATCAATATATTAATGACCATAAGCAAAGTTTGAGCTCTCTCCTTATACCCCCAAAAAGCTATTTTGTGGGGACCCCGTAATCACTCGAGATGACAATTCAAGCTTTTGATGTTAAGGCGAGTTTGTTTGACAAATTGAGCTCAGGATGACAGGCAGAGT
The DNA here is from genome assembly GCA_910584975.1 of uncultured Christensenella sp. GTDB lineage: Bacteria > Bacillota > Clostridia > Christensenellales > UBA3700 > MGBC100798. The sequence continues at coordinate 184,626 of CAJUEA010000001.1, forward strand.
GTGTTAAGGATGTAGAAATGCGAGTTTCTAAGATTATTAAGAATATAAAGACATAATATAATAAACTATTTTCAGTAAGTGTCGGTTTTGATAAATTGATTAGGAAATTGGTAGCGTAAGAATAGTTTTGATATAATTTAAATGAATATTGGAAAAGGGTTTCAGTCATAAGTTGGCTGAAATTTCTTTGTTATAATGGGGAAAATAAAAAAATTTTGCTTAAAATGGGTAAAAAACACCCTAAAATGGTCAAAAAAGTGTGTTTTTTGCAAAAATGATACACACGGACGAGTTGAGATTGAAAAATATTGAAAAATGCAGGAAAATGTTTGACATAAATGTTTTAATTGTATATAATGATAAGGCTGTTGTAATGGGATGAAACGGTAAGTTACTGAAAAATTGCAGATAATTATCGTGGACAATGGTTCGACAATCGGGCGACTAACTCTTATGGGCGGAAACGCCTTTTTAAAAAGCAACAGTACGACACACACGGTAAAGTGAAAAATAAAACGAGTTAGGAAAACAGGAGGTCATTAAAATGGCAACACAAAAAATCAGAATTAAGCTAAAGGCTTATGATCACAACCTTATTGATGTAGCAGCAGAGAAAATTGTTGATACAATCAAAAGACACAACACAAAGGTAGCAGGTCCTATTCCTCTACCAACAGAGAAAGAAGTAGTAACTATTATCCGTTCTCCACACAAATATAAAGATAGTAGAGAACAATTTGAACTTAGAACACACAAGCGTCTTATTGATATCTTTAACCCAACCGCACAAGCAGTTGACAGCCTAATGAAATTGGATTTGCCAGCTGGCGTTGATATCAATATTAAGCTTTAATAAAATAGATTAAAAATGGAGGTGAACTTTATCAATGAATAAAGCAATCGTCGGAAAGAAAATTGGTATGAGCCAAATATTCAATGAGGATGGCAAAGTTATCCCAGTAACAGTTGTGGAGGCAGGTCCATGTCCCGTTGTGCAAAAGAAAACAGTAGAAAAAGATGGTTATGAGGCAATTCAAGTTGCATTCGGCACTATCAATAGCAAAAATGTAAACAAACCTGTTGCAGGTCATTACAAGAAAGCTGGTGTTGAGCCAAAGAGAATTTTGAAAGAGTTCAAATTTGACAACTGCGCTAGCTATGAAATCGGAGCAGAAATCAAAGCAGACATTTTCGCAGTAGGCGATAAAGTTGATATTTCTGGTACTTCTAAAGGTAAAGGTTTTAGTGGTACAATCAAAAGACACAATTTCCACATTGGTCCTATGGCACACGGTTCTGGTTATCACAGAGGTGTTGGTTCTATGGGTTCTTGCTCAAGCCCATCAAGGGTATTCAAGAACAAGAAAATGCCAGGTCAATATGGTAACACAAAATGCACAGTTCAAAACTTGCAAATTGTAAAAGTAGATGCAGAGCGTAATATTTTGCTAGTTAAGGGTGCAATCCCTGGTGCTAAGGGCGGAATCGTTATCGTTAAGCAATCTTGCAAAGGTTAATGGAGGGCTTAAAAATGGAAATGAAAGTTGTAAATGCCACTGGTAAAAAAGTTGGCACAATCGAATTAAATAGTGCAGTTTTTGAGCAAGAGTACAATGAGGCTCTGATCCATCAAGTTGTTGTTGCTCAGCTAGCAAATAAAAGACAAGGTACAAAAAGCACTTTAACAAGAGCAGAAGTTCGTGGTGGTGGTATCAAACCTTGGAGACAAAAGGGTACTGGTAGAGCAAGACAAGGTAGCATTCGTGCTCCACAATGGATCAAAGGTGGTGTAGTATTTGCACCAAAGCCAAGAGATTTCAGTCAAAAAATCAATCAAAAGATGAAAGTTGCTGCTTTAAAGAGTGCTTTGTCTGCAAAAGTTCGTGATAATGAAATGACAATTATCAACGAGGTTAAAGCAGAAAACGGCAAAACAAAAGAAATCGCAGCTATTTTGAAAAATCTAAAGATGGATAAAAGAGTTCTTTTGGTAGTAAGCGAGCATGACGAACTTGTTATCAGAGCTTGCCGCAATATCGAAAATGTTACTCTTATCAACGCATCTTTAATCAATGTATACGATGTGGTTAGCAACGCAAATTGCATAATGACAAAAGATGCAGTTAAGAAAATTGAGGAGGTGTACGCATAATGAACGCTTACGATATCATTATCAGCCCTATCCTAACAGAAAAGAGTTATGAAGGCATTGATGCAATGAAGTACACTTTTAAGGTGGACACAAGAGCAACTAAAACTCAAATCAAAAGAGCCGTTGAGGAAATTTTTGGTGTTAAAGTTGCAAAAGTAAATACAGTAAATTATGATGGTAAAATCAAAAGAATGGGCAGAAGTGAGGGAAGAACAGCATCTTTCAAAAAAGCTTATGTTCAACTTACAGCAGATAGCAAGCGTATCGAGTTCTTCGATAGCTTAGCATAAGAGCGGAGGTATTAATAATGGCTATTAAAAGATATAAACCAACTTCTCCAGCCCGTCGTTTTATGAGTGTTTCTGCTTTTGACGAAATCACAAGCACAAAGCCAGAGAGAAGTTTGCTTGACACTCAGAGCAAATCAGGTGGTAGAAATAATAATGGTAGAATCACTGTTAGACATATTGGCGGTGGTAATAGACAAAAATACAGAATTATCGATTTCAAGAGAAATAAAGATAACATTCCTGCAAAAGTTGCTGAAATTCAATACGATCCAAATCGTACAGCAAATATCGCATTGCTACACTATGCAGATGGCGCAAAAGCTTACATCTTGGCACCAGTTGGCTTGAACAAAGGCGATGTTGTTATGAGTGGCAGCAAGGCAGAAATCAAAGTTGGCAACTGCCTACCAATTGAGAATATTCCAGTAGGTTCATTGTTGCACAACATTGAGTTGCACCCTGGCAAAGGCGGACAAATCGCAAGAGCAGCAGGTCAAGCAGCACAACTTATGGCAAAAGAAAGCAAATATGCTATTTTGAGATTGCCATCTGGCGAAATGAGATATGTATTATTGTCTTGCAGAGCAACAATCGGTCAAGTGGGCAACTTAGATCACGAAATCGTAAGTATCGGTAAAGCTGGTAGACATCGTCATATGGGTGTTAAGCCAACTGTCCGTGGTGTTGTAATGAACCCTTGTGATCACCCTCACGGTGGTGGTGAAGGTAAGTCACCAATCGGTATGCCAAGCCCAGTTACTCCTTGGGGTAAACCAGCACTTGGTTACAAGACAAGAAAGAAGAAGAACAGAACTAATAAGTTCATTATCAAGCGTGCGAACTAATTGGAGGATATAAAATGAGTAGGTCAGTTAAAAAAGGACCTTTCGTAGAAGAAAGGCTTATAAATAGAGTAATTGCTATGAACAATGAGAATAAAAAGACTGTAATCAAGACTTGGTCAAGATCATCAACTATATTCCCTGAAATGGTAGGTCATACTATCGCAGTTCATGACGGCAGAAAACATGTTCCTGTTTACATCACAGAGGATATGGTAGGTTGCAAACTAGGTGAATTTGCTCCAACAAGAACTTTTAAAGGTCATGCTGGTGGCAAAACAACTGGTGGCAGATAATTAGGAGGTAATAATAATGGCAACAAGAGTTAAAACTAAATCAGAAAATCGTGCTTTAAATGCTGATAAGCGTCCAAGAGCAGTTGCAAAGTATGTTAGAATTTCTCCTGATAAGGTAAGAATTGTTCTTGATATTATCCGTGGCAAAAGCTATGTTGAGGCAATCGCTATTCTTAAAAACACAAGAAAAGCTGCTTGCGAGCCACTTATCAAGCTTGTAAATTCAGCTGCTGCAAATGCTGAAAACAACTTGAATATGAACAAGAATGATTTGTTTATCGCAGAATGTTTTGCAAATGGTGGTCCAATTCTTAAGAGAGTTCAACCAGTTTCAAAAGGCAGAGCTTACAGAATCAATAAGCGTACAAGCCATATTACCGTTATCTTAGATACGGTTACTGAGTAAGGAGGTATCCCATGGGACAAAAAGTTAATCCACACGGACTTAGAGTAGGTATCATTAAAGGTTGGGATGCTCAATGGTATGCTGACAAAAAGAATTTTTCAGCAAACTTGATTGAGGACCAAAAAATCAGAAAATTCATTAAAAAGACATATTTCACAAGTGGTATCAGCAAAGTTACTATTGAAAGAATTCTTTCAAGTGCAGCAGATATCGTTATGGTAAATGTTTACACTTCTAAGCCAGGCGTACTTATCGGTAAAGGTGGCGAGGGTGTTAATCTAATGAAAGAGCAAATTAAGAAAATTGCTCCAGGCAAACAAATTAATATCAATATTTACGAAATCAATCGTCCTGATATTGATGCACAATTAGTTGCAGAAAGCATTGCTGCACAACTTGAAAAGAGAGCTGCTTTCCGTCGTACTATGAAACAAGCAATTTCAAGAGCTATGAAAGGTGGTGCTAAGGGTATCAAAACAATGTGCTCAGGCAGACTTGATGGTGCAGAAATTGCAAGATCTGAGAGTTATCACGAGGGTTCAATTCCTCTTCAAACTCTAAGAGCTGATATCGACTATGCTACTGCTGAAGCTCATACAACATTCGGTATTATCGGTGTTAAAGTATGGATTTACAAAGGTGAAGTGCTTGGTCGTGGTATCAAAAAGGAAGGAGGTAAAGCGTAATGTTAATGCCTAAGAGAGTTAAAAGAAGACGCGTTCATCGTGGAAGAATGAAGGGCGAGGCTAACAAGGGCAATCAAGTTGCTTACGGCGAGTATGGCTTGGTAAGTTTGGAGCCATCTTGGGTTACTTCAAATCAAATTGAGGCTGCCCGTATCGCAATGACGCGTTATGTTAAGAGGGGTGGTAAAGTTTGGATAAACATTTTCCCTCACAAACCTATTACAAAAAAACCTGCAGAAACTCGTATGGGTTCTGGTAAAGGTTCAGTAGAATACTGGGTTGCAGTAGTAAAACCAGGCCGTGTAATGTTTGAAATGGCTGGTGTACCAGAAGAAGTAGCAAGAGAGGCATTCAGACTTGCAAGTCATAAATTGCCTGTTAAATGCAAATTCGTTAAAAAAGAAGAAGGCGGTGAGTGTTAATGAAGGCTAATGAGTTATTTGATATGACAAACAAAGAATTGGAAGTAAAATTGGATTCTTTAAAACAAGAGTTGTTTAACCTTCGTTTTAAGCACGCAACTGGTCAACTTGAAAACGCTAATCAACTTAATTTTATTAAGAAAGATATTGCTAGAGTTAAGACTGTTCTTCGTCAAAGAGAGTTAAACATCTCAGTAGAGCCTAAGAGCAAATCTGCAAAAAAGGCTAAGTAATTGGAGGATAAGTAAATGGAAAGAAATCTTAGAAAGAGTAGAGTTGGCTTAGTTGTCAGCGACAAGATGGACAAAACTATCACTGTTGCGGTTATGCAAAAAGTTAAACATCCTCTATATGGAAAAACTGTTAATAAAACCAAGAAGTTTATGGCACACGATGAGAACAACAGTGCTGGTATCGGTGATAAAGTTCTTATTGTAGAGACTCGTCCAATGAGTAAAAACAAGCATTTCAGACTTGCAGAAATCATTGAGAAGGCTAAGTAAGGAGGTACAAAATGATAATTCCAGAAAGTAAATTGAATGTGGCTGATAACACAGGCGCAAAAGAAATCAAATGTATCAGAGTACTTGGTGGCTCATTCCGCAGATATGGTAATATCGGTGATGTTATTGTTGCAAGTGTTCAAACTGCTACTCCAGGTGGCGTTGTAAAGAAGGGTGATGTTGTAAAAGCTGTTATCGTAAGAACAAAAAAAGGTATCAGAAGAAATGATGGTACTCACATCAGATTTGACGACAATGCAGCAGTTATCATTGATAACCAAAAACAACCAAAAGGCACTCGTATCTTTGGACCTATCGCGCGTGAACTTCGTGATAAAGATTATATGAGAATTATTTCTCTGGCACCAGAAGTGCTTTAATTGGAGGGACTTAATGAATAATTTACATGTTAAGAAAGGCGATAGTGTTATGATTATTGCTGGTAAAGATAAAGGTAAATCAGGTTCAGTTGTTAAAGTTGATGTAGAAAATGGCAGAGTTCTTGTTGAGGGCGCAAACATTGCTACCAACTATGTAAAACCTCGTAGCGCACAAGATAAAGGTGGTATCGTTAAAAAAGAAGCTCCTATTGATGCAAGTAATGTTATGATTATTTGCCCAGAGTGCGGTAAGGCAACTAAAGCTGGACACAGAGTAGAAAATGTTGACGGCAAAGATGTAAAAATTCGTTTTTGCAAAAAGTGCAATGCATCTTTAGAGAAGAAGGCTACAAAAGTTGCTAAAAAAGCAACAAAAAAGACTTCTACTACTAAGAAGGCAACAAAGAAAACTGCTGAGGCAGAAAACGCTGAAAAAGCTGAATAATGGAGGATTAAACAGTGGCTAATCAAGTTAAAAATAGAGTTAAAGCTAACTATGAAAAAGTTGTAGTTCCTGCTTTAATCAAAAAATTCGGCTATAAGAACATAAATCAAGTTCCAAAGCTAGAAAAAATAGTTATTAATATGGGTCTTGGCGATATTAAGGACAATGCAAAAAGTGTTCAAATCGCTCTTGACGAATTAAAGCAAATTTCCGGTCAAGCTCCTGTGGCTACAAAAGCTAAAAAGAGTGTTGCTAACTTTAAAGTTCGTGAAGGTATGACTATTGGTGCAAAAGTTACACTAAGAGCTACAAGAATGTTTGAGTTCTTTGATAAACTTGTTTCAGTAGCACTTCCAAGAGTAAGAGACTTTAAAGGTATTCCTGCAAATTCTTTTGATGGCAGAGGTAACTACAATATGGGTATTAAAGAGCAACTAATCTTCCCAGAAATCAGTTATGATAAAATTGAGAAGATCAGAGGTTTTGATGTTTGTTTTGTTACAACAGCACAAACAGACGCAGAGGCAAAAGAGTTGTTGACTCTAATGGGTTTGCCTTTTGCTAAGTAAGGAGGATTGACTAATGGCAAAGAAAGCTATGATAAATAAGCAACAGCGTACACCTAAGTATTCTACAAGAGCTTACACTCGTTGTAAGATTTGTGGAAGACCACACGCAGTATTGAGAAAATACGGCATTTGCAGAATTTGCTTCAGAGAGCTTGCTTACAAAGGCGAAATCCCTGGCGTAAAGAAAGCTAGCTGGTAATAGGAGGATAGGATATGAATATTACAGACCCAATCGCTGATATGCTAACTCGTATTCGTAACGGGTTGATTGCGAAAAAAGAAGAAGTAAAAGTACCTGCTTCAAAAATCAAAACAAGCATCGCTCAAATTCTTGTAGATGAGGGCTATATCAAAGGTTTTGAACTTGTTGAAGATGGTGTGCAAAAAGATATAAAAGTAACTCTTAAATATGGTCCTAAAGGCGAAAAGGTTATTACTAACATCAAAAGAATTAGTAAACCTGGTTTGAGAGTATACTGCGAGGCAGACAAGTTGCCAAAAGTTCTTGGTGGTTTAGGAATTGCTATTATTTCTACATCTCAAGGCGTGATGACTTGTAAAGAAGCTAGAGAGAAACACATTGGTGGCGAAGTTCTAGCTTACATTTGGTAATAGGAGGGCGATTAAATGTCAAGAATTGGTAGACTTCCTGTTGTTATTCCTGCTGGCGTAACTGTTACTGTTTCAGCAGATAATGTAGTTGTAGTAAAAGGACCTCTTGGCGAGCTTAGTCAAAAGGTTGATAAGAAAATTAATGTAGCTGTTGAGGGAACTGAGGTTCATGTTACAAGAAATGACGAGCAAAAAGAGCATAAAGCTATGCACGGCTTGTATCGTAAACTTATTGCTAACATGGTTGAAGGTGTTACAAAAGGTTTCCAAAAAGCACTAATCGTAAACGGCGTAGGTTACAAAGTTTTAAAACAAGGTAACAAAATCGTTATCAACTGTGGTTATTCTCATCCGGTTGAGGTTGTTGAAAGTGAAGGCATCACTTTTGAAGTTCCAAATGCCAATGAAATCGTAGTTAAAGGCATTAGCCGTGAAAAAGTTGGTCAAGTAGCTGCAAATATCAAGGTAATTAAAGTGCCAGATCCTTATCATGTATATGGTATTCGTTACAAAGACGAGACTATTATCAGAAAAGAAGCTAAGAAGAGCACTAAGTAAGGAGAGTAGAAGATGATTAAGAAGATTGATAAAAATTCTATCAGACAAAAAAGACATGTCAGAGTAAGAGGTAAAGTGTCAGGTACAAGTGCTCGTCCTCGCTTTAATGTTTACAGAAGCACTAATAACATCTATGTTCAACTTATTGATGATGTTGCCGGAAACACTTTGGTAGCATGCTCTACTTTGGATAAGGATGTTGTCAGCAAAATTAAGGATATGACTAAGGTTGAGGCAGCAAAATTTGTTGGTGAAACAGTTGCTAAAAAGGCTTTGGACAAGGGTATTACTGAAGTTGTTTTTGACAGAGGTGGATATTTGTACACTGGAAGAGTTCAAAGTGTAGCAGACGGTGCAAGAAGTGCCGGACTAAAACTATAATAGGAGGAAGACGATAATGGCTGAGAGAAATGAAAGGTCAGAAAAAAGAAGCAAATTCCAAAGAGAAGATGATGGAATGCTAAATAAACTTATCGCTGTTAACAGAGTAACAAAAGTTGTTAAAGGTGGTAGAACAATGCGTCTTTCTGCTTTAGTTGCAGTTGGTGATGGCAATGGTAATGTTGGTATCGGTATGGGTAAAGCAGCAGAAGTTCCAGAGGCAATCAAAAAGGCTACTGCAGATGCAAAACGCAATATGATCAACATCAAACTTATCGGAACAACTATTCCTCACGAGGTTATTGGTGAGTATGGTAGTGGTAAAGTTGTTATGATGCCAGCTGAAGAAGGTACTGGTGTTATCGCTGGTGGTCCAGTTCGTTCAATCCTTGAGGTTGTTGGTGTTAAAGATATCAGAACTAAGAGCATTGGAACAAACAATCCTATCAACTGCGTAAAAGCTGTTATGGAAGGACTAAAGAGCCTTAGAACTGCAGAGCAAATTGCAAATCTTCGCGGTAAGACTGTTGAAGAAATTAAACGCTAACGGGAGGGCAAAATAATGGCTAAACAATTAAAAATTACGCTTATTAAAAGCACTATCGGAAGCCTTAAAAAGCAAAAAGCAACTATTGAGGCGTTGGGACTAAACAAAATTGGTTCTAGCAAAATTCATAATGATAATCCATGTCTTCAAGGACAAATCAAGGTTGTTAATCACTTGATTAAAGTTGAAGAAGTTGAGGAAAAGAAGAGTGCTAAAAAAGCAAAAGCTACAAAAGCTGATGCTGAGGCACAAATCTAATCGGAGGTAATAAATGAATATTCAAAATTTAGCTCCAGCTCCAGGGGCAAAAACTGAGAGCAAAAGACTAGGCAGAGGTATTGGTTCTGGTAAGGGCAAAACTTCTGGTAAAGGTCACAAAGGTCAATGGGCTAGAAGTGGCGGCGGTGTTCGCCCTGGCTTTGAAGGCGGTCAAATGCCTTTAATTCGCCGTGTTCCTAAAAGAGGATTCACTAACATTTTTGCAAAAGAGTATTCTATTGTAAATGTTAAGGACTTAGAGAGATTTGAGGACGGTACTGTTGTAAACGCTGAGCTTCTTTTGAAGACTGGTGTTTTGAGCAAGATTGAAAACTATGGCGTTAAAGTTTTGGGTGACGGAACTTTGACTAAGAAACTAACAGTTCAAGCAAAAAAATTCACTAAGTCAGCTGCAGAAATAATTGAAAAAGCAGGTGGCAAAGCAGAGGTGCTATAATGTTTAAAACCATAGCAAATGCTTTTAGAGATAAAGAGATTCGAAAGAGAATTCTTCTTACACTTTTGATGCTTGCAATATTCAGATTGGGTGCGTATATTCCAATCCCGGGCTTGGATGTTGCAGCGCTTAATGCAGAAAATAGTATCACAGATGGTAGCTTTTTTGGTATCATCGCAGCTATCAATGGTACATTTGGTAGCCAAGGTACAATTTTCTCGTTAGGTATTATGCCTTTTATCAACTCATTCATCATTATGCAGTTGGTTACAATTATTGTGCCAAAGCTTGAGAGAATGAGCAAGGAAGGAGAAGAAGGACGAAAGAAAATAACTCAAATTACTCGTTATGTTGCTATTGCTCTTGCAGTAGTTCAAGCCTTTGGTTTTGTAATGAGTTGGGGTGATAATTTCACAGGTTTGTTTGGTACTGGCGTCGCAAACAAATGGCTATCAAGAATAATGACTGTTATTATTTTGACTGCCGGCTCTACATTTGTTATGTGGTTAGGGGAAAGAATTACTGAGTATGGTATTGGTAATGGTACATCTTTGATTATCTTTATTGGTATCTTGTCAGGTATTGGTAGCTCTTTGATAAATGCAATTCAAACTATGGCTGGACAATCAGGAGATACTTCTGCATTAATGGGCAGTGTTTGGTGGTTCATCGGATTTATTTTGTTTGTTATTGTTTTGTTCTTCTTTATCGTTTATGTTGATATGGCAGAAAGACGCATTCCTGTGCGTTATGCAAAACAAGTTAAAGGCAACAAAATGTATGGTGGACAAACTTCAAACATTCCTATGAAAGTTAATGCATCAGGCGTTATGCCAATCATTTTTGCATCATCTTTCTTAATGTTTCCACAAATGATTGCAAGTTTTTGGGAAGGCAGTGATTTTTATAATTGGTACGCAAGATGGCTTGGTGTAAATGGTTATATTTATATTCCTGTTTTGTGTTTGCTAATATTGTTTTTCTCATATTTTTATGCACAAATTCAATTCAATCCAATTGAAGTGTCAAAGAATATTCAACAATATGGTGGATTTATTCCTGGAATCAGACCAGGTAAGCCAACAAGCGAATACCTTGCAAAAATCAACAACAGAATTACTTTGTTTGGTGCAATTTTCCTTGCAATAATTGCTTTGATACCATCTATTCTTGTTGCAGTAATGCCTCAAGAATTGGGACTTACAAATGCATTCAGTGCAACAGGATTACTAATCGTTGTAAGTGTAGCACTTGAAACTAACAAGCAAATGGAATCTCAAATTATGATGAAAACATACAAAGGATTTTTAAAGTAAAAAATGATTTAGTCTTAGCAGAATAATTGATTATTTTGCTAAGATTAGACAATTTAATGTGTGACCTTGATGTTTTGTATTCACAAATATTTGCAAATTTTGAGGCAGACATTAAATAATAAACAATTAGTAAATATGAGGTTAATATGAAACTAATTTTACTGGGTGCACCAGGAGCAGGCAAAGGTACTCAAGCAACAAGAATAAGCGATAAGTATGGTTTGCCACACATTTCAACTGGAGATATTTTGAGAAAAAATATCAAAGAGGGCACTGAGCTTGGCATTGAGGCAAAATCTTATATCGATGCTGGTCAACTTGTTCCAGATGAAGTGGTTATTAATATAGTAAAAGATAGATTGCAACAAGCAGATTGCAAAAAAGGATACATTCTTGATGGTTTTCCTCGCACTGTGGCTCAAGCCGAGGCGCTTGACAAAGTGGCTGAAATTGATGCTGTCATCAACATTGCAGTTGACCCTGCTTTGATAGTTGACAGAATTACTGGCAGAAGAATGTGTGCTTGTGGCGAAAGTTATCATATCAGTATGGGAATTGGTGAAACTTGTCCAAAATGTGGCAGCAAACTTTATCAGCGTGATGATGATAAGGAAGAGACTGTTAAAGCTCGTATGCAAGTATACGAAAATCAAACAGCTCCACTTATTGATTATTACACAGCAAAAGATTTGGTTATCGATGTTGATGGTGGCAAGCCATTAAATGAAGTTTTTGAACAAATTTCTAAGGTGATTGATGATTACAATAAAAAGTGATAGTGAAATTCAGCTTATGCGTGAGGCAGGCGAAATTCTTAGGGATACTTTGAATATGCTTGCAGGTCATGTAAAGCCGGGAGTAACTACAAAAGAATTGGATAAATTAGCTCACGATTATATCAAAAGCCGTGGAGCAAAGCCTTCCTTTTTAGGATATGGTGGTTTTCCGGGCTCAATCTGTACAAGCGTTAACGAACAAGTTGTGCACGGAATTCCTTCTTCAAGACGATTGAAAGAGGGGGACATAATTGGTATTGATTGTGGAGTGATTTATAAAGGTTGGCAGAGCGATGCAGCAAGAACATTTGCTGTTGGACAAATATCAGATAAGCACAAAAAACTTATTGAGATAACTGAACAATGCTTTTTTGAGGCAGTAAAAGTTATTCGCGATGGTGCAAGACTTGGAGATATTGGAGCTGCCGTGCAAAATTTAGCAGAAAGCAATGGCTTTTCTGTTGTAAGGGATTTGGTAGGTCACGGCATTGGCAAAGAAATGCACGAGGATCCTCAAGTGCCAAACTATGGAAAGGCTGGCAAAGGTCTTAGATTAAAGCGTAATATGACGCTTGCTATTGAGCCTATGATAAACGAAGGGACTTATGAAGTTTCTGGACTGGACGACGGATGGACGGTGGTCACTGATGATGACGGATATTCCGCACATTATGAAAACACAGTTGTTGTAACCGAAAATGGTTGTGAGATTTTGTCGTTGTAGGAGTTGTTATGCAAAACAATATCAAGGTCGGTTCGGTGGTTAAATGCACTGCAGGACATGATAGTGGCAATTATTTTGTGGTAATTGAAGTGGAAGACGAACTTTTTGTAAAGCTTTGTGATGGAAAAAATAGAACTTTGGAAAAGCCAAAACGCAAAAAAATCAAGCATATCAAAGATACATATATCGTGCTAGAGGATATTGCAGAAAAGCTTAATGCAAAAGCCATTGTCCACAACAAAAGCATTCAAACGGCACTAAAATCAGTGCTTAAACAATAATGGAGGGGTTATGTCTAAAGAAGATGTAATTGAAGCCGAAGGAAAAGTGGTTGAAGTTTTGCCAAATACAAATTTCAAGGTAGAATTGACTAACGGGTTTGTTATAAACACCTATTTGTCTGGCAAGCTAAGAAAAAACTATATCAAGATACTTGAAGGTGATACAGTTAAAGTTGAGATGAGTCCATACGATTTAACAAAAGGTAGAATAGTATGGCGTAATAAGAATTAGTTGGAGGATGAAACAATGAAAGTTAGACCATCAGTTAAGCCAATGTGCGACAAATGCAGAGTAATCAAAAGAAATGGATCTGTAATGGTTATTTGCAGCAAATATAAGAAACACAAACAAAAACAAGGTTAATTTTTTGAAAAAATTACCTAAATTTTACTTGATTAATTATTGCAAGTATGCTATAATATATACTTGCAATAGTGCTTTGTAAAGTTGATTTTTCGCTGAAAGGAGCGGCTGAAGAGGTGCCTCATTCCAAATTATCGGGCAAACTTTTCTCCTAAGTATGCGATAAACATAGTATTATTTTATTTATTTATTAATTTGGAGGTAGTTGAATGGCTCGTATTGCAGGCGTTGATTTGCCGCGTGAAAAAAGAGTAGAAATCGGTCTTACTTATATCTATGGTATAGGTAGAGTTACTTCAAACAAGATTTTGGCTGCAGCTGGTATTAATCCAGACAAAAGAGTTAAAGACTTGACAGAAGATGAAGTAAGCGCAATTCGTGATTACATCGAAAAGAACCTTTCTGTTGAAGGCGATTTGAGAAGAGAAGTAAAATTGAACATTAAACGACTAATGGAAATTGGTTGTTATCGTGGTGTTAGACACCGTAAAGGTTTACCAGTTCGTGGACAAAGTACAAAGCAAAATGCTCGTACTCGTAAAGGTCCTAAGAAGACTGTTAGCCGCAAAAAGAAATAAGGAGGTAATAAGATATGGCTGCTAATAAAAAAGTAGTAAGAAAAAGACGCGATGTGAAGCGTATCGACAAAGGTCGTTGCTATATTCAATCATCTTTCAACAACACACTTGTTACCTTTACTGATGAAAAAGGAAATACAATTTCTTGGTCAAGTTCTGGTAAGTTGGGCTTGAGAGGCTCTAAAAAGAGCACTCCATTTGCTGCTCAAATGGTTGCAGAGGATGCAGCTAAAATTGCAAAAGACTTGACAGGTTTGAAGAGTGTTGAAGTGTATGTAAAAGGTCCGGGTGCAGGTCGTGAATCTGCTATTCGTGCTTTGCAAGTTGTGGACATTGCTGTTACAATGATTAAAGATGTTTCACCAATCCCACACAATGGATGCCGTCCACCAAAACGCAGAAGATTATAGGAGGTAGAGAAATGGCTAAATATACAGGTGCAGACTGCCGTTTGTGCAGAAGAGAAGGATGCAAATTATATCTTAAGGGAGATAAATGTTATTCTGATAAGTGTGCTGTTGTAAAGCGTCCTACCGCTCCAGGTCAACATGGCACTTCAAGAAAGAAACCTACAGGATACAGCATTCAGTTGCGTGAAAAGCAAAAAACAAAGAGAATTTATGGTTTGTGCGAAAAGCAATTCAGAGGCTATTATGATATGGCTGAAAAAATGCGTGGCGTAACCGGTGACAATATGCTTATTCTTTTGGAAAGAAGACTTGACAATGTTGTATTCAGACTTGGTCTTGGCTTGAGCCGTGCTCACGCAAGACAAATTGTTAACCATGGTCATATTACTGTTAATGGTTCAAGGGTTAACATTCCATCTTATTTAGTAAAAGCTGGCGATATCATCGCTGTTAAGGAAAACAAAGTGGATAAGACTCTTTTTGCAGATATCAAAGCTGGCAAAACTGAGAATCTTCCAAGTTGGTTGGAGTTTGACAATGCTACTTTAAGCGGTAAAGTTTTAGAGCTACCTACAAGAGAGGGCTTGGACATTGCTGTTGAGGAGCACTTGATTGTCGAGTTGTATTCTAAGTAAGATTTAAATCCAAAATAGGAGGATGATTTAATGATAGAAATTACTAAGCCAAAGATTGAATGTGCAGAAGTTATCAGTGGCAGAGAGGCACGCTTTGTTATCGAGCCTTTGGAAAGAAGTTTTGGAACCACACTTGGCAATGCACTTCGTCGTGTGCTTTTAGGTTCACTTCCTGGTGCTGCACCAGTTGGTGTTCGTATAGATGGCGTTAAACACGAGTTTTCTACTATCCCAGGTGTAAAAGAAGATGTTTCTGAAATTATACTAAATCTTAAGGGATTGGCTGTTAAAGCTTATACTGAAGATAAAGATTTCAAACAATTGATGTATATCAAGAAGGATACAGCAGGCGTTGTTACTGCTGCAGATATCGAGCACAGCTCTGATATTGAAATTTTAAATCCTGATATGTATATTTGCACATTGGAAAATGGCGCAAAGCTTGATATGGAGATCAATGTTGGGGTAGGAAGAGGTTATGTTTCTGCTAACATGAATAAAGATGAGGAGCAACCTTTAGGTTACATACCTGTTGATTCTATCTATACTCCTGTTGAAAGAGCAAGTTATTTTGTTGAGCCAGCCCGTGTTGGTCAAGACATTAACTATGACAAATTGACAATCGAGGTTGTTACAGACGGAACTGCATCACCTCATGAGGTTATAAGTCTTAGCGCAAAAATCATTAATGATTTGTTAGGATTGTTTATCGGACTTGTTGACAGCATGGCTGACAAAAATCTTTTGAAACAAGATGATGAAAAACAAACTAAAGTGCTAGAAATGGCTATTGATGACTTGGATTTGTCAGTAAGGTCATACAACTGCTTGAAGAGAGCTGGTATCAATACTGTTCAAGATTTGATTCAAAAGTCTGAGGACGATATGCTTAAAGTTAGAAACTTGGGCAAGAAGTCACTTGATGAAGTTATGAAGAAAATTCATGAATTAGGTTTTGAACTACAAAGTAAGGATGAGTAAGGAGATAAGAAAATGGCAAGAAAGCTAGGAAAACGAACAGACCAAAGAATGCATATGTTGCGTAACCAAGTATCTGAGCTATTGTGGTATGGTCGTATTGAGACTACCGAGGATAGAGCTAAAGAGGTAAAAAGACTTGCAGAAAAAATGGTTACTCTTGGTATTAAAAATTATGAAGATGTAGTGACTACTACTAAGACTAAAACAAACGCTAAAGGTGAAAGTGTTGCTGTAGAAATTAAAAATGATGGCAAAAGAAAATTGCATGCTAGAAGACAAATGATGTCTTTCTTGCGTGATCTTCAAGAAATCAAAGGCGAAAAAGAGTCTAAATCAGCTTATAAAGAGAGAACTCGTGAAATTAAGCACCCTCTAATTGAGAAAATGTTTAATGAGTATGCTCCAAAATACGCTGCAAGAAAAGAAGAGTTGGGTCAAGGTGGTGGCTACACAAGAATAATCAAGCTTGGTGCAAGACGCGGCGATGCAGCTGAAATGGTTATCATTGAAATGGTATAATCACTAAAAATTTATGTTACGAAGCAAACAGCGGGATTTATTCCCGCTGTTGTTATAATTAAAAGATTTTTTTCATATTTTATTTTTAAAGCAATGTGCAATTAATCTTTAAAATGTTATAATTTTTTATAAATTAACCTTGCATTTGTATACATATAGTGTAAAAAGTGTCAAAAAAAGTATACTTTTTTTGACACTTTTTTAAACGCTTTTTGCTTAAAGTTAAAAAACTAATAGTTATCTAAAAACTGAAAATTACCAAATATTTCCTACAAATAGTATATCATTTAATAAAAAATGTGTCAATGGATTTTTGTCAAATAATGTATACCTTTTTTGACACTATCAAAAAACCATGATAAATAGGCGTTTATCTGGTTTAATTTTGCATTAATTTTATTTTTTGATAATTATTTGGAGGTAGAAATGAAAAAATCAAAAATTATTCTTTTTACTATTGTGATAATTTTAGTATGTTGCTTGTCGGCAGTTTGTGTTGCTTGTGCAAAAAAGCATACGCATATATGGGATACTAATTGGTCATGTGACAATGAAAATCATTTTAAAAAATGTGTAGAATGTGATGAAAAAACTGAATTGGCCGAACATAGATTTAACGAAGGAGAGTGTGATATTTGTGGTTACATTGCTGAGGCATCACATTTGGATTTTGAGCTTTCAGAAGACGGAAGTTATTACATAGTTGTTGGTGAAGGCAATTATACTGTAAAAAATTTGCATATTCCTTCAATACACAATGACAAAGCTGTTAAGAAGATTGGAGCATCTGCTTTTGAAAGAAATAAAATAGTTAGGAATATAGTTTTACCAGATTCTATTGTGGAAATAGGGCAAAATGCTTTTCAATTTAATGAGGTGTTAAAAAGTATAGCTATTCCTCAAAGTGTTCAAAAAATCGGTGCAGGAGCATTTTCAGGTTGCTTGAATATGAACAAAGTGAATATCACAAATGTTGCAGCATGGTGCAAGATAAATTTTGCTGATTTTTATGCAAATCCTTTGTATTTTGCAAAAAATTTGTATTTAAATGGCGTTTTGCTTACTGATTTGTCTATTCCTCAAGGTGTTGAAAGTATTGGGAATAATGCTTTTGCAAATTGTCAAAACATTACTAATTTGAGCATTGCAAACAGCGTAAAAAAGATTGGAACAAAGGCTTTTTATGCTTGCAAAAATCTTGCAAATGTAAGCTTTTCTGAAAATTTGACAAGCATTGAGACTGAAACTTTTGCTTATTGCAGTAGTTTGAAAAGTTTGAATATCCCAAGTGGAGTGACATATGTTGGAGACTATGCATTTACATCTTGCACTAGTCTTGAAAATTTGCAAGTTCCAAGCAATGTGAAAACTATTGGGAAAAGTGCTTTTTCCTATTGTAGCAATTTAAGTGAAGTGACAATTAGTGATAGCGTTACAGATATCAAAGAGGACGCATTCAGCAATTGTTCATCACTTGTTAATGTGACACTTTCACAAAATTTAACAAAAATTGCAAATGGAATGTTTTATTTGTGCAGTAATTTAAAGAATATTTTTATACCAAATATGGTTAGTGAAATTGGAAACAATGCTTTTAAGGGGTGCGTTAGTCTTGTAAATGTGACAGGTGGAAATGGCTTGCAAAAAGTAAATGTGGATGCATTTAATGGTTGCAAAGCACTTGTAGATATTCAATTTTTAACAAATATTTCATCAATAGGGGATAGAGCTTTTCAAGGGTGTAACAGCATTGTAAATATTCAGTTGCCAAATAGTGTTGTTAGTATAGGACAATACGCTTTTAGCAATTGTGGTGCATTAACGGATGTTGTATTGTCTAATAGTTTGGTAAGTCTTGGAACAGGTGCTTTTTCCAAATGTAATCTGCTTGCAAACATAAGTATTCCTAACAGCATTGAAAGTTTAGGAGAAGGGATTTTTACTGATTGTGTGGCTTTAAATTATAAAGAGTATGACAATGCTTTATATTTGGGGAATAGTGCGATTCCACATTTAATTTTGATGAAGGCAAAAACGAAAGATATAACCACTTGCAATGTCAATAGCCAAACAAAAATTGTTGATAGACGCGCATTTGAAAGTTGTAAACTGCTAACAAATGTAACATTGTCAAGCAATGTAGAACAAATAGGTGCAAATGCCTTTAGTGCTTGTGTGGCATTAACAAGTATAACCTTGCCAAGCAGCATAAAGCAATTAGGTGCAAATACTTTTAGTGGTTGCAGTGCTCTTAAAAATGTATCAGTGCTGAGCAATATTGAAGTGATTGAAACAGGAACTTTCAATGGCTGCACTGCGCTTAAAACAATTTCTTTGTCAAATAGCATAAAACGAATAAGTGCCAGTGCTTTCAGTGGTTGTGCAACTCTTGTAAATATAACATTGCCAAACAATCTAGAACAAATTGATTCAAATGCTTTCAGTGGTTGTGTGTCACTTGCAAGTATAATATTGCCAGAAAGCGTTGAACAGATAGGCGACAGTGCTTTCAGAGGTTGTACTGAGCTTACTAGTATAACATTGACAAACAATGTAAATCAAATTGGTGCGAATGCTTTTAACGGATGTGATAAACTTGTGAACTTGACTTTTAATGGCACAAAAGAGGAATGGGAACTTATAAAAAAAGGTGGAGGATGGAATTCAAACAAAAGTGCATTCCAAATCATTTGTTCAGACGGCAAGTTGGATAAAAATGGCAATGTAATCAAGCCCAAAACTTAAAATTAGCTTTATATTTAATTATTTCTTTTTGTGGTGATAAAAAAGCATTTTGTATACAAAATTTAAATATCAATGTTTTCCTATCAGTTTAATGCTGATAGGATTTACATTTTATACACTTTTGCAATAAAATTTGCGTATTATGATTAGAGGATATTTGATTGATGATTTTTTATTGAAAATTGTTGATTTATTGCATCACTTTAACAAAAGTTATCGTTTTTTTTAGGCTAGTTATTGCAAAATTTGAAATTTAAATTGTGCATATGATTAACTTGTGAGACACTTTGAAGTGCTTTGTTGCTTATAAAAATACATAGTTGATATTTTATTTACAATTTTTTTGCTGTATGATATAATTTTGTTGTTCAGCAAAAGCAGTAAAGGAATATCAACAATTAAAAAATTAATTGTTGTGCTTGCTTGAATATAAGTTTTACGGAGGATGATTATGCAAGACGGCAGTTGGAGTAATGAAAAAATGAATAGAAATTATAATCGAATACTTATTGCCAGTTGTACTGCCAATGCTAGTCAAGCGATTTTTGCCAATATGACTGCCTTGCTTATGGTGCCATTTATGAGCCTGTATGGGCTAACACTTGGGCAGATGGGCATTTTGGTTGGCATCAATTTTGGCACACAGATTTTGGCAGATGTTCTGTTAACCTTTATAATCGACAAAGTTAAATACAAAAATCTGTTGTATGTGGCAAATTTGTTAGGGTTTATTGGTATTATTTTGTATTGTATGTCCCCAACAATAATGCCGACAAATGTGTTTATTCCTTTTGTTTTTTCAACGATTGTGTTCTCGTTTGCGAGTGGTATGCTTGAAGTTGTGTTAAGTCCAATTGTGGATACAATTCCAGATACCTACAAAAACAAAAAGGCGGCAATGAGCCTGTTGCACTCGTTTTATGCGTGGTGTCAGGCAATTAGCATTGTTTACATTGCTTTGTGCTTAAACTTTTTTGGCGCAGAAAATTGGATGTATATTATTGGTGCTTTGGCTATTGTGCCAGTTTTAAACACTTTGCAATTTGTTCCTGTAAAAATAACTGAGCAAAGAAGTGTGCAAAGCAAAAGTGGCTCTACGCTTAAGGTTGCAAAATCGCCTATTTATATATTATGTTGCATTGCAATTGTAGTTGGAGCAGGCGTGGAAATCATTATGAATCAGTATGTTTCCACTTTTTGCGAACTTAACTTGGGCGTAAGTAAGCTTATGGCAGATATGATTGGTATGTTGCTGTTTGCAGTAATGCTTGGCACAGGCAGATTGATTTTTGGATTTTTTGGTCACAAAATCAATCTGAGCAAAGTGTTGATTGCCTTTTGTTTTCTTGCTGGTATAGCATATTTGCTTATCGGTTTGCAAATAAACATCATATTGTCTTTGATATTGTGCATTATGGTTGGATTGTTCAGCAGCATGTGTTGGCCGGGTGTTATATCTATTGCAGGAGAGGCTTTCCCAAAAGCAGGTGCTTGGATTTTCAGCACGCTTGCAATATTCGGTGATGTAGGTGCATCATTGTTCGGATCTATTGCAGGAAACATTGCAGATAGTTTATCTTTATCAAAAATGTTTTTAATTATATCTTGCTTGCCATTTTTGTGTTGTGTTTGTCATATTGCAATTTATGCACTTATTAAAAGAAATAAAAAGAATAACAATGCAATCTTGCAAGGCGACCTTTTAAATGATAAAGAGAGCAATAATTAAATTTTGCATTATCCTGTCAAAAATCGGTACTAATTGAAGAAAAACAAGGTTATTTTTATAGCCTTGTTATTTTTATGATTATAAAAAATCTGTAATAAAAATAGAAATTAGCTTGTTATTGGCTAAGATTTTAAATGTTTAACACCAATGGTTATTTGAATTTTGGGCATTAATGTTTATTTTTTTCATTGTAATTAATGGATATTGACAATTAAACTTTTTTTTGATAAAATTAATTAATAAAATTTATACTAAATATTTATTGTCAGAAATTTTGTTGCATAATTATGCTCATTTAAAGAGGAGTTAACATGGATTACAAAAAGTACAAGCGTGGCTATTTTATGCCACAAGGAGAAAACAGCAGCTGGGTGGATAAGGAGTATTTGGACAAGGCTCCTATTTGGTGTAGCGTGGATTTGCGTGATGGTAATCAAGCACTTATCACTCCAATGAACCTCGAGCAAAAAATTGAGTTTTTCAAAGCATTATGCGATATTGGATTTAAAGAGATTGAAGTTGGTTTTCCAGCTGCATCACAAACGGAGTTTGATTTTATCAGAACATTGATAGAAAACAATTTGATTCCTGAAGATGTTACAATTCAGGTGCTTACACAGGCTCGTCCTCATATTATTGACAAAACATTTGAGGCACTTGAAGGAGCAAAGCAAATTATTGTGCATATGTATAACAGCACATCTTTGGCTCAAAGAGAGCAGGTATTCAAAAAATCTAAGCAAGAGATAATTGACCTTGCTGTGAGTGGTGCAAAATATGCAGTTGAAAAGGCAAAAAGCTTTAAAGGCAAGGTCACTTTTGAATATTCTCCAGAAAGTTTTTCGGGCACAGAGCCGGATTATGCAGTTGAAGTTATAAACAGCGTGCTTGATATCTTCAAGCCGACAAGTGATAACAAAGTGATAATCAATTTGCCAGTGACGGTTGAGCTTAGTATGCCACATATTTATGCAAAGCAGGTGGAATATGTTTGCAAAAACATTAATTGCAGGGAAAATGTTATCATTTCATTGCACCCTCACAACGATAGAGGCACTGCTATTGCAGATGGCGAACTTGGTTTGCTTGCTGGTGGTGACAGGATTGAGGGCACTTTGTTTGGAAATGGTGAAAGAACAGGTAATGGAGATTTAATTACTTTTGCTATGAACTTGTATTCTCACGGAGTTGACCCAAAACTTAATTTTGAAAACATGCCTCAAATAATCAAGCTATATGAAAAATTGACACAAATGAAAGTTCCACCCCGTCAGCCATATGTGGGAGAGTTGGTTTATGCGGCTTTCAGTGGTTCACATCAAGATGCCATTGCAAAAGGTATGGCATACAGAGCAAACAATAATGTCCCTTTTTGGAATGTACCTTATCTTGCAATCGACCCTCAAGATGTTGGAAAAGAATATATGGCACATGTAATTAGAATCAACAGCCAATCAGGCAAGGGGGGCGTGAGCTATTTGCTTGAGAGCGTTTATGGATATGAAATTCCTCTTGCAATGAGGGAAGAGCTTGGCTACACTGTAAAAGGTTACAGCGACAATCTGCAAAAGGAACTTCAAAATGATGAGGTGCTAAATATTTTTTGCAATGAATATATCAATATTGATAGTCCTATTAGGCTGAATGATTATCAATTCAGTAAAAACAAAAATGGTTATAATGTCATTTTGGAAGTTCAAAATGGTGGTGTAATTAGGCGTTTAAGTGGCAATGGTAATGGTATGTTGGATAGCGTTTCCAATGCCATAAAACACGGGTTAGGTTATCATTATGTATTGACAGATTACAAAGAGCACGCAAAGGAAAAAGGTTCAAACTCTTTGGCGATTTCTTATGTTAGCATAAAAATTGATGACAAAGATATTTGGGGCGTTGGTGAGGATGAAGATATTGCAAGTTCATCAATCAAGGCATTGCTTTCTGCAATAAACAGACATTTTAAGGAGATAAAATTATGAAAGGAATGACAATGACAGAAAAACTTATCGCTTTGCATTGTGGCAAAGATTATGTTGTTCCAGGTGAACTGGTTATGGCAAATCTTGATATGATTCTTGCCAATGACATAACTGCACCACTTGCTATTGATGAGTTTGAAAAAGCAGGTTTTGACAAAGTTTTTGACAAGGAAAAAATTGCGTTGATTATGGATCATTTTGTTCCTTGCAAGGATATCAAATCTGCAATGCAAGTGCAAAAAACAAAGAAATTTGCTGCGAAAATCGGTATTAAACACTTTTATGATGCAGGCGAGGCAGGCATTGAACACGCATTTTTGCCAGAAAAAGGACTGGTAAAAGCTGGGGATATGATTATTGGTGCAGATTCTCACACTTGTACTTATGGTGCTTTGGGTGCTTTTGCAAGTGGAGTTGGGTCAACTGATTTTGCAGTGGCTATGCGCACAGGTCAAAGTTGGTTTAAGGTGCCAAAAAGCATCAAGTTTGAATTGGTTGGGAAACCAAAAAGAGGTATTTGTGGCAAAGATATAATTTTGCATATCATCGGAATGATTGGTGTGGATGGTGCAAGATATTGCAGTATGGAGTTTGTTGGTGAAGGACTAAAACATCTTAATATGGCAGACAGATTTACCATTGCCAATATGGCGATTGAGGCTGGTGGCAAAAATGGTATTTTTGAAGTTGATGAAATAACAAAACAATATCTTGATGAGCATTGCAGTTTGCCATACAATGTAGTTAAGGCAGATAAAGATGCAGAGTATTTTCAGACTTATGTGATTGACCTTTCAAAAATTGATTATCAAGTGGCATTTCCTCATTTGCCTGAAAACATCAAAAAGCCAAGTGAGTGGGGCAGCATTCCTATTGACCAAGTCGTTATTGGCTCTTGCACAAATGGAAGATATGAGGATATGGTTGCAGCAGCAGAAGTACTTAAAGGCAAAAAGGTAGCAAAAGGATTAAAATGCATTATTATTCCTGCAACAATGCAAACATATCTTGATTGTGTAAAAAATGGGTTGGCAGAAATTTTTATCAATGCAGGTGCTTTAATCAGCACTCCAACTTGTGGACCTTGCCTTGGTGGTTATATGGGTATATTAGCTGACGGCGAAAGGTGTGTTTCCACCACAAATCGAAATTTTGTTGGCAGAATGGGACATATTAACAGCGAAATTTATCTTGCAAGTCCAAGTGTTGCGGCTGCAAGTAGTATTTTAGGCAGACTTGCCACTCCGGAGGAAATTTGATATGATAGCACAAGGCAGAGTTTTTAAATATGGCGACAATGTTGATACGGATGTTATTATTCCTGCAAGATATCTGAACACTCAGGACCATGCAGAGCTTGCAAGTCATTGTATGGAGGATATTGATATCAATTTTGCAAAAGAGGTTAAGTGTGGTGACATTATCGTTGGTGGTAATAATTTTGGATGTGGTTCGTCAAGGGAACACGCTCCTATAGCAATCAAAGCAAGTGGAGTAAGCGTTGTCATTGCAAATTCATTTGCAAGAATTTTTTATAGAAATAGCATTAATATCGGTCTTGCGATTGTTGAGTGTGATATGGCTGAAAAAATCAACAACGGTGATATTGTTAAAGTTGATTTTTCCAAAGGCATTGTGTACAACATAACTCAAAATTGGCAGTGTGATGTGCCTCCTTTCCCTGAGTTTATTCAAAATATTATTCAAAACAATGGTTACATTAATAGCATAAAAAAGAGTTTAGGTGAGGTTTGATATGGAAAAACGCATATGTGTGATTGAAGGAGACGGAATTGGTCCTGAAGTTATGGCACAAGCAATCAAGGTGCTTGATAGAGTGGCAGAAAAGTTTTCTCACAAGTTTAACTACGAATATCGTCTTGCAGGTGGCTGTGCTATTGACAAAACAGGTTGCTGTTTGCCAAAGGAAACACTTGATTGTGTTTTGAGCACGGATAGTACTTTGCTTGGTGCTGTAGGTGGAAACAAATGGGATAGTCAACCTGCGAACAATCGTCCTGAAAAGGCCTTGCTTGGCATAAGAAAAGCTATGCAAGTTTATGCCAATTTGCGTCCACAAAAATTGTATCCACAGCTTTCAACTCCTTTAAGGGCAGATGTAATTGCTGATGGCATTGATATTATGATTGTGCGTGAACTTGTAAGCGGCGTTTATTTTGGAGAGCACAACCAGTGTGTTGAGAATGGAGAGAATGTTGCAGTAGACATTATGAAATACACTGAGACAGAAATCAAAAGAGTTGCAAAAGTTGCTTTTGAACTGGCTGAAAAAAGAAGTGGCAATTTGTTGCTTGTGGATAAAGCCAATGTTCTTGCAACTTCAAAATTGTGGCGTAAAGTTGCAAGTGAAATGTCAGCTAATTATCCAAATGTTAATCTTTCATTTATGTATGTGGATAATTGTGCAATGCAAATAATCAAAAACCCTTCAAAAATCGATGTTATTTTGACGGAAAATATGTTTGGCGACATCTTGAGCGATGAGGCAAGTGCTTTGACCAGCTCTATTGGCATGGCAGGATCCGCATCTTTAGGAGATGGCAAAAGAGGCTTTTATGAGGCAATTCATGGTTCTGCTCCAGATATAGCAGGTCAGGATATTGCAAATCCTATCGGTATGATTTTGAGCGTGGCAATGATGTTAAAAAATTCTTTTGATATGCAAAAAGAGGCTCAATGTGTGGAAAATGCTGTGCAAAAATTTATTGAAAATGGTTATCGCACAAAGGATATTTTGCAAGAGAATACGACTTTGGTAAAGTGTAGTGAGGCAGGAGATATCATTTGCAGTTATATTTAACAAAGACATTAACTGACTTAAAATTTAATGTTAAAAAAGTCTAATTGCATTTTGCATCTAGCTTTAATAATCATAAAAAAGCAAAAAAAATTTACATATGAACAAACTTGCATTTTTTTGAATAAAGTGTTAATATAAATATAGATAGTTGATATTTTGTCAATATTTTTCAAAGTTTGTCATATAATGTTTAATGTCGAATTTGAAAAAATTATAAATCAGACTAATCAATCAATTTATCATAAAATTACCAATTAAGCTTATTTAAATTAAGAGAAGGATTGACTATGAAAAAGAAAATTATTTGTCTTCTAGTTGTTTTAATGTTAGCAGTTTGTGCAATCGGGCTTAGTGCTTGTGATTTGTTTGGTGGAAATGATGGAAATGGCACACAAACTGAACAGCCTGATGGTAATGCCAATAAATTTGATGATAATGCAAGTAGTGGTCAAAAAGCACCAAAACTTTCTTACTTGTACAAGTTTGATATTTCAGCATTGCAATTTTCTGATATGATGTATCCAAGTGAAGAAACTGCTGATAATGCAGATTTGGCTGTAAAATATGAAGAGTATTTGTGGAAATTGCAAGAATATCAGCTTTATGTAAATGAGATTAATGCGAAATATACAGGTTCTCAATTTGCTTTTTATGATAACAACACTGCTGTTTTGACATTTGCAGATGGTAGCACTGCAAATTATCTGTATAGGAAAACTTCAGAATATGATCCTGAAACTAGAACAACTATTTATTACATAGATATTCTTACAATAGAAGATGGCAAATATGTGATAGAGCTTTACGCTGTTTTGGACGAAGAGGTTATGTTGTTCAGCACACAAATGGATGATGATGGAATGTTCAATATGTATTTGCAATTTGTAGTGAGCAAGTAAAAAATATTGTTCCAATAAAGTTTTTTGAAAATGTAATATTTATTCCATGAAACAAGCCGTGATTAAGTCACGGCTTGTTTGTTTAAAAATTTTGCATTTAATTTATTTTATTATAAAATCATTCGTAACATTCAATTTCCATTGAGTCATAGTCAAAGCTTTCCACAAAATCATCGGGTATAAATCTGTGAACATTAAATTCCTTA
Organism: uncultured Christensenella sp.; assembly: GCA_910584975.1. GTDB lineage: Bacteria > Bacillota > Clostridia > Christensenellales > UBA3700 > MGBC100798. The sequence goes on from CAJUEA010000001.1 coordinate 211,393, forward strand.
AAATGTTTGAAATGAATTTGCATTGTAACAGGAGAGGAGATTTCCAAAAGTTCAGCAACTTTACGGAGCATATTTTCATAGCTATCAAAATTCAAAGGCATATTGTCTGCATACAATGTGTCTTTAACATTTTTTCCGTCAGTGATTAATCTTGCCCAAATTTTCATAAACTTATTTCCTCAGTTGTATTTTGTGTAGGAAAGTGCTTTTTAAACATATTAATTGCAAAAAGGTTGCAAGCTACAACCTTTTATCTGTTATTTTTCATTAAATTTTCAATTATAATAAAATTAAAGAATAACAATAGATCACATTTTCAATTTTAGATAACCATATAATAGATAAAAGTGCCCAAAAGTCCAAGTGCTGCCACTCCAAAAATAATGGCGAACTTGACACACGATTTGCTTTGTTGTGTACAATTTTTGCAACCACAGCGGTTGTCAATAGCTTTGCCTCTCACTAAATAAGCAACAGCAAGAGAAATTAAACCAATGGCTAAAAGTAAAAAACTTAAAGGATGTCTGACTTTGCCTATGTTGAAAAGTGATATAATAATTGCTGCCAAAATAAATGGAATGCAAATAAATTGAAGATTTTTCAGCCTATTATCCAGTTTGCTGTCCAACTTACAATGTTTGTTTTGGCTACTTTCAGCATTGTCACTTTGATTGCTTTCAATCGGTTGATTATCGCATATTGTAGGGATATTTTCAGAGGATGAGTTTTCACCTAAAGTGTTTGATTGTGCAAAATAAGTGTTTCTATTCATAAAGTTGTCATTTATGTTATTTTCAGAAACTGGCACTTGTTCAACCATATTTTCAGTGATGTTTGTTTGCTTGTTATGTACAAAATCATTGATATTGCTTTGTGCATCAACATTCAAACTATCATCCAAGCTATTTTGAGTTTCAAAATCATTTGTATTTTGAGATTTGTTATCCAAATTGTTCATATAATTGTTATTACCTATTTTTTAAATTAGTTTTTAAGGCTGTGTAGTGGAGCAGGAATTCTTCCACCTCTGCCAATAAATTTTGCAGGGGAATTTTTGTTTACTGCAATAATTGGTGCGTGTCCTAAAAGACCACCAAACTCTGCATAATCGCCCACACCTTTGCCAATAACAGGAATAACTCTTACGGCAGTAGTTTTCATATTTACCATACCAATTGCAGATTCGTCTGCGATAATACCACTGATAACTTCGGCAGGAGTATCACCCGGAATTGCAATCATATCAAGTCCAACAGAGCAAACACAAGTCATAGCTTCAAGTTTTTCAATGTTAAGGTCGCCACATTCAGTTGCACGGATCATTCCAGCATCTTCACTTACAGGGATGAAAGCTCCTGAAAGTCCACCAACAGCAGAGCTTGCCATAATTCCACCTTTTTTAACTGCATCGTTTAGCATTGCAAGACAAGCAGTTGTTCCACAAGCCCCCACGCTTTCAAGCCCGATTTCCTCAAGAATATGAGCAACGCTGTCGCCCATAACTGGAGTAGGAGCAAGAGACAAGTCGACAATACCACAATTAACACCAAGTCTTTTTGCTGTTTCACGGCATACAAGTGAACCAACTCTTGTGATTTTGAAAGCAGTTTCTTTTATTTTTTCAGCAACTTGAACAAGATCTCCATTTACGCTTTCAAGTGCATGTTTAACAACACCCGGACCACTAACACCAACATTCAAAGTAAGGTCGTTTTCGCCAACGCCATGGAAAGCACCTGCCATAAAAGGATTGTCCTCAACAGCATTGCAAAAAACAACAAGCTTTGCGCAAGCAAGACTATCTTTATCTGCAGTTTTTTCTGCGCATTCACGAATTATTTTTCCCATCAACGCAACAGCATCCATATTTATGCCTGTTTTTGTTGAGCCGACATTGACAGAAGAGCACACCTTGCCAGTGGTTGAAAGTGCCTCTGGAATAGACATAATAAATTGTTTTTCATATTCAGTCATACCTTTGTGAACCAAAGCAGAATAGCCACCCAAAAAGTCAATGCCAATTTCGTTTGCAGCTTTGTCAAGTGCACGGATAACTTCCAAATGACCACCATTGTTTGCAGTGATAAGGCTGACAGGTGTAACGCTTACACGCTTGTTGACAATAGGAATCCCCAATTCGCTGCTAAGTTGGTTTGCAGTTTTAACCAAATTTTTTGCTGATTTTGTAATTTTATCATAAACTTTCTCAGCAGTACGCTTTGGTGTGTCCGCAATACAATCAAGCAATGATATGCCAAGGGTAGTGGTGCGCACATCCAAATGTTGCTGATTTATCATTTGAATAGTTTCAAAAATTTCTTTATTATTAATCATTTTCAACCTCTAAATTAAAGTTTGTGCATAGCATTAAAAATATCTTCGTGTTGAACGCGAATAGTAACTCCCAGTTCTTCTCCAGCTTTTGTCAAAATGTTGCTAAGTTTGGTAACATCGCTGTTTGCACTGATAGAAACCATCATAATCATAGTGAAATAATCTTGCATAATTGTTTGAGAAATGTCCTCAATATTAATATCCTGTTCGTATAAAATATTGCTGACTTTTGCAATAATACCTTTTTTGTCCTTGCCAATTACAGAAACAATCGCTTTCATAATAACCTCTTTTTCTTAAATTAAAATGTTGCACAATCAAATTGTCGAAAGTGTACCTATTTATTGTAACATATAATAAAAATAAACACAAGATATTTGTCAGAAAAAATAAATTTTCTTGCGTATAATTTTGCATTATTGAAAGATAATAATGGTGTAACAATGTTACAAGGAGGGGAAAATGATTACAGTAATAGCAATGATATTAATGATTATTGGTGCATTCAACTGGTTTTCAGTTGGTGTGTTTGATTTTAACTTCGTGGATTGGATTTTCACATCAAACGCATATATCGGTGCCAGAATTTTGTATGGTATCATAGGTGTAGCTGCGTTGTGGTTGGTATTCTATCTTGCTTACAATAAGTTTAGTGGTAGAAGAATTAACGCACCAGAAAGTGTTGCTGGCAGAAATCGCCATATGAGCAACAATGTGTCAAGTTCAGAGGAGTATTAATTTTTCTTTGAGCAGACATTGCAAATATACCGACAAAGGCAAAAGTCTTTGTCGGATTTTTTTGTCATCATTGCTTGAAAAAAAGTGTTTATTGTGATAGAATACTAATATAATGATAATTTATGTTTGATGTAAGGCAAAGATTTTTTAAGATTTTATTCGCCTAACCATATCATTAAGCAAATTTATTATATTGGAGTACAAATGGATATTAAGTGTAAAAATTGTGGTCAAATGATTGACGAAAACGACAAGTATTGCAAATATTGTGGTTATCTTATACCTCAAAAAGAGGAGGAAATCCCCCTTTCAAAGCTTGCCTTGCAGGATAAAGTGCAAGAGAGCAAAGCAACAATTTATGAGGATGAAATTGTTGGTAGCAGTAACTGGAGTTTTGCAGATTTGGCAGTGGTAAAAGAAGGGGACAAAAGCTCGTTATATTCAAAAAGTGTTGTTTATACAATACTTTGCATCTTGCTAGGTGTAGCGTGTATGATTGCTGCTTTTTTGTGCAAATTTATGATTACAAACAATATGGTTGCGTTGATTTGCCTTTTGATTTTTATGTTTGCAATGATAGTATCTTATGGCTTTGCACTGGAGAGATATTACAACACAAAAGGACTTAAAAATCTTGAACAAGACAAAATAACTGTGAAGAAATACGGATTTAAAAAACCTGCAGAAATACTTATTGACGGATATGTTTTTGAGCTTGTAATAGACAAAGTTTGTCCTGTGTGTGAGGGAGATGTTATTGGAGATTTGCACATCGAAAAGATTGAAAAAAAGATTGTGGTTGTGTGCAATATAAACAGAAAACACATATTTCAAATTGATGAAAACGCATTTGTATCGGCTCTAAGAAATGGGCAAATTGAAATGCGAAACAAAGGCAAAAACAAAAATCAACAAAGCAAATAAATTTAAAAATATGTCAAAAATCGGTATTAAAACACAAAATCGCCTTGTTTAAGGCGATTTTTTCAAATAACTCTGCACAAAAGACAACCTACGATTGCACCAATCATTGTGCTGAACAATGACACAGGAATTGCGTATCTCAGTTTAGTAATTTTGCTTGTGGAAAAATAAACAGCTGTTATGTAAAAAATTGTTTCTGCGGCACCTGCAATGATAGAACCACACCTTGCAATATAAGAATCTACACCATACATAAGATAAATTTCGTCCAAAATTGCAAGACTTCCGTTGCCACTAAGCGGACGCAAAATCATAAGTTTTGTCAGTTCCTTTGGTATTCCGAAAAAGCCAAAAACAGGAGATAACCATTGCGTTAAAATGTCCGAAATACCACTTATGTTTAAAAGTTCCACTGCAATAAAAATTGCTGCAATAAAAGGAAAAATATCTGCCACAAGTTTTAATGCAGATTTTATTCCTTCCGTAAAACAATTATAAAGAGGTATTTTTTTGATAAGGGCATAAACAAATATAGTCAGAAAAATTACGGGTACAATATAATTTGCCATAATATCACTCCTTTTCCTTGCTAAATCGTCTGAATAGCATACACAAGCAAATGCCACATATTGTGGAGACAAGTGAGGATAGCAGTGTTGGCAAAATGATGTCAGCAGGGTTAATACTTCCCATGCTTGCCCTCATGCCCAAAATTGTGGAGGGAAGAAGTTCAAGGCTCGTGCAGTTGATAACGACAAAAAGAATTATATTGTGGCTTGCGTAAATTTTTCCTTTATCCATTCTTTCAATTGCTTGAATGCCAAGTGGGGTTGCAACAGAACCAATGCCCAGCATGTTTGCAGAAAAATTCATGCTTATGCTTGCAATAGCATCTTCCGATTCTCCTTTAAAAAGTCTTTTCACGATGGGGGATAGAAGTTTTGCAACCTTTTTGTCCAGTTTGCTTTGCTCAATAATACGCATAATTGCAATCCAAACGCTGTAAATTGCAAGCAATCTTATGGCAAGAGTAATGGCAGAACTGGCACCATTTATCATTGAAGAAAGCACGAGTTCGGGAGATTTGTAAATCATAAGAGCTATGCTACTGGTTGTCATTATGAAAAATATAAAGTTCATATTAAAGTGTATGACGGGCTTAGGGCTTGTATTCTAAAAGCTTAAAAATTTTAAATAAGCCAAAAAACTATTTACTTTTTTTTAATATAGTGTTAAAATAATAAAATATAGAGCAAAATGTAAAAATCTGTTGTTTAATCAAATAAATGGCAAATGCTTTTGTAAAAAACAAAAAAGGTCATACTCATTTGTATGAAAAGGAGATAAATATGTCTGAAAAGTATTACATTACAACACCAATTTATTATCCAAGTGGAAAGTGGCACTTGGGAACTTGCTATACCACAGTTATCTGTGATGCGATTGCCAGATTTAAACGAATGCAAGGTAAGGATGTATTTTATCTGACTGGAACAGATGAGCACGGACAAAAAATTGAAAAGGTAGCAGCAGAGCACAACACTCCTACCAAAGAATATATTGACAAAGTAGTAACAGATTTGAAAAACTTGTGGGAGCTGCTTGACATAAGCTATGACAAGTTTATTCGTACTACTGATGATTATCACGAAAAAGCTGTGCAAAAAATATTCACGAAACTTTATGAGCAAGGGGATATTTATAAAAGTTCATATGAGGGATTGTATTGTACTCCTTGTGAGTCTTATTGGACTGAGGCTCAACTTGTGGATGGCAAATGCCCTGATTGTGGCAGACCTGTGGAAATTATGAAGGAAGAAAGCTACTTTTTCCGTCTTTCAAAATATCAAGATAGATTGATAAAATTGCTTGAGGAAAACACTGAGTTTTTGCAACCTGCAACAAGACAAAAAGAAATGATAAACAACTTTTTAAAACCGGGCTTGCAAGATTTGTGCGTGTCAAGAACATCTTTTCAATGGGGTGTTCAAGTTCCGTTTGACCCAAAACATGTTGTTTATGTTTGGATTGATGCTTTGACAAATTATATCACAGCTTTGGGATATGGTTCAGAAAATGACGAACTGTTCAAAAAGTATTGGCCTGCTGATTTGCATATGATCGGAAAGGAAATTGTTAGGTTCCACAGCATTATTTGGCCTGCAATTTTAATGGCACTTGATTTGCCATTGCCAAAAAAAGTCTATGGACATGGCTGGTTGATGCTTGGCAGTGACAAAATCAGCAAGAGTAAAGGCAACATTATTGACCCATTCATTTTGAGTGAAAGATATTCTTTGGATGCAGTAAGATATTATTTGCTAAGAGAAATACCTTTTGGACAAGACGGAATGTATTCAAACAAAGCCTTTTTGTCAAGAATAAACAGCGACCTTGTAAATGACCTTGGCAACCTTGTTTCAAGAACAACTGCAATGGTTGAACAATATTTTGGTGGAGTAATTCCTGCACCTCAAACTGCAACTGAATTTGACAGCAGTTTGATTGAAGTTGCAACAAGCACTTATGCAAAAATAAGTGAAAATGTTGACAATTTGCTTATTCCTGAGGCAATTGAAAACATTTGGGCGATTATTAGGCGTGCAAACAAGTATATTGACGAAACTTGTCCTTGGATTTTGGCAAAAGACGAGCAAAAGCGAGGAGAACTTGCAACCGTTATATACAACTTGTGTGAGTGCATAAGATTTTCAAATGTATTCTTGCAAGCATTTTTAACAGAATGTCCGTCAAAGATTTTTGAAAAATTAGGTATTACTGACAAAAATCTAATGAACTTGAAATCTATTAAAAAGTTTGGCACATTAACTCCTGGCTTAAAAGTTACAAAAGGAGAGGCATTGTTCAAGAGAATAGATATTGAAAAAGAATTGAAAGAGCTTGAAAAAATTGCTGAAAGCACAGCAAAACAAGCAAAAGCAGAAAAAAAGGAAGAGAAAAAAGTGGAAGAAAATGTTTTGAATATAAGCGAAATTACCATTGAGGATTTTGCAAAAGTGGTGCTAAAAGTCGGCAAAGTTACAGCTTGTGAAAAGGTGAAAAAGGCAGACAAATTGCTAAAACTTACTGTTGATTTGGGCGAAGAAAAAGCAAGGACAATTGTAAGTGGTATTGCAAAATGGTACACTCCAGAGCAAATGATTGGAAAGAGTATTGTTGTTGTCAGCAACCTAAAACCTGCAAAACTTCGTGGAATTTTGAGCGAAGGAATGATTCTTTGTGCAAGTGATGATGAGGGCAACTTGAGCATTGTTGCTCCTATCACAAATATCAAAGCAGGCAGTGAGGTAAGATAATGCTTATTGATTCTCATGCACATTTGCTTGACGAAAGGTTAAAAGATCACATTGCAGAAATTGTTGGGGAGTACCCTGCAAATGATGTGGAAATAAGTGTGGAGATTGGCGCAGATATGCAGTCTTCGCGTGGGGCAGTGGCACTTGCAAACAGCTATGACAACATTTATGCTGTTGTGGGATTGCATCCTGAAAGTGCAGAAAGCGCAACGGATAAAGATATTGAGGAAATTGCAATTCTTGCCAAAAATAAAAAGGTTGTTGCCATTGGCGAAATTGGATTGGATTATCACTACGATTACGATAAAACCATTCAAAAATCGGTACTAATCAAACAAATTATGCTTGCAGACAAGTTGAATTTGCCAATTGTTATTCATTTGCGTGACGCATATCAAGATATGGAAAACATCTTTGCAGAGTGCAAAAATTATATCAATAATGGTGTGCTTTTGCATTGCTATTCAGGCAGTAAAGAAATGCTTGACAGATTTGCTTTTCTTGACCCTTATTATGCTTTTGGTGGTGCAATAACTTTTAAAAACAATAATAGGGCAGATGTCATTCGTGCAGTCAAAAAGGATAGACTTGTTATTGAAACTGATTGTCCGTATTTGACGCCTGAGCCTAACAGAGGAAAAATCAACACCCCAAACAATCTGAAATATATCGCAAAAAGAATGGCTGACGATTTGGGGATTTCTTATGAAGAATTGTCAGAGCTGACCTATCAAAACACAAAAAGATTTTATCGCATAAAATAAAGGACAAAATGGATACAATAACTTATCAAATTGGGAATGGTGTTTATATCAACTTAACAAACAAATGCAGCAATGACTGCGTATTCTGCGAAAGAAATAGAATTTCTGGCGTGGAAGGATATTATTTGTGGTTGAAAAATGAGCCTACAGCTGAAATGGTAATTGAAAATCTTAAAACATATGATTTGAAAGATTTTGACGAGGTTATTTTTTGTGGTTTTGGCGAGCCAACTTATAGATGGAATGAAATCAAAGAGGTGGCTGATTTTGCTCATTCAATAGGAAAAAGCACAAGACTTAACACAAATGGACAAGGCAATTTGATAAATGGTTATGACATAACTCAAGAAATTGCAAATTATATTGACAAAGTGAATGTCAGCTTAAACAACGGAAATAGCAAACGCTATAATGAGGATAATCACTCGATTTTTGGGGAAGTTGCTTTTCAAGAAATTCAAAATTTTGCTAAAAAATGCATTGAAAAGGGAGTGCATACAACTTTTAGTGTGGTGGATTGCATATCAAAAGAGGAAATTGAGGCAGCAAGACAAATTGCTCTTGCGATTGGAGCAAATTTCAGAGTTCGCGAGGAAATCAAATGAGCAATATCGAAAATGTTTTGAGAGAAAAAAACTTTAGATTTAACAAACAATTCGGACAAAACTTTATCACCGATACAAATTTGCTTGATGCAATGGTGGCAGATAGTGGCGTTACAGCTGACGATGTTGTTGTGGAAATCGGTGCAGGTGCAGGCACTTTGACAAGAGCGATTGCAAAGGTTGCCAAAAAAGTAATATCATTTGAAATTGACAGAAACTTAAAAGAGGTGTTGGATGTCACTTTGCAAGGGCTTGACAATGTTGAAGTTGTTTTTCGTGATATAATGAAAGTTACTGATGAGGAAATAAAAAGCCTTGTAGTAGAAAATTTTAAGGTTGTTGCAAACTTGCCATATTACATTACTACGCCAATCATAATGAGGTTTTTGGAGTGTGATTTAAAGCCACAAACATTGTCGATTATGGTGCAAAAAGAAGTTGCAGAGCGACTTGTTGCAAAGGCAGGCACGGCAGAATATGGTGCGATAACAGCAGTGGTTGACCTTTATGCAAACGCAAAGATAACTCGAATTGTTGGCAAAAACAACTTTTATCCTGTGCCAAAGGTGGATAGTGCAGTTATTCGTCTTGATATTTGCGATAAAAAGTACGATTGCAACAAAAACAAGGTTAAGCAAATTGTAAAAGCAAGCTTTGCAATGCGGCGTAAAACTTTGGTTAACAATCTTATGGCTTTAGGCTTGTCAAGGGAGTGTGTGGAAAGTGCTTTAACGCAACTTGGTTTTGATGTTCGAGTGCGTGGCGAGGTGCTTCAAGTAGCTGACTTTATTGGTTTAGCCAATATTTTGCTATAAGAAAAAATGCATTGTAACACAAAATAAAAGATTAGTGTAAAAATGTAATGATAAGTTAAAAATATTTAAATTTTTTGTAAATTTTGTTTAATTTTTCACACTTAGGAATATTTTGTTGTATAATGTAAATATAAATATATTTTTATTTATGGAGGGTTATATGAAAAAGAAGTTAGTTTTGATTGTAGCAGTTGTTTTAATTGCTATCACAGCTTGTGCTTGTCTTGCTGGTTGCGTTCCAAACAGACCTGATAGGTATATGGGTACTTGGCTTACAAGCAAACATAAAGCTTTGGTTGTTGCTGGAATGGAGTTTGGTATTGACGGCTCAAAATTGCAAGCAAAAATAAGTGATGATTTACTTGTTATTTTTGAAGAAAAGGGTGATTCTTTGAATATGTATGTAAAAACTGGTGACAACTGGACTGCCTCTTCAATTACTGTTGAAGATGCAAAGAAAGATACTAATGGTAAATACTATGAGCAAATCAAAGAATCTTTAAATAGTGATGAGGCGAAAGAAACCGCTGAGAAAATCCAAGAGAACTTCACTGAACTTTATGAAGAGAAAGATGGTTGGTGGTCTTTGAAATCTGACCCAACTGGTTTGACTGGTGCAATGAAGGTTGATGGTAATGATTTTAAAGTAAAAATTGCAGGTATTGAAACTACAACAATGATTTTGAACTACAAAATCAGCATCCCAGCAGAAGCTAAAGCTGCTTTGAAATAACATTAAATTAACTTTAAAAATAACAAAATTATCTCTTGTGCAAGCAGGAGATATTTTGTTTTATTAGACTAAAATTTGCTAGCATCTCGATGGCACAAGTAAAAATTGTGGGCAAAATGTGTATGACAAGTAAGTTATGTAAAATTAAGTTAAAGTTTTAAAATTTTTAATAAAAATTATAAAAAAAGGTATATAATGAAGATAGACTTTGGGTTGGAGGAAAATATTGATGAAAAAATTGAAATTGACTTTGGCTGTGCTTCTTACTTTTGCAATAACTTGTGCATTGCTTATTGGTTGTACGCCAGGTAAGCCAGTTGATTATATGACTAAATGGACAGAAACCAAAAACAAGAGCTATACAGAAGTTTATTATAGTGATGAGGCTCAAGTTTTTGATGAAACTACTGGAGAACCAAAACCTGCTGAATTCGGTGGAACTACTAAGGTTGAGACTACATTAATCAAAAATGAAAGCAAAATGATGCTAAAAATGGTTAGCATTACTAATTTGAAAGATAAAAATGGTAAAGATTCAATCACTGATGATATTAAGCCAGCTTATGCTTTGATATTTGAATTGAATAAAGAAGGCAAATACAACTTGTATGAGTATAAATTGGAAGTTGTAAAAGAAGGCGATAAGTTTGTTGAAAAAGGCAAATGGACAGCAACTCAAGAGACAAAAGAAAATGTTGAAAGTGGAAATTATGATTTTGGTTACTATACATATTCTGCATTGATTGATCAACTTAAAGATTGCGATGAAGAATTTGCAGAAATGAAAGAAGATTTTGAGACAAAATATCCAAAAGAGAAAGGCAAATATATTCATACTTTTGAAGATAGTTCAAAACAAACAATTCAAATCAAATCAGGTGAAATGATTATTGATAATATTGACAAAGATGAAAAACTTTCAAGCAGTGAAAGATTTGTTATAGGCGACAAAATTACAATTGCAAGTGGTGCAAAAGATGCTTTGACAGCTTATCTTGAAACAACTGATGGCACATTTGTAAAAGTAGAATCTGATGTATATTATATTAGTGTTAATGGTGCTGAATACAAAGTTAACAACAAAGTTGCAGGTTATGACATTTTGAAAGATGCAAAAGCAGGAGATGTTATTTCTGTAAGACTAACAAAAAATTTCTTTGGCAAATACTCTATTAAAGAAGTTTATGCTATCAAGTAATTTAAAGTCAATACAATTTTAATTTGAAATAAAAAATATCCCGAATTTTCGGGATATTTTTTCTTTGTAAAAATGTGTTTTTTATGTGTTTTTTTTGCAAAAGATTTTAATATCAAACAGCTTTTTTCTGAAAAACACAATTTTTATGCAAAATAGCATATATTTATTATGAAATGCATAAATAGTATTAAAAAATAGCTTGTTTTTGGCTCCTTTTTAGGGAAAAGTGCAACATTTAGCCTAAAATGGGTTGAATTTTACTTGCAAATATGTTAGAATGTAGCTATTAAGTTATGAAGGAGATTTTATGAATATTAACGATTATATCAAAGCAAATTGGGTGCTTTTTAAGCAGATTTACAATGACGATATCGTTCTGGATGCTGTGAGAAAGGAGATAAACAGCGATTCAAAAAAGCTGATTAAATATAGTGAGGCATTGCTTGACGGGAAATGGTCAAAGCTTGAGGGGATGCCACCACTCTTTATTTTGTCAACTTTGGCGATATCTTTAAAGCCTGTTTTTGACAAGTTTATTAAAATGGGATTTAGCGAAAGTGTTTTTTATGACACAATGTCAGATGTGAAAATTTGGGGAGAAGATTATCGTACGCACCATAATGGGGATATCGGTGTTACGGAAATAAATTGGTTGCAATTACATTTTTCTTGTCAGATTTTCAAAATTGGAAGATTGCAATATCAAATTTCAAAATATTATTTTGAAAAATCTACTGAGTATAATGGTGTAACTTTGAAATATGGGGATAGATGCTACAACATTCATATTCCAAGAGGTGCAAAGCTTGACAGCGTTAGTTGCAAAAAATCCATTACTTTGGCAATTGACACTTTGGAGGATATTTTTAGGGATATTCAAACAGATATTATGATGTGCCATAGTTGGTTGCTTAGCCCTTACAATCAAAAATTTGTGGCTCCAAACAGCAACATTGCTAAGTTTGCAAAAATGTTTAAAATTGTTGGTGAAAGTGACGAGGTTGAACAACATTTCCGTTGGATATTTGATATTCGTGAGGATAATAAAATTTTTGCAAAATGCAAGAAGAAAAATGGTTACTATTACAATTTGGAAAACTTTACTCCAAAAACTTCATTGCAAGCGGCTGCCAAAAATTACATTATGGCAGGTGGCGAATTAAGTGTTGGCAAGGGATTGATTGACACAAAAGACATTATTGGCTGATATGAAAAAAAGAGATTTGTTGTTGTATCTTGTCACTGATAGCGCAATGGCTGCTGGCAGATTGACTGAGATTGTGCAATCGGCTGTTGAGTCAGGTGTGACAATGGTACAACTCAGGGAAAAGTCAGCAAGTTTTGATGAATTTTGCCATAAGGCACAAGCTTTAAAAAGCATTTGTGACAAATATAATGTTCCTTTGATAATAAATGATAATATTGATGTTTGTCTTGCTGTTGGAGCAAGTGGCGTTCATCTTGGTAGCAGTGATTGTGATATTGCTACGGCTCGAAAATTGCTTGGCAAGGACAAAATTATTGGTGGCTCGGCAAGAGATATTCAAACAGCTTTAAAAATTCAAAATGACAGCGCAGATTATTTGGGTGTTGGGGCAGTGTTTGGTACCACAACCAAAAGCGATGCAAAAGCCATATCTGTGGATATTTTAAAAAATATTTGTCAAAGCGTGGACATTCCTGTTGTTGCCATTGGTGGCGTAAATGAAGGAAATATTGAACTATTAAAATCAAGTGGCATCGCAGGGGTTGCAGTTGTATCTTGCATACTAAAGTCTGACAATGTGCAAAATACAACAAAAAATTTGCTTGCAAAATTGCATAAAATTGTTTGACGAATCACACATTTTCTTTTTAAAAATATTGACTTTTTTGCAGTAAAATGCTAAAATAAAATTGATAAAGGCATATAAATGGGGCACACCACCGAAAGGGCGTGTTCATTTGTACGCCTTATTTTTGTTGATTTAGGCAAAAACAGTAAATGATAGACAAAAAGCAACTAAAAAGTTTTTGTATGTGAGGGTATATGATTAAAATTAATGGCGAAAAAAAAGAGCTAGCAAATATTAATTTGCTTGATTACTTGCTTAAAAACGGATTCAAAACGGAAGTTTTGGCTGTAGAACTTAATGGCAGAATTGTTAAAAAAGCAGATTATGCTGTTACAACTTTGTGCGATGGCGACATTGTGGAAATTGTAAGCTTTGTGGGTGGTGGCTGATATGAAAATTTTTGTAAATGGCAAAGCTGTTGAAGTTGAAACTAACAGCAAAGTTTGTGATATTTTGTCTGGGTATGATGTTTTTGTTCGTAATGGTTACGGAATTGACAAAAATTCATTGCTTGCAGAGGGCGACAAAATTATTGCTGTCAAAAAAGGAGAAATACCAGACGAGGGCAATTTGAAAGATATGATTTTATCTCGAAACGGTGAAGTCAGCAAAAGGCTGGAAAGTGCTTGCGTTTGCATATGTGGTTTGGGTGGGCTTGGCTCAAACATTGCCCAAATGCTTGCAAGGTTAGGTGTGGGGAGTCTCATTTTGGCAGACTTTGATGTTGTTGACCCAACAAATTTGAACAGACAAAATTATTATATGGATGATATAGGAAGTCTAAAAACTGATGCAACAGCACGGATATTAAAAAAAATCAACCCTTATATTAATATCGTCAAAAAAAATGTTTTTGTTTGTGAGGAGAATATTTTGAATATTGTGCAAGATGCAGATGTTGTGGTTGAAGCATTTGACAACCCTAAATCAAAAGCATTGTTGGTTAATATTCTGCTTGAGCAAACAGAAAAATATGTTGTGGCAAGTTCGGGTATGGCAGGGTATGGCAGTAGCAATATGATAAGGACAAGCAATCCTTTAAAAAGGCTTTATCTGTGTGGGGACAGCACCAGTGAGGCAGCAGAAAGTGTTAGCCTTATGGCACCTTTGGTAAGTGTTTGTGCAGGACATCAAGCAAATGCAGTGCTAAGAATTTTGCTCGGGCAGTTTGAGATATGAAAAGAAGATATTGCTAAAAAGTGATATCATTTGCACTGCAACTTTATTGCTTTAGCAAAGTGAAATTATAATTGAAATTAAAATTTATTTTTACAGATAAAAACTAAAAATAATTGAAAAAACTATCAAAAATCGATAGTAAAAAACAAAAAGGAGTCGTATATGCAAGATAAATTGGTGATTGGAGGAAAGGAGTTTAACTCAAGGTTCATATTAGGTTCGGGCAAATTTTCACTAAAGTTTATGCAATCGGTAATTGACAATGCCGAGGTGGAAATGGTTACGGTTGCGCTGCGCAGAGCAAACATTGGTGGGGAGAATAATATTTTGGATTATATCCCAAAAAATATAACATTGTTGCCAAACACTTCAGGCGCAAGAACTGCTGAAGAGGCTGTGCGAATTGCAAGACTTGCAAGAGAAATTGGCTGTGGCGATTTTGTGAAACTTGAGATAATTGGAGATAGCAAATACCTTTTGCCAAACAACAGCGAAACAATAAAAGCAACTGAAATTTTGGCAAATGAAGGTTTTATTGTTATGCCTTATATGTATCCAGATTTGTATGTTGCAAGAGATTTGCAACTTGCAGGAGCAAGTGCTGTTATGCCTCTTGCTGCACCAATCGGAACAAACAAAGGTCTTAGAACAAAAGATTTTATCAAAATTTTGGTGGACGAAATTGATTTGCCTATCATTGTGGATGCGGGCATTGGCAAACCTTCTGAAGCGTGCGAGGCAATGGAAATGGGGGTAAGTGCGATTATGGCAAACACTGCAATTGCAACAGCAGGCAATGTGGATATGATGGCAGCAAGCTTTAAAAATGCAATTATTGCAGGGAGAATGGCTTTTCTTGCAAAAACAGGAAGAGTGCTTGAAAACAAAGCTGAGGCATCCAGCCCGTTGACAGGCTTTTTGGAGGATTAAATGAAAAATTGTGATACTGATATTATGCAATATCTTGATGGAATGCAAGTGACCAGTCACGAGATTTTGGATAAAGTGGAAAATCTTTATAACAATTTTGACTATAACACTTTTACTAAGGCTGATGTAAAAAATGCATTGAGTAAAGATGTGCTTTCAATTTCTGATTATGCAGCACTTTTATCGCCTGCTGCAGATGAATTTTTGGAGCAAATGGCAATTCGTGCAAAGCAGGAAACTTTCAAACATTTTGGAAACAGCGTTGGGCTTTATACTCCACTTTATATTGCCAATTATTGCGAAAATCATTGTGTTTATTGTGGTTTTAATTGTATGAATAAAATACATCGTGCTGTGCTTTCTGAACAAGAGATTGATGACGAGCTTAAAGCCATTGCAAATCAAGGTTTTAAAGAAATATTATTGCTTACAGGCGAGAGCAGAAAAAAATCAAGTGTGGAGTATATCGGCAAAGCTATTACTATTGCAAAAAAATATTTTGCAACAATCGGCATTGAAATTTATCCTCTTAATAGCGACGAATATGCATATTTGAATAAGCTTGGAGCAGATTATGTAAGTGTTTATCAAGAAACTTACAACAGGCAAAAATATGCCGAACAACATCTTATAGGTTCAAAAAGAGTTTTTCCTTATCGCTTTAATGCACAGGAGAGAGCCTTGCAAGGTGGTATGCGTGGGGTTTGCTTTGGTGCATTGCTTGGTTTGGATGATTGGCGTAAGGATGCCTTTGCAGTTGGGTGCCACGCATATTTGTTGCAAAAAAAATATCCACATGCAGAGATTAGTTTCAGTTGTCCTCGAATGAGGCCGTTTATCAATAATAGTGAAAACAATCCTAAAGATGTGCACGAAAGACAACTTTTGCAAGTTATTTTGGCGTACAGAATCTTTATGCCGTTTGCAAGCATAAACATTTCAACGCGAGAGCAACAATCTTTCCGTGATGGCGTTGTAGGTATGGCGTGCAATAAAATTTCAGCAGGTTCAAAAACTGGAGTGGGTGGGCACAACGGAAATGAAAAGGGGGACGAGCAATTTGACATTTCTGACCCAAGAGACTTGGTACAAATCAATCAAATGCTTGAGAGCAAAGGTCTGCAACCAGTCTACACAGATAGTCAGTATTTGATTTAGGCAAAATATTTAATTGACTTTGAATATTGAGTTATTATTTAATATAAAAAATTGCAGTTTGAAAACTAAAAATAACAAATCAAAAGGTGTAAAATGATAATTTTTACGGATAGAAAAAGTGCAAAAATGCCACTTGAAAAGGTGGTGGAAAATTGTATAATAAAGTACAAGCCAAATGCAATTTATTTGCGTGAAAAAGACTTGAGTGATGAAGAATATGCTTTGCTTGCACAAAAAATAATGCCATTATGTAAGCAAAGTGATACGGCATTTTACATTTGTGAAAGAGAGGAAATTGCAAAAAGTCTTGGGGTTAAAAATTTGCATATTAGCGTGAAAAATATTTCAAAAATCGGTACTATTTGCGAATTTTGCAATATTTCCGTATCAATTCATAATGTGGACGAGGTGAAAACTGCTATTCATGCAGGTGCCACAAACTTGGTTTTTGGACATATTTTTGAAACGCAGTGCAAACAAGGCTTGCCACCTCGTGGATTATGGCAGCTTGAAGAAATATGTAGGGTATCAAATGTTCCCGTTGTTGCAATCGGTGGAATAAATTCGCAAAATTGTAACAAAGTACTTGAGTGTGGTGCAAGTGATTTTGCAATCATGAGCAGTGCAATGAAATCAACTTTTTAAAGTAATTGTATTTTTGCTGACATATAAGTTTTTCAAGTATAGCATTATATGCTCAACATGTCAATGCTATGGTCATTCCGAGTTTGTCAAGGAATCTCCAACTTGGCTTGTTAAATAAAGAAAAATGTAATTTTTATTATTGCGATTGCATAAAAGCGTATTAAGTCGTATATGTTATTTTTAATAAATGATTGCAATAAGTGATTCGATATCGGTAAATTTGACATTATTTTATAATCTAAAAATAAAAAGAAAAAAAGTCTTTACAATTTATTAAAAATGTTATATACTAATTGTGCAGGGGTACTCTTTTTGAGTTGAGAGGGCAAATGCCCAACCCTTTGAACCTGTTGGTTAATACCAGTGAAGGGAGCAAAATATAACAATTTTGACCCACCTTTAATGGAGGGTTATTTTTTTGGAGGGATTATGCGTACAGCGCTTACGATTGCAGGCTCAGATTGCAGTGGTGGTGCCGGAGTTCAGGCAGATTTGAAAACAATGTCCGCACACGGCGTTTTTGGAATGAGCGTTATTGTTGCAGTGGTTGCAGAAAACACTGCTAGGGTAATTTCCATTCAAGATATGCCTTCACAAATAATATGCGACCAAATGACAGCTGTGTTTGAGGATATAAAAGTTGATGCAGTCAAAATTGGTATGTTATCCAGTCCTGAATGTATAAACAGCGTTTACAAAAAACTTTTGGAGTATAAACCACAAAACATTGTTGTTGACCCTGTAATGTATGCAAAAAATGGTTCTCCACTAATGCCAGAGGAAAGCATAAAAGTGCTTTTAGAAACTATTGTTCCACTTGCCACAGTGATTACTCCAAACATCCCAGAGGCAGAGTGCATTGCAAAAATGTCAATTTCAAGCAGGCAAGATATGATGACTGCTTGCAAAAAAATATATTCCACAGGTGTGAAAAATGTGCTTGTCAAAGGTGGACATTATGACGGCGAGGCAATGGATATTTTGTTTGACGGCAAGCAATTTTACACTTTTGTGACAGAAAGGATAAACACAAAAAACACGCACGGTACAGGTTGCACCTTGTCAAGCAGCATTGCAAGCAACCTTGCTTTGGGGCATAATGTTTATGAAAGTGTAAAGCTTGCAAAGGAATATGTAACAGGTGCAATCAAACATTCATTGGAGATTGGTAAAGGCAATGGCCCAACCAATCATTTTTGGAAAATTTTTGAATAATCAGTCAAAAATCGGTATTATTTTAGGCTTTTTGCCTGAAAAAGTAAGCAAATCGGAGGAAATATGAAAAATTATTCAACACAAATGGAGGCAGCTAAAAAAGGAATAACAACTCCTGCAATGGAGATTGTTGCTGAAAAAGAGAGGATATCTCCACAAGAGATAATGCGTAAGGTTGCTTGTGGGGAGGTTTCCATTCCTTGCAATATCAATCACAAAAATTTGTCGCCTGAAGGTGTGGGCAGTGGACTTAAAACAAAAGTCAATGTCAATCTTGGAGTGTCAGGGGATTTGCACGATTATGATATTGAAATGCAAAAAGTGGATATCGCGTTGAAATATGGTGCAGAAGGCATTATGGATTTGTCAAATTGTGGAAAAACAAATGTGTTTAGACAAAAATTAATAGATAAATCCACTGCAATGATTGGAACAGTGCCAATGTACGATGCAATTGGCTATCTTGAAAAAGATTTGATGGATATCACTGCTGAGGACTTTTTGAGAGTGGTTGAGGCACACGCCGAGCAAGGTGTTGATTTTGTAACCATTCACGCAGGAATCAACAAAAGAGTTGTGGAAGGTTTTATGCGTGAAGGCAGAAGAATGAATATTGTGTCAAGGGGTGGTTCACTTTTGTTTGCTTGGATGCAAATGACTGGCAATGAAAATCCATTTTTTGAGCATTATGACAAGGTGCTTGACATTTTGCGAAAATATGATGTTACAATAAGCCTTGGCGATGCAATGCGTCCCGGTTGCATTGACGACAGCACAGATAGCGGACAAATTGGCGAGTTGATTGAGCTTGGTTACTTGACAAAGCGTGCGTGGGAAAAAGATGTTCAAGTTATGATTGAAGGACCGGGGCACATGGCTCTTAATGAAATTGCAAGCAATATGCAAATGGAAAAAAAGCTTTGCCACAATGCACCTTTTTATGTGTTAGGACCACTTGTTACTGATATTGCCCCAGGGTATGACCACATTACATCGGCTATTGGTGGTGCAATTGCTGCATCAAATGGCGCAGACTTTTTGTGTTATGTAACGCCAGCTGAACATTTGAGATTGCCTGATGTGAATGATGTGCGAGAAGGTTTGATTGCAACCAAAATTGCTGCACACGCAGCAGATATTGCAAAAGGTATTCCTTATGCAAGAGAAATTGACAACAAAATGTCCGATTGCAGACACAAAGTGGATTATGAAGGAATGTTCAAATACGCAATTGACCCCGAAAAAGCAAGAGCTTATTATGAAAGCGTTCCACCAAAAAACAGACATACTTGCTCTATGTGTGGCAAAATGTGCGCAATAAGAACGACAAATATGATTTTGGATGGCAAAAAAGTTGAATTGCAAGAGGAAAACAAATGAAATTGACAGACAAAATAAAATATGCTGTGTTTGATTTGGATGGCACTTTGTTTGACTCAATGTGGCTTTGGAAAAAGATTGATTATGATTATCTTGCAAAGCGTGGGGTGCAAGTGCCTGACGACTATATGAAATGCATAAATCATATGAGCGTAATTGACACGGCTTTATATTCGATAGAACGCTTTAATCTTAAGGATACACCCGAGCAGCTTATTAGTGAATGGCTAGAAATGGCAAAACAGGCGTATTGTGAACAAATATTGCTAAAACCCTATGCGTTAGAATTTTTGCAAATGTTAAAGCAAAAAGATATTCATATGTCAGTTGCAACCTCTTTGAGTTTAGAGCTTGCATTGCCTGCGTTGAAAAGAAATGGAATTTTGGAATTTTTTGACAATGTTGTTAACAGCGAGCAAGTAAAGCGTGGCAAAGGATTTCCAGATATTTATCTCAAAGCAATAAGTCACACACAGTTTGAACCGTCAGAGTGTGTTGTGTTTGAGGATATTTTGCAAGGCGTAAAAGGTGCAAAAGCAGGTGGATTTTATGTGGTAGGTGTTTATGATAAGGAATCTGAACAAGACCACAATCAAATGAAAGAAATTGCAAATATGTTCATAAATAATTTTGGAGATTTAATGTGAAAAGGCTGATTGTATCAGTCTTATTTTTGCAATTTTTGCTTTTTAATTATCATTATTTGTTTCTAAATTGATAAAACGATATATTTAGTTGAGCAATTATTTAATAATATTGTATAAGTATAGTTTAGAATTTAATTGTCAAAGCAACCAAATAATTAAAATACAGAAGCAAATCATTCAGCAATTTGGTAATATTTTCCGAAATAATCAAATTTTGATGAAAAATAATATATTTTATATTAAAAACACTTGCAAATTTTGTGCAAAAAGTTTAATATTGCGATAGGAGGTGGAATATGCAGGTTCTAATAACTACTGCAATTGCTGTTGCAACAATGCTGGCATATGCAGTGCCGGGTTTTTTGACAATAAAATGTAAATTGATAAAACCGGAAAGTATATCTGCCTTTTCGGTTATGCTTATGTATGTTTGTCAACCTATGCTGACAATCACATCTTTTTTGAATGCAACTTTTTCTTTGAATTTCTTTTGGCAAATGGTTGTTGCATTTGTGCTTGCTGCAGTTTTGCAACTTGGAGTCATTTTGATTGCTTATGCTTGTTTGAAAAAGCAATACGAAAAAGATATTAAGTATCGCGTGGCAACAGTAGCAACTGCGTTTGGTAATTGTGGATTTATGGGAGTGCCACTTTTGCAAGCAATTATGCCTGAGGCTGTCAGGGGTAATGCAGTGGTATTGTCAGTTATGTTTTTGTTTGGATTGAACCTTATCGGTTGGACTTTTGCATCCTATCTTATCAGTGGAGACAAAAAGTTTATCAGTGCAAAAAAGGCTTTTATCAATCCTGCAATGCTAGGCTTAGTGATTGGCTTGCCACTTTTTATTTGTGGTGTCAAGCTTCCAACAGAAATTTATAGTTGTGTGGAACTGCTTGGAAAAATGACAACTCCACTTTGTATGATAATTTTGGGTATGCGACTTGCCACCATAACTTTGAAGGAAATGTTTTGTTCGCCATTTCAATATGCCATTGTGGGAATAAAGCAACTTGCTATGCCAATGCTTGGAATGTTGCTTGTGTGGTTCATTCCGTTGGATTTTTATATTCGTCAAACGCTGTTTATTTTGGCTGCCACTCCTGTTGCAAGCATAACTTTAAACTTTGCAGAAATGCTTGGCAAAGGACAAAAAACTGCTGCAAATCTTGTTTTGCTTGGCACAATCCTCAGCCTTTTGACTCTGCCACTTATGGCTTTGATTATGAATGCTGTGCCTGATATATATGCAGGTTAAGTTCTACCATATCACAGATAATAATGTAAAATAATAATTTTGCGAAAAATTTTGTCTATTTTGTGCATTATTTTAATGTTAAATAAATAATAAAGTAATAATTGTACATATTAAATTGTATATAAAGCTGTAAATTACAGATGATTTTTACAAAAAATTTAAATTTTTGGTAAAATTTTCTTGCTAAACAAAAAAAATAAAAAAAATTTCTAAAAAAGTATTGACATTTATTGATAAGTGATATAATATATTGCAATGAAGCATAACGAAGGGGGGTAATATGCCTAGATACAAAAAATGTCCTAGATGCGAACTGAACTATATTTTGGAAGAGGAAGATTATTGCGAAGTTTGCAAGGCTGAATTGAAAGGAATAGATACAAATATTGAGGATGAAGAGGAAGTTCTTTGCCCAAGGTGTAAGCAAAATTATGTTGAACCAGGCGAGAAATATTGCTCTGCATGCTTGCAAAAAATGCAAGGCGATTGGGATGAGGATGTGAAAGCCGAAGTGGAAGAGGATGAAGATTTGACATCACTTTCTGAAATGGAAGAGCAAGAATGGGCTGACGACGAAATGGATTCCTTCGATGATGATGACGGCTTTGGCAATGAGGCAGACTTTATTGATATTGAAGACGACTTTGACGGAAAGGACGAGGAGTCTGAATATGAAGGTGAGGATGACTTTGAGGAAGACGAGCTAGAAAAAGACTTTGAAGAAGTTGAAAAATTGCAAGAGTTTGGCGACTTTGATGAGGACGAAGAGGATCTTGACGAAGATTTTTCTGACGACGCTGATAATTTGTAATTTGATTGCAAATTTACTGCTTTTGATATAGAGCTTAATGCTATAAAATTTTAACTGCTTGTAAGGTTATTATATAAATTTGTTAATTAAAATTACTATAAAACAAAAGAATGATTTCGCTTGAAATCATTCTTTTTGCTTGAATTAACGTTTTGATGCAAGTTTTACTTTATATTACAAATTTATTAAAGAACATTGAAAATTTTCATTGCGTTCTTTTCTTTAGCACGCTTGTATGAAACAAAGATGTCAACAAGAGGCCAAATACCACAAGTAACCCAACCAAGCAAAAGTTTAGCAATGCCAAGACCTGTGTCGCCAATCATAAATCTGTCTACACCAAATCCACCCAAGAAGATAGAAAACAACAAAATGTGTGTAGGGTTGTACAAATTCATTGCACAGATTGTGCTCATAACAGAGTCATCGCACTCTTCAAGTTTTTGCTTCAACAAAATAGTTTTGTCTTCAGGAATCTTGCCACTTAGGCTCATCAATAATTGATTAACATTCTCTTTAGTCATAAAAACCTCCAAAAAATACAATTTATATTTTTATCATACGATATGTATTATTATAAAGCATAAAATTTAACTTGTCAATACAATATGAATAATTTATACCATTTTTTTTCAGTGTTTTGTATAATTGAAATAAGGGGATTGCCTTGATGGCAAAGATAGGAGAAATGTTCAGATTAAAAGAATTACGAGAGGAAAATGGCCTAAAAAGAAGTGAGCTGGCAAGAGCATTGAATATTAATGCAGGAACAATAGCAAATTACGAAAACGAAATTCGTGAAGCACCTTATGAATATCTTGTGTTGTTTGCAAATTATTTTGATGTCAGCATTGATTACTTGCTTGGGAAGGAACCAAAAGAAGAAATTGCAAATCCTTTGTCAGGAGCCTTGACAAGCAATGAAAGACAACTGATTTGCTCTTACAGAATGTTGAATAACAAAGCAAAAGAAAGAGTAAGCGAGTATATTGGACTTTGGAAAAACAACAACTGATTTGAGGCGCGTTAAGTAAGCGCAGTCATATTTTGTCGCAACCTATTATTATTAATTTATCAATAGGTCGCTATATTGTGCGAATAAAAAAAGCAAGCTTTGAAATAGCTTGCTTTTTTGCTTTTGCCACTATATTTAAGAAAAGTTGAAAGAATTTGATTATCAATAATACGCTGTACGGAATAAAAAAATATTTTACTATTAATTTTACTATTAAAATAAATTTTTATTAATATTTTATCGGAAAAAAGGTTGAGGATAAGTATATAAAATTGACTTGTCACGCACAAAATAAGTAACTATGAAAGCAATTCCTATTATCGCAATAATAATAAAAATTATATATTTTTTTGATGTTTTTTTCAATATAAGTCGTGAATGACATGAAAATAAAAAGGCGAATGGGAAAAGCCAAAAAAGTGGATGTATCTGCCAAGCTATTGCAAATTTACCTTGAAAAAAAGCTACAATTGCTCTTGTTATTCCGCAAAGTGGGCAAGGAATGTTGAACAATGCAAAAAGAGGGCAAGGCACAAAGATAACAAAAAGTGCCAAAGCAGTAAGCATTACCATATGCATCAAAATAATTTTAATAATTTTCTTTTGCATTTTCAACTTTATTTTGTTTTTTGAAATAAATAATCATACGATTTATTTTATTATATTTGTAAAAATCAAATTTGTCAACTCAAATTGTATGATTTTTGGTTGGCGAATTTGTCATTCTGAACATAATGGGGTTACCACTTGGATTGTTGAATATGTTATTCCGAGTTTATCAAGGAATTTCAGATTTGGCTTGTTGAGTGGAATAAAAGGTATCATTTTGGAAAGTTAAACAAAAATAAACAAGCTGGGTGAAAACTTGGCTTGTTTTTTGCTTAAAATCGCAAAAATTTTAGGGATTTTTATTCGCCAAAACAAATGTAAAAAAATGTAAAAAATTTGGCTAAAAATATTGAATTTTTACACGCAATGTGGTATAATATTTACATTACAAATGATTTAACTAAAACGGAGTGTTTTTATGAGAGTTGACAGCAGACCAATTAAAACAAAAAAGAGTATTAAACAGGCACTTTTGGTATTGCTTAAGGAGAAAGATATCTCTAGTATTACCATAAGTGAACTTGCAAATTGTGCAAATGTAAGCAGAAAAACATTTTATTTGCATTACAAGGATATTTCTCAAATTTTGGAGGATATCAAAACTGATTTGCAAAATTTGTTTGATGACAGCGTAATGAAGGATAAACGAGTTGGATTTCGTGTGCGCACTTTAAATTTTATCAACAATATTGTGCAAAGGGTTAATGAAGAGGAAGATTATTATGCATTAATGGCAAGTTCAGATTATGCAAAAATTATCTTTAACCCTATTGAGGACAGATTGAAGGAAGAATTTTTGTACGCATTGGATACAGAAACTAATCTTAAACAAGATGTAAAAGAATGTCTTATTGACTTTATGATTGGTGGTATTGTAAACAGCGTGTTAAAATGGGCGAACAATCCTGATGGAATTTCTCCTGCAGAACAATCAAGAATTTTGTTTGAAATTATCAACAACAATGTTGCGTGCTATTTAAACAGCAACTTTAATGGATATTGATAAAATATTTTGTTTTTGAAAAATTTTCTTAAACAATAATTTGCTTTTACGATATTTTGATTAATTTTTGCTTGCGAGATTGACAATTGCAAAATATTGTTTGAAATTTATATTTTAAGTTAAAATGCAAAATTGTAGTATTTTGATAAAATTATTGCTTTATTGTGGCAATAGTTTTATTTTAAGATTTTTTTGAATACATTTTATTATCTAAAGTTGCAGCTAAAGTGTGGTGTAGACCTATTTTTTGCAGCAACGGAAGTAAATTCAAATTAAAAACAGCTTGGTTGGAGGGATATATGAAAGTTTTGATGATTAATGGCAGTCCACACAAAAATGGTTCCACATACACTGCGCTTACCATTGTTGGTGAGGAGCTTAAAAAATATGGCGTTGACTACGAAATTATGTGGGTTGGTGCAAAGCCTGTAAGTGGGTGCCTAGCGTGCAACACTTGCAAACAAACTGGCAAATGTGTGTTTGACGACATTGTCAATAAATTTATGGAAAAAGGAAAGGATTGTGATGGTTTTGTTTTTGGTTCGCCTGTTTATTATGCAAGTGCATCAGGACAAATTACAAGCTTTTTGGACAGATTGTTTATGGCTTACAGACAATCAATGAAATACAAGCCTGCTTTCAGCGTAGTTTGCCAAAGGCGTAGTGGTGCCACAAACACTTATGATCAAATTAACAAATACATTGGTATCAGCAATATGATTCAAGTTCCATCAAAGTATTGGAATATGATGATTGGAAGAAATCCTGAAGAAGTTTTGAAGGATGAGGAAGGCATACAGATTATGCAAAATCTTGCAAAAAATATGGCTTGGCTTATCAAAGTGCTTAAACTTGCAGATAATAATGGTATTGGCACGCCAGACGACCTTTTTTGTTGACTTATCAAAGTCGCTATGCTAAAATGTATACAATAAATTTATGGAGATAAACTGATGGAAGAAATTTTTGAAAGAGTAGCA
The DNA here is from genome assembly GCA_910584975.1 of uncultured Christensenella sp. Taxonomy (GTDB): domain Bacteria; phylum Bacillota; class Clostridia; order Christensenellales; family UBA3700; genus MGBC100798. The sequence continues at coordinate 237,484 of CAJUEA010000001.1, forward strand.
CAGCTGAAGGCAGAAAAAAATGCCGTTATTCTTGCACATTATTATGTGAATGGGGATGTTCAGCAAGTTGCAGATTATATTGGCGATTCATACTATCTTAGCAAGGTGGCAACAACTCTTTCTGAAAAAGTAATTGTGTTTGCAGGTGTAAATTTTATGGCAGATAGTGCAAAGGTGCTTAACCCTGACAAAAAGGTCATTTTGCCTGACAGCACAGCTGATTGCCCTATGGCTCATATGGTTACCACAGCACAAATCAAAAAGGTGAGAGAGCTTTATGAGGATGTTGCAATTGTTTGTTATATCAATTCCACATTGGAGCTTAAGGCAGAAAGTGATGTTTGCGTTACAAGTGCAAATGCTGTGAAAGTTGTTAAGGCATTGCCAAACAAAAACATATTTTTCATACCAGATAAAAATCTTGCTCATTTTGTGGCAGAACAAATACCAGAAAAACATTTTATTTACAACGAGGGTTATTGCCCTGTGCACAACTATATGGCAGTGAAATATGTGGAAGAAATCAAGGAAAAATATCCTGATATAAAAATTCTTGCACATCCAGAATGCCCAAGACAAGTGCTTGCTCAAGCTGATTACATTGGCAGCACATCAGGCATTATTGATTTTGCAAAAGCAAGCAAGGATACAAAATTTTTGATTTGCACTGAAAATGGTGTGGGACATAAATTGCAACTGGACAACCCTGACAAAATGTTTATTTTTAATGATTTAAGTATTTGTCAAGATATGAAAAAAATTACTTTGCAAAGCGTGATTAAATCTTTGGAGAGCCTTGCTCCTGAAGTTGAAATTGATTTGGAACTTAGCAAAAAAGCGCTTAAGCCATTGGAAAAAATGTTGGAACTTGCAAAATAATTTTGGATAAATGTTAGCAAAAAAAACAAAAATTTTGCAAACAAACAATCAAAAATCGATACTATTTTAAACAAAACAACAGATTACTTAAAGATGAAGGATAACTGTATGGATAATTTTTATGATGTCATTGTGGTGGGGACAGGTGTTGCAGGATTGTATACTTGCATTAAACTTTCAAAGGACAAAAAAGTGTTGCTACTTACAAAAGACGAAGTGCTGAATTGTGATTCTTATTTGGCACAAGGCGGCATTTGCACTTTGCTTGACGAGGCAGACTATAAGCCATATTTTGAAGACACAATGCGTGCAGGCAGATACGAAAATGATATGATTGCCGTGGATGATATGATAAGGCAGTCAAAGGAAATTATCAGCGATTTAATTGGTAAAGGTGTGGACTTTGACAAAAACGCTGATGGCAGTTTGAACTATACTAGAGAGGGCGGACATTCCACTTTTCGAATTTTGCACCATCAAGATGTTACAGGCAAGGAAATTACCTCTAAACTTTATGACAGAGTCAAGGAACTTGAAAATGTTACAATCAAAGAATTTGCACTTGTGATGGATATTATCAAACAGGATAAAATTTGTTGTGGCGTAATTGTAAAAGAAAATCAAAAGGATCCAAAGCCAGTTTACGCGAGAGATGTTGTTTTTGCAACTGGTGGTTTGGGAGGTTTGTTTTTAAACTCTACAAACTTTGGGCATATTACGGGAGATTCCTTTGCAATTGCAATCAGAAATGGTGTGGAATTGAAAAACATAAATTACATTCAAATTCATCCTACTGTGCTTTTTTCAAAAGCAAAAGGTAGAAGATTTTTGATATCTGAGTCTGTAAGAGGCGAGGGTGCAAAGTTGCTTAACAAAAATGGCGAAAGATTTGTGAATGAATTGTTGCCAAGAGACATTGTTGCAGGAGCTATTTTGCAACAAATGAAAAAAGATAACACAGAGCATGTTTGGTTGGATTTCAGCGATATTTCAAAAGATGAAATTTTGCATCATTTCCCTAATATATACAATAAATGCTTGGAAGAAGGCTTTGATGTCACAAAACAGCCAATTCCCGTTGTGCCAGCACAGCATTATTTGATGGGTGGAATTCGTGCTGATATTTGTGGGGTAACATCACTTAAGCATTTGTATGCTGTTGGAGAAACTGCAAACAATGGAGTGCATGGCGCAAACAGATTGGCTAGCAACTCGCTGCTTGAAAGTTTGACTTTTGCAAAAAATTGTGCAAGAGTGATAAATTACGATAGCTGGTCGGTAGATATAAAGCAAGTTGACATTGACCTTGCAAAATATGCTGATGTTGAAAAATGGCAATCTGAAAACAAAAAATTGGTGCTTGAAGAAATAAAAAAGAATGATGAGGTGTTTTATGATAAATGGTGTAACATTAAAGGCTAATGTGGATAAATATATTTTGTCTGCTTTGCAAGAGGACATAACTTCTGAGGATGTAACAACCAATGCAATTATGCCTTATGATATGATGGGCGAGGTGCAATTGATTGCAAAACAAGATGGCATTTTGTGTGGTATTGATGTTTTCAAAAGATGTTTTACCATTGTGGATGAAGATGTTAAGTTTGACATCAAAAAAATTGATGGACAAACTATCACAAAAGGCGAATTGTTGGGAACAATAACTGGTAATATCAGCGTTTTGTTGTCTTCTGAAAGAATTGCACTAAACTACTTGCAAAGAATGAGTGGCATTGCAACTTTTACAAATGCGTGCGTAAAACAGTTGGAAGGATACAAAACAAAATTGCTTGACACAAGAAAAACTACACCAAATATGAGATTTTTTGAAAAGTACGCTGTAAAAATTGGTGGAGCATACAATCACAGATACAATCTTACTGATGGAGTGCTTATAAAAGACAATCACATTGGTGCTGCAGGAAGTGTGGCAAAAGCTATTGCAATGGCAAAAGAATATGCACCTTTTGTAAGAAAAATTGAGGTTGAAACGGAAAATCTTGATATGGTAAAACAGGCTGTTGAGGCAGGTGCCGATATCATTATGCTAGACAATATGGATAATTCGACAATGAAAAAAGCAGTTGAAATCATTGCTGGCAGAGCGGAAACAGAGTGCTCAGGCAATGTAACAAAAGAAAGACTAAAAGAAATTGCTGAAATTGGTGTGGATTATGTTTCAAGTGGTGCTTTGACTTATGGTGCACCATTGCTTGATTTATCTTTGAAAAATTTGCACGCAATCAATTAATTTTAAATTGTAAAATTGTAACAAATTAAAAGTTTAATACATATAATAAAATAACAAGCTAGGTGATATTATAGAGTTTATACTCGTGTGTAATAGCACTTAGCTTTTTATATATTTAATTATAAAAAATCACCAAAATGTATTATTTTATCTTTATTTTGTCTTTTTGTAAATATTAGGTGTTTTAAAAAGTTATTTTTTCTAAATTGCTATTTGAATTATTTCAAATCTAATAATTATTCAATACTTGATTAATATCTATTAGATGAATAAGTAAATATTGATTTTGATATATCAAACAAAATGTATGAGGTTTGCCTAGCGTTTGAGACAAATAATAATGAATTATTTTGAAATTTTTTTGGAACAATTACATTTTCGGATTAAAGAAAGAGCTGATTGGTACAGCTCTTTTTAATCGTGTTTGATGTTTTGCACAATAACTCCGTGATTTGCTCCAAGCTTGCAAACAACAATAAAAGTGTCTGCAATGCCAGCGTTGTTTGTGCTGATTGTGTAAATTTGCTTTGGTATAAGATTGTTTTGTGAAAGAGCAGTGATAACTTCAGCCATTCTTTCTGCCTTGTGAACAAGATAAAAAAGACCACCAAACTTAAGGATTTTGCAAGTGCTTTGAATAAGTTGTTCCAAAGTCAGCTTTATTTCGTGGCGTGCAATTGCTATGCTTTCGCAAAGTCTTGTTTCTCCACTGCCTGTTTTGTAATAAGGAGGATTGCAAACGACTATGTCTGCATATCCACTTGGGATAAAGTCAGAAATATTTTTGACATCTGCATTCAAAATTTCAACTCTGTCCTCAAGTTTATTCATAGCGACAGATCTTGTTGCCATATCTGCCATATCCTCTTGAATTTCCACTCCGATGACTTTTTGGCAAGATGTTTTGAGTGCAATTAAAATGCTTATTATTCCACCACCTGCACACAAATCGACAACCTTACTTTTGCTGTTTGCACGCACCATATTTGCAAGCATAACAGAGTCAGATGTAAAGCAATATTTATCTTTGTGGCTTATGATAAATCGTCCGTCCAAACACAAGTCGTTCAATCTTTCGCCGTCAAGTAAAAAGTCATTGTTTTGCATACTTATTCCTCAAGTTCGCCATCCAAATCAGAGTCGTTGTCAACATCGTCATTATAGTGAGTTGCAGATTTTATATCTGACAATTTGTATTCGCCAAAAACAGTTGCACCTTCTTCATTTTGAAATTTTGCTTTAATTGTTTTGTGCAAAATATCAATGCTATCCACAACAGCCTCACCATCATTTGTCAAAATTGTTGAGCCAACTTTTGGCATTTCACGCAATGTTTCTGCGTAGTAGTCGTTTTCATATTTAAGGCAACACATAAGTTTGCCACAAACACCACTTATTTTTTGTGGATTAAGCGATAATCCTTGATTTTTTGCCATTTTGATTGTAACTTTCTCAAAGTCAGCCAAATGTGAGTGGCAACAGCAAACTCTTCCACAAGGTGCAAGTGCGCCCCTCAGTTTAATGTCGTCACGCTCGTAAATTTGTCTTAGTTCAATTCTTGATTTAAGCACAACGGCAAGGTCTTTAACAAGTTCTCTGAAATCAACTCTGCCTTCAGATGTGAAAGAAAAAATTGCTTTGCTTTTGTCAAAGGTATATTCGGCATCAACCAGTTTCATTGGGAGGTTGTGTTTTTGAATTTTTTCCAAGCACACATCATATGCCCATCTTTTCTTTTCCATATTTTCAGCATTTTGCTTTATGTCTTTTTCAGTTGCTTTTCTGATAACATCTTTCAAAGGTTTAACAATTTCGCCATCATCCACAAAATGATTGGATGTGGTTACAGTGCCAAACTCAATACCACGAGCAGTTTCAACGATAACTCCGTCGCCAACCTCAAAAGCTATATCCTTTGGATTGAAAAAGTAAGATTTTTTATTTGAATGGAATTTTACTCCTATAACTTGTTGCATATTTTCTCCTTTATTTTAAAGATAAAAATTTTATCTTTGTTTTAAATTGTCTGTTGTCTTGTATTGCAAAACATAAGGTTATTTATTCTAATAATTTGTACTTTTATATATTTGTTATCTGCACTTGATAGGGCAGTCATAATAATCAATTGTAATATATAATTAAGAATCAAATGATAATCATAAATTAGTTTGCTGTCAGATATTTGATTTCTGCAATTTTCAGCAAAAAGTTTGTTGCCACTGCTTGAGGATTGCAATTGCTGTTAAGCCTTTTTGCCGTATCCACAATAAGGTCGGTCAAATTTGCAAGTGTAGCAATGTTGTAGGTTATGGCAAGTGGATTAGGTATATTATTGATTATATCCTCAATGGTGCCGGATATAATTCCTTCAAGCACAGAAAGTGAATAAAGCATTTCATCTTTGTCGGTGCCTAGGTGATTTACGAACCCTGCAATCAATGATGTAGAGGTGTAATCTGTCAGCAAGTTTATCATTTTGTTGTAGTATTCTTTAAATTTTTCGTCTGCAATCAAAGATTTTGCAAGTGTTAAATTACCTTTGCTAAATTTGACTGCAAGTTCAATATTTTGTGAATTAGTATCGATTTTCGAAAGTTCTTTTGCAATATTTTGATTGTTCCAAATGTTAAGATAAAGCTTTTTAACACGAGATTTTATTGTTTGCAGCATATTGGCTTCGCTTTGCACTGCCAAAATGATTATCACGCCTTCCGTTGGCTCTTCCAATGTTTTAAGCAGTTTGTTTTGACTTGCCTCATTCATACTTTCGGCATTGCATATAACATAAATTTTATAGTTTTTTTCAATTGCAGAAATTGCTGTATCATTGATAAGCTCTTTTATGTCGTCAACTTTAATGCTTGTGTCTTTTTTCAAAAAGTAAACATTTGGGTTGTTGTGGTGCTCAAGTCTTAGGCACTCGTCACATTCTCCACACGCCTCGTGCTTTTTGCAATATATAGTTTGCAGCATAACAGCAACAAAATTATCCAAAGTTTCCTTGTCTTCGGATATTAACATATAGCTGTGAGCAATTCTGTTTTGTTTTGCGTCTTGCTCAACAATTTTGTAAGCTTTTGATTCTTTTATAACATCGCTGTATTCTATCACTTGATTATTCCTCTTGCTTGCAAATTGCGAATTATTGCAGTGTGAGTTTCAAACTTGTTGCCTCTTGGTGAAATGCTTATTATGCGGTCAGGGTACATATCGATTGCTTTTTTGTAACCTTCGTAAACTCTTTTATGAAATTCCAATGATTGCAATTCCATACGATCGCCTTCGTCACGACCACCTTTTCTTTTAAAAGCGTCCTCTGGAGGAAGGTCAAGAAAAATTGTGATATCAGGCATATAATTTCCACAAACAATTTGATTTAAGGAATTGATAATGTCAACACCCAGATTTCTTGCAAAGCCTTGGTAAGCCATTGTGCTGTCAATAAAACGGTCGCAAATAACAAGTTCGCCACCCTCAATGGCAGGAATGATAACTTGTCCCATAAGTTGTGCACGGGCAGAAGAATAAAGCATTGCCTCGCAAAGTGGAGTCATTTCGTTGTTTTGTGGGTCAAGTATGATTTTTCTGATTTTTTCACTAAGCATATTGCCACCTGGCTCACGCAAAAACATTGCTTTCTGTTCAGTTTTTCTAAGGTAGTCTTTCAGCATATTAACTTGTGTTGATTTGCCAACGCCTTCGCAACCTTCAAAAGTGATAAATTTTCCTCTTGCCATATTTTATCCTCTATCGTAATAAATTATTTTATATTGTAGCGTTTACCAAATAGTTTTTAAAATTCTTATTTAACTAATCGATAATATTTGCTAATCGTCAATAACAAAGATTAAACTTATTTGAAATTATGATATATCTTATAATGTTTAATTTTCATTTGTTAGCTTTTATAAACGGGTATTTTTCCATTGATTAGTCCAAAAATTTCGCATTTTGTGGTGAGTAAAAAATCAATTATTTCGCTATCCAAAATGTCCCCAGTCGTGATTATCGGAGTGCCAGGAGGATATATCCCTATATTGCCAGCAGCAATTCTATCTACGCATTTATCTGCCTGCAAAAATTCAACTTTTTTGCATTTAGTATCGATTTTTGATAGTTTTTTTGTGTTTATTTTGATAGCTTTTTCTTGCACATCAATGTTGTTTAAAACTTGTGCCAATGTGCTCAAATGCTTGCAGTTGTAAGGTGTTACTATTGCAACCAAAATATCATAATAGGTCATTTCCAAAAAGATATTTTGCTCTTCAAGCTTGTTTGCAATGCTTTTTCCGTCCAAGCCTTTTGCACAAATGCAGAGGCGTGTTTTGTCATGCGTTTCAACAACTTGATATTTGCCACAAAGTTGTTTTTTAAAATTTTCAATTTGTGCAATACAGTTGTTGTATAAAGTTTCGCCGTTTTGTGAAAAATTGCGAATAGCATTGTCAATACTTGCCATAGTAAGATAGCTTGGACTTGAGGAGTGCAACACACTTCTAGAATAGTAAAGCAAATCAAAAATTGTTTGGTCATTACATAATATTCCTGCCCCACCTGTCAGTACTGGTAAAGTTTTGTGAAAGGAAAGTATTGTGATGTCAGCATCCTTTGTGTCAAGCTGTGGTAGATTTTTGCAAAAAGCAAAATGTGAACCATGACTTGCATCTACAATTACAACAGCAGAGGTGTTCTGTAATTTGCAAATATCTTTGACTTTTCCAAAATAATCGGGTGTTGTGATTAAAACAGCATCAAAATCATTTGGATTAATATTGTCTAAATCGTTCGCATATGTAATATTAAAGTTAAATGCATTTGCATAGTTGTGCACAGATTTGTGGCAGTCGCCAATCAAAAGTAGCTTATTTCCAATATTTTTTGCCGTATGTAGGGCAATTGCAACACCCATGGTTGCACCATTTGTTAGCATCAAAGCATATTTTGTGCCGTATGCTTTTGCAATGTTTTGCTCGCAATTTTTAATCACGCCATTGCTTTCAATCAAATTGTCGGAAAAAGATAGTTCAGTAATATCCATTGCTGTGGTTATTTGAATATCTTCGCCATTATGAGCAGGCATATGAAAACGAATTGGTTCAGATTTTGCATAATTTAATGCACTTGAAAACAATTTGTTTTGCATATTATCCTCCGTGATAGTCTATTTTGTATTGAGTTGCAAGTTTTTTAGTGACAGTTAAAATTCGCGTACAATCATTATAACAGCTAAAGCTCGTCGCAAAGCAGCCCGGAGGGATATTTTGCAGTGACGAATGCTATTTCAATGAGGAGCGAGCTTGGTAAACAAGCAAATGACGGCAGTCATTTAATTTTAACGGCAGTTAAAATTCGCGTACAATCATTATACAATAAAATCTGCATAATTGCAACGCATTTTGTAAATTATATAAAATTCGACTGATTTTTTATATTTTATAATAATTATAAAAGTTATATATGACTATAATCATTGACAATAGCAATTTAAAATGTTAGAATGTAATTGGTATCTTTTGGATATTTGGTACTATTTGTAAATTTTAGAACTACTTGCGATAAAAATTTATCGATTTATTATATTGGAGAGTGTAATGGCAAAACAACTGAAAATAGCGTTTTTGGGTGGTGTTGGCGAAATTGGCAAAAATATGACTGCTGTGGAATATGGCGACAATATTTTTATAATTGATTGCGGCTCAATGTTTCCCACAAACGATACTCCGGGAATTGACTTGGTAATTCCTGATTTTAATTATATTATAAAAAACAAAGACAAAGTGAGGGCAATTTTGCTTACTCACGGACACGAAGACCATATTGGAGGAATGCCGTATTTGCTTAAGGAATTGCCTGATGTGAAAGTTTATGGCTCAAAGCTTACTCTTGCACTTTTGCAGCACAAATTGAATGAGGCCAAAATCACAATGCCCAAATGCGTTTGCGTTGAGGGGGGCAGTGTGGAAAAAATAGGAGTTTTCTCCGTGGAATTTATCAAACAAAGTCACTCTATATCGGGGGCTTTCGCACTTGCAATTTCTACACCTATCGGCGTTATTTTTCATACAGGCGATTTCAAAATTGACTATACCCCAATTGATGGCGAGCGAGCAGATTTGTCAAGATTTGCAAGATTGGGTGATGAAGGTGTTTTGCTTATGCTTAGCGAAAGCACTAATATTGAAAAAAATGGCTATTCAATGAGTGAAAGTGCAGTTGGTGCAACAATAGATAAGCTTTTTGCAAACAATTTGGATTCAAGAATAATAATTGCAACTTTTGCAAGCAATGTGCACAGAATGCAACAGATTATTAATATCTGCGAAAAATATGGCAGAAAAGTTGTGTTTAATGGCAGAAGTATGCTTAAGGTAAGTGAACTTGCAAGGCAGATTGGCGAGCTTAACTACAAGCCAGGCACTGTGGTTGAGGCAGAACAAATGGATAAATATCCTGCACGCAAAATTTGCATTATTTCCACAGGTTCACAAGGCGAGCCGATGAGTGCTTTAACACGAATGGCAAGTGGAGATGACAAAATAATTGTTGGCAAAAACGATGTTATTATTTTGTCTTCTTCTCCAATTCCGGGCAATGAAAAATATGTCTACAACACAATTAACAATCTTTATCAAAGAGGCGCAAAAGTCATTTATGGCTCACTTGGCGATTTGCATGTGTCAGGTCACGCTTGCAAAGAGGAATTAAAACTTATGTTGTCTTTGATCAGACCAAAGTTTTTTATCCCTGTTCATGGTGAGTATAGGCATTTGAAACAGCATGAAGAACTTGCAATGTCACTAGGTGTTCCTCAAAAAAACATTAGCATTTGTGAAATTGGCTCTCAAATTGAAATCAAAAAGACAAAACTTGCAACTTGTGAGAGCATTACAGCAGGTAGCGTTTATGTTGACGGGTTGATGGATGTGGATGATATCGTTTTGCGTGACAGAACACAACTATCAAAAGATGGTTTTGTGGTATGTTTGCTTGGAGTTAGTTTGGAGTCAAATAGTCTTTCTGCACCACCAGATATTATTGCAAGAGGTTTGCAGTTTACAGATGAAATTTTGGAAGAGATAAAAGAGGCAATCTGCAAAATGTTTGAAGGCTTTTCTTATCATGGTAGCAATGACAGAGGTAGTTTGAAAGCATCAACAAGAAGAATAATAAACAATATTATCAAAGCAAGACTAAAACAACGCCCAATGATATTGCCTATTATTATGGAAATCTAGTTTATTATTGTTTGAAAAGATGCAGTATTTTGTGCATAGTTAGAACAAAATAAAAAATTGCAAAATAAACTTTTCAATAAGTAGCGTTTGATTTTTGCAATACGCAATATTAAAAATATCAAAGTTTTCCGTGTGGAGTTTTGTATGAAAGAATTTAATAAAAAGTTTGAGGAAATAGAAAAGTCTGCACGAGAAAGATATATTCCTGTTATACTGGATGACTCAAAAGAGGAACTCTTGCAGTTGGTGAAAGTTGTGCAGCCAAAACGCATTTTGGAAATTGGCACAGCAATAGGTTATAGTGGGTCGCTTATGTTACTTGAGTGTAAAGATGCAATTCTTGATACGATAGAATTGCTGGAAGAAAGACAGAAAGAGGCAGCTTTAAACTTTGAGATGTTTGGAGTGAAGGAAAGAGTAAACAGCTATCTTGGTGATGCAATGGAAGTTTTGCCAAAGGTAATCAAAAACAACACCTATGATTTGGTGTTTATTGACGGACCAAAAAGCAAATATTTGGCATATTTAAATTTGGTTAAAAGCAACATTGCAAAAGGTGGCTATGTTTTTTGTGATAATGTGCTTTTTAGGGGTATGGTACAGAGTGGAAGAAAACCGCCTCATAAATTTAGAACACTTGTTGTCGGACTTAGAAAATTTTTGGAGAATATCAAAATTAATAGCGATTTTCGTGTGGAAATTAAGGAAAAAGGAGATGGCATTGCCATTATAAAAGTATTAAAATGATTGAATTGTTGGCACCTTGTGGAGATTTTAACAAATTGAAAACTGCACTGCATTTTGGTGCAGATGCTGTTTATGTTGGTGGCAACAATTATGGACTTAGAAAAGGTGCCAAAAACTTCAGCAACGACGGCTTGGCTGAGGCTGTGCAATATTGCCATGAGAGAGGTAAGAAATTGTATGTTACTTGCAATATTGTTGCACACAATAGAGATTTTGAAGGGCTTGAAGAATATTTGCAATATTTGGATAATATTGGTGTGGATGCTGTTATTGTTTCTGACCCGGGGATTATTGTTTTTTGCAAAAAAGTACTAAAAAAAACTCAAATACATTTGTCAACTCAAGCAAATGCCACAAACAAATATTCAGTTAAGTTTTGGGCAGATTGTGGTGTAAGTCGAATTGTGCTTGCAAGAGAGCTAAGCGTTGAGGAAATAAAAGAAATTAAAGATTACATTGGGGATGTTGAACTTGAGGCATTTGTGCATGGAGCAATGTGCGTTTCTCATAGTGGAAGATGTCTGTTAAGCAACTTTTTGACACACAGAGATGGCAATCATGGCGATTGTGTGCAGGCTTGCAGATGGGAATACGCCATTCACGAAGTTAACAATGACAACAAAAAGCTGATTTTGACAGAGGACGAGAAAGGCTCTTACATAATGAACAGCAAGGATTTGAATATGCTTGCAAATTTGAAAGATTTGATGGATGCAGGGGTTTGCTCTTTTAAGATTGAGGGTAGAATGAAATCGCAATATTATGTGGGAACTGTTATCAATGCATACAGAACAGCTATTGATTTGGTGCAAAAAGGTCAAGAAATGCCCGAATATTTGCAAAAAGAACTTGCAAAGACAGCACACAGAGATTACACCACAGGTTTTTATTATGGCGATAACAATACGATAAGCTATGATAACAATCAAACTGCGGGAGAATATGAGTTTATGGCTGAGGTTATCGGCTATGACAAGGCAAAAGGTGGCATTTGGGTGGAACAACGCAACAGATTTGCTATTGGTGATTGTTTGGAAATTTTGTCTGCTACTAGAGAATATCTTAATAAAAATATCATAATCGAGGTTATGGAAAATGTGGATGGAGAGGCTGTTGCTGATGCAAAGCTTGTGCAGCAAAAGCTGTTTATAAAAACTGATTATCCACTTTCAAAACACGATATTTTGAGAAAAAAGGTGGTAAAATGTTAGAAAAAAAGTGCATTTTATTGTTGTATGGCGAGGGAAGATATGATTCCAGTATGATGGCCGTGAAAGAATATATCGAATCTTGTGGAAACGCTTATGTTGTTGCAATAAGCGATAAGGAATTGTACCCATTTTTTAGGTACAAGTTTGCATTTTATTCATACAGATTTTTAAGCAGAGGTTGTGCGTGGCTTAACAATTTGCATTTAAGTTTTAATACATTTTGGAATAGAGTGAATGTGAATAAAAGCAAAAAGCAATGCAAGGAAATGATCGCACCTAATGGTGGGTTGAAAGGACTTGCATACAACTGGACTGAACAATACAGAAGGATTAGAAATATTCTTTTGCGCTACAATCCTGAGGTTGTTGTTTGCAGTACTCCAAAACTATTGCGTGATGCAGCAAAGGCTTGTGATAAGGCTAAACTTAAAAACATTGATATTTGTGCACTTGTCACAGACTATTGCTTGGATGCAAGATTTGTAAATTTTAAGACAAATAAATATTTTGTTCAAAACAATGATGTTAAGGAAAGGCTCGTATCTTTAGGGATAGAAGAGGAGAAAATAGATGTTATTGGCACTCCACTTTCCAAGCAAAGCAAAGAGACTTTTGACAAGGGGCAAGTGCTTGAGGAACTTGGCATTAACAATGACAAAATGAACATTGTCATTGTGGGGGGAAGATATGGTCAATCTGCTGTGAGAAATGTGTTTACAAGTCTTGCAGAATTGGAAAATGACATCAATATCATTGTGCTTAGTGGTGGAAACAACGGCTTGATTAAGTATTGCGAATTGATAACCAAAAACCGTAAGATAGAGGATAAAGTTAAGCTGATTGAAGGTATTGATAAGTTTGCAAAACTTTATAGCGTTGCAGATATTTTGATAACTTCTCCAACAGCATCAATAACTTATGAGGCGATGTATCACAACAAAAATCTTATTTTGTGCAATGGTGGAGATGCACTGGAAAACAGAAATTCGCATTATCTTGCAACAAATCAACTTGCACTTTTGGGCAGAAATAATGATGAGTTGATTGCAAGTATATCCAAAATTATGTCAGATGTGGAGTTTGCAAATGATATGATGTATGCACAAAATGAATTTGTAATTCCTGATTGCGACAAGGTTATGGGCGATATTATTTTGAAACTTGCCGAAAAAAATCGAAATGACAAACTTGAGGAAAAACAACAAGTTAAAAATGCAGGGCTGAAAGAACTTGAAAATCTTGAGGCAGAAGAGGTTGACACTCATATTGTTGAGGAGGATAAAAATGATTAAGCATATAGTGATGTATAAATTAAAAAATCCAACAGAGGAAAATTGCAAAGCAATGGTGGATAAATTTATGTCTATGCAAGGCAAAATTGACATTTTAAAATCCGTTGTTGCAGGCACTGATTTTGTAAAAAGCTCAAGAAGTTTTGATGTTGTGCTTGAATGTGTGTTTGGAAGCAGGCAGGATATGGAGGCATATCAAGTGCACCCTGTACATATTCCTGTAAAAGAGTTTGTTGGAAGTTTGATTGAAAAAGCACATTCAGTTGATTACGAATTTTGATTTGCAAATGCTATTCAAAAATTTGTGATATTTTGTTTGAGATTAATAAAAAATAGATTAAATGTAAATGAGGAGTATATATGATTAAAGCAACAATTAATTTGGAAAATGGCAAAAAAATCAATTTAAATCTTGATGAGGAGTGTGCACCTATTTCAACTGCAAATTTTGTTAAACTTGCAAAAGCAAATCACTATAATGGTTTGATTTTTCACAGAATAATACCGAACTTTATGTGTCAAGGTGGTGGAATGACTGTGGATATGCAGCAAAAGGACAATTTGACACCAATCAAAGGCGAGTTTTTGTCAAATGGCGTAAAAAATATGCGCAAACATAAGGCAGGCACAATCAGTATGGCAAGAACAATGTTCAAGGATAGTGCAACATCTCAATTTTTCATTTGTTCGGTTGATACTCCGTTTTTGGATGGCGAATATGCAGCTTTTGGTGAAGTTGCAGACAAGGATAGTATGCAAGTTGTGTTGGATATGAGTGTTGTCAAAACTCATTCTGTGGGTTATTTTGACGATGTTCCTGTTGAACCAATAATAATAAAAAATGTGGAAATCGTGGAGGAATAAATATATATGGCAAGAATGACACTAAAGGAATTGGGGGAAAGATACAAAGATTTAGGTGGTCAAAAGGTTGAAATAAGTGGTTGGGTGCGAACAATCCGTGACAGCAAGAATTTTGCTTTCATCGAGCTTAACGATGGCAGCAGATTTAAGACGACTCAAATTGTTGCAGACAGCGACATTACTGACTATAAAGCTTTGGTAAGCCAAAATGTTGGTGCTGGTATCAGCGTTGTGGGAACTGTGGTTTTGACTCCTGAAAACAAACAACCTTTTGAAATCAAGGCAGAAAGTTTTGTGGTGGAAGCAACAAGCACACCAACTTACCCGTTGCAAAAGAAAAGACATTCAATTGAGTTTTTGCGTGAGATTGGACATCTTCGTCCAAGAACAAATCTTATGCTAGCAACTTTCAAAATAAGATCTGTTGCTGCACAAGCAATACATAGCTTTTTTGCTCAAAAAGGTTTTGTTTATGTCAACACTCCTTTAATCACAGGTAGCGATTGCGAGGGGGCAGGTGAGATGTTTAAAGTTACAACGCTTGATTTGGATAATCTTCCAAAAACGGCTGATGGCAAAATTGACTATTCAAAAGACTTTTTTGGCAAGCCTGTAAGCTTGACTGTTAGTGGACAATTAAATGCTGAGTGCTATGCTTTGGCTTTTGGTAGTGTTTACACTTTTGGTCCAACTTTCCGCGCAGAAAAAAGCTACACAGCTCGCCACGCAGCAGAGTTTTGGATGATTGAGCCGGAAATTGCTTTTGCCGACTTGCACGACGATATGGCTGTTGCTGAGGCAATGATAAAGTATGTTATCAATGATGTTTTGGAAAAGTGCCCTGAGGAAATGGAGTTTTTGAACTCATTTGTGGATAAAGATTTGCTAAACAGACTTACAAAACTTGTAAACAGCGAGTTTAAAGAAGTTACTTACACAGAGGCAGTTGAAATTTTGATGAAACATAACGACCAATTCCAATTTAAGGTTGAGTGGGGTGCAGATTTGCAAACTGAGCATGAAAGATTTTTGACAGAGCAAATCTTCAACGGACCAATTTTTGTAACAAACTATCCAAAAGATATCAAAGCATTTTATATGAGAATGAATGAGGACAACAAGACAGTTGCGGCTGTGGATATGCTTGTTCCGGGTGTTGGTGAAATCATTGGTGGTTCTCAAAGAGAGGAGAGGTTTGACCTTCTTGTAAATCGTATTAAGGAATTAGGTTTGAGAGAGGAAGACTATTCTTGGTATCTTGACCTAAGAAGATTTGGTGGTGTAAAACACTCTGGTTTTGGTTTGGGATTTGAAAGATTGATTATGTACCTAACAGGCGTAAGCAATATTCGTGATGTAATTCCTTTCCCTAGAACAACTGGTTCTTGCGAGTTTTAATAGGTGCTACAAATTTAAATATTAATTGGGAGTGTGATAGCAGTTTTTGTTAAATTGACAAAGAGTGCTATTGCCATTTTAAGGAGGAAATATGAGTGAATTGAACAAGCATTTGCTGATTGACATAAAGGATAGTGCAAACAATAATTGCAAGATTTTTGGTGCTGTTCGCATTTCTGTTTTAACAAGCAAAATGATTAGGGTAGAGGTCAGTGAAAGTGGAAATTTCAATGACTTGCCAACTCAAAAAGTTTGGCACAGAGCTTTTGATATTGTGCAATATGACATTGCAGATATGGGCAAGAACATAGAAGTTAAAACAGCAAGCATAACTGCCAAAATTAGCAAAGACGGCAAACTGAAAAGTGTGCTTTTGCAAGATGGAAGAAATGTCACAAATTTTGAGTCCGGAAATTTGAAAGGCACTTGCAGAACACTTGACGGAACTATTGGTGCTGTTAAACTTGAAGATGGTGTGATATCAAAAAATGGTGTGGCAATTTTGGATGATAGTGATTCTTTGGTTTTTGATAATCAAGGCAAATTAAGTGAAAAAACAGCCAAAAATCGGGACTATTACATTTTTGCCTATGGATATGACTATCGTCAAGCGATTATAGATTTGTACAAATTGACAGGCGAAACACCACTTTTGCCACGCTATGTGCTGGGCAATTGGTGGAGCAGATATCGTGCATATACTCAACAAGAATATTTGAAGGTAATGGATGATTTTACCCAAAAAAATATTCCTATTACAGTTGCAACAGTGGATATGGATTGGCACCTTGTAAATGATATTGATAAAAAGTATAGGACAGGTAGCATTTATCCTTGGGAGTCAACAGGTTGGACTGGCTACACTTGGAATGAAAAGTTGTTTCCTGACTACAAACAATTTTTGAAAGATTTGCACAATAGAAATTTGCGTGTAACCTTAAACTTGCACCCTGCACGAGGAGTCAGAGGCTTTGAGGTAATGTATAAGGAAATGGCTGAGGCAGTTGGTGTCGACTACACCAAGGAAGAGCCAGTTGAATTTGATTTGACAAACGAAAAGTTTGTCAACAGCTATTTTGATATTTTGCATCATCCATATGAAAAGGACGGAGTGGATTTTTGGTGGATAGACTGGCAACAAGGCAAAAAAAGTCAAATGCAAGGGCTCGATCCACTTTATGCTTTAAACCATTATCACACTTTGGATAACTCTAGAGACAATAAAAGAGGAGTTATTTTGTCAAGATATGCAGGCGTGGGAAGCCACAGATATCCTTTAGGCTTTTCAGGTGATACAAACACAAGTTGGGAATGTTTGAAGTTTCAGCCGTATTTTACGGCAAACGCAACAAATTGTGGATACTCTTGGTGGAGTCATGATATAGGCGGACATCATTTTGGGGTTAAAGATGATGAGCTGTATTGCAGATGGATTCAGTTTGGTGTATTTTCGCCAATCATGCGTTTGCACTCCACTCAAAATGATATAATGGGCAAGGAACCTTGGAATTATTCAGGTATTACAGAGGAAATTGCAAGCAGATATATGCGTTTGAGACATTCTTTAATTCCATATTTATACACAATGAATATGCGTACTCACAAAGAAGGCATTGCTTTGATTGAGCCTGTTTATTATGACTATCCAACAGACGAAAGGGCATACAAGTGCAAAAATAATTATATGTTTGGCAGCAATCTGCTTGCTGCACCTGTCACTGAAAAAACAGACAAAAGAACATTGACTGCACCAAGTCAAGTTTTCTTGCCAAAGGGAATTTGGACGGATATTTTTACAGGTAAAGAATATATTGGGGACAATATTTTTGAGGTTAACAGAAATTTGGGAGATATGCCTGTTTTTGCAAAACAAGGCGCAATTATTCCTCTTGCAGAAAATTGTGGTGTTTTGAATAACTGCGAAAATCCTAAAATTTTAAGACTATTGGTGTTTAAGGGTAATGGCGATTTTACCTTATATGAGGATGACGGCGAGAGCTTAGATTACAAAAAAGGCGTTTGTGCTCAAAGGAAATTTGCCGTAAGTAAAACGGAGCAGGATTTGACATTTGAAATCAATCCTGTAAATGGGGATTTATCTGTTTGCACACAAAGAAAATTTATTGTCGATTTTAAAAATATTGAAAGTTGCGATAAAATTGTGGCATTGCTAAATGATAAGCCAGTTGATATCACTGCTTTGTACACTGCAAATTCGGCAAGCAATGTAAACTTGACAAATAATTGTTTGGAGTGTGAAATAAACTTGAAACCAACAGATAGTTTTGTTGTAAAACTTTGCAATTACAAACAAAAAAGCACGGGCAGTTTGAATGAAAACATCGTTAGAATTTTTGCAAAATATCAGTTTAAAAATACAACAAAATCTCTAATATACAACAATTTTAAAATGGTAGAAACAAAACAAGACTTGCAAAAAAGTCTTTCAAAACTTGCAACCTCAATCATTCACAAAAGATTATATTCTTGGTTAAAAGAACTGCTTTATATGTCCTTTGACGACTAATAATATTGTTGTGCAATATCTTTAAATTGAGTTTTTTATATTGCAATTATATTGTTTGATTTTTCTTGTTATAAAATAATGATAACTTTTAAAATATTTAAAAAAAATTAATAAACACTATTGATATTGAAAAATTATTGTGATATAATGAATGTGCAACATTGATTGTTGCACATTATATTTTTTTGGAGATATATTATGAAATGCAAAATAGGAATTAGACCTGTAATAGATGGACGCTGTGGAGGCATCCGTGAGAGTTTGGAAGAACAAACAATGAATATGGCAAAATCAGCAAAAGCACTTATTGAAAGCAATTGTTTTTATAGTGATGGCACACCTGTGGAATGTGTGATTTCTAACACGACAATTGGTGGTTCGGCAGAGGCTTGCAAGTGTGAGGAACAATTTGCCACTGAAAATGTAGTGGCGACTTTGACGGTTACTCCTTGTTGGTGCTATGGCACAGAGGTTATCGACCTTAATCCAAACACAATTAAAGCTGTTTGGGGCTTTAACGGCACAGAAAGACCAGGCGCAGTATTTTTGGCTTGTGCTGTTGCTGCAAGTGCTCAAAGAGGACTACCTATTTTTTCAATATACGGTAAAGATGTTCAAGATATTGGAGATACTGTGATTCCAGAAGATGTTAAAAACAAAATTTTGTCTTTTGCAAAGTGTGCAATCGCAGTTGGACAAATGAAAAACAAAACATATGTTGGACTTGGTGCTGTTTCAATGGGTATTGCAGGCTCTTTTCTTGACGGCAACTTTATGCAACAATATTTTGGTATTCGTGCAGAATGGGTGGATATGGTTGAGATTGACAGAAGAATTAATCTTGGCATTTATGACAAGGCAGAGTACAAAAAAGCTTTGGAATGGATGAAAGCAAATTGCAAAGAGGGCATTGATATAAATGACTACAGCAAGCCTCGTATTGTTATGTCAAAAGATAAGCTTTGGGAATATACTGCAAAAATGGTTGTTATCGTAAATGATATTATGTTTGGCAACCCTAAACTTAAAAAGATGGGATATCCAGAAGAGGCAAATGGCAGAAACGCTATTGCAGGTGGTTTCCAAGGTCAAAGACAATGGATTGACAGATTGCCAAACGGCGATTTTATGGAAAGCATTATGAACACTTCTTTTGACTGGAGAGGCAAAAAAGAGCCATTTATCCTTGCAACAGAAAATGACACTTTAAATGGTATGTCAATGCTTTTAAACAAGCTAATCACAAATCGTGCAAGCGTGTTTGCTGATGTGCGTACATATTGGTCGCCTGAGGCTGTTCAAAGAGTAACTGGTTGGAAGGCTGACGGCTTTGCTAAAAATGGATTTATTCATATGATTAACAGTGGTGCAGCCGCACTTGACGGCATTGGTGCATGTAAAGATGAAAATGGCAATGCTTGCATGAAAGAGTGGTGGAAAATTACTGAGGAAGATATCAAGGCAACAATGGATAATGTAAGATGGTCACAAGCAAATCTTGATTATTTCAGAGGTGGTGGATTCAGTTCGGATTTCAAAACTATTGCCGAAATGCCTATGACAGCAGTAAGATTGAATATGGTGGACGGATTGGGTCCAGTTTTGCAGATTGCAGAAGGTTACACAGCTGTTTTGCCTGACGAAGTTGACACAATTTTGCAAAACAGAACAGATAGAACTTGGCCATCAACTTGGTTCGTGCCAAACTTGACAGGCGAAGGTCCATTTAAGGATGTTTATAGTGTTATGGCAAACTGGGGTGCAAATCACGCAGCACTTGCTTATGGTCACATCGGTAGTGAGTTGATTACAATTGCATCAATGTTGCGTATTCCTGTAAATATGCACAATGTAAGTGAAGATAGGTTGTTCAGACCACACACTTGGACTGCATTTGGCACAAAAGATCTTGAGTCGGCGGATTACAGAGCTTGCAAAACTTACGGACCACTTTACAAATAAAAATTTGTGGGCAGTTTTTGCCCACATTTTTAAAAGTGAAAAAATGATACATTTTAAAATGCAAAAAATTGTTGTGTTGAAAAGAAAAAAAGCTTAATAATTTTTAGTGTTTGCTTTTTATTATGCAGTGTGATTTGAGGTTGTATTTTTAATGTTATAGTTGATTAAAAATCTCACGAATTGAATTATTTGAAAATTATAATGTAAAAATGTTAAAAAAATGTGTCAAAAATCGGGGTTAAATTTAAAATTGAGAGGCGAATTTATGGTTAAAAATACAAAAAATGGAGTTTTGGAAACAATCAACAGAGTGTATTACAATGGACTTACAACAACCAGTGGTGGTAATATCTCTTGTATGGATGGCAATGGCACAATTTATATTACACCATCTGGTGTGGATAAAGGCAGTTTGACGGATGAGGACATTATGACTGTTAAGGCAGATGGCAGTGTTGAAGGCAAACATACTCCTTCAATGGAGTTGCCATTTCATTCAAATATTTACAAATGTCGTGAGGATATAAGGGCAGTTGTTCATGCTCACGCACCAAGCGTTGTGGCTTATGCAACTGCAAGAAAAATTCCTGACAGCAGCGTTGCACCTTGCTATCAAAAAATGTTGGGAAAGGTTGCTGACAGCGTTTATGATTTGCCGGGGTCATTGGCTTTGGGCGATATTGTAAAAGCTAAGTTTGATGAGGGGTACAATAGTGTTATGATGCACAATCATGGAGCAACAGTTGGTGCAGAAACACTTGAAATTGCTTACAGAAAATATGAAACTTTGGACAATTTGTGTGCAACACTTATCAATGCAAGCATTTTGGGTGGTGTGAAAAAGTGTGATAATCACGCAGATTACAGCGTAAAAATTGCTAGTGAAAACATTGCGCTTACTGATGAAGAACTGGCTATTGCCGAGGAAATGGCAGGATTTATCAAAAGAAGTTTTTATCAAAAGTTAATGTCAACAAGTCTTGGCACTTTGTGTGTTAAAACTGATAACGGAGATATTTTGTTTAATCCAGATAGTGTTGGAAGAGATAAAATTGAGGCAAAAGACATTGCAAAGTACAGCAACGGAAAGTTTTATAATGTGTGCGACAAAACTGCCGACTATTTGCAAATTGCAGTTGAAATTTTTGCGCAAATTAAAAAGGCAAAAGTTTGCTTTATTTCTATGCCAAATGCTACTATGGGATTTAGCATTTCACACAAGTATTTTGATGCAAAATTGATTCCAGAAAGTTATATTATGCTTAAAAATGCTGTTCAGTTGGAGTGTGGTGTTTCTGCAAAGCAAATTGCTGCAAGTATGGCTACAACCAAACCTCTTGCTATTGTAAATAACGAGTGCGTTATCACAATAGGCAAAAATTTGACAAAAGCGTTTGACAGATTGGAGGTTACAGATTATTCTGCAAGGTCAATTATTTCTGCTTGCAATATTGCACAAATCACTCCGATTAATGATGAGCAAAGTGCAGAAATTGACAGAACTTTTAATGGATGGTAAAAAATATGCAGTATTTAGCAATTGATCTTGGGTCATCAAGTGCAAGAATTATGCTTGCTGACGGAAATAAAAATTTGGCATTGACTGAACTTGCAAGATTTCCACACAGTGCAAGTCTTGATAGCAATGGTCATTATCGTTGGGATATTGACAAACTTTTTGCAAGCATTAAAGAGGAAATTTGTGAGGCAATCAAAAAATATCAAATCAGCTCAATTGGAATTTGTTCGTGGGGTGTGGATTATGGTGTCATCGGGGAAGATGGCAAGCTTATTGATATGCCATATTGCTATCGTGACAGCCGTGGAGAGTTGATGTTTAAGGAATTGCACAAGCAAATAAGTCAAGAGGAGTTATTTGCATTAAGTGGTATTTATCCAAATTCAATCAACACAATTTATCAGCTTTATGCAGATAAAATGCAAGATAGATATGCTGGTAAAATAGTAAAAATTGCAATGATTGCCGATTTATTAGCGTTTTATTTAACGGGCAATATTCGCATAGAGCGTAGCAACGCAAGCACAACTGGAATTTTGAATTTGCAAGGCACTGATTGGAATTATCAATTGCTTAATAATCTTGGCTTAGATAGTGAAATATTGCCAAAATTGATTTTTGACGGGGAGCAATACGGAGAGTTTTATGGTGTTCCCGTTGTTGCAGTTGGCACACACGACACTGCATCTGCAATATATGCTTTGGAAGGGCTAGATAACAAAACTGCATTTCTTGCGTCTGGTTCTTGGTTGCTGTTTGGAAAAGTGCTTGATAGCCCTGTGTGCGAAAAAATTGCATTTGAAAATAGGTATACCAATGAAAGGATAAATGGTGGCAAAGTCAGTCTGCTTGACAACATAAATGGCTTGTTTATCATTCAGCGTCTTGTGAGTGAAAACAACTTAAATTACAAGCAAATTGATGAAAACATTGATGGTGCAAAAGTGCTTGGAGAGTTGGATGTTGACAAACTAATGTCTCAAGACGATATGACAGGGGATATGAAAAAACAACTTGGCATTGCAGATTGTAATATTTATGATTTGGTTAAAACAGCATATTACTCTCTTGCAAAAAGAGTAGTTCTTGCAGTTGAAAGACTTGAGCAAGTGACTGGAGAGAAAATTGAAAAAATTGTTATGACAGGTGGTGCAACAAAAGCAAAATATTTTGTGGGAATGTTAAAAAACCTTTCAAAAATCGATATTATATGCACAAAAAGCGAAGGTGCAACCTTTGGAAATGCACTTCGTCAAAGCAGGGTGTGATATGAATGAACTTATAAAACACATTGATAAACTGCACACCACAGAGCTTGGAGTTATAAGAATTCGCAGAAATCTAACTTTGGAAAATATCAATGTGGTAGAGTGGTGCAAAAGCAAATTAACTGACAATAATGCACAAATAACTCGCCAAGGCAAAAATTGGTATGCAACAATAGACAATGTAAAAATAACCATAAATGCCCACAGCTACACAATAATAACTGCACATAAAATTAAGTGAGTTTTATTTATTTTAAAATATTACAATTGTAAAAAACAAATTATGGTTATCTTTTTTTTGATTAATTTGCAATAAACAAAAAAGTGCTTGCATTTTTAATCTTTTTTTGTTATTATGAATATGCTAGTAGTGGGAATAATTTTTGTGTCAGATATTATTTATAATTGCTTTTATAATCTTAATTGTACATAATATTGCAATGAGATTTTAATATTTAGCATTTTTAATTATCTCATTATTTGTTAAAAATAGCTATAAGTTATATTTTTTGCAATCAAACTTTTACTTGGGGATGTTTCGGATTCGACAAGTGGGTGTGAGATTGTGTAAGCGTGCCGTAGGTTCGTCTACGATAAAACGATCGTTTAAATTAAACGCAAAAAATAATAATCAATTGGCTTTCGCTGCGTAATTAGCGAGCCTGTCGCGCCTGTCGTCCTATCCGATAGGAGTGCGGCATCATTAAGAATAGGAAGGTCTTTTTGCCAGTGGTGTGGGGCAGAAAGATAAATCAGCACCTCATCAAAATGTAGCCTGTGCAAAAGGCGACATCGCGAAAAATTCAAAATTTGCACTTCGCACGAAGAAAGCACAGTTAATCCCCGTTTGGACACGGGTTCAACCCCCGTCATCTCCACCAATAGTGTCGGTGGAAAAGTCTTCTGATTTTTCTACCGATTTTTATTATTTTAGTGATATTTTTGCCCATTTTGACCAAATAAAAGACTTTGAAGAGGAAAATAGTCTTTACAAAGTCTTTATTTTTATTGAAAACACTCGACACATTACCATATTATACTACATAATTGTGTCCTGTGAAAAGTGCGAGCTGATGGGAATTAAATTAATGAAATAAAATCATTATCGTTTTTTAATACTTAACATAGTGCTATTTGTAAAAACAAGTAAAAAACTTTATTGCAAAAAAATGTATTTTTTCAATTGCAAACTTATTATTGTTGTGATATAATAATAAAAAATACATCGGAGGAAATATGAGAGAGTTTCTAGCATATACAACAAAATTGCAAAATAGTAATTATAATCATATTGTTTTGATAAAAGAAATTGTTGACGATAGGCTTGTAAGTATTAGTGATGAAGATTATGCTTTAATTATGCCTGACCATAAACAAATTAGAGTTGATAACCAAGAAAAATGGCTTTTTAATGATGATGAGAAAGCGATGATACCGGAAATTGAATTTTGCAAATATGATAATGGTTTGCTAATTTTGAAATATGATGAAACTGAGGCAAAAGGCGATATTTACGCCCAAACAAAGTTCTTGGATAATTGTTCTTTGTTGCCGACAAATAAGTTTTTAAGAATAATACAAATAGAAAAATCAATAGATGATATAATGAAGAGTAAGTCTAATAGAATTGTGGACATACCATCATTTAGTAATTCAATAAATAGCAATATAATTTTGGAAATAGACGGTGTTTATTATGGTCCTATAAAAATAAGACCTTTTTATTCTAAAGATGGCAAAGTGCTAATCGATTTAAGTAAAGAGTACCAAATTAAAAAAATATCTTCAGATAAAGTTTCTGCTAAAATTGTAAAAACTAAAGTGGATAGAACTGCTGATGAAAGGATTGGTTTTTTTTGGAAAGAAGAAGATTGTTTTACGGATGAAGCTAGCCTAATAAGATTTTATGATCTTGAAAAAGAAAAAGAAAAAATTGACAAAATGCTTGATAAAATTGCTACATTAGGCAAAATTGATTTTTCTAAATTGCAAGCAGCTTTTACACAAATTAACCAAGAGGAATACAGTACAGATGAGTTAAACTCAATAAAATCTGTTTTTGAAAAAGGACAATTAAATTACGCTCAATTTTCCGGAATTGCACAATTGTTTTTCAACGAATTGGATGATGAGAAAAAAAAATTAATCAATAAATTTTTTGAAGACAATCCTACTGTAATAGAAGGAGAAAAGAAGAAGTATCTTCTAGAGAGCGACAAAGCAATTGCTGAACAAAATGAGAAATTTTCTAAACTATCAAACGACATTAAAAGTAAGGAAAAACTATTAGACGAACTTAATATTCACAAAAAAAATATTGAAGACGAATTAGAACAAATTAAAGTTAATAAGCAAAAATTGTTGGAAGAGCAAGCTTCATTAAACAACGAAAAAATTAATCAGCAAAAAGCATGCATCGACGAATTAAAATCGGCCATAACAGATCTGGATAAACAAAAAGAAGAAAAACAAGAGGATATTGAAGCTAAAAATGCTAGATTAGTGGAATTGCAGAAAGACTTGCGTCGATATAAAACTGATTTAAATGGTTTTATTGATCAAATTATTAAAGAAAAAATTTCCGATGATGTTCGCGACCTTTTAATTAATAAAATTGAGTTTAAAAATAGTAATAACGATATGGAAGATGATGCTTATAATACTACCAATGATGTGGAAAATTTTATTTCACTATTTGTTGATAATATAAGATCAGCTAGACCAGCTTATAGCTCGGATTTTATCAAGAATATTTTAATATGCATTTCGCAAAACTTTGCAACTATTTTTGCAGGACCTCCAGGAAGTGGAAAAACCAGTATTTGTAATTTGCTTGCAAATGAATTTGGTGTTTATGATAAAGACAGATTCAGTATTGTTGAGGTGGAAAAAGGATGGACTACACCTAGAGATTTGATAGGATATTTTAATCCTTTTACGAATGCTGTTGAATCAAAGAACCCTAAATTTTTCAAACAGCTACAGATTAGTAATGAAGAATGTGAAAAACAAGTGACTGATGCTCCTGTAAATTTAGTAGTTTTGGATGAGGCAAATTTAAGTCCTATTGAATACTATTGGTCTTCATTTTCTTCAATCTACGATGATGTATGCAATGGTAATGTTGAACGACAAGTACATATAAATAATCAAAATAAATTTAAAATCGCAAAAACATTGAGGTTTTTGGGAACTATAAATTATGATTATACAACAGAAATGTTATCTGAACGATTTTTAGATCGTGTATGGATTATTAGGTTAGATAATAATTTGTCAATTGATAATATAAACGGCTCAACTATTAAGATTGCAAATCAAATCCCTATTAATTTTTATGATATTATTGAATATATGACACCTAACACCACCGATTGTTTAGATGAAGATTTGGAAGTAAAATTGGGAAAAATAATTGCACATTTAAAAGACATGAAAGTTAATGTTAGTTATAGGGCTTTAGAAAAAATTAAAAAATATTTAATAATCGCTGTTAACAAAGGAATTATTGAAGAGAAAGATTTAGCATTAGATTATGCTATTTTGCAGAAATTGATAATTTTGATAAATGGTTATGGTGAAGAATATGGCGAAAAAATAAATTTATTAAAAGATTTGTGTAATGATTTTTCTTTAAAGAATACAGTTTTAGAACTTGATAAAATTATTGAGAATGGCAAAAAGAATAATGATAACTATTCGTATTTTGGTGTTTAAATGAACTTGAAGTTATATTGTGACAATACCATCATTGATATTGATTTTTGGAAAGAATATGAGCCTGGAGAAATTAGTGAATTAAACGATGATATTATTTTCTATGATAATAAACAATATTCAATTTGTTTAGATGAAGAAGATACTTATGAATTATATGTGAATAATGAATTTGTTGAAGATCTAGCAAGCAATATGAATTTCTCAAAGTTTTTTGGGAATGTTCAATTTTATTTGAAAGATAAAAAGACACAAAAAATTTTTTCTAGTGATTATTATTGTGTTTCTAGCGATAAAATTTCTAGCGAAGATTTTGAAATTATGCTTAATGATATTTTAGAAAATTGTCCAACGCAAGTGTTAGTGAAATGCTTTGGTATGCATAATTCAGAATTGAATCCAAACAAGAAAATATCATCAATAAACACAAAAATTAAAGCAATAGAAAACATTATCGTTTATATGGTCAAAAATTTGCATCATTTTGAAGTTAATGCAAAATCAAAACTTAGTCCAAAATATAAAAAGGTTGATTATTCAAATATTAGCGATATTGACTCAATAACGATTAGTCATATGGCAGAAAATTGCGATGAGTGGTTTAGGACATCAACGAGTGGAATAAAAATAAATAAAAAATATTTTTTGCCTAATAAAGTGATGACAAAAATAAGCGTTGACAATAAGGCAATATATGAAAACAAGTCAATTGTTAATTTTTTAAATTATTTAAGAAACGAGTTGTTATTAATAGAAAAAACTTTAGAAAATGCGAAAAATGGATTAATTAGGCATTATAGAAAACTAAAAAAAATATATCCAAATTCAAATATTGTAGAATCGTATACTACATTTTATTACGAAAAATTAAATGATAAAGCTAGTGCCTTGAAAAAAGAATTGACGAAAATACTAATGAGGTTACAGAAATCATTTAGTTGTTGTGCTGATAATGGTTATTGCTTGCCAGCATACACACATATTTTTAGACAAATACCTATGTATAGGCAAATGTTTTTATTTATGTTGGATTATGATAATTTAGGTGAAAATTTGGAAACAAAAATTAATTATTTTGTTGATATAATACCTGCATATACGATATATGAGCTTTATTGTTTGAATCGAATTATTGAAGGAATTTCGATTCTTGGCGGTCAAAATAAAAATTTCTTTAATTTGGATAACGATGGGTTAATTTTTAGTAGTTATTTAGAAATTGATGATGTAGTAATAAAACTTTATTATGAGCCTAAAATCATGAAGTCTCAGCAGAGTTTAAGTTTGGATGTGGCTGACTATTATATCGATAGTCAAAATAATATTCAGCTTAAAAAGGTTGCTAAACAAGGATTTGTCCCTGATTTTGTTATCGAAATATTAAAAGATAATAAAATCAATTATGTTATACTAGATGCTAAATTTAGCAAAAGGAGTTCTGTTGACAAATATCATCTTTCAAATATTATCAACAAATATGTGGTAAGTATTATTCCAAAAGATAGCTATACTTTTAAATTAATGACAGGAATAATGTGTTTAAACGGTGATAAAACAATAGTTAGAAATCAAAGAGCTAGTTTAGGATATGAGCAAATTGAAATAATGCCTATTAATATCAATAAAAATAAAATTGATGTTAAAGATATATTAAATATGATATGTTGATTATAGAGTGAAATGGTATGACACTTTTCACGCGACACACTTATGAAAATGCCACTTTTCACAGGGCATACACAATAACCAAAAAAGCACCAGTGTAGGTGCTTTTTTTGTTATAGTTATCATACTAGGGGGGGGGACGCAAGGGAAAGCAGTTGCCAGTGGCAAGTGCGACCGAAGCAGGCGTGATAGCAAGGGTTTAGCCCCGAGCAAGCTATGCTTGCGAAGTGCACATCAGTGCATTGTGGAGTAACCACCGTCATCTCCACCACATTTAACCTAATCTTAACCACTTTTGCGGCAAGATTAGGTTGTTTTTACAACTAACAAATTGCCTTGATTGATAAATAAAAAATACTGCCTGTGGCAAATGAAAATATTTAACCTTAAATTACATTGCCCACAAAACAACAATATTGACACCTTAAAAAAATATGCTATCCTAAATATATAAAATAATGCTATCTTATTTGTTGGCATTAGTCTTTTAAATTAGTAAATTTTAATGAGACAATCACAATATAATGCAATGTTTTTGTTGACGGAGGATTTAATTATGAGTTTGGAACATAGGGCTTTTATTTTTGATGATGAAAGATTTGACAGCGAGCTGCGCAATTTGCTGTTGAATGCAGGATTATCAAATAATATCGATAAAATAAAGAATTTCATTGAACAAAATAAGTAAGAAATTAAAAATCCTTATTATGGTGGAATTATTGATTAAAACTGGGAAGACACGATGTCTGCAAAGGATGTTCAAGAGTATGCCGATTTTGCAATGACGGCTTATTACGAACCAGACGAAGATATGGGACTTGCTTATGCATGGGATGCAGTGATAAGCATTTTGAGATCAATTAAATATAAAAAAGCAGAGTATGCTGTGCTTGGTAAGCCTATAAAGAAAAAAGATTTTTGTGTGGATCCTGGTTGTTGTGGGTTGGGTATTGTCAAGGCTTCAGATGTGGGAAAAATATTTGAACAGCTTTCCGAGCTACAAGATGAGTTCAATGAAATGGCTGAGGAGTTCGAAAGTGATGACGATATAGAATGCGATGATATAATCTCTGCTTTCGAAGACCTTTTGTCATTGTATGAATCAGCTATGGACGAAGGTTGTGGACTATTGCTTACATTTTGATTTAGTTGTGTTTGAAAACAATATGTCAAAATGCAGTCAACAAAGAGTTTTAGTACAAAATGTTTAAACAATAAGCAAATTATCTACAAGATACGGAGGAAAGTCAATTATAATTTCATCTATGTTACTATTTCATTAATATTTTTGTGATATAATGAAAAAATAAAAGTAGTGAATTTATTGAAAGTTTTGCAAATTGTATTTTTTTATTTTATGAATAAGGAGAGGAAGTATGAAAATAGGAGAAGTGTGTTTATTGACTAATGATGTTGTTCGTTTGTCGAATTTTTATAAAATAGTATTTAATATTGAAAACAATTGCAATGATGAAGTCCATCAATTTATTTTCTCACAAGAAACAACACTTGCTATTTATAACGATGGAACCCAGAGAAAAAATAACTTCCAAAATATTTGCTTGGCATTTACGGTTGATGATGTTGATAGTGAATTTGAAAGATTAAAAACACTTGGTGTTGAGATCGTGGCACCACCTACGATGCGACCTTGGGGTGCAAAAAATATGAGCTTTTTTGACCCAGATAAAAATTTGATTATTTTTAGAAGTTTTCCTAATAAATAAATTGAAATTTGCACAATCAATTAATCACTATTGATTTTATTTTTCAAAAATATAATTTATTATATTATTAAATACATAACTGTTCATATGAATTTTTCAATAGTTAAACTTAAAATTATTTTAAATATGTCGGATTGTTTATAATTCATTTTTTGCATAGCATAAGTAAAAGAAGAATGTTTGCAAATAAATGGCATAGTGGCTATGTCAAATAAAAATTCTTCACCTTTATCATTTATACGAAAATCTGCTCTACCATAACAACTAATTCCTAAAGCTGGAACTATCTTGTTTAATATTTTTTGAAATCTATTTGGGCAATTAGATTCAAACAAAGAAAAAGTATAGTCATTTTTTGCTGATGAATTAGCATCTAAAAAAGTGTTATTGTTAATTAGAATTTCAACTGGTGGTAAAGCAATAACTTGTTCTTTCCATACAAAGAAGGGACATTCTATTTCTTTACCTTCAATAAATTCTTGAATTATCATTGTTTGATTATTTATAAAACTTAATTCATCATAATTAAAATCTTTATAATTATAAATATTTTCAGAAATTCCAATACTGCCACTTTCTGCAATTGGTTTAATTATAATTTTCTTTAAATTATTTGTGGGTGGTTTGGTTCCTATCCAGTTTTTATTTGGTAAATAAGCATATGTTTTGGGACAATTAACATTTAATTGAGATAAAAATTTATTATATACAAATTTATTTCTACATAGTGATTGTACAAAAGATCCCGAACCAGTATAAGGTATTTTTAACAAATTACAAAATGCTGGAATTAAGCTTTTTTTACCTTCTTTCAAACCATTTCTTGCGAAATTAAACACTATTATATCTTGTTGATCTAATTTTTTATTTAAAATATCAGACATGAACTTTAACTCGTTGAAATATACTATATAATTCATTTTCAATTCTTTAATTGAATTTAAAATGTCATTATATTCTTGCTCAGTAAATTTTTCTATGTCGATTGCATCTTCAAGTTGAATTCCAATATCATCTGAATAACCTTGTACATTTACAAGCAAAACAATAATTTTAGTTATTTGCTTATTAATTTTCTCACTATAATTATATAATTCAGAAATTTCATTATTTTTTTTCATAAGGCCTCATATTTTCCTAATATTTTTGTTGATTTCGGATAAAAATTTATCGTTAATAATAATTGGTTCTTTTTTGAGTTCTTTAAGTATTAAATCATTTAATTTTGTTGCATTAGTTAAATTTAATGGTTTTTGTGTTACATATAGAGTTTTTGCTTCAGGGCAATGAGTATGTCTACCATAAGATAATAAAATGCCATGACTAAAAAAATATTTTTTTGAATAATCATTTTCAAAGTTTTTTGAATTAAGTAATATAATTAAACAAATATCGTTATCTTCTTCACTTCTTACATTGATAAAGATAGCATTTTCTTCAATTTCATATGTTCCTTTATAATTATATTTGTTATTATCATCATCATCAATATAATCAAAATTTATAAGTATTTCATTATTTTCATATTTGAGATGAGATGTGTCTATTGTGTTAACGTCTAATGTGTTAGCTGTATAAATATATAAGTTTGATAAATATTTTATAATTTTTTTATCATCAGTATTTTGACTAGTTTGATTTTGTGTAACAGAATTAAAAATATCTCCCATGGTTAATCTCCTTTTAAATTTTTACAGTAGTTTAAGAAATCGCGAACCTCATTTACAATATTTTTGATATTGTATTCAGTTTTATCCCCTTTATTAAATTCTAATAAATATACATATAAATTATATATATTAGCCATTAATTGTTTTTCTTTTTTAAATATAATAAAATCCGATGAGTTTACAAGTGATTGTAGACATGAAAAATTAATATGTTTTGTATTATTATCAATTTTTATCATTGGCTCAAATTCTTTTTTTAGTATGTCTAACCAATCTTTATAAAGATTAATTTTTTTAAAAGTATCAAATATTTTATTATAGAATAATGCAGAAATTACACCAATAAAAGTACCAACTAAACCACATAAAATGTTGTTATGCGAAATATTTTCTCCATAAAAAAAACTTAGTATAATAGAAATAATTAGAATGAGGGTAATTATAAATAACGCAATGATATTTAGTATAAGCTGTTTTTTGATATTATTTTTCATAATTATTTTCCATATGATTTTTTACTATTATAGCAAGAATATATGTTTTTGTCAATAAAAGTCGTTTATTATTTTATTTTACGGGAAATAAAATAGTTGTTTAATATAAGCTTGAGCTGTAAATTTTATTTAGATTGATTTTTGTTTTTTCTTGTGGTATAATTAAGAAAATGTGATTTTTGTTGTTTGCAGGGGAGAAAAAGGAAGATTGGATGAGTGAGGTTTTAGTTTTTAGTGACAGGGCACAATTTAGGGAATGGCTGGATGAGAATTGTTTGTCGGAAGATGGCGTTTGGTTGTTGTTTGGCAAGGTTGGTGGGCCAAAAACAATTAAGGCGAATGAGGCTTTGGAAGAGGCGTTATGTTTTGGTTGGATAGATGGTCAAATGCAGAGCATTGATGAGAAAAGTTATAAAAAATATTTTTCTATACGCAGAGCAAATAGCAAATGGTCAGAAAAAAATAAGGCTTTGGTTAAAATACTTGAAGACAAAAACATTATGACTGAATTTGGTAGGAAAAAGATAGATGAGGCAAAGCAAAACGGACAATGGAATGCTCCAAAAGCAGAGCCAATTACTGATGAGCAAATTGCAGAATTATCGTGTATTTTGCAAGCATTTGCGCCTGCATATTCTAATTTTCAAGCAATGTCATTATCTGTAAAAAAGACATATGCAAAAGCATATCTTGATGCAAAAACAGAGCAAGGGCGTGCAAAACGCATTGCTTGGATGGTGGAAAGATTGAACAAAAACTTAAAGCCAATGTGATAAAGCTTTTGTTTAAAATAGTCAATATTAAAAGTAATCATTATGTTTTGAGTTAAAAATATTAAAAGATATGTTTTGCAGGGCAAAGCAAACTGGTTATGATACTTATATTTGCGATTAATTTCAAAAATATGTTTTATAAATATGAGGTGGAAATAATATAAAAATTGAAAAGATTGTGAAAAATAATGTGGAGATAGCACATATAACAGCTGAAGAAGTTGTGATAAACGACCTGCAAAGTGCTATTGATTTGATGATGACTGTTAAATATGAAACGGGCATTAAAAACATTGTGCTTTCAAAAGAATTGGTTGTGGATAAGTTTTTTATTTTAACCATTGGTTTGGCAGGAGAGATTTTGCAAAAATTTATAAACTATCAATTCCGTATTGCAATTTATGGCGATTATTCAAAATATACAAGTAAGCCACTTAAAGATTTCATTTATGAAAGCAATAACGGGCACGATATATTTTTTACCGATAGTTTGCAAATGGCAATAGAAAAATTGTGTGAAACAAAATAAATAAAAACATATTATTAATTTTAGCAGTATAGTATAATAATTTATGATTTTTTAAAGTTATAAAGAATTAAAATAACTATTTAAAAGTAAAAACACGCATATTTGTAATTGCGTGTTTTGCTTTGCATATGATAAAAAAGATATTTATCAAAGGTATTTAATTGTTTGTTAATATTGAATATTAGTCAATATCTTTAATCATTTGGTTATAGTCAAGGGGGGTATAGCCTAGTTGTTTGTATAATTTGATTGCTTGGGTGTTGCAGTTTGTAACTTCCAAGCGATATCTTTTTGCAGGGTAGTTTTGATAGACATATTCAAAAAAGGCTTTGCCAATGCCTAAGCTACGATATTCTTTTTTAATATACAATTCTTCAAGCCAAACGACATTTCCACCTGCCTCAATGGAATAGGTCAATGCAATATTGCCATAACCAACAATTTTGGAGTCAAGTACTATCATAAAAAGTCTAGCATAAGGGTTGTCATTTAGACAGAATTTGAAGGCATTTTCAAAATGAGAAATATCCACAATGTGGTCGCAACATGGCATTTCGTAGAAGTCCTTTGCCATACTCAAATATTCTTGATAATCGCCTTTTGATATTTGTCGAATTATTAAATTCATTGATAACCTCGCTGAAAAGATAATAACTTTTATTTATGCTTTAAACATATTAATTAATCTTCGTCGTCATCATAGTCGCCACTATTAACTTTGTTTAAACTATATTTTTTTAATCTCAAATGACGAAGAATTCCGTATCTCATTTTTAAAGCAATTTTGTAAGTAAGTAGGCCTGTAAGTCCAAACATAACCAATCCACAAATTGCAAGAACAAAAGCACCAACTTTCATACCGGCAGTTGTAAAGATAGGATCCGTCCAAGCCTTTACAAGATACATTGCACCACTTATTCCACAAAGCACTGCGATAAAAATCATTGCAAGTGTGCAAAGACAAGCCACGGGTGTTGCCACACCCCAGAAAATAATGTCATTCATTAGTATTTCATTTTTTGATTTAGGGCAGTTATCCACATACAAGTTGTCAATATAATCTTGAATAGGGCCAAGCTCCTCAATAATTTCTTCTTCGCTTTTGCCGATTTTTTTCATACGGCGAATTTGATTGTCTGTTTGTCTTAAAGCATCTTCAATATCAAAGTAGTTTTGAGATGTCAACTCTTTTTCCAGATTTTCCAAATATTTATCTAACATAAATACCTCCAATAATAAGCCACTTTAAAGCTTTTTTGCAAAATATAATTTGCAAACTTAATCGTTTAATTTGTAACAAATGCAGTTGCAGTGTGTTGCAATGCCTTCCTCTCTTCCTACAAAACCAAGTCCTTCAGTTGTTGTAGCAGAAATGCTGATTTTGTCCTTTGGAATACCAATGACTTGCGCCAAGTTTTCAGCAATAGCAGGAATGATTTTGGCAAGCTTTGGTTTTTCGCACATCAAAACGGCATTAATGTTTTGAACTTCAAAGCCTTTTTTCCTTATAATTGATAAACATTCTTTTAGCAAAACAATGCTGCTTATTCCTTTGTATTTGTTGTCGCTGTCAGGGAAGTGATAGCCAATGTCTCTTTCGTCGCACGCCCCAAAAATTGCATCCATAATTGCGTGGGTAAGCACATCTGCATCGGAGTGCCCCAATAAGCCTTTGTCGTGGTCAATTTTTATTCCACCAAGAATAAGTTCTCTTCTTTCAACAAGTCGGTGAGTGTCATAGCCCACGCCTATATAGCAGTTTTTGAAAGAAAGCAAATCTTCTTTGTAGGTAATTTTTTTGTTTGAAGGCGAACCTAAACTGATTGTGCAAGGAGCAATATATTTTGCATAAACTCCTGAATCGTCAGTGAAAGTTTGTCCTTTTTCAATCAAATTATATGCCTTTTTAATATCTTCAATTCTAAAAGATTGAGGTGTTTGCAAGTTATAGATTTTTTCTCTTTGCAAGCAGCTGGTTATTTTTCCGTTTTCCACAACTGCCGTTGTGTCAATGCTAGGATAACCACTTATTCCACTGCCATATTGAAGAGCAGTGTTAATGCTATCCAAAATGATTTGTTCGGTCACAAATGGTCTTGCCCCATCGTGAATGCAAACAATGTCGCAACCATCTGCAATATCAAGTCCGTTTGCAACGCTTTGACTGCGTGTTTCTCCACCACAACAAAAAACAATTTTGCTATCAAATTCTTTCAATTCATTATCAAATAATTCTCTCTCTTCTTTTTGAATTGGAAGAATGATTTTGCTTATGCAATCAATATTAAAAAACTTGCTCACTGTGTTGTAAATTACTGATTTAGTACCGATTTTCGCAAGTAATTTGTTGTAATTGAGCCCTGTGCGACTTCCATTTCCACCACAAGGAATGATAACATTTACTTTCATTTTTTAACCTTTTTATTTGACTTTTTTTTGTTTTTGTGCTTGCTAAATTCCAAAGGATTATAGCCTTTGTATTTTTCAATTCGCTCTGCAATTTCTTCTTCACTAAGCCCAATAGGTATATCTTTCATTTTGCCACGATAAATCATGTGAATATTTTTTACAAATTTGAAATCCTCTGGTTGCATAATCCAAAAGTGTTTTGGCATTTCAATTTCTGGGCAAGCATAGTCCAAACATTCTGCCACAAATTGTGAGCAAACTCGTTTGTATTTGCGTGGCATTTTAATTTTGAACCAACAAGCAAACAGCCCAAGGTTATTAAACTTAAACTCCTTTTTGCTGTTCAAAAAATAATCAATTTTTTCTTTTATTTTTGCATGCTGTTCTTCAGTAACTTCAGCTGTGTATATTTGACACAAACATTCTTTTGATTTGCCAAATACACCTGTGTCAAATGTTTCTCTTTTCATTTGACCAATCACAGGATTGTTGGGATATTTTCTGGTAAAGCTATACATTTGTTCATAATTACCATCAAGTGAAATAGAAGTGTGAGAAAATTCTGTTCCAGTACATTTTCTTATGCTTCTTGCAAGCACGGTATTAGTTTGTGATAGTAAAATATATATTCTGCGCATAAATACCTCATAATTAATTTATTATAGCACAAAAATATCCAAATAGTCAAGTTTTGCCAAAAATTCTATAATATTTATAATAAATTGCATTATTTTAAATTTTCTGTTGATTTTTTTTTAATAAAATGATAAAATAACTATATATTAATAAATTTATCAAATGGAAAAATTTAGCAGTTTTGTTGCCATCATTATGACGGCACAAATATGGAGAGTTATGAAAAAAAAGGTTATTGCAGTTTTAGTTTTATCTTTGATTTTGATTTTTGCTTTAATTGGTTGTGATGTAAAATTGGAAAAAATACAACTGGCAATGGGAAGTGATACAAAACTTAAAACTTTAATATTGACAGATATAAAATTTGATGGCACATCAGCAGATGATGTTCGCGAGCGTATTATCACCAGTTTGGTAAATCAAAGGGAGCCTGAATTTATCGCTATCAATGGCAATATCGTAAATGCAGAAAACAATGGCGAGGTTATGAAAAAAGCCGTTAAATTTATTGACAGCTTTGGAATACCTTGGGCAACTTCTATTGGCGAGTTGGATGTTAAAGGCAATACTCCAAAAAAGAAAATTGTAAAAATACTTACAGATAAAAGTTTGAAAAATAGTATGGTGTTGCACGGCGAAAGCTATGAATACAATTATATTTTGGAAGTGGTGGATACAAAATCAAGCATTAAACATTTGTTTTATTTTATTGATACTTCAGAAAGATGCAGCGACGAACTTGTTGAATGGTACACAAATACAATAAAAAACATCAGCTTTAAAAATGTTGACAAAAAAGGCAATATGTTAAAAAGTGAAGTGTTTATTAATAAGCCATTGCCTGTTTACACAGAAAACACAGATGCAATCAATAGCAATGGTTACGAGGTAAGTGTTTGGGAAAATAGTGCAATTTTTGAAAATGCAATTTTAAATTCAAACAGCACAAAAGCAGTTTATGCAGGAACAGATAATCTTGCAAACGGTGCATATCACAGAAAAAAAGAAATTTTGTTTGCATATGTAATTTCAATGGCTTTTGACAGTTCAATGAAAGGTACAGATTACGATATGCAAAAAAGAAAAGTTGGTGGTTCATATTATGACTTTACCGATTCATCAAGTTTGGATAGTTTGAGTTCAATAAGAAAGTTGCCTGATGATTTCAAGGAGTCTGTTTCATAATATTTTTAGCATTAACCCCGATTTTTGAGGGGAATTTGAAAAAACAAAACACTTTTGCGAAATTGCAAAAGTGTTTTTATCATTTTGTTGTGTTATTGTAAAGTTTTAACAAAAAGCTTTTTCGCGTTTGTTGAAAAATCAAATTTCGCCGGTTACAACATTGTCTTCATTATCAATGGTGTTGTCTGCAATGTCCATTTTAATTTCGTTTGCAGCATTTGCCACGGCTTTTTGTTCAGCAGCATTGTTTTCATCCATTGCAGTTTGCAACATTTGTTCAAATTTTTGAATGCTGGTTGCAATGTGATAATTTTTTACATATTCAGCATATTGCTTTGAATATTCGGCCTTTTCTTCAGGGTGCTCAATCCAGTAGTCAATTTTGTTTGCTAGGTCAGTGCTGTTGCCATTTTCAAATAGACTTTTTTCTGTAAGTGCAAATTGTTTTGTTGCTGAAACAGGGCTGTTTGAAATGATAGGCACAAGTCCACAAGCCATAGCCTCCAAACAAGAAATTGCCTCAATTTCCACTTCAGCAGCGTGAACATACAAATCACTATATTGCAAAACTTTGATTAAATCCTGAGTGCAGTATTTGTCAAAAATTGGTTGAATAGGCAATTTTTTTGCAAGTTTTTTGTAATAATTTGTTCTTGGACCTCTGCCAGCAAAAATCAGTTGAATTTTATCTTTATATTTGCTTTTTGCAACGGCTTTAATCAAAATGTCTTGTTTTTTCTCTATGCTAAGTCTGCCAACCATAGTGATTATAATTTTGTCTTTGCATTCACTTGGTTTTTCATTTTGAATTGGAGTGAAACAATCATTTATTCCGTTGCTGATAACATGCAATTGATTTGTGTATTTGTGTGCCTTCAATTCGTCTGCAATAAATTGACTTGGGCAGTGGATATGTTTAACATTTTTATAAAACATATTTCTAAACATCCAATATATGAAATTTATTGCGAATTTTGATTTGCCAATGCCTATATTATAAGTCACATTTTCGGCTTGAACATGGAATGCAGCAGTGTAAGGCTTGTGCAATTTTTTTGCAATTTTCACACCTGTTTGGGACAACTTCCAAGGCATTAAAAAATGCACAACATCGCACCAACTGATTGCCTCTTGCAAAACATCCAATTTAGGTTTTGCAAAAAGTTGATCCTGTGCGTGTGCATACCAAGTTGCAATCAAAACATGCCTTTCTGGAACGATATATAAATTTTCGTCAGGTTCGCCAGTTGTAACAATGCGAACCTCATGACCAACTTTTCTCAAAGAATCAGCAAAACGAACGGTAGAAATTGAAATACCGTTGTTATGAGATTTATATTGGTCAATTACAAATAATATTTTCATGAGTTCTCCAAGCAAGAATATATCAATTTAAAAGCCCGTTTTCAAGATAAAACAAAGCATTTTAAAGTTGTTCTTTTGTATGCAATTGCAAAAAATATATTGCCTGTTTTGCAAATTATTTAAGAAAATAAAATTCTATGCTATTGTTGTTTGCTAAAATAATAATATCATAGTAAATTAATAAAGTCAACAATAAAGTGAATAAATTTACATTAGATGAACTTAATAGACATTTTGATATAAAATGTTTCATTTTCAACTTATTTCAGTGCGTGTTAAAAAAAACAAGCTTTCTTAATTATATTGAAAACTAAAATAATATGTTAGTGCAAATTTATATTAGGTCTAAAAAATAAACAAAAAAATAATTTTTTTGCAATTTTTTATAGCTTATAAAAATTTTTGACAAATTTAAATATTTTATAACATATTATTGTTATTGCAAGAAAGGTTGTATTGAATTTTTGCTAAAAAAGCTTGCAATATGAGAAATCATACTTGCATATAGCGTTTTGAGGTAAAGTTTAGTGCGCAAAACATAATTTTTTATGCAGTTTAGCAATAAATAGTTTTCAAGGTGGATTTGCAGTCAGCCTTAATATCTCTTGACAACATTATAATAATGTTATATACTAGAAATATTAACTATTAAATAAGTTTGTGTAAATTTGATTGTAAAATGGAAGTTTGTCAAGTTTATGGGTTTGGTTTTAATTTCAGTTGCTGCAATATATTGTTGCAATTTTAGATAAAAAATAATTTAGAGGTGAAATATGAAAGTTATCGTTACAAAAAACACTGATGAGCTAGCTGCTGAAGCTTTAAAGGTTATGTTGGATGTTGTGCAAAACAATCCAAATGCGGTTATAGGTCTTGCAACCGGTTCAAGTCCAGTTGGGCTTTACAAAAAGATGATTGAGGATCACAAAACAAATGGCACAACATATGCAAATATAAAATCTGTAAATCTTGACGAGTATGTTGGTTTGGGCATTGAGTCTGACCAAAGCTATGTTTATTTTATGAATGACAATTTGTTCAAAGGCATTGATATCAAAGCCGAAAACACAAATTTGCCAAATGGAAAGGCAAAGGATATGAAAGAAGAGTGTGCAAGATACACAGCACTTTTGAACAGTATGCCACAAGATATTCAGTTGCTTGGCATTGGCGCAAATGGACACATTGGATTTAATGAGCCAAACACTCCATTTGACAGCACAACTCACATTGTAGAGCTTGAGGAAGGCACAAGACGCGACAACGCAAGATTTTTTGCAAGCTTAGATGAGGTTCCAACTCACGCAATCACAATGGGTATTGCAAACATTATGAATGCAAAAAAGATTTTGGTTGTTGCAAATGGCGCAAACAAAGCAAAAGCTGTTTATCAAATGATTAAAGGCGAGGTAAGCGAAAGCTGCCCTGCAAGCATTTTGCAAAAACACAATGATGTTGTGGTTGTTGTTGACGAGGCAGCTTATTCACTTTGCAAATAACAGAGGCCTTTTATGCAAAAGATATATGTTGACAGAAAAATTGAAAAGTCAAGGATAATAATATATTGTCTTGAAGGTTCACTTGCAATTTTTGGGGTGGTGATGTTTGCGTTGGCACTTGCAAAAATAGGCTTTGAGCATTTGCCAATGGGCAGTCGCATAAGTGGTTCGCTTATGGCAATCTTGCTTGCATTTGCTTTTATGCTTGTGGAGTTGATTTTCAGATATCGTTTTCCTATTATGTTGCATATCATTTATTTTGCATATGTCTTTGCATCAGTAATTGTTGGCAGTTGCTTTGGCGTTTTCAGAATGGATGTGCCTATTATGGGCGATATGATTGGGTGGTATGACAAAGTCACTCACGCTGTTCTTGGCTATATCTTGTGCGTAATTGCAGTTTATTTGGGTCAAAAAGCCAAAGTTTGGGGCAAAACAAAATCAGGTGATGTGCTTTTGATTATTGCAATCAGTATGGCATATGCATCTTTGTGGGAAATGTTTGAGTTTACTGTTGACCATGTTATCCCGGGACAATCAATGCAACGCAACAGCTTGATTGACACAATGCTTGATATCACTTGTCACTTTGCACTTACAATGGTGTTTGTTGTGCAGTATCTTGTTGAAAAGTGTTGCAAAATCAATCTTGGCATTGCGTTTATTGAAAAAAATCTTCAAAGTGGTGGAAGCGTTCCAAAGAAAAATCAAAAAATGGAAATTGCACAAAATGCTGCAAGCAGTGACATTCAAAATGAAGATGTAAGTGCACAAACAAATGTTGTTGCAGAAAGTTGTGCAGAGAATTGTCAAAATGACGAGCAGGCACTTGAGGACTAAAAGTCCAAAATGCAAAAGATTGTAAAAATATGTTTAAATTTCCTTTGTGAAATTGAGGTTATATGTCTAGGTTAAATGTAGTTAATGGTATGGCAATGTTGTCATATATCAATCAAAACAATATCGATTTGGGTGGCGAGGTTGTGCCTTTCAACGAGGGAATGTGCGACGGCGAAACCATTGAGGATATTTTTAGTGGCGAATTTGAGCTTGAGCGTTGTGTTGCTCACGGCGTTGGGGTGGAGGAATATGAGGATATTGTCATAAATCCACTTGCACCACTTTTCAGTTTTGAATATGACGAGTTACATTTGTTTTTTGACGAAGATATGTTTTGTCAAATCAATTTGATAACTTTGCTTGCATATCTTGACAGCAATGCTTACGACGGCAAAATTGCCTTGCATTTGATTGATTATGACTTTCAAGAAATCAAATGCGTGGAAATCAAACCACAAGGCTTTTTTGATGTTTACAAATGCGTGCTTATTGACAAAAAAATTCCTGAAACAATTTTGCCTGACATTATGATGGATGCAGTGATAAATTACTTAGAGTATTCAAAAGAGGACAATGAGCTCACCCAATTTGTAAAAGAAAACATTGACCTTCAAGAAAATGAATTGCTGGACGAAATGTTCAATCGTTTCAAACACTTGGGCTTGGGCGACACCCAACTGCAAAAAATAATCGACAAATCAAAATTTAGTTTTTAATATCAAAAATAATGCTTTTATGTTTTTGACAATCCTAAAATTTAATACACCAACAAAAACACTGAGCTTTATAACTTAGTGTTTTTAAATGCAATTTTTACAAAACAAAAAAAGTGCCAAAAAATGGCATTTTTCAGAATGAAACTGGCTGAAATATGTCAAAAAAACACTTTTTTAAACAAATTTAATAATTTTTGAGTAAAAATCGCGATTTTTAGACTATATATATTAGAAGGCAAAAAAACTTGTCCTGTTGAGTTGTTTGTTTTTTAATTTTTATAGCAATGCAAAAATCGTGATTTAAAAATTCTTTTTTTGCTCTGCCAAAAATTGGAAATCAAACTTGCTTGCAAGGATAAGTCAGCAAAGTAATTTAGATAAATTGAATAAGGAGATTACAAATGACAAAAATTAGTAAAATGATTTCTGCAGTGGTGATGTTTATTATGATGTTTATATTGTTACAATCACCAATTATGGTTTTTGCAGATGGTATTGAAAAAAATATCAAAAGCAAGCAAAAAGAGAAATCAATCACAGCTGTGGCAACCTCCAAAGAGTTGCAGGACACCTTGTCAGAAGACTTGATGAGCAGTTTGCAAGAGGCAGGCGTGAAAATGTACGCCAGCAAGGAAGAGTACGAGGCAGAACTTAAGGCGAGTGGCGAAGAATTGATGGCACAAGTTGCCGCAATGGAAAAAACACCAATTTGGCACACCTTCACCGTAAGGGACAAAAAAACAGGTGCCCCAATTTCGGGTGCTGTGATTGTGCTTGACGGCGTTCCAAGATTTTCGGACATAAACGGACAAATTCAAGTTAAAATGATGAATGATGTTGTGGAGCTGAAGGTTGAAAAAAATGGCTACAATCCATATGTGGAGTACTACGATGTTTACACTGCAAATGAAAACGGCACAAAAGAAAAAGTAGTTTACATAAAACAGCCTTCCGACGATTTGGAAATTTATAGTGCAGTGCTTGATTGTTATGGAGACAAAGCAAATGTAATGGAGCAATCCTATTCATTTGATAAATTTGAG
Source organism: uncultured Christensenella sp. (assembly GCA_910584975.1). Classification (GTDB taxonomy): domain Bacteria; phylum Bacillota; class Clostridia; order Christensenellales; family UBA3700; genus MGBC100798. The sequence goes on from CAJUEA010000001.1 coordinate 280,905, forward strand.
TCTTATAATGACACAATGAATATTTCCGTTGCATCTTCAGATGCAGATATGTATTACTTATACAAAGGTGACCAGCTGATAAGTCAGTGCAGTGATGGCAATTTCCAAAATGTTCCAATCAATAGCATGGAAGTTAAACAAAAAAGAGATAATTCAACTATTAAGCCTGCTGATAATGATATGAAAATTGTTACGGAAAAAAATGGTATTTTGTCAAAAGCTGAAAAAATAAAAGTAGGTCTATTTGAAATGGAAAGTTTCAATATTTTAGATATAGTTGGTTTTGACATATCATCAAACTTGCTCAAATTTGATATTGATCCATTTGAGTTTATTGGCAGTTTGAAAATAGATTTTATGGATAACTTAAAAAAAGCTTTCCATATTGACAAAACAAAATGGAAAATGTTTGATGACTTGGGAATTGGAGTTAATTATGACAATAAGAGAGGTTCATATAAATTTAGCTTAGGTGTTAATTTAAATTTATATGGAAAAGATAAAGAAGAAAAAAATAAAGCGTTTGATAAGTTTAAAAATAGTTATAAAATGCGTAGAAATAATCCAAACCCTAATGCAAGAAAACAATCTGTAGCAGAGGCACTTTGGGGAGCATTTAAAAAAGTGTCAAGGGATGGTTTAACACTCAAAGGTATTTCTATGAATGTTGAATTCAGCATACCATTAGAATTTGTTGGATATATTGAATTGTCAAACAAGCTTTTTACTGGAGAAGTTAGTGGATCGGCTGCAATACTTGGTGGTGGAATTGAGTTCAGTATTGGTTTTTTTGCTGATTGTACAAAACATTTCTTTCTTGGTCCAATACCAGTTATTGTTACTATTCCTATTTACATAAATTTTGGAATAGGTGGAGATATCGGCATTGATTGGGACTATGACCAAATGGCAAAAATGCAACATGTTGTCAAATTAATTATAGGTTTTAAAACAAAACTAGGTTTTGGTGTAGGATTAAAAGGCTTATTCAGTGCAGGTATTTATGGAAAAGCTGATTTTGACACCATTGTTGATTTAACAAATAAAGGGACTGTTGAAGAAAATATTTTTGTATCTTGTGGCTTTTTGATTGGAATTTTGGGATATGACATTGATATTGTTATTGTAGACAACTACAAATTTGTTTTCCCAGAAAAAAAACTTGCGGCATTGGCAGCTGAATCTGTGGAAACATCTCAAAATTATATTGATGCAAGGCCTTCCAGTGTGTATGTAGACGGCAAAAAATTGAGTGTTTGGGTAGAAAGAGATTTGACGAGAGATAAATACAATGCTACAAAATTGATGTATTCCTATGGCGATATTGTTGGCAGTGTTTGTGATGACGGCAAATCAGATTTTTATCCTGAATTACAGGTTGTTGATGGTGAGGCGTATGTTGTTTGGCACAAAAATGCAAAAGTGGTAAGTGGTGATGATATGGTTGGCAGTGTTTTTGCAGATTCAACAGTAATGCTATCAAAATTTAACAAAATAACCAATAGTTTTGATTTGATTAAGCATTTTGATATGGAAGGAATGACAACATTGCCTAAAATTGTAAAGGGTGACAATTCAACAAATTTGAGCGTGGCGTGGTTTAGCAACACAAACAATGACCCACTTGGCATAACTGGTACAAACAAAATTTACACTTCAACTTTAACAAATGGCGTTTGGAGTGCACCTGATTTGCTTTTTGAAATCAACAAGCCAATAACAAGTTATGACGCAACTTTTATTGACGGAAAAATTTATTTTGCTGGTTCTGTTGATATGGATGCAAACTATGCCACAAACAATGATTTGGATATTTATTTTGGATGTAAAGATAATGTTTCCAACATAAGCAATGATTCAGTTATGCAAGACTCTCCAATGTTTGGGGTGCTTAATGGCGAGCCTGTGATGTATTACTTGCAAAACAATAGAATTTATATGTCAAAATTGGATGGTGAGCAAAGTCAGTTGGTATGCAATAGCCAAAATCCAATAAATAGCTTTGAAGTGTTGCAAAATGCAGGACAAGTTTTGTATGTCACTTCAGGCGAAGAATCACAACAATTGTTTTTGGCAAAATATGATTTTGCAAGTGAAAAATGGATTGATAACATTTTGATTAATTCAGAATATCAATATATTTCAATTGATGTTTGCAACAATGGGGATGAAATGGAAATTCAAGGTGTTGCTTTCACCCCAAAAGAGAACTCAAGTGGACTTGTCATTGAAGGTGTTAGGTCAGAAATTGTTAAGCTGGTCAATGACATTGAATTGGTTGAAGCATATATGATGTCAGGCATTCAAACGGGCTCAAATGACATTTATATGATAATCAAAAATTGTGGTTCGTCAGCAATAGATACTTTCACATATAGTATTAATGGAGAGAAGTATATTTATACTCTTGAGGATAGTTTGTTGCCAAGTGCAGAAAAAATGGTATCAATCCAGTGGAATTGCTCAACTATTCCAGAAAGCTTAAAAATAGTTTTGTCTATGGATAATGAAGATATATTGAATAACAACACTTTTGTTATAAACACCAACTATGCAAATATTGATTTTGAAATCAATCAAAGATTGGTTGATAATAAGGAGATAATTGATTTTAAAGTCAGCAATCTAATGGCAAAACAAGAAAACATAAGAATAGTTATCCGAAAGGAAAACAAAAACGGAGAAATCATTTATTGTAGCAATAAAATACTAGTATTGGGTAATTCAACAATTTCACATAGTATTGATTTGGATTATGAAAATTTCAACCTTGATAAAGGCGATAAGTTGCACATTGAAGTTGTTGCAGAAAAAGATATGCTTATACCTTGCACAACAAGTATGTTTATTGCTGAAAAAGTTCAATATTATGACGATAGTATGATAAGTGATATTACTAATATGCTGAATACAGCAAAAAAAATATTGGGAGGAGTTGTTTAATGGATAATAATAACAACTTAAATGACATTGAGGAAGATAAAAATTTATATGCATTTCAACTTGACGATGAGTATGACTCAGAAAAAGACGAAGATTTGCCAACTAAATATGAATTGACAGAAGAACTTATATATGGTGAAAAAGAAGCAAAACAAATTGTTAAAGATATATATAAGGATATGAAATTTGTTTATGGTCGTTATAATGATTCTAATTATGCACGGCAATCAAAAATTGGGGGATATATTGTTGAAACAGCATTTTTGCTGGGCAGTATTTTTGTGTTAGCTTTAGCTATAATGTGGAGAATCTATATTATTATATTGCCAGCTATGTGGTTATTAATAGGTGATGTTATTATATATTTATACTTTAAAAAAAAATTCAAAATGGTTTGGTGGTATAAATGTGGAAGAAAAACAGCTACAATATATCAATATGATGATCCTTTTAGAAAAGGTGATATTATAATTCATGTTAATGATAATTATAGCTGGCGATACAATAACAAAAATGGGGAGTGGTCAAAAAGTAATCGATATTTCATGGATGCAAGATTATTGTTTAAATATTTGAATGGCTATTTGGAAATGAATACTTTGGAAAATGGACAAACAGAAATATATACATGCAACCCAACTTCGGCTGATTCCAATAAAAGAACAAATGTTAAGTCAGCTTCTTTAATAATTGAAAATAATATACCTAAGATAATTGAATATTGGCCAGAGAGCAGTGTTATGGGGTGGCGTCTTTTAAAAAGTCAAAGATTTGAATTTTTAGAAATTAACACTAATCGTTATGCAGAAATTCCGAAATCGTTCATTGACTTTTGCAAAGAGCAAGGCATTGAGCCTTTGGAAGAAAACGAGCATTTACATTATGTTTAAAAGAGGTGTACAAATGAAAAAAATTGTTGGTGCAATAAGTTGTGTTTTGCTTTTGATGGTTGTTTTGGTGTGTGCAACTGCATGCAAAAAAGAACCTGACCCAATTGTTAGTGTGCCAGACAAAATTATTGAATTTAACAATAATTTGCACAATAATTGGAGCAAAACAAGACCTGTTACAGTTAAAAATGAAATTGTAATCAAATCAGACGAAAATAATGTTTTGGTAAAGTATATTAAGCAATACACTTTGACAAAAGATAATGTTGGCAAATTGAGTGTTGACACAATATATTTTGATGACATTGAGTGCCCTTTGAACAACAAACAAGAAATGTATTTTAAGGATAACAAAATGCATATGAAATATACGGATACAAAGGGAGAGTCAATCACAACTTATCCAACAGAGTTTAGTGTGTTTATGGAATTAATAACTGAAGGTACTAATAATATCTTTGATTACAATTACATATACAAATATTTTAAGAATGTTGAAATTCACGATTTTATGGCTTACAAAACATATTCTTTTGAAGTTTTAGACGAACATTTGAATGAGTTTTTGGGGACAACAAATTTGGGAATTTCAAACATGAAATTTAGCTATCAAATTTTTAAAAAAGAAAATAAAATGAATGTTGAGTTTGAATATGATTCATCTCAAGAAGAAAAAAAATCGCATATTGTTGCAAAAAGTGAAATTATTGAACAAGGAGAAGTGACTTTGCCTGATTGGGCATTAAAAGGAGAAGTTTAATGAGTACTTTAAAGAAAAATAAAACGGGTTCGTTTTTAATATTAATTGCAGCGTTGTTTGTTATTACATTAATATTCAGTATGCCGATAATAACTGATTCTTTAATGAAAAATTCTGCTATCAACAGCCAAAGTGTTGAAATCGGTAGCAAGGAAAATCCTATTTTGATTGATTCAGCTGAAGCTTTTGCAAAACTGAGATATGACGCAAGCAAATATTACAGGCAAACAAAAGATATTGACCTTGGTGAACTGAAAAATTTTGGTGGAATATCCAAGTTTTTTACAGGTAACTATGACGGACAAAGATTTAAAATAAAAAATGTTAAACTGAACAAGGCTAGTGAATCCGGTGTGGGATTGTTTGGTGTTAACAAAGGCGTTATTGCAAATGTTATCATTGATAGTGGCGAGATTGTTGGGGCATCTCAAGTTGGTGCCATTGCAGGCAGCAATTTGGGTGAGATAACTGGTTGCACAAACTTTGCTTTTGTGAAAGGTAATGGCGCGGGCATTGGTGGAATTGCTGGCAGCAACAACGGAAACATAAACAACTGCGCAAACAGAACAAAAATTGTAAATAGCGCAAGTGGTACATATACTGGTGGAATTGTGGGCAGTAATTTGGCTGTTGTCACAAAGTGCTATAACACTGCAAATGTTGAAGGTGGAGCTTATATCGCTGGAATTGCAGGAAACAATGACGGAACTAATATGCAAGCTGAAATAACAGAATGTTATAATGTTGGAGAAATTTCAGGCATTGCAAAATCTGCTATTTGTGGCGATAACTGGCAAGGCAAGGTGGAAAATGTTGTTTATTCAAACGAAAAAGGGCTCGATGCAGTTGTTTTCAACACTGGAACAGCACACAACCTTATTTCATCTGGCTTGACAAGCATGGCAAGCAGAGGAGTTTTTTCGGGTTCGTTTAGTGATTTTGACAGCAACTGGTTGTTTATGAGAGGAAACAAGTATCCTTCTTTAAGAAAAGAGTATGTTGAGCTGCAAGATGTGGATTTCACTGGCAGTCCAGATACTGTGCAACAAGGCAGTGACTATCAATTTAAGGCAAGACTTATGCCATCAAACGCAACACCTGTAACTTTAAATTATGAACTTGTTTCAGGCGCTGCTTGTGCAACTATGGATATTGAAAATGGTTTTGTGAGCATTAGCAATGAGGCAAGCATTGGCACAGATGTTACCATTGCAGTTAAGGCAGATGACAAAACTTTTACTCATGCTTTCAAAATTGTTAAAAAAGCTGTGGAAAAGGTGGAGCTTTCTGCTGAAACAAACAAGATTTTTTATGGCGAAAGTGTGAAACTAAATGCAAAAGTAAGCCCAGATGATGCAACTTATAAAGAAGTGGATTATATTTATAATGACGAGTTTGTTACAATCGAAAATGATGTTGTTACACTAAAAAGAGGTTGCCCAGCAGGCTATGAATTTACTATTGCGGCAGAGGCTGACGGAGTGGTTAGCAATGCAGTTACTATGACTGTTGGGGTGATTTCTCCACAATATCTTGTTTTCCCTTTGGGTGGCGAAATTTCCGTTAATCCGGGCGATGTGGTAAGTTTGACAGACTATATTGAAGTTTATCCTTACAATGCTCAATATAAGTTTTTGAATGTGGACGAAAAGAACTTGAGCAAGTCTTTATCATTGCACTCCGATATGACAATTTATGTGGATATGCAAGCAAAAATCGGCAGATACACTGTAGGTTTTGATGTGGATGGCAAAGTTATGATTAATAAGTTTGTTATTATGGTGACTGCGCCAAAAACTAAGTTCGATTTTGCTTTGAATGCAGCTTTGTTGACTCCTGATAGCACTCAAGAAATCAATTTGAGGTCTTTTGACGGAGTGAATAGAGATGTTGAATTTGAACTTAAAAACAACACTGAAGGCATAAATTTAAGCATTAATAACAGTGACGGAACTCAAAAATATTATTTGAATATTGACAAAAATGTGAGTGCAAGCAACTTTACTTTGGTTGCAAAAACAAGTGACGGCATTGAAATTGAAAAAACTTATGACATTATTATTCCTGTCAAAGACATTATTGTTGATGTTAATAATGTAAGCAGTGAAATGTGCAGTTATGTGGAGACTACTGCTGATGGAGAGCTTGTTTTTAACATCACTCCAAACGGCAAGGCAGAAATGGATAGGACAGAGCTTTTGCTAAATATTAACCCTACTAACACAACTTTTAGCCAAATTAAGTATGTGCTTACTGAGCATGAGGAAATTGTGCAATATGATCAACTTAATGACGGAAAATTGTTGTTGAAATTATATCCACTATCCACAATTTATCGTGAGGATGGCAGTCAAAAACAATTTATTATTAAGTTGTTTGCAGGCGATGTGGAAAAAACTTTGATTTTTAAGGTTGTGCCTGTGGAAGTTAAAAATGCAGTTTTGTATGAGAAAAATGGTTATTCATTAAATGATATGTATGTTGGAAATACCTATAATATCGTTTTGGAGCCTGATGCTTTTGCAACGGACATTGTTTATAGTTTTATTACTGATGATTTGAACAAGAATTATTTGTATTATGAAATTCATAAAAATGTTTTGAGCGTTACTATTCTTGCAAATCCTTCGCAAGAGGAAATTGTTGTTTTGAAAGGTGTTATAAACAATGTTGAAACTCAAATTAATCTTGTAATTAAGGTTGCTGTTGAGGAAGTAAAAGTGAATTATGTTGCAGAGCACAATAAGTTTGAGGCAGGAAGAGGCATTGAATGTGTGGTTGCCGATGTTTATCCATCAACTGCGTCAGACAAAAATGTTAAGTTTTTTGTGAAAAAAGGCTTTGAATATATCGACCCTGCTTATTTGATTTGCAATGAGGCAAATGAGTGCTATATCAAAACAAACGAAAATGGAAAAGCTTTTTATAAGCTTAAAACAGCTTTTGAGAGTGATTGCACAAACAAGGAGATTAACATTGTTGCTGTGGCTCACAATGGCGTAACTTCAGATTATTGCAAGTATAACATTTTGCCAACAACTATTGACGAAATGGATATGAGCTATGCAAGTAGCAGTGAAATGCCAACCGTTTTGAGTCAATTTGTTGGTAAAGATTTGAAAATCAGTTATTCTCCAAGTTATTATAAAGGGGATGTTTTAGTTATTTTCCCTGCAAACAGGAGAAGTTGGTTTGATTTTGAAGGCAAAGAAAGTGGCAGAGTGGAAGGCGACAAGTTTATCTTTACTGCTGAGGCACAAAATGGCGAAATTTATTTGAATGATTTTACTTTTAATAATCAATCAGTAATTGAGGAGAACATTGTCATTATCCTTAAAATTGACGGGCAAGAAAAGGAATATGTTTTGGATGTTGCACACGGAATTGTGCCAAGTGCTGCAAAACAAAGCTCAGATGATAAAACAACAATCACTTTTGACAAAGTGGAATATTTAAAATCCATTGAAGTCACAATCAACTATAAAGGTAAAGTTGCAGGAGTGAAAACTTTTGAATTTAGCAACGGCAACAGCACACAACAAATTGATTTGGCTGAAATGTTGTGTTATATCACGCCTGACAGCATTGACATTAAGTATCAATTTGTTGTGCATTATGACACAAATGTGGAGCAAGGCATTAGCGCAAAGGATGTTCATATTGAACTTGACGATACAATTAAGGATTTTACTCATTCTATCAGTGGTGCAGAGCAAGATAATTGGGATAAATATAAGTCAAGTGTTACATCTGCATTTTTGAATGTAGATAAGTTTAGTAAAGATATTAATATACCTCAAAATATCGAAAACATCACTTTTTTAGGAAGTTCTGAAGGTAATGACAGGATTGTTGTTGAAAACAGAAATGAAGATTTGAATATGATTTTTGACAGCATTAACTACCAAGGTACTATTGATATTCAATCAACAAGCAAGACTTATATGCAATTTGAAGGTGGATGTAATTTGACATCAAAAGCAGGCGTCAATGCAATTAATTCAAAAGGCGACATTGAATTTACCAACGACGGCAGTGCTGTTAATATTAAAGCTGTTTCTTCAAGTAATAGTGGCGCAAATGGTGTTGTGGCTGTGGAATGTGTAAATGCAATCTTCAGAAACTGCAATAAATTTAGCGTTTCAGGTAGCAACGGCAAAAACGGAAGTGATGGCACTGGTGGTGATATAGGAACAAGAGGTGCCGATGGTGTTTGCACAAGTGGTAGCAAATGGGAAGATGGTTGTGGCAAAAATGGTGGATCTGGCGAAGCTGGTAGTAATGGTGGAAATGGTGGTGCTGGTGCAGTTGCAATCCATTGTGACTCTATTGAAATCATAAATTCTAACATAGTTATTACTGGTGGCACAGGTGGCAACGGAGGAAATGGCGGTGCTGGTGGCACAGGTGGCAACGGAGGAAATGGTGCAGAAACTTATGCATATAAAGGCTCTGATGATGCAGGTAATGGTGGTACTGGTGGCCGAGGTGGAAATGGTGGTCAAGGTGGCTCTGGTGGTGCTGGTGCAAGTGCTGTAAGTGCTAACAGAGTAATTGTTCAAAATTCTGAAGTTATGTTTATCAATGGAAAAGGTGGCAATTCGGGAGATGGCGGCGCTGGAGGAAAAGGTGGCAACGGTGGAAATGGTGGACCTGATACAAAGGCTATTGGACAGGAAGGATATGGTGGCAATGGCGGCCGAGGGGGCGATGGTGGCTATTGTGGTAGTGCTGGAACAGGTGCTGATATTGTTGTTATTAATAGCCAGGAAGGCAGCCAAATAACAAATTCCGCAGGTTCTAATGGTCAAAGACCAAATGACCGAGGTGTCAAAGGTCAAGGTGGTGCTGGTGGTTCACGCGGTGATACTGGTGGAAACGATGATGGAACTATTACCAATGGCTCAGCAGGTGATGACGGCTATGGTAGATAAATTAATTTTAGTTATCAAATTTAAAATCTGTAAGCAAAAAAAATTTTTGATACCTTATAAAATTAATTTCAATTACTCGTAATTGAATATTCAATGTTTAAATCTGGCGTTATTTAGCGCCAGATTTTTTGTATGAGCAATATCTGAGATTTTTCTTTGCGCCCCACAAAAAAATATTTTTATGTGAACCTCAGTTTTTTATGTTTTTGTCATTTCGAGCTTGTCGAGAAATCTCCAATTATGCTTGTGTACAATAAAATGTTAACTTATTTACTCAGCATGCAGAGTTAGAGATGTTTCGACTGCGTTGCACTTCGCTCAACATGACACTAACAATGTCATCCAGAGCGATTACGGGATTCCCACAAAATAACCTTTTTGTGGAGTCCCCAGTTTTTTTATATTTTGTGTCATCCCGAGCGTAGTCGAGGGATCTCAAACTTTGTCTACTGAATAAATAATTGTAATCAATTTTAGGCATAGTGAATTTACATAACTAAACTATTTTTTAAGCATATAACTAATAAATTTGATTTGGTATTGTATAGTCGCAAAAAATATGGTAAAATAATAATATAATATGATAATTAATAACAATAATATATAAAGTATTTATCATTTTGAAAATATTTTGCAGAAATTTTGACAAATCACAAAAAAATTTTCAAAAGGTATTGACAAAATTTTTATTTGTGGTATAATCTATTCGGGTTAGACATATATGTTCACATAATGCGTGAGCGTTTCTACAAACTTGCTAAAGTTTACTATGCCTGAGTGAAGGATAACTTTAGCAATTTTTTGTTTTTTAGGAGGAAAAATTAATGGAAAATGATTATTTGTATGACTTGATTATTGTCGGTGCTGGACCTGCAGGAATTTTTACTGCACTTGAGTTAATATGTAAGCATTATCACGGCAAAATATTGATAATTGAAAAGGGAAAAGCAGTGGAAAAGCGTGTTTGTCCAAAAAGCAAAACGATGAATTGCGTAAACTGCAAACCATATTGTAATATTACAACAGGCTTTAGTGGTGCAGGTGCTTTTTCTGACGGAAAATTGTCTTTAAGCCCAGAAGTTGGTGGCGATTTACCTGAATTGATTGGTGTTAAACAAGCAGAAGAATTGATAAAATATACTGATAGTTTATATTTGGAGTTTGGAGCAGATACTAAAATAGAAGGAATTGACAACAGTGAAAAGGTTAAGGAAATTCGAAAAAAAGCTATTCAAGCAGGCTTGAAACTTGTGGATTGTCCTATTAGGCATTTAGGTACGGAAAAAGCTCAAGAAATATATTATAAAATAGAACAATATTTACTCAATAATTTGGTTCACATTCATTTTAATGCAAATGTTGAGGATATCATCATAAAAGATGGAGAATGCCTTGGTGTTGTGGTAAATGAGGAAAAATTGCAAATTGAGTATCGTGCAAGAAAGGTTGTGATTGCAACAGGAAGGCGTGGCGCTGATTGGTTGGAAAGAATTTGCGAAGAGCATAATATTTTGCACGAGGCTGGTGTTGTGGATATCGGTGTGCGTGTGGAAGTTCGCAATGAGATTATGGAAGAAGTCAACAATGTCCTTTATGAATCCAAACTGATTGGTTATCCAAAGCCATTCAAAAACAAAGTGCGTACTTTTTGCCAGAATCCGGGTGGTTTTGTAAGTCAAGAAAACTATGATAACAATCTTGCAGTAGTAAACGGACATTCTTATAAAGAGAAAAAATCAAACAACACAAATCTTTCAATTTTGTGCAGCGCAAAATTCACAGAGCCTTTCAATCAACCTATTGCTTATGCTCAAAAGGTTGGAGAACTTACAAATATGCTTGGCAATGGCAAAGTTCTTGTGCAAAGATATGGAGATATTTTGGATGGAAAAAGAACTTGGCAAAAAGAGCTTGACAACAGCAATGTTCGTCCAACTTTGCCCGATGCAGTTGCAGGGGATATCACAAGTGCAATGCCATATCGTCCAATGCTGAATATTATCAATTTTATCAAAGCAGTTGACGAGGTAGTGCCCGGATTTGCAAGCCCCGAAACATTGCTTTATTCCCCTGAATTAAAGTTTTATAGTAACAAAATAAAAATGGATGAAAACCTTAATACAAACATAAAAAATCTTTATTGTTTGGGAGATAGTTCAGGCTGGACGAGAGGACTTATGATGGCATCTGTAATGGGTGTTAAAATGGCACGAGCATTGCTTGACGGTGGCGAAAACAAGCTTGTTGACAAACATTTTTGTGGGTTTCCATGCCCACCACTAAAAGCTTTTGATAAAGTGTAATTTGTACTTTGAAAGAAAAATAACTGAGTGATAAACTCAGTTATTTTTGCGTTTAGTGCCGATTTTTGATGTGTTTTTTACAAAAATTATGCTTTTATGAACTTATTTTTCAATCTCTATTCCACCAAGATATGTGCTTATTAAATTGCCTTTTTCGTCAAGAAGATTAAAATCTGCAAGCATCCCAACTACAATATCGCCACGGTCAGTGATGTTCATAAGTTTTGCAGGATTAAGACTTCCCATTTTGACGCACTCCTCAAGTGGAATGTCAAGGTTTCCACAAAGGTTTGCAACCATTTTGCTGATTGGTGTAACGCTGCCAGCATAGGTATTGAGTTCCTTGATTATTGCAACATCTTCCTCAATGACAATTTTTTGTTTGGAAACACCACTGCCAAGGAAAAATTCTCCACCATGATTGCCACTTATTGCAAGTGAATCGGAAACAAGGCAAATTTTGTCTGAAGTTTTAAGTTTGAAAATCATTTTGAACAAAGGATTTGGAACATGTCTGTTGTCGGCAATAACTTCGTTGTAAAGTCTGTCATCTATCAAACCAACTTCTGTCAAGCCTAAATGCTTGTGTGGAGTAGTGCGTCTTGAACAGCGAGAGGTGCAGTTGTACATATGAGTAACGCTGCTTGCACCATTATCTGTCAAGGCATTAATCTCGTCATCAATGCTTGCATCGTGTCCCAAACTTATTTGAATATTGTTTTCAGTGCATTTTTTTGTAAACCAATCGCTGTTTTGTTGGTCAGGCGCAATGGTTATTCTTGAGATAATATCTTTGTTTTCCCACACCCAAGTTGTGTTTGCTTCGTTTGGCTCAAGTATATAAGCAGGTGGATGTGCCCCCGGTGCTTTTTTTGAAATAAATGGACCTTCCAAATGAGTTCCAAAAATTCTTGCGTATGGAGATTTGTATTTTCTTACATTGTCAATTGCTTGCAAAGTGGTTGGGATATCTGCTGTTAGTGTGGTTGGAATATAAGTTGTGCTACCAGTAATCAAATGATATTTTGAAATTTCATCCAAAGCAACTTTTGTGCCTTCCATAACATCGTGTCCACCACCACCGTGGGTGTGAATATCAATATAACCGGCTGCAAGAATACCACCATTAAGGTCGTATACAATGTCTGCATTTTGAATATCATCTAATGAGGTAATTTTGTTGATTTTGCCGTCCTTAACATAGATATTGCAAGCTTTTTCCAGTTTGCCACCAATTATTGGGCGTACATTTTTAAATAAAATCATAGTTCGCTCCTATTGTTTTTATTGATATTATTATACTCCAATATTACGCTAAAAGCAAGAGTTTAATGTGGATTATTTGTTAAAGTTGCTTGTCTATTTGTTTGTTATAAAACAAATATTTAGAAAGCTAGTTGCTAAAACGACAAAAAATTTGCAAAAATAAAAATTTGTGGTAAAATATATATGTATAAGTTTACTCTATAATTCTTTTGAGAGGTCGTATGAAAGATAAAAACCATAATCAAAATGGAATTGAGAGTGGTGTGGTGGATGTTGAGTCCACACAAGATTTTGCCACGCAAAATGCCACTTTGAGTGAAAATAATTACATTGACAAAGGCACAGAAAGTGGTGCTGAGGTTTTTGTGCACGATGATGAAAATTCACTTGGTGAGTTTACTGATAAAGTGCTTGTGGACGGAGTTGTTGCCACAGGTATTTTCGGTGATAACTTGCAAGTGGAAGAGAATGAAATTTCCACTGAACAACGCGCATTGAGCAGTCAAAAAATTGATGTTTTTTACAGCGATGATGCTGAAAATCAAGTGGACAATGTTTCGGCAGACGAATTTGAAAATATGGACAATGTAATTGACGGAGTTCACAGAAAACCACACAAAAAGAAAAAAAGAAAAACTAAGGTAAGAAAAATTGTTGTTCGCACTTATTGCACAGTTTTTATTGCAGTAATTGGTATTGTTATGATTTATTTTGGAGCTACATTTTTTCAAGTTTCACCAACACAAGGTATGGATGGTGCAGATTTGAGGGTTGATATGAAAGGCTTGCCGCATAAGGTTGGTACTGATGGGGCAGATATTAATTTGAAACAAATGTTTCCTGACGGCAGTGATTTTAAAAAGACTGGTGGAAATTCAACTATAAATTCAGAAGGCATATTGAAAATAAGTCCAAGTGATACATCTTTCAAATTGACATATACTGAAACAAAAGACGAAAAAGTTGAAAGTGTGGAAAGGGAAATTGAAGTTATTAAAGATGCAGTTAATGTTTCGGATTGGGATAGTTTGTCAGAGGCAATTAAAGAAGAAAAAATCGTTTGTTTGCAAACTGCATATCTTGCAGCACCAGTTATGGAAGGCGAAAAAGCAAAAACTATGTCTGGATTTAAATTGAAAAATGATTTGTATGGCAATGGTTGCAAACTTAATGTTTTTGAAATTGTTTGTTGCAGAAACAAAAATTCTGGTGGTAAATTGACAACTCCTTATTTGCAAGGAAATGGTCCGACTGCTGGTTACACAGCTTTTGCCATAGGCGTTAAAGAAGGTGGCGAGCAAATTACAATGCAAGACTTGCATATTGTTGGCAATGATATGATTACTGAAGAAGGCGGTAATTTGGAAGGCGTAAATGAGACAATTATCCAAAAAAGAGGATTAAAATTGTTCAGTAGATATGGACATTTGGTAAGTGTTTCAGGTGATACGAAAGAGGTTGATGGTGGAATGAAAGGCGAAAAAGCCAACTTCAAACTAAAGCATTGTGTTTTGGAAAACGGACATCAACTTATCCATGTAAGACACAGCAATATGGATTTTGAAGGCAACATTATTCGTAACGCATCTGACACAACACTTTCTGTTGCAACTTATGCAAATGAACGCAGTGTGATAAATTCAAAAGACAATGTCATTGCAAATTCGCTTACAGGTGGTGTGGTATTTTATTGTTATGACGGAAATATAAGCGAGGATAATGCCGAAAACAGCTGGAATGAACTTAATGTTGTGGAAGGAAGTTTTTTGGATATTTACAACTGGAAATTGCAGGATGGTTTGGCGTTTATGCCAGAAACAGAAAGTGGCTCTGAAATTGCTAACCCTGTTGCAAAAAGCGAAATTCCAAAAAAAGATTATGACAATTTAAAAGCAGCAGTTGATGGAAAAAAATATATCCACTTTGCAATTATCAAGTTGCGTACAGGTGGGGGGCTAGCAAAAAATGGCTCTTATGTAAAAAACTATGAGTCGCTTGGCTATCAAACAACCAGAAATAAAGGCTATGAAAATGGTTTCCCATTGCCAAAGATTGCTGCCGCTATCATCAAAGATATTGATGTTTGGGGATATTACGAAAAGAGCGACGGAGCTGTTTCTCCAACTGCTGTTTTGGACGGAAATGTTGTGGAAACTTTGTATGAAGAACTTAAATTTGGCAGAAAAGCTGCCTAAGCAAATTCAAAATTTAAAAATTGAAAACTGCAAACTTGAAAAGCCTAAAATAGAGTTTGCAGTTTTTTGTTTTTGTGTTTTTAGAAATAACTTTTCTTGTTCATTTGTGATGAAAAATTTTTTTTGTTTTTTTTATAAAAAATATGAAAAATTTTAAGCAATAATTTTTTGTAAAAATGCCTTGAAAATCGGGGTGTTTCAAGGTGGATTTTCATTTGTTTTAAGTGAGTTTGGTGTATATTATATATAAAAAATTAAAAAGGGGTGTTTACAAAAATAGTTTTTTGTGCTATTATGTATATGCAGAGAATTACACTATAAGAGAGGTAAATTATGAGAGAAGAAGAAAAGAATCAGGTTTCTGATGTTTTTGACGAAAATGAAGATGTAATTCGCACAAATTCTGAACAATCTGATGATACAAAAGCTGACGAAGTTGCTGTTTCTTCTGCCGATGACCAAGGGGCTGTTGATATAGTGGAAGACGAGAGTGCCGAAAGTGACGATGATGTTGCTGAGGATGATTTGACTGCTGAAGACAGCGAAGCTCAATTAGAGTTTGATCAAATGGACAATGTCATCAATGGCAAAAAGCGTAAACAAAGAAAAAGAAAAAAGAAGATGAGCAAGCGTGGTAAGATGATTGAATATGTTGCCATTTCTTGCGTATGCGTAACTTTGCTTATTGTAGTAGCTTATTTCTTGTCTATGTTTTTGGGTGGAGAAACTCCTTCTCAAGGTTTGGGTAACACACAACTTATTGTTGATATGACAGACTTGCCATATTACTTTGGTACAGAAGGCACCGTCGATTTGACAACTACTTTCCCAGGTGGTGCAAACTTTAAAATGGGCGAAGGAACTTCAAAAATTCAAGGAACAAAACTTACTGTAAGCAGTTCTGATGAAACATTCACTTTTACATATGATGCTCCTGCAACAGAAGAAGGTGGTGCAGCTGAAACAAAAACAATAAATGCTATTGTTAAAGCTGATGCTGTAAATGTTAGCACTTGGGCTGATTTGAGAAGAGTAGCTAGTGAGAAAAAAGTTATATGTTTGCAAGCAAATGTTCAATCTCCTCCACTGGTTGGTTTGAAGAGAGATGACCATCCAACAATTCAAATTTACAATGATGTTTATGGCAATGGCAAAACAATAGATGTTTTTGAACTTGCTTGCACAAGAGCAAAAGCAAGCAGTAAAAAATTTGGTGCTCCTTATTTGCCAGGAAATGGTAAAGTTTGGGGAATGGATGCAATCAATATTAACAACAGAGAAGATGGCGAACAAATTCTTTTCCAAGATGTTCATGTAACAGGAAACAATATGAGCACTTATGGTGTTGAGGATGATTACGAAGAGGAAGAAGGTTCTGCACCAGTTGCTGATGGCGAGGCTGTAAATGGTGATATGTATGGATGTCCTCAAAGCACAATCGATAGCCGTGGTGTTTTGTTGTTCAGTAGATATGGTAATATCGTTAATATTGCAGGCAGTCCTGAAGAAAAGATTAATGTTAAAGTTAAACATTGCTTGATTGAAAATGGTGGTAAGGTATTGCACCTTAAAGCAGTTGATATGGATTTGGAAGGTACTATTGTAAGAAACGCTGCCGATACAGCAATTTCAATTCAAACTTCTGCAAATAATGCTTGCTACATTAGATCCCAAAACAATGTTATTGCAAATTCATTGACTGGTGGTATTTTGTTCTATTGCTTTGATGGTGATATCACAGAAAGCAATGCAGATGCAACATGGAATACATTTGAAGTTGTCCCAGGTTCATTCCTTGATATTTACAACTGGAAATTGCAAGATGGTTTGGCATTCCTTCCTGAAACAGAGGACTTTGCAAACATCGCAAACCCTATTGCATCATCAGAAATTCCAAAGCCATCTTACAACAGTTTGAAAGGTAAGGACGCTGCTGGCAATTTGTATATTCACTTTGCTATCATCAAAATCAGAACAGGTGGTGGATTGCCAAAGAATGATTCTGTTGTTTTAAATTATAAAGATATTGGATATTCAACTTGCTTTGACAAAACAGGTGGTGGATTCCCAATTCCAAGCATTGCGGGTGCGATTATGAAAACAATCGATGTTTGGGGTTACTATGACAACAGCAATGGTTCAGTTCCTCCGGGATTGGAAATTGGTATGAAGTTTGACGAGTCAGGTAAAATGGTTGAAAATTTTGAAACTTTCTACAAAGAATTGAGAGACGGAAGAGTTACTGAACAACCTGCAGCCTAAAACTACAACTTAAAAACAAAATCACTTTTGCTTTTTGCAAGAGTGATTTTTTTATCTTATTAATAATGTGCTAATGTGGGATGTCTTTCTTTGAATAAAGCAATATTATCTTTTCTTGTTTAGCAATAAAAATTGTAATTTTATAATACTTTGCTCAAGATTGTACAAAAAAGTTTTTTTAAAAAGCAAAATTATATACGAAAATATTGACTAAGATAATTGAATTTTTATATAGTAAAATATTAATTATATTATTTATAAATATATTATATTTTAATTTAAAAAAAGCCTTTACTTTTTTATTTAAATGTAGTAAAATATAATAGATATAAACTGGAGGAAATATGGATATTAAAGATATTGTTAAAAAATTTAAAATTAATGGCGAGCCTATAAAAATCGAGCCTTATGGAAATGGACATATTAATACAACTTTTTTGATTGAGTGTGATAACAACGGAATGATTTGCCGTTATATTTTGCAAAAAATTAATACAACAGTTTTCAATAATGTTGAAGGACTTATGAGCAACATTCTTGGTGTTACATCTTTTTTGAAAGAGCGTATCATTGCAAATGGAGGAAATCCTGATATTGAAACACTTAATCTTGTGCTTACAAATGATGGGAAAAGTTATTTTGAGTGCAAAGATGGTGCTTATCGTATTTATAAATTTATTGAAAACACTGTGGCATTGCAAATTGCTGAGGATAAGGAAGTTTTTGAAGGTGCAGGCTATGCATTTGGTAATTTTGTAAAAATGCTAAACGATTATGATGCAAGTGGACTTTTTGAGGTTATTCAAAATTTTCACAATACTCAATCAAGATTCCAAAAATTTATCAATGCAGTGGACAAAGATATTGTAAAAAGAGCAGATAGTGTTCGTGATGAGATTGATTTTGTACTAAAACGCTCTGCTATGTGTGATAATATTGTAACTTTGCTTGAAAGCAAGACTTTGCCATTGAGAGTTACTCACAATGACACTAAGCTTAACAATGTTTTAATCAGTGAGGAAACAGGTAAGCCAGTGTGCGTAATTGATTTGGATACAATTATGCCTGGTAGTTTGCTTTATGATTTTGGCGATGCTATTCGTTCTGGCTGCAACACAGGACTTGAGGACGAACCTGACCTTACAAAAGTTGGTTTTGATATTGAGTTGTTTGAAAGCTTTACAAAAGGCTTTATGACAGGCATTGGAAATTGCATCACTCCACTTGAGCGTGATTTGTTGTCTTTGGGTGCAATTATGATGACATTTGAATGTGGTATGAGATTTTTGACTGATTATTTGGAAGGAGACACTTATTTCAAAATTCATTATCCAGAACACAATCTCGTTAGATGTCACACTCAGTTTAAAATGGTTAGTGATATGGAAAATTTGCGCGATAAAATGGACGAAATAGCGAGGAAATACAGCAAAGTATGAATACATATTTAATTAAAAAGACAACTGCTCAATTTGCAGAGGATATTAATTGGAAACAAACTGATATTATGTGGCTTACTGCAAATTGCGGGGATGGCAGTGCTTTGTATAAAACAAAATGCTGTCTTGCTTATAATGACAAAGGCATTTTTTATCGCTTTGAGGTTGAGGATGACAAAATTAACTGCACTATGAGGAAGTACAATGCTCCAATTTACAATGAGGAAACAGTTGAATTATTTATTCAACCAACACAAGATAAAACGCATTATATGGAGTTTGAATGGAATGGCATTGGTGGTGTTTTTTGTGCACAAGTGACAAATGACCTTAAAGGTAGCACAAGTCTTGATTTTATGCAAAAAAATATTATTGACAGCAAGATTTATGCAACTGAATATGGTTGGATAGTTCAAGGGATGTTGCCTGCAAAGCTTTTTAATGCTAAGTTTGAAGGGGACTGGAAATTTAACGCTTACAGAATAAAAAAAGATAAAAATGACGAGCAAATTTTGTTGAGCTACAGCAATACAATAGTTCCAAATTATCATATCCCTGATAAGTTTGCAGTGCTTAAGTTTGAAAAATAAAATAAATTTTCTTGTTTTGTTTTTAGGCATTGTTGAATATGAAATAAGCAATATGATTATATATATTGAGAATTAATTAAGATGTGACGATATATTAATATAATGTATAAATTAACAGTGTTGCTTGAATTTCAAATTAAATTATTTTAGTATAAAATATAAATTAAAAAATCATAAAAGATTATTTTTAGGAGGCATATTATGTCAGTTTTAGTTACAGGTGGAGCAGGCTATATCGGTAGCCATACAATTATCGAATTGGATAAAGCAAACAGAGATGTTGTTGTTGTGGATAATTTTTGCAACAGCAAGCCAATCGCTCTTCAAAGAGTGGAAAAGATTATTGGCAAAAAAATTAAGTTTTACGAAATTGATTGCTGTGACGAAGAGGCTCTTCGCAAAGTTTTCAAGGCAGAAAAAATTGACTCTGTTATTCATTTTGCAGGACTTAAAGCTGTTGGCGAATCAGTTGCAATTCCACTTAAGTATTATGAAAACAACTTGATAAGCACACTTTCCTTGCTAAAGGTTATGAAAGAGTTTGGTTGCAACAACCTTGTATTTTCTTCTTCAGCAACTGTTTATGGTATGCCAAAAAGCGTTCCTATTTCAGAGGATTTCCCACTTTCTGCAACAAATCCTTATGGCAGAACAAAATTGTTTATTGAGGAAATTTTGAGAGACTATTACAAAGCAAATCCAGAAATGAATATTGCTTTGCTAAGATATTTCAACCCTATTGGTGCTCATGAGAGTGGTATGATTGGTGAAGATCCAAATGGTATTCCAAACAATCTTATGCCATATATCACACAAGTGGCAATTGGCAAGCTAAAACAACTTAGCGTGTTTGGTGATGACTATCCAACACATGATGGCACAGGCGTTCGTGACTATATCCATGTTTGTGACCTTGCAAAAGGACATGTGCTTGCAATCAGCAAGTTGGAGACAAATCCTGGTGTTGTTACATACAACCTTGGCACAGGCAATGGTTACAGCGTGCTTGATATGGTAAAAGCATTTGAAAAAGCTTGTGGTAAGCCAGTAAACTACAAAATCGCTCCTCGCCGTCCTGGAGATGTTGCAGAGTGCTATGCTGACCCAACACTTGCATACAACGAGCTTGGCTTTAAGGCAGAATTCAATCTTGACAGAATGTGTGCTGATAGCTGGAGATGGCAATCTAATAACCCAAATGGTTATGACGAAAAATAATAGGTTGCAAATTAAAAAAATGATAAAAAGTTGCAATTAAAAAATGTATTAAAATTTTGTTCTTATTTCAAAAATTGTTTTTAGTGTCGATTTTTGAGGGTATATTTGACAAAATTTGATTTGTAACTTTAAAAATTGAGGATAAAAGTATGTTTGATTGTCATACACATTGCAATCATTCCGTAGATAGTCCGACAAGCATTGACACAATGATTGAGGTTGCCATTGAAAAAGGCGTACGCTATATGGCATTTACCGATCATTTGGATTTTGATTACTTGTATGGAGAATCTATTGACAAAGATATCAAGCTTTTAGATATGCCTTTTCATTTGGCAGATACAATGCGTGCAAAAGCAAAGTATGCAGATAAAATTGAAATTGCGTGTGGCGTTGAGTGTGGTTTTTCCAAAGCTGCGGAAAATGATTACTTGAAAATGCTAAGTGGCTGTGATTTAGATTTGATTTTAAATTCTGTGCACTCGGTAAACGGTATTGATTGTTATCATGAGGTGTATTTTGATGGCAAGAGCAAAAGAGAGGCATATGAACAATATCTTTTGGCTGTGCTTGATAGCGTAAAGGCTAAATATGACTTTGATGTTATCACACATATCGGTTATGTTTGCAGAAAAGCACCTTTTGATGACAGAGATATGAATTATTGTGAATTTGCTGACATAATTGACAGCATATTGAAAGAGATAATCAGTCGTGGAGTATCACTTGAACTTAATTCGCATAATCGTGGCACCAACACGCCTTTTCTTCCTTATCTATCCATTGTGCAAAGGTATATTGAACTCGGTGGCAGTGAATTTACTTTTGGTTCAGATGCACATCGCATATCAAGAGTAAATGATAAGTTTGATGTTGTAAAAGATTTTTTGATTGATAATGGACAAAAGTATATCAATATTTATAGGAAAAGGCAAAAGATAAAAATTGACCTAACAAAATTAAGCTAAAACCTGCTTAAAGCATATTAATGCCGATTTTTGACAGGTATTTTTGAGAGTTTTAACATAGGAGTAAAGATGAGAGTATTTGATAATGCAACACAAGAACTGAAATATAAAGTGCTTAAAGAAGTTGCCAAACTTGCTTTTGAAGGCAGATTGAGTGACAGCTATTATGCTATACCTCGTATTTTAGTTCCTGATAGTTCTCCTGCAATGAGGTGCTGTATTTATAAGGATAGGGCGATTGTTGAAGAAATGGTGCGTAATATTATAGGCACTTGGAAATTGCCAAATCAACTGCTTGAGGTTTTGGATATTGCTTGTGATGAGTGTCCAATTGATCGCTACACTGTCAGTGAAGGTTGTCGTGGTTGTATTTCTCACAGGTGCGTATCAAGTTGTCCAGTGCAGGCTATTCGCATAAGCAAAACAAAAAAAGCTGTAATTGACATTGACAAGTGCATTGAATGTGGCAAATGCTTTAAAGCTTGTCCTTACAACGCAATTCGTGAAAATGTTCGTCCTTGCGTGCGTGCTTGCAAGATTGGTGCAATCAAGGTTGAAAAAACAAAAAAAGCAAGCATTGATTACAACAAATGCGTAAGTTGTGGTGCGTGTATGGCAAAATGCCCTTTTGGTGCAATTCAAGATAGGTCTTACATACTTGACACAATTGAAATGCTTAAAAAGAGCGAAAATAACCAAAAATACAAAATTTATGCAATGGTAGCACCATCAATAGGCACTCAGTTTAATTATGCTTCAGTGGAGCAAATTTGCACAGCACTTAAGCTTTTGGGTGTTTATGATATTTTTGAGGTGGCTTTGGGCGCAGATATAACGGCGTACAAAGATGCTCACGAATATGCAGAAAAATCTGCATTGATGTCTTCTTGTTGCCCTTCATTTGTGGAGTATGTCAACAAACAATTCCCTCAGCTTGCATGCAGTATATCCGTAAATCCGTCTCCTATGGTTGAGTGTGCAAAGCTTATCAAAAAGCAAGAGCCAAACTCAAAAGTCATCTTTATTGGACCTTGTATAAGCAAAAAGAATGAGGCAAAGCTTGACAGTGTGAAAGATTATGTTGATAATGTTATAACTTTTGAGGAGTTGCAGGCTCTGATTGATAGCCGTGATATAAAAGTGGAGGAGCTTGAGCCAACTCAAATTAAATCTGCATCTTATTTTGGCAGAGTTTTTGCCCGTGTTGGTGGTGTAAGCGAGGCTGTGAAAAATATCATAGAAGAAGAAAAACTTGACATAGTGCCAAACATTGTTTGTGCTGACGGGTTGGATAATATAAAAATAACATTATTGAAGAACAACAAAGGCATTGCAAAGGGCTTGTTTATTGAAGGTATGGCTTGTACAGGAGGTTGTGTTAATGGTGCTGGTTGCGTAAATCACGATGCAAGAAGTATCAAAATGATGAACGAGTACAGCGAAAAAGCCTCAAAAGACAATGTAAGCAATATTGTCAAAGAAAATTTAAAAGACTAATAGCTCAAAATAAAAGCTTTTTACATCAATTTGTAAAAAGCTTTTTGCGTTACTTTTGTTAATAAAAAATCATAAATTAATAGTAAATTTTAGTCTAATTTATAAAAGAATTATAACCATATAGTTAACAAACATATCTAATAGTGTGTATAAATGATTGTTCAAATTAAATTTTTATTACTATTTGTAATATTTAGGTAAATAACCAAAGGAAATAAAAAAATAAATTGACAATGATTTTAAAAATTATTATAATAAAATCATAAAAGACCTAAAATTAATTGCGATATACTGCTATCGATAAACAATTAATTTTATTAAATTTCGGAAGTACTAACTTCATAAAACTTTTTACAATTCTATTACCGAAACTGGTATGGCAATCGTCGTACCAGTTTTGGTATTTTTTTGCTTTAAATAGGCAAATTCGCATTATTTGCTATTTACTTTTGCTGAAAAATTAGGTATAATAATATTGTTATAAATTAATTTGCATTAAGTTGTATTTTGAGCTTTTTGTGTAAAATGGCAATGGCGAGGGGAAATTGAGGTTATGAAAATAATAATTTGTGATGATGACAATACAGCAAGAGGCAATCTTTTGCAGTTATGCAATAAACACTTGATGGGCGATGGGGCTGTGATAGAGGATTTTTCATCTGCAAAGCAACTGACAAGGGAGATAATGCAAGATGTTGACATTGCTTTTTTAGATATAGAAATGCCTGAAATAAATGGGTTGGTGGTTGCAAACAAATTGCACGAGCTTTGCCCAAAGTGTTTGATTATTTTTGTAACCAGTTATACTGAGTACATAACTGAGGCTATGCGAAATTATGCATATCAATTTTTGACAAAACCAGTGAAAGAACAAGACCTTGTCATTGAGCTTAATCGTGCGAAAGAAGAATTGTCAAGAAGAATAAGCAAACTGACAATTGTTTGTGGCGAGGCAGAACGAGTTTTTGAAGTTGGGAAAATTTTGTATGTGGAAAGTGACAACAAGCATTTAAGAATTGTGCTTGTAAGTGGAGAAGTTTGTGTGACAAGGGCAAAGATAAACAAATATTATGATTTTTTGCTTGAAAGGAATTTTGCTCAACCTCACAAAAGCTATATGGTAAATTTGTATTATGTAAAAGAGTTTAACAATCAATATGTAACTTTTGATAACGGAGTTGCAATTCCAATTTCAAGGTCAAAAAGTGCAGATTTTAAGCGTGCATTCAATCGTTATTTAAATGGGGTGCACTATGGAAAGTAAAGTGATTATCATCATAATGCTTGCAATAGTTGAATTTGCCGTTGCATTTGAGGTGTATTACAAATCAAACGATAAACGCAAAGTAAACTGGTGGGTTGCAAGTATGCTGGGCGTGGGATATGTGGCTTTTGCAGCAATAAGCTCTATATTTATTCAAATATATTTTGTGGATATTGTTGTAAGCGCAATGTTGTTGCTTGCGTTGTCCTTTGCTTTTGATATTGGCAAAAACAAACGAAATGTAATTATTGTTGTATCATCTATCATTTGCATGGCTATTTTTGTAATTGCTGGTGTAGTAGTGGCAATTGCACTAAGTTTTCCATTGCAAAACAACAAAAATAATGAGAATATGGTTGCAGTTGTAACTTTTGTTTCCAAGCTGTTGTTGCTGTTTTTTATGCAACTTCTTGCAATCAAACTTAGAGATAAACAAATCAAAACAAAAATATGGTATTCATTGACATCTTTAGCGTTACCACTTGCAACTTTTATTGTGCTGACAATTCAATCCTATTTGTTGGATCAATCACAAAATAACACTTCAAAAACTTTGATATTGATTTCGGCTGGAATTTTGACTTTATCTTGCTTGTTAGCATTATTTTTGATTGAGGCGTTTGGAAATCGTGAAAAGCAGTTGCAACTTGAAACTTTCAGAATGCAGGAGTTGCAAAAAGAAAAATCATATTATCAAAAGACAATTGAAATGTCAATGCAGTCAAACAAAGCAATGCATGACTTAAAGCATATTTTGTTTAAGCTTTATGAGCAAGGCGAGAACACTGCCGAAGTCAAAGATTTGATTGAGCAAATGTACGGCATTGCAACAAAAGCAAATTTTGTGAAGTATACTGCATTAAATGGGCTTAATGTGTTGCTAAACATTAAATTTAATGAGATAAAGGACAAAAATATTGAGTTTGAACATCACATTTTTGTAAGCGAGCAAATAAAAATTGACGAAATAGATCTGTGTGTGTTGTTTGGTAATCTTTTTGACAATGCGATTGAGGCAGTTTGTCAGTGTAAAAAGAAATTTATAAAAATAAATGTTACTGAACGAAAAGAATATTTTATTATCAATATGACAAATAGTACGATCAATAACAACATAGCGTTTGGTGTAACCTCAAAAGCAAACAAATTGCAACACGGCTTTGGCTTGCAATCAGTTTGTGATATTGCTGACAAATACGATGGCGATGTCGACTATAATTTGAAAAGTGGAGTGTTTGAAATCGCAGTTATGTTGAAGAATTAATCGGAATATAGTCTAAAGGTACAATTTGTCGATTTTTGCATTTTATTGACAATTCTGCAAAAATTTGATATAATAAAATAAATAGTTTAATTTGTTTTCAGAGAGGGTTGTGTGAAAGAAATATTAGAACCTTTAAAAGAATATTCAAAATATCAAGAACGATTTGATGAACTGGTTGACGCAACTTATGAACATCTTGTCAAAACAAGTCATATAGATGTGAAACAAAATCAGGAAACTGTAAAAAAATTTAATGATGCAGACGGCTTATTTCGTGCAGAAAGAAAAAAACTAAATGTGCAAAAAAATCTAAAAAGTTTTTTGATTTTCTTAAGTGTTGCTGCGGGCATAGCTATAATTATTGGTGCCCTTATGCTTTATGGTGCAATAAAAGTTGGCACATCTGTATTTGCAGGCGTTTTGACACTTAGCATTGGGGCTGTTGTAATGGTCGCTGCGATATTGATAATCACTCTTGTTATAAACAAAAAAATCAAATTGCTAAAGGAATCAGCCAAACAGCTAAAAGAAAATGCAGATAGCATTTTGCAAGAGGCTTGGAAACAAATGGAACCATTAAATAGTTTGTTCAGCAGCGATATTACACATGATTTGGTAAACAGCCTTGATACAATCATACATATTGATAATTATTATTCAGTTTTGCACGAAGTGTATTTGAACAAATATTTCAAGTTTCCATATTTTTCTGAGGATGACAGCACTACTACAAATATGATAGTTGGTACGATTGCAAAAAATCCGTTTGTCATTGCAAGAGAAGTTGAAATGGAAATGGGCACAAAAGTCTATGAGGGCAGTTTGGTGGTTACTTGGACAGAAACTCGAAGAGATTCTAAAGGCAATGTTCAAACTGTCACCCACAGCCAAACTTTGGTTGCAACAGTTTCAAGACCTTGTCCTTATTACAATGATGAAACATTTCTTGTTTATGCCAATGAGGCTGCTCCAAATTTGAATTTTTCAAGAAGTCCTCAGGCAAAAAACAAAGACGACAAGCAAATTGAGCGTATGGTTAAGCGTGGAGAAAGAAAACTTTCTAAGCTTGTGCAGGATGATATGAAACATGGAGATGGCTCCTTTGTGGCAATGTCCGATACAGAGTTTGACATATTGTTTGGTGCGTTCGACAGAGATAACGAAACACAATTCAGGCTTTTGTTTACTCCACTGGCACAACGAAACACAATTGATTTAATCAAGGATTCTCCATACGATGACGATTTTTATTTTATCAAAAAAGGCAAAATAAACACCGTGCTTGCTCATCACGCAGATAATTGGCAAATGCTTGCAGGCAGAGATTTTGCATCATACAGCGTGGATATTTCAAGAGAGTTGTTTGCAAATTACAACAAAGACTTTTTTAAGCATTTATATTTTATGTTGGCGCCGCTTTTAAACATTCCGTTGTATCAACAACTTTTGCCAAACGATATGTCTTTCGATTTGAGTTCCGAAACAAATATTGCAGCCCGTGAGGCGGAATTGATGGCAAACATTTTGCCTGCAGAGTTTTTGGCAAATGCCGATAGTGCAACAAGAGCAATTTACAAAATCAAGTATAAGCCAAGCATTGGGGCTGTGGACAATATAATGATTTTTGCCAGTTCGTTTGGTATAACCCCAAGGGTGGAGTATGTCCCTCGCATTGCAGGCAATGGCAGAATGTATAGTGTTCCTGTGTATTGGGATGAATATTTTCCGTTGGAGTGCACCACTGAGGCTTTGTTGTTTGATGCAAATGGTTTGAACAATGAAAAATATTCTGAACTTGTAAGATTATTGCAAGAAAATGATGTGGCAAATGGTGGCAAATCTGCTATTGCAGAATGTTCTGGAATTATGATTGTCCTTCCAAAAGAAGGCGTTGCAAATGAACTTGCAAACAAAATAAACACTATTTTGAAAACAAAAGACTTGAAAGCGCAAAAAGAAAAAAGAATTTTGTTTATGGCAGCGATTCACGAATTAATAAAAAATCAACATTTATTTGATTAATTGTTGAATTAAAGATTTGAAAATGCTAGTTTAGTATTATTTAAAATTGTAATTATATATATTATTTAATAAAAATAACACTTTTTATTTGATATATTAAAGGCATTTTTATATTAATAAAGTATGCAATATAATTTGACTCTTAATGATTATATGGGAAAGCATTTTACAAAATCTAAATGAAATTTTGTTATTAATTAGGTATCACACAAGATATCTGTAATAAAAATATCAGCAAAAGCTGAATAATTTAAAAAAGTATTTTTTACTTGGGAGGTAAAATTTATGGCAAATGAATTGGACGAATTGAATGATGAGACTATGGAAGAGGGCAGAGATGTAAAAGTAATTGCAAAGCAAATCTCCCCAAAAGTTGGTGTTGGCTCAAAGATTTTTGAAATTATGCTTTGGGTATTGGGCATTATTCCGGGTATTGTATTTTTGATTATGAAAAAAAATGCAGACAACGAATTAAAGCGTATTGAACAACAAATTAACAAAGCTGCATCAACAATCGATAACTTTCTTGAGCAAAGGGTTGTTGTTTTGCAAAACTGCGCACAACTTGTAAACAAAGCCGTTGACTTAGACAAGGAGACATTCGCTCAACTTGCATCTTTGCGTTCAGGCATTCATCCTCAATCAGGCGAGGAAAGAAATGAATATTCTCAACAAATCGATGGTGCATCTTCAAGTTTGCGTTTTGTTATGGAAAACTATCCAGAGCTTAGATCTCACGATAGCATTAGAGCTGCAATGGAGCAAAATAGCTATTTGCAAAAAGAAGTTACTGCTGCAAGAGAAGTTTACAATGATTGCATCAACAGATGGAATTTGGAAATCTTCAAATGGCCAACAAAGCAAATTGTTGCTGCAAAAAATGATTACAAAACAAGAATTCCATTTATCGCATCAAAAGAAATTAAAGAACAAGCTAAAGGCACATTCTTTGCTTGATTTATCAATCGCTAAAAGTATGAAAAATGCAAGTCTTTTCATAGGGGCTTGCTTTTTTTTGTTTAACAAATATTGATTTTTGCCATTTTGTATGTTAAAATAATATAAAAACAATGTGTAAAAAATTTATTAGTGCTTATTGTAAAACAAAAAAGTGATAAAGTTTTTGGAGGCAGTTATGAAAGTTTATGAGTCTGAAGAAATGTATTTGGAAACTATTTTAAGCTTAAAAAACAAAAAAAGCTTGGTAAGGTCAGTTGATATCGTTGAAGAACTCGGATATGCAAAATCAAGTGTATCAAGAGCTGTCAATTTACTTGCAAAAAAAAATTATATTCAAATAAAATCAACTGGGGAAATTGTGCTTACTGCTGAAGGAAAAGCAAAGGCAGAAAGTATTTTTGAAAGACATCAAGTATTAAAAAAAGCATTAATCAAAATGGGGGCAGAGGAGAATAGTGCAGAGGAAAATGCTTGTCGTATCGAGCATGTCATTTCCGACGACATCTTTGAAATAATAAAACAATTTGTCTCAATATGACACGACCAATTTATCCAGTCATTCTGAAAAAAACGAAGTAAAGAATTCCTGACTTGGTTTATTGGATATGTCATTTCGAGCTTGTCGAGAAATCTCTGGCTATGCTTGTTGAGTAAAGGATAAAATAAATCATTTTTAATTGTCAGTACGCAATATTTGAGATTCTTTGACTGCACTTCGTTTCGCTCAGAATGACAGAAAAAGAATTACACTTACTAAATTATGCTTGTGCTTGTGTCATCCCGAGTGTAATCGAGGGATCTCAAGTTGTGCTTGTGGGTAGTTAAATAATAATTTATTTGCTCAATACACAGAGTTTGAGATTCTTCCTTATACCCCCCACCCAAAAAAAGCTATTTTGTGGGGACCCCGTGATAAGCTATCGCTCCACTCAGAATGACAGAAACAATGTCATCCAGAGCCTAGTCGAGGAATCTCCAACTTGGTTGTTGAGTAAAATTGAATTAATCATTTTGGTTTTTACGATAGTAAAGTCAAATATTTAATTTAAATGCTATAAGCAATAGTTTAATTTTTAATTGCTAACATTTCATTCATTGCTAGTTTTTTCGTTTTGCAAATTATCTTGCAATCGTTTTAGGAATATTTCTGCGCACTTTGGAAAAACTTGATATTTTTTCCAAGCGATATCAAGATGTGATGTAAGTTTGGGATAAAGTGGGCGAAAACATAAATTTGAATTGCCTGTTGTGTTGATAATTTTGTCAAGGCTAACTGCATATCCAACTCCTTCTTCTACAAGAAGTGACATGTTGTACAATAAATTGCCAGTGGCAACAATGTTTAATTCGTCGTCACTTTTTTGAAACCATTCACTTATTTTGTTTTTGCCAATAGATTGACGGGAGCGTATAATCGGCTTGTCCCACAAGTCTTGTGGGGTAATGTATTCTTTTGCTGCAAGTGGACTATCTTTACGCATAATTACTCCCCAAGTATCAGAGAGTGGTAATCGTAAATGGTCGTATTTTGATAAATCAAAAGGTTGAATGAATATGCCGAAATCTATAAGTCCATTATCTAGTCTTTCGGAAATAGTCCCACTATCGCCACTGAATAAGTGAAATTTAACTTTTGGATATTCACGGTTTACATCATAGGCAGCTTTGGCAATGACTTTAAGTGCATAACTTTCACCACCACCAATATAAATATCTCCACTTATATCAGTGATTGGATTTGATAATTCAGTTTGCGTAATCTTGTATAGTTCAATAATTTCTTCTGCGCGTTTTTTAAGTAACTGACCAGCGTCGGTAAGAGTAATTTTTCTTGTGCCACGGATAAAAAGTTGTTGTCCGATTTCAGTTTCAAGATTTTGCATTTGCCTTGACAAGTTAGGTTGAGTGACAAACAATGCTTTTGCTGCTTTTGATATGCTTTGTTCTTTTGCTACTGCCAAAAAATATTTTAATTCCCGGATTTCCATAGTTAACCTCTTTTGATAATGCAATTATACCATATAAACATATGCCTGTCAATTATAGGTGTTGCATAAAATATAAGTATTTGACATAACTGATTTTATGTTTTAAAATATAAATGTTAGAGGTGGTTATGAATTCTGAGCAATTTAAAGAAGGATTAAAACAGACTGCTTGTATAAAAGCAAATTCGGAAATGCATACGCATATGCACTTAATGTCTCAAAGGGCGTTGAAAATAACTAATGAAATCAATCGAGTTTATCACACTACGGATGAGATTTGTAAGTTGTTTTCTGAATTGACAGGACAGAAAGTGGATGATAGTTTTCGTCTTTTTTCACCATTTTCAACTGACTATGGCTTGAACATTAAGCTTGGAAAAAATGTTTTTATCAATTCAGGCTGTTGTTTTCAAGACCAAGGTGGAATTGAAATAGGCGATGATGTGCTTATTGGACAACAAGTTGTTATAGCAACTTTAAATCATGACTTTAACCCTCAAAATCGAGCTAGCATGTATCATTCGCCTGTAAAAGTTGGAAACCGTGTTTGGATTGGTGCACATGTAACAATATGTCATGGTGTGAGCATTGGAGATAATTCAATTATCGCAGCAGGGGCTGTTGTGACAAAGAATGTGCCTGAGGGATGTGTTGTTGCTGGTGTCCCTGCGAAAATTATAAAATATATAAAAGATAAATAAGTTTAAGCAACAATCATTTAAAATTTTAAACAAATAGTTTTTGAGTAAATAATAATGGTTATTTCAGCTTATATAAAACTTGTTGTTCAGATTTAAAAAAATTAAAATACCATTCAAAAATCGATAGTAAAATGATAAAATACAAATAATAAATGAAAATATGACATTAATTTATAGCTTTAAAGATAATTTTCAATTATTAATTTTTTGTGGGATTGAATTTGTCAAATAATTATGATACAATGTTATTGTTGCAATTTATTCAATGAGTGATTTTATTAAAGTTTAAGATTAAGTGATAAGCAAAATAATAGATTGTAAAAATAAAGTGTATAAGCTTTTAGGGAGGAGATATGATTTATAAGCAGTTTAAAGATAAAAAATTGTCTGCGCTTGCTTTTGGATGTATGCGTTTGCCAATTAAAAATGGCGTTTATGCAGATATTGATGAGCAAATGGCAGCTGAAATGATTGACTATGCAATGAAAAATGGTGTCAATTATTACGACACAGCGTGGGGATACCACGACGGAAATTCAGAAATTGCAATGGGCAAAATTCTTTCAAAATATCCGAGAGAAAGTTTTTATCTTGCAAGCAAGTTCCCTGGTTATGATTTGTCAAATATGGATAAGGTCGAGGAGATTTTTGAAAGACAACTTGAAAAATGTCAAGTGAAATATTTTGATTTTTACTTGATACATAATGTTTGCGAGATGAATATTGATCACTATTTGGATGAAAAGTATGGAATTTTTGATTATCTTTTAAAGCAAAAGCAAAATGGCAGGATTAAACATTTAGGTTTTTCTGCACATGGCGAAATTGGTGTTATCCAAAGATTTTTGGAAAAATATGGTCAGTATATGGAGTTTGGACAGCTGCAAATAAATTATTTGGACTGGGAATTTCAAAAGGCGAAAGAAAAAACACAGCTTTTGACAAACTGGAATATACCTGTGTGGGTTATGGAGCCTTTGCGTGGAGGAAAGCTTGCATCCCTTGCAAGTGAGGATGAGGCGAAGTTGAAGGCTTTGCGTCCTGATGAAAATATTCCAGCTTGGGCTTTCAGATTTTTGCAAAGTTTGCCAGAAGTTACAACAATTTTGTCTGGTATGTCTGATATGAAACAAGTTGAGGAAAACATAAAAACTTTTGCAGAGGACAAAATGCTTTGCGAAAAAGAAATGCAGACATTAATGAACATTGCTGAATGTATGACAGGAAAAACAAAATTGCCGTGTACGGCTTGCAGATATTGCACAAGTCATTGTCCGTTGGGGCTTGATATTCCTGAACTTATTAGGCTTTACAATGAGCATAGATTTACGGAAGGTGGTTTTATTGCACCAATGGTGCTGTCATCTTATGAAAAAGAAAAATTGCCAAATGCTTGTATTGGTTGCAGAAGTTGTGAAAAAGTTTGTCCACAAAATATAAAAATCGCAGATATGATGTCGGATTTTTCTGTTAGACTTAAGGAGGTATAAAAATGTTGGATGCTGTTTTAACAAGAAAAAATGTCAGTTTTAAATTTAAAATTACAATCAAAACGACGGTTTCCGTTGGGTTGATTGCACTTGCAGTTATATTACCACAAATTATTCACGCTACGCTTGGAGCAAGTGGTGGAGCTCAATGGTTGCCAATGTATTTGCCTGTGCTTATAGGTGGTTGTTTGTTGGGTTGCAAATGGGGACTTGGTGTTGGAATTATGTCACCAATAGTCAGCTTTTTGATTACTCTTGCTTTTGGAAATGCTATGCCTGCATTGAGCCGTTTGCCGTATATGGTAGCTGAACTTGCTGTTTTTGCGACAGTTTCTGGTGCTTTTTCCAAAAAAATAGCTGACAATGTGTGGATTGCTTTTCCAGCAGTGCTTTTGGCAGCGATTGCAGGCAGAAGTGCATTTTTGTTGCTTGCCGCAATCTTCCAAAGCATTTCTCCATTGACAATTGCTGTGGTTTGGGGACAAATTCAAACAGGACTTGCAGGTGTTTTGTTGCAAGCTGTGATTGCTCCACTTGTTGTGATTGCCATTTCTTTTGTGATGAATTTTGAAAAATCAAATAATTGAAAGATTTCAAGTAATTTATAAAATTGAAATAATGTTTTGATATTAAATGTTATGTGTTTTTTGGAGTTTAGGAGGATTTTGTGGTTGATTTAAATGTTGTAAAACAACTTTTGCTTTCTGAAAATTTTACTTGCGTACTATCTGATGGCAAGAAAATTATAACTAGCAGGGAGCGTGGAGTAAAGCCATTGATTGATTTTATTTTGAGTGAAAAAGATTTTTGTGGCTTTGTTGCTGCAGATAAAATTATTGGCAAAGCAGCAGCTTTGCTATATGCAAATTTGAAAATATCTGCATTATATGTGCAAGTTGCCACATATGAGGCAGTGGAAATTTGCAAAAAATACAATATCAAAATTGTTTATGATATCTTAACTAACAAAATCATAAATCGCAAAGGAGATGACATTTGCCCAATGGAAAAGTTGGTTGCAGATGTAGATATACCAGAAATTGCAAAGCAATTGATAATCCAAAAGCTGAAAACACTATAAGATATTTATTGTTATGTTAAAATTATATTGTGATAAAAAAATGTGTGTTTATGAAATGGACTTTATTTGTATTTAATGGTTAGTTTGAAAAATATATAACCTCAACATAAACAAGTAAAATGAAAAAGGGAATATTTGCTCTAAATATTCCCTTTTTTATATGTTTATTTTTATAATTTAGCAATGCATTAGTGTTTGAATGTGTTTTATCTTTATTTTTTGAATGGTTGAAATTCTTTGTCAACCAATCCGTCACAGATTTCTTGATGTTTGGCTACAATGCCTGTTTTAACGGCAGTTTGCCCATATTTTGCACGAATTTTGTCAATAGATTTGTCCAAATTTTCGCGTTTGTCGTGAGTAATATCAAACATAGAGGTTTGGCGATTTTTGCCAGCAGTAAGTTTATAGGTGTAAACGCCAAGTTGTCTTATTGGAGGATTATTTTTGAAGTTGTGTATCTCTTGAAAGATTGCAAAAGCTTGCTCTGAAATATCTTGCGCGTTGCAGGTGGAAAAATCAAGCATTTTGTTTTTATGCGTCCCTTCCAAAGAACAGTAACGGATGCTGACACCAATACCATTTGCAATAAGTTTATATTTGCGTAGCCTTACTGCAACCATTTCGGATAGTGAGGTTAAAATTGCTTGAGCTTCACTTGCGTTTGTGATGTCAAAAGGTGTTGTTGTGCTGTTTCCAACACTTTCAGGAATATGTTTTTGATCTGCAAATTTGATTTCTTCTGTTTCTATTCCGTTTGCATAGTCGTGCAACTTTTTTCCATTTATTCCGATATATTGTTGCAAAGTTTCCTTGTCATATTTTGCAAGGTCACCAATGGTGTTTATGCTTAATTGTTTGAAGAGCTTTGCAGTTTTTCTTCCCACCATAAGAAGGTCGGAAACAGGCAAACTCCAAATTATTTGCTTATAATTATTTTCGTCAATAACAGTAACTGCATCTGGCTTTTTGTAATCTGAACCAATTTTGGCAAAAATCTTTGTAAAAGAAACTCCGACAGAAATTGTTATGCCAAGTTCGCGTTTAACTCGTTCTCTTAACTCGTTTGCAATTTTTTCTCCACTGCCAAATAGGTTTATTGAAGATGTGCAATCAAGCCAACATTCGTCAATGCCAAAAGGCTCAACTTTGTCTGTATATTCGCTGTACATATCAAAAAGCTTATTGCTTATTGCAACATACTCGTCAAAGTGTGGTGCTACAAAAATAAGATTAGGACATTTTTGCTTTGCCTGCCAAAGTGGTTCTCCTGTTTTTACTCCAGCTCTTTTTGCTAGTTCAGATTTGGCAAGCACAATGCCGTGCCGTTTTTCGGGATTTCCGCAAACTGCAACAGGTTTATCTTTAAGGCTTGGATTGAGCATCATTTCAACTGATGCATAAAAATTGTTAGCGTCGCAATGCAATATGGTTGCCATAAAATGTCCTTTAAAATGTACTATAATTAGTATAACGCATAATATAAAAAAATACAAGTATAGTGCTGTAAAAAATATTATGGATTTGTAAAGAATAAAAATAAATCCACATAAAATAGAAAATTTGTTATAAAAATGATGATTTAGTAATAAAAACTCTTTAAAAATCTTCACATTGTAGATATTTAAGCCTTTTTGCAATTTACACTTGATTTATCTTTCTTTATAGTGTATACTAAATATATAAAGATAATATTATGTTTTTGTTGCAAAAAGCTATTTAGTTGTTGCAGTTTAAAACACAATCTTTCAGTTTGAATTAATGTTGAATGATGCAAAATAATTTTATATAATTTGTAGATTATTTGTGATAACTTATTGTTATATAAGCAGGTTGTTGTTTGCATATCGCGATAAGTTGTGCTGTATCGGATGAAAAATTTGATTTTTATGTTAATTGATGGTAAATTAACATATATTTAATTAGACCCTTTGCAAATATGTGTTAGGCATTTATTTGCTAAAATGAAACTCAAGATTTAATATCTTGTTTTGTTGGGGGTAAATAATTGATTAGATTTGGAGAGTTGAATGAAAAAAGTAACTAAAGCAGTAATCCCATGTGCTGGATTTGGTACTAGATTTTTGCCTATAACAAAAGCTATTCCAAAAGAAATGTTGCCAATCGTGGATACTCCTTCTTTGGATTTGATTGTTGATGAGTGCGTTAAAAGTGGTATTACTGATATATTGATAATATTAGGAAAAAATAAAAAGTGCATTGAGGATTATTATGACTATGCACCTGAACTTGAGAAAATATTGGCAAAAGGCAACAAAGCTTGTCAGATAAAAGTTATCAATGAGCTTGCTGATAAAGCTAATTTTTACTATTGCAGACAAAAGGAAATGAATGGTTCAGCTATGGCTGTGCTTGCAAGTGAGACTTTTGTTGGCGATGCCCCATTTGCAGTTGTTTATGGCGATGACATTGTTTATAACGGAGACAAGCAACCAGCAATTGGGCAATTGATTGATGCATATTACACTACAGGCAAAAGTATTTTGGGGGTGCAAGAAGTTGCAGAAGAAGATGCTGTTAAGTATGGTGCTGTAATTAAGGGCGCTCAAAAAGGCAGATATTGCGAAATGAAAGGCGTTATTGAAAAGCCTAAGAGAGAAGAGTTGCCTTCAACACTTGTTTCATTGGGAAGATATGTTTTGACTCCTGATGTTTTTGATTATATAAGACAAACAGCTCCTGCAAAAAATGGCGAAATCTATTTGACTGATACAATCAATCTTATGGCAAAAACTGTTGGCGTGTTCTCTTACGAATTTGAAGGCAGACGATATGATACGGGCGATAAACTCGGATTTTTGCAAGCAAATATTGAATATGGCTTAAGAAATGAGGAATTGGGCAAAAATCTTGCTGAATATATAAAACAACTTGCTAAAAAATTATAAAAGTATTTTGAAATTTTGTATGAATTAGGCGTTTAAATTTGTGATCAAGTGGTGGATAGTGTTTTTGTAACACGGCTTAAGTTGCAAAAAATGTGGTTATACTACAATTTAATAGTAATTAAAAAATTTATCTTACGAAAAATTATGTGTTTTGTTGGGAATAATACATAATGGGCATAATATAAAATGATTTGAAGGAGAAAATGATATGTTGAATATCTTGAGTGCTATATCTACTGAGACAATTATTGGAATTGTGGCAATAGTTGTTATTGTTATTTCTAGTGGAATTATTATTGCAACTGCAATCAGAAATTATTTGTTGCATAAAAAAGCAGTGATTGAGGCAGAAAAAAATGAAGGCTTTGAAGGCGACACGCCTATTCAAGAAATTGAGGAGAATGTGCAGGATGAAAGTGCTGAGGTTAATGCTGCAAATGTTGTTGTTACTGCAGAAGAGGCTGAGGATAGCAATAATATAATTGAAGTTCCTGCCGAGTTTGCCGAAGAAGACGAGCAAGAAGAGGAAATTCAAGAAATTAATTTTGAGAAAAATCCAGAAAAGCCAGATGAGAGTAAGGTTGAAAATGGACTTGATGATATCAGTACTGATGAGGTTGACGACAAATCTATGGATGAATTGATGGAAAAGTTGGCTAACAGATAATTGTAAGCGCATTTTGTATAACAAATTGTTATTTAAAACCTGATAATTTATTAAAAAGACTGCAATTTTGCAGTCTTTTTTGCGTAATAAGTATTTTATTAAAGTTTGTTTAAGTCAAATTAGTTGTCTTTTGGCTGTACGCATAAGTTAAATTGGCTGGTATGTTGTGCAATATGAATTTTATATGTTTAATTTTATTTTAGAGTTTTGTTAATTGTTGGTTGACTTGGTATAAAAGAGCGATAATATCTAAAAATAAATTGAGCGATATAGCATAAAACAGTAATGTTTAATTTGTTTTTGTAAATAATCTGCGAAAATAAAAAAATCCACATAATGCAGAATAAATTTTGCTAAAAATGCTTTATAAATAAGACTTTTGTGAGTGTTTGAGGTAAAATTTACCAATAAATATTTAATAGGTAAAAGCATTAAAATCTACATAAAAGAGACTAAATGTTTGTGTTAAGTTTGCAATGTTTTTGCCTTTAAGTACAAGTTTTTATTTTTTTGCACGCAAAGCAAGATTAAAAAACAAGGCTTAAATTGGACTTTTATTTGTAATATCTGCCTCAAAAAATTAGAGAGTCAATAAAAGGAAAGTGCTACAACGGACAAGTCGGAAGTAACATATTAAGGTATTTGACCAAATGAGAAGAGATTTGATTTTGAAATTAAATTGGAGATTGATTACAAGTTGTTAATTTTGTTTTTGTATTTAAAGTTTAAAATACTTGATGTATTTGTCATTACATAAAATTGTTTAAATTCGCAATTTTTGATATGTGTTGTGCTGTTGTTTGCTGCAAAAAGAGAGATTTGGCAAAAATTGTTGAGGAAATTATAATAAATAAGAGTTTTTCTATTGACATTGTTTGCAAAAATTGCTAGAATACTAATGTACACTATTATAGATAAAATAATAATAATAAAATTAAATAAATTTGTATAGATATACGGAGGTTACTATGAATAGAAAAGTTACAATTATTGGAGCAGGAAGCGTTGGCGCATCAATTGCTTACACTGCGGTGGTGAAAGGTGTTGCAAGCGAAATCGTGCTTATCGACATCAATAAGGACAAAACATTGGGTGAGGCAATGGATATTCGTCAAGGTATTCCATTCTGCACACCTTGTGATATATATGCAGGCGACTATGCAGATGCTGTTGGCAGTGATATTGTTGTTATCACTTCTGGTATTCCAAGAAAACCAGGTCAATCTCGTATTGATTTGACTCAAACAAATGTAAACATTATCAAAGACATTGCACAAAAAATTGTGCCTTATGCAAAAGATGCTTTGTATGTTATTGTAAGTAACCCCGTAGATATTATGACATATGTGTTTACAAAAGTTTCAGGTATTCCTGAGGAAAGAGTTATTGGTTCAGGCACCTTGCTTGACACTTCAAGGTTGCGTTCAAGCCTTGCTGATCATTTGGCTGTAAGCCAAAAAAGTATTCATGCTTATGTTTTGGGTGAGCATGGTGACAGCTCTTTTGTTCCTTGGTCAATTGCCCAAGTTGGCTGCGTAAACTTGCTTGACTACAAAAATAAGTTTAGCTGTAAAGA
This sequence comes from uncultured Christensenella sp., assembly GCA_910584975.1. Taxonomy (GTDB): domain Bacteria; phylum Bacillota; class Clostridia; order Christensenellales; family UBA3700; genus MGBC100798. Next base: position 320,092 of record CAJUEA010000001.1, read on the forward strand.
TCAAAAAGATTTTGATTTTGACAAGCAAGAAATTGAAACTTATATGAAAAAATCAGGTGGAACAATCATTCAAAGAAAAGGTGCAACTTTTTATGCAATTGCTATCAGTGTTTGTCATTTGCTTGAGTGCATTTTCTCTCAAAGCAATACTTCAATGACTGTATCTTCTATGATGCACGGCGAGTATGGTATTGAGGATGTTTGCCTAAGCATTCCATTTATCGTAGGACCAGATGGAATTTGTGGAAAAATTTTGCCTGACCTTACTGAGGAAGAAATTGCAAAATTGCATAACAGTGCAAATATGTTGAAAAGCGTTATTGCTCAAATTGAAATTTGATTTAATTTGAACTTAATATTAATTGTTGGCAACAAAATCAAAATGGCAAATATATTTGATCGATTTAACATTGAAAAAGCTGAATAACATTATGTTATAGCAAATGTAATTTTGTTTGATGTGCAAATGATATTTTTGATTGATAAAAATTGAATGGATATTTGATTTTTGTTATGATATGAGTAAATTTGATTGTATATCAAAAAGCTTTTTTCAGCATATTTAAGTTGTTATCTTGCTAAATTGATTTTGAATATAATGTGCGATATGCACGAAAATTTAAGTATATGATTTATTATCAGTGGAGGTAATATGATTTATAGTTATTATCCTGGCTGTACCCTAAAGACAAAGGCGAAAGAGCTTGATATGTATGCTCGCCGTTCACTTGAGGCATTGGGTATTCAGTTTGAGGAGCTTGATAATTGGCAATGTTGCGGAGGAGTTTATCCTTTGGCAAAAGACGAAATCGCTACAAAATTGTCTTCTATCAGAACACTTAATCAAGCAAAAGAGCTTGGTCGTCCGCTTTTGACACTTTGCTCTGCTTGTCATCATGTTTTGACTCGTGTTAACAACGATATGAAAACAAACAGTGATATTCATATGAGAGCAAACAACTATTGTGCTTTTGCAGAACCTTATAACGGCGAAACAGAGGTTGTTCACTTTTTAACTTTGATTAAAGAAGTTATCGGTTTTGACAATTTGGCAAAAAAGGTTGTTAATCCTTTGAAAGGTCGCAAGATTGGTGCTTACTATGGTTGCCTACTTTTAAGACCAAGCAGTGAACTTGCTTTTGACGACCCTGAAAATCCAACAATTCTTGAGGATTTTATCAAGGCATTGGGTGCAACTCCGGTTGTATATCCTTTCCGTAATGAGTGTTGTGGTGGTTACATATCTGTTACTAAACCTGAGCAAGCAACAAAAAATGTAGATAAAATTATTGATTCTGCAAAATATAAAGGTTGTGAAGAACTAATCACTGCGTGTCCGCTTTGTATGTATAATTTGAATGCAAATGCAAAAGTAGACAACAAAATTGAGGTGAAATACTTTACTGAGCTTTTGGCTGAAGCTTTGGGTGTAAAGTAAGGAGGGCGATATGAAAAAAGATATGGAACTTGCAAATGAAGTTATTCGTATCAGTGGCGCAAATCCAATCAGATGTATGAAATGTGGCAAATGCTCTGCATCTTGTCCTTCATTCAATGAAATGGAATATGCCCCTCACAAATTTGTGGATATGGTGGTACATGGCAGAATTCAAGAGCTTATGGACAGCAAATCAATTTTTCATTGTTTAAGCTGTTTTGCTTGTGTGGAAAGATGCCCTCGTGGTGTTGAACCTGCCAAAATAGTTGAGGCTATCAGAGTGGTTAAGCAAAGACAAGTCGGCGAAAATTATTTGGATGCAAATGATATTCCTGCGATTATTGATGAGCAAATCCCTCAACAAGCATTGGTAAGTGCTTTTAGGAAATTCAAGAAATAGAGGAGAGGACAAAAGTGCTAAAGATAGGTGTATTTGTATGTTGGTGTGGTAGTAATATTGCGGCAACAGTAGATGTAAAGCAAGTTGTCGAGGCTGTTAAGTTGCAACCAGGTGTTGTGTTTGCAACAGATTATCAGTATATGTGTTCTGAGGCCGGACAACTTATTATGCGCAATGCGATTGAAGAATATAAACTTGATGGTGTGGTTATCTGTTCTTGTTCTCCAAGAATGCACGAAGGTACTTTCCGTAAAAATGCGGAAAGAGCAGGGCTTAACCCATTTATGGTTGAAATTGCAAACATTCGTGAGCATTGTTCTTGGATACATAAAAATATTGAAGAGGCTACAATCAAGGCTATTGCACTTGCAAACGCTGCGATTGCAAAAGTAAAATTAAACGCACCACTTATCAGTGGCGAAAGTCAAGTTACAAAAAGGGCTTTGGTTATTGGTGGTGGTATTGCAGGTATTCAAACTGCTTTGGATATTGCAGAGGCAGGTTTCCAAGTTGATATTGTGGAAAAAAGACCAACAATCGGTGGGAATATGGCAAAGCTTGACAAAACTTTCCCAACACTTGACTGTTCAGCTTGTATTCTGACACCAAAGATGGTTGATGCGGCTGCAAATCCTAACATTGAGCTTTTAACTTACAGCGAAGTGGAAAAAGTAAGTGGCTTTGTTGGCAATTTTAAGGCAACAATCCGTAAAAAGGCAAGATATATCAACACAGATTTGTGTACAGGTTGTGGCGATTGCATGTCAAAATGTCCTTCAAAGAAAGGCAAAAATGAATTTAACTGTGGACTTAACAACAGACCTGCAATTTATATTCCATTTGCACAGGCAATTCCTAATGTTGCAGTTATTGACCCTGTACAATGTATTAAAATAACTAAAGATAAATGTGGACTTTGTCAAACTGTATGTTCTGCAAAAGCTATTGACTACACACAACAAGATGAGATTATTGAGCGTGAGTATGGTGCTATTGTGGCTGCAACAGGTTACAATCCTATCAAGCTTGACAAGTTTGACGAATATGGCTACAGCCAAAGCAAGGATGTTATCACAAGCCTTGAATTGGAAAGATTGATGAATGCAGCTGGTCCTACTGGTGGAAAGCTTGTAAAACCAAGTGATGGTTCTCATCCTCACACAATCACATTCATTCAATGTGTAGGTTCAAGAGATATCAGTGGAAGAGGCAAATGCTATTGCTCAAAAATTTGCTGTATGTACACAGCAAAACATGCAATGCTTATCCGTGATAAATATCCTGATGTAAATGTAAATGTATTTTATATTGATGTTCGTACTCCTGGCAAAAACTATGATGAGTTTTATCGCAGAGCAGTGGAAGAGTATAATGTAAATTATATTAAAGGTCAAGTTGGCAAAGTATACGAGAGTGATGGACATCTTGTTTTGCAAGCAAGTGATTTGTTGAACAATGAACAAATTCTTGTAAACAGCGATATGGTTGTGCTTGCAACAGCAATTGAACCAGATGAGTCTGCCAAAAAGGTTGCATCAATGCTTACAGCAAGTATTGATACAAACAATTTCCTTACAGAGGCTCATGCAAAATTGCGTCCAGTTGAAAGCCCAACAGCAGGTATTTTCTTGTCAGGTGTTTGCCAAGGTCCTAAGGATATTCCTGAAACAGTATCTCAAGCAAGTGCTTGTGCTGCAAAGGTTATCGGACTTTTGAGCAAAACAAAATTGGTTACAAATCCTTGTGTGGCTCATAGTGATGAGTTGTTGTGTAATGGTTGCTCAAACTGCGCAAATGTTTGCCCTTATGGTGCAATCGGATATGAAACAAAACTTATTAATGACCACGGAATCAGAGAAAACAGACGAGTTGCAGCTGTTAATCCAGCATTGTGCCAAGGCTGTGGTGCTTGCACAGTTGCTTGCCCATCAGGTGCTATGGATTTGTTTGGATTCTCTAACAGTCAAATTATGGCGGAGGTAGAAGCAGTATGCAAGAAGTAAAAGAATTTAAGCCAACTATTGTTGCTTTTTGTTGCAACTGGTGTAGTTATGCAGGCGCTGACCTTGCAGGCTCAAGCAGATTGACTTATCCTGCTGATGTAAAAATTATCAGAGTGCCTTGTTCTGGTCGTGTAAACCCAATGTTTATACTAAAAGCTTTTGAGCGTGGTGCAGATGGTGTTATTATTTGTGGTTGCCACCCTGGCGACTGTCATTACAGCACTGGCAACTATTACACAAGAAGAAGACTTGCTCTTTTGTACAGCATGCTTGACTTTATGGGTATTGAAAGAGGTCGTACTCGTGTTGAGTGGGTATCTGCAGCAGAAGGTGTTAAATTTTCTACAGTTATGAACAAGTTCGTTGAGGACATTAGAGCTTTGGGCGAATGTGTTAAATTAGGAGATATAAGATGCAAGGATTAGAATTGAAATTGAAAGAAAGATTACAGGAGCTTTTGGATAATGGCACTGTTGATTGCGTTATCGGTTGGACTAAAGGCGAATTTATTTATGATACTACTCCTGCAATCTTCACAAAAGAAAGTGGATTGAACGGCTTTGTTTACAATAGTTTTTGTGGTGCAAATTTGAGCAAATATCTTGTATCTCAAATTACAAGCGACAAAAAGTTTGCTGTTGTTTTAAAGCCTTGTGATACATATAGTATGAATCAGCTTATTACAGAGCATCGCGTAAACAGAGAAAATATTTACATTGTTGGCGTTGGTTGCAGTGGTCATCTTGACATTGACAAGATTAAGGCTCAAGGCGTAAGTGGTATCACAAATGTTGTTGATAATGATAATAATATAATTATTAATAGTATATATGGCGATGCTAGTATGGAAAAAGCAGCTGTATTGCTTTCAAAATGCCAATCTTGCAAGGGCGCAGAGCTTAAAATTGCTGACGAGATTATTGGAGAAGGAATTGCAACTCCTGCTTGTGATGCAAGATTTGATGGCGTTAAAAAGCTTGAGGCAATGACAGCAGAGCAAAGATTTGCTTTTTGGAAAAAAGAACTTTCAAAGTGCATAAGATGCAATGCTTGTCGCAATATTTGTCCTGCTTGCACTTGTCGTACTTGTGTTTTTGACAATGCAAGAAGTAATGTTGCTGCAAAAGCAAATGCAACTGAGTTTGAGGAAAAAATGTTCCATATCATAAGGGCTTTCCATGTGGCAGGAAGATGTACTGACTGTGGCGAATGTTCAAGAGTTTGCCCTCAAGGTATTCCACTTCATTTGCTAAATCGCAAATTTATCAAGGATATCAATGAGTTTTATGGTGACTATCAAGCAGGAGAGATTGCAGATCAACGCAATCCACTTGTAAACTTTACCGAAGGCGATATTGAGGCGACTGCTATAAGTGATAAGGAGGGTAAATAATGAAAAAATTAGCGTTATCTAACCTTAATAGCTTATACAATGCTATTAATGAAAAAATGAGATTATATGCACCTATCGAAAATAATGGTGCAGTTAACTTTGAGGAATGGAGTGAAGGTGCAGAGGTCAATTTGAACAAAATGACCGTGAAAAGTGCAAAAGACGCATTCTTCCCACAATGTGAGGACTTGTCAAATTTCAAAAAAGACGGCAAACATATTATTGTGGAGCAAGGCGAGCTTGTTGCCGAAGATTTTGTGATTTTTGGCGTTAGAGCTTGTGATGTAAGAGCTTTTCACATCCTTGACACTGTTTTTCTTGAAGGTTTTCTTGACACTTTTTATGAGGCAAGACGCAAACATGGTATTGTTATATCATTAAGTTGCACAAAGCCAGAGGAAAGTTGTTTTTGCAGTAACTTTGGTATTGACCCAGCTCAACCTAAAGGCGATATTGAAAGCTATATTGCAGGAGAGAATATTTACTTTAATCCTGTGACAGAAAAAGGCGAAAAGTTTATGGCAGAGTTTGCAGGACTTTTTGAGAATAGCGATGACAAGGCAGTAAAAGATAGTCAAGCAAAAACTCGTGAAATTATGAGCAAATTGCCATTTAACAATTTGCCATTGAAAGAGTTCGGTGGGGATAAGCTTGATGCAATGTTCGCTCGTCCTGAGTGGCAGGCATTGTCAGAGAGCTGTATCGGTTGTGGAACTTGTACATATGTTTGCCCAACTTGTCAATGTTATGATGTAAGAGACTACAAAACAAACACTGGCGTAAAAAGATTCCGTTGTTGGGATTCTTGTATGAGAAAAGATTTTACAATGATGGCTCACGGAACAAACAGACCAAGCCATATGCAAAGATTCCGTCAAAGATTTATGCATAAATTGGTATATCATCCTGCAAATCACAATGGAGAGTTTTCTTGTGTTGGTTGTGGAAGATGTGTTGCAAAATGCCCTGTTTCAATGAATATTGTTAAAGTTATGAAAACTTTGGGAGGTAACAAATAATGAGTGAAATTATAAAAGACGAATTAGTACCTCATGTGGCAAAAGTAATCAGTGTTCGCACAGATACAAATGATGTTAAAACTTTTGGAGTTGTTGGCATTGATGGAAGCATAATGTTTGACCACAGACCGGGTCAATGTGCAATGGTATCAATTCCTGGTGTGGGTGAGGCAATGTTTTCAATTACTTCTTCTCCTACAAACACAGAGTTTAAAGAGTTTTCTATCAAAAGATGTGGTATTTTGACAGAGGCAATCCACCAGTTGGAAGTTGGCGACGAAATTACTGTTAGAGGACCTTATGGAAAGCCTTTCCCAGTTGACGATGCTTTTGCAAAAAAGAATTTGTTGTTCATTGCAGGTGGTATTGGTATTGCTCCTTTGCGTTCTGTTATCAATTATGTAAGAGCAAACAGAGATAACTACGGACATGTTGATGTGCTTTATGGTGCAAGAAGTTCAGGCGACCTTGTGGACTATGAGGAGATGACAAAGGAATGGGCAAACGACAAAGATTTCAATGTGTTTGTAACCATTGACAGACCTGAGGAAGGTTGGGAAGGTCATGTTGGCTTTGTTCCTGCTTATTTGAAGGAATTGGCTTTTGACAACAATCGTACTGCTGTAATTTGTGGACCACCAATTATGATTAAGTTTGTTCTTCAAGGACTTATTGAAATGGGCTTTGATAAAACTCAAGTTTACACAACCTTGGAACTTAAAATGAAATGTGGTATCGGCAAATGTGGAAGATGTAACATCGGTTCAAAATTTGTTTGCAAAGATGGTCCAGTTTTCAGATGTGATGAGATTGACGAGTTGCCAAACGAATATTGATGGCATTGTGGTGTTCAAAAACTATTTGCCAAAATATCGTTAAAAGATTTTTTGCAATCAAAAGTTTTTGATAAGTTATTGATTTTACAATAATTGTAGCAAAAGTTACAATATCTTAATAAATAAAAAGAGGATGAGTATATGAAAGAAATGGTAAATATCTACATAATGGGTAAGCTTTATAGTGTGCCAGCTGAACTTACTATTATGAATGCTATGGAATATGCAGGATACAAGCATATTCGCGGTTGTGGTTGCAGAGCAGGTTTTTGCGGTGCTTGTGCCACTATTTACAGAATTGCTGGAGAAAGTGAGTTGAAATTTGCTTTGGCTTGTCAAACTAAGGTTGATAATAATATGTATATTGCAAGTATTCCTTATTTCCCAACTCAAAAAGCACAATATGACATAAACGAAATTAAGCCAACAGAACAAATTATGATGCAACTATATCCAGAGATTTATAGCTGTATCGGTTGCAATGCTTGCACAAAAGCTTGCCCACAAAATTTGAATGTTATGCAATATATTGCTTATGCACAAAGGGCTGATTTTGCAAAGTGTGCTGAGGAATCATTTGACTGCGTATCTTGTGGTATGTGTTCAAATCGTTGCCCTGCAGGTATCTCACACAGACTTGTATCATTGCTTGCAAGGCGTTTAAACGGTAAGTACATTATGCCAAAAAGTGAGCATTTGGAAAAAAGAGTAAATGATATTTTGAATGGCGACTATCTTGAGATGCTTGAGAAAATCGCAAACAAGCCTTTGAGTGAAATTGAAGAGCTTTACAATAACCGTGATATGGAACAAAAATAAGGAGAGCGTGCATATGTATACTGATGAAATGTTAGAGTCAATGAAAAAAGTTGAACTTTCCCGTGAGGCAAGAATTGGTCAGGTACCAAAGCGTATGACTGCTGAGGAAAAAGATATTCTGCTTGCAGAAAATCATCCTGATTATATTGAGAGTGCATTCACAACTCTTAGTGTTGGTGCAAACAAAGGTCAAAAAGTGCCTTGCGCTCTTGCTGATTTGTTGCAAGGAAAAAGCCGTGTTTTGGGCAAAAAGATTGATTTGAAAAATATCAAATATGAATCTGATGTGCTTATCATCGGTGGTGGTGGTTCTGGTGCGAGTGCTGCATTGGAAGCTTACAACGCTGGTTGCAAAGTTGTTATGGTAACAAAACTTAGAATTGGCGATGCAAACACTATGATGGCTGAAGGTGGTATCCAAGCAGCTGACAAAGAAAATGACAGCCCTGCAACTCACTATCTTGATGCTTTTGGTGGTGGACACTTTACAAACAAGCCAGAGCTTTTGAAAAAATTGGTTTATAAAGCACCTGAGGCTATCAAATGGCTAAATGATATGGGTGTTATGTTTGATAAGGACGAAAATGGCGTGATGGCTACAACTCCAGGTGGTGGTACTTCAAGAAACAGAATGCATGCTTGTGCAGATTATTCTGGTGCAGAAATTATGCGTGTTTTGCGTGACGAAGTTTGGAACAAAAACATTGAAGTTGTAGAGTTTACATCTGCAATCGAAATATTGAAGGATGACAAAGGAAATGCTGCTGGTGCAATTCTTTTGAATATGGAAACAGGCGAAGTTTCTGTTGCAAAAGCAAAAACTGTTGTTATTTGTACTGGTGGTGCAGGTCGTTTGCATTATCAAGATTTCCCAACTTCAAATCACTATGGTGCAACTGCAGATGGTTTGGTTTTGGCTTACAGAGCAGGTGCAGTTTTGCGTGATGCAGATTCAATTCAATATCATCCAACAGGTGTTGCTTATCCAGCTCAAATGCGTGGTGCTTTGGTTACAGAAAAAGTTAGAAGTATTGGAGCAATGCTTGTAAATGTAAATGGCGATGCATTTATGAATCCTCTTGAGTGTCGTGATGTAACTGCATCTTCAATCATTCGTGAGTGCAGAAGAGGCAATGGTGTTAAAACTCCTCTTGGCGACGCAATTTGGCTTGATAGCCCAATGATTGATATGATTCACGGCGAAGGATATCTTGAAAAGAAACTTCCTGGTATGCTTAGAATGTATCAAAAAATGGGTATTGATATGAGAAAAGAACCAATCCTTATTTATCCAACACTTCATTATCAAAATGGTGGTGTGGATGTAAATGCTGATAGTATGACTACAACCGTAAACAATCTTTATGTTGCAGGTGAGGCAGCAGGTGGTGTTCACGGTAGAAACAGACTTATGGGCAACAGTTTGCTTGATGTTATCGTATTTGGTAGAAACGCTGGTCAATATGCAGCAGCTCGTGCGAAACAAACTGCTATGCCTGGCAAATTGAACTTTAACCATGTTGCTGCTTTTGACAAGGATGTTAAGGCTGCAGGTTTGAAGTACAAAGAGGAATCTCCAAAGCTATTGCCAAATTACAACAATATCAAAACACTTTAATTTGAGGTTAATATGAGAGAGTTAAATGTAAAAGAGATTACTTGTGCCTTGCGTGAAATGGCAATAAGTATCAATCATCAGCTATCGCCAGATATGTGTGAATTGCTTAACAATTCTGACAGCAAAGAGGAATCACCTCTTGGCAAGCAAATTTTAGGACAACTTAAGGAGAATATGCAAATTGCAAAGGATGAAATGATTCCTATCTGTCAAGATACTGGTATGGCTGTTGTGTTTGCAGAAATCGGTCAAGATGTTCATTTGATTGGTGGCAATCTTGAGGATGCTATCAATGAGGGAATAAGACAAGGCTATGTGGATGGTTATTTGAGAAAATCTGTGGTTGCTGACCCTATTCAAAGAGTAAACACAAAGGATAACACTCCTGCCGTTATTCACTATTCAATTGTTCCTGGCGATAAGGTTAAACTTACTTTGTCTCCAAAAGGTTTTGGCAGTGAAAATATGAGTAAAGTGTATATGCTTAAGCCTGCACAAGGTATTGAAGGGGTTAAAGAGGCAGTTTTGACAGCTGTTAAAGAGGCTGGACCAAATGCTTGTCCTCCAATCGTTGTTGGTGTAGGCATTGGTGGAACTTTTGAAAAATGTGCTATCCTTGCAAAAAAAGCTTTGACAAGAAATGCACTTTCTCACAATCAAATCCCTTATGTAAAAGAACTTGAAATTGAACTTTTGGAAAAAATCAACAATTTGGGCATAGGTCCTGCAGGTTTGGGTGGAAGAATTACTGCACTTGCCGTAAATGTTGAAACTTATCCTACTCATATCGCTGGTCTTCCAGTTGGTATAAACATCTGTTGTCATGTTAACAGACACATTTCTCGTGAACTATAAGGAGGGCTTTATGGATATCAGATTGAACACTCCTCTTACTCGTGAGGATACTGCAAAGCTTACAGCAGGCGATTATGTTTATTTAAGTGGTACTATTTACACTGCAAGAGATGCTGCACATGCAAGAATGAGTGAAACTTTGGATAAAGGTGAAAGTTTGCCCGTGGATTGGAAGAATAATATCGTTTATTATTTAGGACCTACTCCTGCAAGACCTGGTAAAGTTATCGGTTCTGCTGGCCCAACAACTGCAAGTCGTATGGATAAATATGCTCCAAGACTTTTGGATATGGGCATGATTGGTATGATTGGCAAAGGAAAAAGGACAAAAGAAGTTTTGGATGCTGTTGTAAGAAATGGTGGTGTTTATTTTGCTGCTGTTGGTGGTGCAGGTGCATTGCTTTCAAAATGCATTAAAAGTGCAGAAGTTGTTGCTTATGATGACTTAGGCACAGAGGCAATTCGTAAATTGGAAGTGGAAAATTTGCCTGTTATTGTTGTGGCAGACTGCAAAGGTAACAACCTTTATGAAACTGCAACCGAACAATATAAAAAATAATACATATAATTGTAAAAGTAATAGTGCAGTGTTGCAAAAGTATTTTTAAATTTTGCAAAAGTCAGTCAAAATTTAGCTACGGCAATATTGCCGTACTGCTTGCTGCTGAGCAAGCAGTATTAATCTTTTGAATAGTTTAAAAAATCATTTTAAGCTATTTAAGTTTTTATTTTAAAATTAATAATAAACTTTATATATCAAATTATTTTTAATTTGACAAACAGACGGAAATAATTAGCTAAACAATATTAAAATTCATTATATTTTGGAGAGAATATGAAAAAATTACTATCTATTTTATTATGTTTGGTACTTGTAGTAACCAGTTGTGCATTACTTGTAGGTTGTAGCAGTGATAAAGGTGCTGCAACATTGTATGCAAACAACCTTGTTAACGAAATTACAAACGAGGGCGATGATTACATAATCACTTTGAATGGTGAGCATAGTGTTGACACTTTGATTTTGGAAGAAAAAACAGACAATGTCAATTCTTTTGGTGTTTATGGTTATGACAAGGATGACAAACCTTGCTTGATTTACAGACAAAACAGAATTGACAAGTATAGAGTTTGTGCTTTGGATGCTATGGTTACCAGCAAGTTGAAAATTGAAATTTTTGATAAAAAAGGCAAAGTTAAAATTGACAATATCGAAGTTTATGACAGCAGTGCATCAAAAAGAGAAGCTCCTTTCAGAGTGACTGAGTATTTGATGTCAACTGACCAAAAATTGCAAAACAACAGAAATAATAGCGAATTGTATGAACACTTGAAGGTTGTTACTGATCTTGTTTTGATTGGCGAAATTAGTATGGATGCACAAGGTAATGTAATTTGCAATGAAGGTGCTGAAGATTTTGCAAGTGATATGGCAATTTTGAATGAGTTTAAAACAAAAATCAAAAATCCTAACATGAAAATTATTGCAAGTGTTGATATTCAGTCAAACACTATTCCTGCTGATGTAAAAGATAAATACAAAAACAAAGAAGTTTACAAATGGATTAAGAAAAATCTTGCAACAATTTCTTCAAATTTGACTGCTTTTGCAAATCAATATGGCTTAGATGGTATTGACTTGGATTGGCAATATCCAGAAAACGGAACACAATGGAACTGGTATTCAAAATTGATTGTTGAACTTGGAAACAAGCTTAAGGCTGACAACAAAATTTTGACTGCTACACTAAGACCAAATGCCTGCAGTTTATCTAAAAAAGCAAGAACTGCTTTGGAATATGTAAACTTGATGACTTATGATATGTTTGACGAAAGAGGCGAGCATTCATCAAATTACGAGACTTGCAGACATTCAGTTGAAGAGTTTATGAAAAAATCTAAGTTTACTGCTGATAAAATCACATTGGGTATTCCTTTTTATGGAAGAACAACCAATCAATCTATCATAATTTTTGAGTATGGCGAGTATTTTGGCAAAAAAGCTGACACTGAAATTGACAAGTGGGTAAACAAGATTTACAACTACAAATATCTTGATAAAGATGGCATTGAAAAATATAGCGAAGTTTATTATAATGGCTATGCAATGATTCGTGATAAAGTTACATATGCTTTGGCAAGTGGCTTGGGTGGTGTTTCAATTTTCAGATTATCCTATGATATTTCTTCAAAAAGAGAATATTCATTGCACAACGCAGTTGCAGAGGCTATTGAAAGAGCTATGCCAAAAGCTACTTCTACAAGCGCAAAATAATAAAAAAATCCGTCAAAAATCGGTATTAATTAAAAAAGATAGGTTGATTTACCTATCTTTTTTGTGTTAATGCTTAGTGAAAACTGGATATCTTGTTGAAAAATCATTGTTGCCAAAAAAGTTTTTTGCGTTTTTTGATTTTAAAATACTCCTACTTTGTCAAGCACAATAAGTGTTACAACAGTCACAAACACAATTGCAACAATTATGGCAAATGCAATAAGCACTTTTTTGCCTGTTTTGCTAACTTTGTTTACTATGATGTCTTTTTGTTCTTGCTTTTTTGTCATATATTTTTTCACAAAATCAAGTTGTTTTTCTGAAAAATCCAAAATTTTATCAAGATTGCTTTTGCCGTATTTATTTTTGTTCACAACAAATTTGCTACCACAATATTGGCAAGTGGCATTTTCCTTAGTTTCGTCAAATTGCAATTCCCCGCTGCAATGTGGACATTTTGTGCTGATAAAATCATCTTTATCATTATTAAAAAATTTCATTTGAAATATACTTCTTTGTCAGTCCTTCCATTTTGGATTTGTCTCAAGTATTTTTGCAAAAATAGGGCAGTCCTCTTTGTGTGCTCCTTTTAAATATCCTGTGCTCAGTAAAAATTCTCCAACAATTTCTCCTCCGACAAACTTAAAATGTTTTTTGAAAAGTTTTGCCCATTCTTGTTTTGAAAGAGGATGATTTGCGTCAAGCCAGTTTTCAAAACTGCCATATTGTTTTTGCAGTTCAAGCACAACTTTTGCGTTATAAATGACTGCATTAATTTTCAGTTTGTTTCGGATAATACCACTATCCTGCAATAGTCTTTCAACATCTTTTTCGCTGTAAGTTGCAATTTTCTGAATGTCAAAATTGTCAAATGCTTTGCGAAAATTATCTTGCTTTTTCAGCATTGTAATCCAAGATAATCCTGCTTGATTAATTTCCAAAATAAGTCTGCCAAACAATTCATTGTCGTTATGAATAGGAAATCCGTATTGAGTATCGTGGTATTTTTTATTCAGTTCTTTTACTTCGCCATCCTGTAAGTTTTCAATGTAATCGCAGTAAGAAAAAACTATTGGTTGATTATCTGACATTTTAGCCTCACATTTTTTCTAATTATATCATTTATTTGCTATAAAAGTCAATATATGTGAGATATTGATTTTGGCATTGTTTATTTTTTTATAAATAGTCTTGTATTAAAAAATAAAGGCTACTATCCTTGTGAAATGAAATTTTACTCATTTTCTGACTATTGCAAAAATATTTAATAAGTGTTATAATATCATAAAGGATAAATTTTTTATTTTTTGGAGGAATTATGAATTATAAGGATTTTTATTGGATAAGACAACCAAAAAGTTTTGAATTGAAAGATGATATTTTAAAAATTGAAACAAATCCACATACGGATTTGTGGCAAAGGACTTATTATCATTTTCGCAATGACAATGCTCCAATGTTTGTTATGGATACAGAACAAGAGTTTTTCAGTTTTGTTGTAAAAACGCATTTCAGCGAAACTAATCACAGATTTGACCAATGTGGCGTAATAGTTTATCTTGACAGCGAAAACTGGTTGAAATGTTCTGTGGAATATGAAAATGAAATTTTTCAACATCTTGGCAGTGTGGTTACCAACAATGGTTTTTCCGATTGGGCTACAACAACTACTCCCGCAAATGTTAAGTGTATGTGGTATAGATTAAGCAGGCGAGGGGATGATTTTTGTTTTGAAAATTCTTTTGACGGCATAAATTTTTCGCAAATGAGAATTTGCCATTTGTCAAAAGCCACCAAAAAAATTAGGTTTGGTGTTTATGCGTGCTCTCCAGAAGACTCCTCCTTTACGGCTGTTTTCAGTGAAATGCAAATTACATCTTGCAAGTGGCAAGCACATAATGGTCAGCAACCTGACTAAGCACATAAAATTATAGAATTGGAGGAAAAGTTATGAGTTTTGAAATTACTATGATTGCAATAACAAGTATATTGTTTGGTGCATTGTATTTATATCTTATTTTTGCTATGTTTGGCAAATGTGGCAATATGCTTAGGGGATATTGCACAACTTGTACAAATCGCACTGAAGAAAATAAAAATCAGCAACTTTATGTAAAAAGATGTTATGCACTAAAAAATTTGATTATTTCTGCATTTGTGCATAGTAGTATTTTATGTTTGATTTTTAAACAATATATTGCTTGCATTGTTTTGTTTGCTATGACCTTTGTTTCTTGGGGAATTATTGAACTTGTTCTTGCAAAATGCACAAAATATCAATTAGCAAAAGCAGAAATTTCTGATGATAAAAGAATGCAGGATTATTTTGATAGTCTGCAAAATAATGATAAAAATGATGAGAGTTAGCATTTTGTTATTAAAGTTTAATTTCAAATTAAAGTATTTGAAATTATTATAATAAAAATTATAAAATTTAATCATTATTGATTAAGTAGGGAGGGAAACTATGGATATTGAAAGCATTATTATTTTGGCATTTTGCCCTGTGCTTTTGCCATTTTACATTTTTGCAATTTTATTGATGTTTGGAATTGGTGGTAAATTGCTGTCAGGATTCAACATTTCCAAATCGGAGACAACTGCCAAAGAAGAGTATATGTTTATTGCAAGAAGAGCAGGTATCGGTGTGTTTATCGTGCTGGCAATGTTACACACAATAATAGTACTTATGGTGTTAAAGCTTTATATTTGGGGTGGAGTAATGATTGGATTGGCTGTCGCTTTTATAATTGCCTTTTTACTTTACATGAACAACAAAAAAATGAAAGAAAAACTTCAAGCAGTCATTGACGGCATGGAAAATCAAAATAATCAAAAAGAGGAAAACTATGAGAGCAACACCAACGGAGAAACGAATTAGCTTGTGTTTGGATAGTTCAATAATATCAATTAGCTTGGTCTGATGGAGGATATTTTAAAGGACATATTGTCAATAATTTTGAAATAATATCGATTTTTGAAGGGAAAAATCAAAAAATTGCACAAGCAAAAGTCATTGGCAACAAGCGTATTTTCAGATTTAAAGACACAAAAACTCAAAAGCTTGTTTTAAAAATTAATGATTGCACAGATATCCCAGTAATAACAGAGTTTAGTGTATGCAAAGTGAATTTGCATTTGTCTTTTGCAAAAAAATTAAAATTGTTTTTCAAAAAAACTTATTATAAAATCCTGCAAAATATATTTATAGGAGACTTTTATGAATGAAGATATAAAACAAATTGATAAGCATTGCACAGCTGAAGAATTTTTAATTGATGACGACAATCGACCACAAACACAAATGGTAAGAAAAGCATATGACGAAATGGATTGTATGTTTGGCACTTATTTTCCATATCATATGTCTTTAATAAAAAAATGGGGAGTTCGATTCGCTGTCACTTGCCTTGTAGCAGTTTTCTATTGGGCGTTTATTACTGCAATGCTGTCTACCGAATCAATTAATGCAAGCATTGGTTTATCACTTGCGATGGTAGCTTTATTTGCATTTTGGGTATTTATCTGCTTTTTTGTGCTATCAAAGAAATATTATGTTTACTTTTTTAAGCATAATGGAAAATTGTATACAATACATTACAATAAATTGCACAGATACTTAGCAATTCGTTTGGATGTGTCTGGCTATTATCGATATTATTTTACAACAAAAACTTGGAAAGAAAGCGATGATAGCACTATGGGACCATATTTGATGTTCCCACGCTTTAATTTGAGCACTCAATTTAATAGGGATGAGCAAAGCAGTAATATTCGAAAAGGGCTTTTTAATAGAACTATCATTAAAAATGTCTCCTATTTGAGGGGGTGGCGAGCAGACACTATTTCATATTTTATTTTTAAGAATGAACAATTAAAAAAGATTGAATATATAAAAATTATGCTTGGCAGGAACTCAGAAGACATAGTAGAAAAACTTAAATTTATTGAAACGAATAAAATACATTGCATAAATGTTCCAAAGTCGCTAGTTTATTTTTGTAAAGAGTGTGGATTAGAGGCACCAGAGGAAAGTGAACATATACATTATGTTGATATGAATTAATTTGAAAATACTGCCAAAAATCGGGACTAAATAAACTTTTGGAGAAAAAATGAATAATATATTGCAAGAAAACACTCCAACTATATTTACGGAAAGATTGATTTTGCGAAAATTTACACTCAGTGATTTGCCACATTATTATAAGATTATGGCGTGCAAAGCCACAAACAAATACCTGCCTTGGTTTCCTCCAAAAAGCGAAAGTGAGGCATTGAGTTTGTTGCACAAAAATTGTTTGGATTCTTATGATTTGCCTAGTGGATATCGCTATGCTGTTTGCTTGAAGGAGAACAATGTGCCGATTGGTTATTGTGGCTCAAGTGGCACAGAAAGTAATGACATAGGTTATGGCTTGTTGAAAGACTTTTGGCATAAAGGGATTATGACAGAGGCTGTTACAGCATTGGTGGATAGAATGAAAAAAGCAGGTTATCCTTATATAACAGCAACTCACGATGTAAATAATATTTATAGTGGGGCAGTTATGCGAAAGGTTGGTATGCGATATAAATATTCCTATAATGAAGTGTGGCAACCAAAAAATTATTTGGTAACATTCAGAATGTATCAGCTAAACTTTGATGGTGTTAACAGGACATATATGGAGTATTGGGATAAATATCCTCATTTTGTTGAACAAATATTATAAATTGATTTAAAATAAAATCAAAAATATATTAATTATCTATAATAAAAATTATTAATATATATTAAACTTAATTAAATTTTAGTTTCAATTTATTGACTTTAACATTTGTTGTATATAATTTAATAATATTATAAAATATAAAAACTAAATTGCTGCGAAATTTTGCAGTATTTTTTATATACTGCCATTTTATGTCAAATTATTGTAAAAAAGTTTCAAAAACTATTGATTTTTGTAAAAATATGTTGTATATTAAAAGTCCACCCGAAAAAGTTTAAAAATTTTTAAAATTTCGAGTGAAAACAGTTGACATTATTCATTTTTAGTGATATTATGTCAAAGTTGCCTCAAAAAGGCAGAACAATACTGGCATGTTGATTGAAAAATTTGTTTTTTTACTATAAAACAAATAAATCGACAAAATTTTTAGAAAAATGAAAAAAACTTGAAATTTTCTTGAAATTTTGCTTGACAAACTTAAATCACTATGTTATTATTGAGAGGCTGTGTAAGAGCAGCTTAATAGAACCTTGACAAATGAATAGATAGGTTAAGGCGAAGTTCTTGGATCTGAAGAGAA
>CAJUEA010000002.1 GCA_910584975.1 uncultured Christensenella sp.
TTTAGGATTATTTTGCTTTTGTGTTATTCTAAGTGAAGGCGTAGCCGTAATTGAAAAATCTCAGACAATCGCTCATTGAGTAAGGATAAAACTTTCCGTATTGTTATTTTAAATAGATATATTTTCTATTATTGTAAAAAATGGTTATGTGATACAATGCTTAGTGTTTGTAATTTATGCATTAAAGAACTGTTTATTTCTATATTCTTAAGCAAAATTTTTTCAATTTCCTATCAAAAATCGGGGGTATTTTATTTTTTTACTAGTTTGAATAACTATTTGGTGGTGAATTTGTCTGAATAAAGCTGGAATACTTTTTGTTTGCAGTTGGAATATATTTACTTTTGTAATAAATATGATGACAAGTTAAGATAGCAGAATTGTTATTTTCAGGCAATATGTTTGTTATCAATAAAGAATTGTGTTATAATATGTGCATTGGGAGGAATAATGCAGAGGATTAATTTGGAAAATTTAGAAATCGTTCAATTAGACACAAACAATTTCAATAAAAATTCATTAGATAATTTTATCTTGAAACAGCATGTAGAAAATTGTTGGCGTAAAATCAATGGAGAATATAAACTTTTGCCTGTGTGTTATACGGAAGAATGGAATGTGTCAGAATGCCAACAAATGGCACAAAAAATTATTTCTGAAATTAATTTTGGTTCAACTGCTATTGCAGCAGTGTTAAATAATGCAGTTATAGGATTTGCACTTTTAGGAAATTTTCTTTTTGGTAATGAAAAGCAATATATTGATTTGTCAGAATTTTATGTTACGGAAACTTTTCGTAGGTGTGGGATAGGACAAATGCTCTTTGAGCAAATATGTTTTGAGGCTAAGCAATTTGGAGCAAAAAAGCTATATATCTCTGCTCATTCAGCAGAAGAAAGTATTGCTGCATATAAAAAATATGTTGGTGTATTGGCAGAAGACCAGATAGGGCACATATGCAAAAGGAACCTTTTGATTTGCAGTTGGAATACGATTTGGTTCGTGAATAAACGATATTTTAGTAAAATAAATATGTAGAGATTGTTTTTGCTTGCATTCTAATAACTATTCGGATTAAGATTTAAGTGTAATATTTAAATTATTATTTTAAGGAGTATACTATGGAAAATGAAAAATATGCTATTTGTGCAGAATGTGGAAGTAAATTTCTTGTATCTAGTTCAGCGATGATATCTTTATGCCCAGAGTGTGCAAGCATTATATATGGTTATCCGAATTGTAAGCATATTTTTAAAAATGGCAGATGTATACATTGTTATTGGGATGGCAGTCGAAGTGACTATATAAAACATTGTTTGGCTAGCAATAAAAAAAAATGCCAGTGAAAACTGAAAAGAGGAGTAGATTGTGCTTTGTAGTAATAAGTTGGAAAAATATGAATGGCTTATTTGACTTTTAAAATTGCACTTATCAGTTGAAAATACTTAACTTTAAAACTAAATTTATACATGCTAAAAATATGAGTTATGCTTAATGTAATGTTGTCTTACTGCTATTGGGTATTAAGTTAGATATGATTTTCTACAATCTTGCTGAAAATTTGTTGAAATTTCATAATAAACTTGTGATGTTGCATTTCCATAATAAAATAGTCTATTATAACTAAGAGAAATTTGACAAAAACATATGAAATTGCATATTTATTAAGGAATTTTTTTGCCAAAATGTCAATTGAGTCTAAAATAAAAATATTGGTTATTTTCTTGACAAGTTTTATGATAATTTGTATAATTAAATAAAAAAATTGAAGAGGTATGTATGGCATATTATAGAGTTTATAGGTGTCCACATTGCAAAAATTTTATTAGAAGATTGAGTGGTCCACTGCTTTTAGGATCACCATTCCAACAATGCAAAAAATGTGGGCAAGATTATGTTGATACTTCAACAGAGGAGTGGGTATCTAAGTCAATGTATGCAAAATGGTCCTGTGTAAGTTCAAAACCATCTGTAATATCTTGTTTGGTTGCATTAGCAATATTAGTAATTTGCTTAATATGCAAACTAAATAGTAATATAGCAATAGGGTTGTTTTTTCTATTTGCTTTTACTTTAAATCCATTTTTTAGTATATTCAGTTTTATTAAAATGAAAGGCAGAATACTTGAATCATTGGAGAGAACAACTAATCCTGAATATGTTGAGGCATTGAAAAAAGCTGATTTTAAAATTTGCATTGTTAAAGATTTTGAATTGAAATGGATTTTGCCAAAAGGTTCAAATATTGAAGAGTTTAAACAAAAACTTAAACTTGCAGGAGTGAAAGTTCAAGGTTCTGCTGAAACAGAGAATATGGAACAATGTACGACAGGTGATGTGGCAAATAATACTGATGAGCAAGCAATAGTTGACAATCAAGTTACGGAGGCAACTATTGTTGAGAATAATGCAGTTGAAGAGTTGGTTGCAGTAACAAAAGTTGTGGATGAACAAATTCAAGATAAAACTGCTGAAGACGAGGACGAATTGATTGATATTGATTAATAATTCAATTGTTAGAATAACTATAAGTAGAAAAAATACCCTTTTTTAGAGGGTATTTTTTAATGCAGTTAATATATTCGATTTTAACGATATTTTTCTAAATTATTTGATTTTAATGCTTTTGCTTATAATCAGCTAAATTTAACTTTCTATATTTTATCTAATCCCAAAAGATAATCTGCAGATATGGAAAAAGTTTTGCAAATTTTGTAAAGACAATCTGTGGTTGGGTAGCTTTTGTCTCGTTCCCACAAGGAAATAGTATCTTGAGAAACATTTAACAATTTCCCAAAATCAGTTTGCGAATAGCCATTTTCAATTCTTAATTCTTTAAGTCGCTTTGAAAACTCTTGCATATTGTTAGTATACGATAATTTTTCGTATTTTACTTGACATACGAGAAATATTCGTATATAATAAATTTATTAATATAATTATCTGAAATTTTGGATAAAAGGAGAAAGTATGAATAAACAAATTGGAGAAAATACAATGAGCTTTGGTAAAAAATGCAAACTGGCAGGTAAGATTGGTTTTTTCACGGCTTTGATAAGCTTTGTATTTTTTTTGATATTTTTGATTGTTGTATTAGTAAGTGGCTCAAGCGCTATTATAGTATTTATGTTGATTGCGGGTATTTTTATGGGAATAGGTATAGCACTAATTCCACTTTATTTTGTTGGATATCATTTTATTTGCACAGGTAAAATTGAAATTAACACAGGAGCATTGTTGGGTAATGTTGAAATCGTAAATGAAAATGAAGTTAACAATTATAACAAAAGCGAATAATAAAATATTAAGTGATAAAATTAGTATACTTTGTACATAGCAATATTTAATCATTACGGAAAAAAATAATACATTTCAAATTAAAAGAATAGATCACTAGTTACGGTCTATTCTTTTTGTACATTTTAATATTTTCAAAATATACTATCAAAAATCGATAGTAATTAACTTATATTTAATTGTGTTAGTGACAAAATAATTAATTAAAAACAATTGTAAGTTAAGTAATAATGTCAAATATTTCGTTTTAAAATAGATTATATTTAATACCATCTCTTTGTTTTTTATAATGGCTGTAATTTGTTTATTGCTTATTGGATTGATTATATTCCTATTCTTTTTTATAAGGCAGCATTTCTTGTGCTTAGGAAGAATAGAAATAAATACAAGATTGATGTTTGAAAATCAAGAGAAGTTGAACAAGAAATTAATAGCAAAAATTATAAGGATGAGCAAAAAAAACTTAGTAATCTTTACTGAGTATTTTATTTGATTATTATTTAAATGTTACATTTGATTAAAACTTTTATTGCCTTAATTTAAACAAAAAAAGCACGAATTAAATCGTGCCTTTTTTTGTTTTAAAATAGATAAAAATTATTCAGATTGGTCTTCTAGCAAGCGAGCACTTTCTGCGAACTTAATAACAGATTGAACAGAGTTTTCGCAACCTTGTTTTGAAGAATAAGATTCGCCTACGCCAATAACAGCGTGTTGTGCATTGTAAAGTTTATATCTCCAGTTGCCTGCTTTATCTGCATCTATTTCAAAGTTGTCGATATTTGTAGCAACTTTTTTGAATGCAAGAATTGAGTTTGACTTTGGCTTTGATTTGTAAGACTCACTTTCAAACAAAATTTGACCATTGTTTGCAAGTAATCTGAAGTGATAAGGTCTTGCAGAGTTGTCGTCATTTTTGATGATTACGAACTTGCCAAAAGTTTCTACATTTGGATCGGTTGTGATAAGTGGCAATTCATCAGATTCTTCGCCTTGAGTAGCATTTGGAGCTTTTGTAGCCTCTTCTTCCTTTTTAGCTTTTGCAGACTTCTTAGGCAATTTGTCAGTGCCTACAACATCTGGCTTATCTGCAGAACTTGATTTCTTTCTTGGATTTGTGCCTGTCTTTTTCTCAATATCATTTGCAATTTCTTCAGCAGTTTTCTTTGTTGTTTTTGATTTTTTCTTTGGCAAAGTGCGTGGAGCAGTTGTTGCAGCAACTTCTTGCTTGCTCTCTTGAGGTGCAACATAAACAACTTTTTCTTCAACTACAGGAGTGATTTCTTCCTCAACGACTGGCTCTTCTTGAGTGGTATCGCAAGGTGCAACTTCTTCAACAAAAGTATCCTCAACAACAGGATTTTCTTTAATTTCCTCAACCTCTTGTTTTGCTGGCTCTTCAACAATCTCTTCTGCAGGTGTTTCTGCAATTGGTTGTTGTTTTGCAGGTGCAGCATAATAATACTTTTGTGGCTGATATGTTTCCATCATTGTTGGAGCAGGTTGTACCTTTTCTGCAAGTTCAGGAGTAGGCTTGTTGCTGTCTTGAACTTCTTCGTTTTTAGGAGCTGCTTGAACATATACAACTTGTTTTACAGGTGCAACTGGTTGTGGTGCAGGAGCTGCTTTTGCAACTGGTTCTTCCACAACATCTTTAACAGGCTCTTCCACTACCTCTTCAATAGGTTCTTGAACTGGAGTTTCTTGGATAGGAGCCTCTTCCTCTGCAGCAGGGGCAACATCAGCAACAGCCTCAGTTTCTGCCATAACAGCTGTGTCAGCTTTTTCCTCTTCAAAAACAGCCTCAGTGTCATTTTTGCCGTGTTTTTTCTGTTTTTTTCTGTGTTTAGGTTTTAATCCATCTTGCCAATCAGGAGAAACCTCATTGTATACAGTAGCATCGTCTTGTCTTTCTTGCACAATACGACCTGAGTCTTTTGTTTGTTCTTGTTCTTTTTTTGCTTTCTTTTTCTTTTTGCTTTTAGAAACTGCAACCGAAATTGTAACTATCAACAAGATAACCACAACAGCAACAGCAGCAACAATCACATACCACCAAAGTATGGGAAAATTGCCTACCGTAAATGCAGTGTCTTTCATAAAATTCATTATGTTATTCCACAATTCTGCCATAATACGCCTCCGTAACCCGAAAATGTTATTACAATAATTTATTACTATAAATATAGCACATAAATTTATAAATGTAAATAACTTTTATTAAAAATTATATAAAATTTGACTTTTTTTGTTAAAATTTTAATTTTGGGAGCATAATTTTTAATATGAGTTTACAAAGTATATTATCAATCTTATTTGCCTTTTTAGGGCTGATTTTCGGAGCATTTATTGCAATTTTTGCAGAGCGTAAGCACGATAAGTATGTCAAATATGCAGAGTGTTTGGCATCAGGTTTTATGCTTGCAGTTGTGTTTTTTGACTTGTTGCCAAACGCAAGTGAAAAAGCAAAATTTATTACGGTATTTTTAGGACTTCTTGCAGGTATAGTCATAATTTTACTATTTAATAAAATAAGTTTTGGAGAAGTATGTACAAAATTCCCAAAATATGCTATAATTAAGAGAAATAAACAGTCAGATATGTCTTGCGAGTTGCAAAGCGTGTCGAGTTTAGACAATAAACGGCTTATGAGAAACTTGACAACTGCGTTTGCTGTGGCTTTGCATAATATTCCAGAAGGCATTGCACTTGGCTCTTTGAATGGGCAAGAAATTCTTGTTTCAACTGCAATCTTAATTGCGCTGCACAATATTCCTGAAGGGGTTGCAATGAGCATACCTCTTGCAAAAATTGGCGTTAAGTGGTACAAAATTATGCTGTTTGCGTTTTTGACTGGAGCGTGCACAGTGCTGGGATGGGGTGCAGGTATATTGATTGGTCAAATATCTGACGAAGTTATTGCGTTTTTGCTTGCAATTTCCAGTGGCGCTATGTTGCAAATTGTTTTTGGAGAAATGCTTGCAGAGTCAGAAAATAAAAATAATGGCAACATAACATTGGTAGGGCTGATGATTGGAATGATTATTGCAACATTAGTGTAAAAATTCTTTAATAATGAATTGTTTGTAAAATATAGATAATATAACTTTTATTTATGTTTATTAGAAAATAATACCTGTAATATCTTGAGAATTGATATATTTTGTATATTTTATCGCTTATAGTTGTAAAATTTTGTTGTTGGTAAAAATGTTGATTGATAAACATTTTGTTTGAAAATGTTGTGATTAGGAGTAAATTTTGATATGGAAACTTTGATTTTGGATAGCGAAAAGGGAATTGAATTGGGAGCAAAACTTATTCAAGCAGGTGAGGTTGTGGCTTTCCCAACAGAAACAGTATATGGTTTGGGAGGAAATGCGCTTGACCCTTCATGCGTGGCGAAAATTTATGCAGCAAAGGGGCGACCTGCTGATAATCCGCTTATTGTTCACATATCCAAGGTTGATGACATATATCCTTTGGTTGCAGAGTTTAGTGAAAGCAACAAAAGATTGGTTGAAAGATTTATGCCAGGACCTTTAACTTTGCTTTTCCCCAAAAGTGAGATTGTGCCTGATAGCGTGACTGCTGGTTTGAAAACAGTGGGTATAAGAATGCCAAAATCCGAAATTGCAAGAAAGTTTATTGAGGCTTGTGGGGTGCCAATTGCAGCACCATCTGCAAATGCAAGCACAAGGGTAAGTCCAACAACGGCAAAGCATGTTTATGAGGATATGAATGGCAGAATTCCGTTGATAATTGATGGTGGAGATTCTGAAGTTGGAATTGAATCTACTGTTTTGGATTTGACAGGAGAAATTCCAACCATATTAAGACCAGGAGCAATCACGCCAGAAATGCTTGCTGATGTGGTGGGCAGTGTGAAAACTCACAAAGGCGAAGTGATAAGCAGTGCTCCTGCACCAGGTATGAAATATAAGCATTATGCTCCAACAGTGCCAATGGTTGTGGCAAAGGATATGAAATCACTTGTTGAAGACTATGACAAAAAAGTCGCAAAAAATATGAATCCTCTTTGTTTGATAAGAGGACAAGCCGTGCAAGCTGTTGGTAACAGGAGATATGTAAACTTAGGAAACACTGATGCAGAAGTATGTCGTAATATTTACAGAGTAATGAGGGATTCTGAAAAAGTGTGCGATAGTATTATTTGCATTCATTTGGGAGAAAGTGGAGTGTGCAAGTCTGTTATGAACAGAGTGCTTAAAGCAAGTGGAGGAAAAATCGTATGAAAATAATTTTTGTTTGCACAGGAAATACTTGCAGATCGCCAATGGCAGAATATTTAATGCGTGAGTATTGCAAAAAAAATAATCTTGATATTGATGTTGAATCAAGAGGATTGGCTTGCTCAAACGGCAGACCGATTTCCGATAATTCACTTGCTGCTTTGAAGGAAGTTGGAATTGATGCAAGTGGTCATAAATCAAAAAGCTTTATTATCAGGGATTTGTTTGATGCGGACTTGATTGTGACAATAACAGGTGGACATAAAAATGTGTTGATTAATCATTTTAATGCAGGAGAGAGCGTTAAAACCTTTTATGAGGCAACTGGTGTTGGCGATATTAATGACCCTTATGGCTGTGACTTAAATTGTTACAGAAATTGTCGTGATATGATTGAAAAAGGCATTAAAGTTTTGGTAAAACAACTTGCACAACAAGACAATAATTAGTCGAAATATGTCCGTTTATTTTAACGATATGCTATAAATTTGAAAAATTTTTCAAATAAGTATTGAAAATTTTGAAAAAAAGTAGTATAATAAAGTCTATATAAAGATTGTTTTACAAATGTAATAGCAAGTGTTTATATCGATTAAGTTTGTTTACATAGATTAAATATTTAAAAATAAAACTTAACAAGAAACATTAGAGATCCCTCCCTTTACCCCACAAAAATGCTATTTTGTTGGGACCCCATTACGCTCGGGATGACAAAAGACTTGGGATGACAGAACAGATGACAGAGCAATTACATAGTAAATTAATTATTGATATTTATATATGATATATTATTTACTTAGTGAAAGAATATAATTTTAGAAAAATTAGGTGGTGTTTTTATGAAAATAGCTGTTGGTTGCGACCATGGTGGCTTTGTACTTAAAGAAGATGTGATAAATTGCCTTAAGGCTCGTGGCATTGAGGTGGTTGATTGTGGCACAAATTCTACCGATAGTGTGGATTATCCCGTTTTTGGCGAAAAAGTTGCAAGATTGGTTGCAAAAGGCGAATGTGATAAGGGCATTGTTATGTGTGGCACCGGCATTGGCATAAGCATTGCTGCAAACAAAGTTAAAGGTATAAGATGTGCATTGTGTCATGATGAATATACTGCAAAAATGACTGCTATGCACAATAATTCCAACATTCTTGCAATGGGTGGAAGGGTTGTTAATCCGGAAATGGCTGTTCGCATTTTGGAGAGCTGGTTGGATACACCTTTTGAAGGTGGCAGACATATCAGCCGAGTCAATATGTTCAGCGAAATTGAAAATAGAGAGGACTGAGTTATGATTGAAGATTTGTTGCAAGAAATTGTAGCTCTTGAAAATGAACAAGAGGCAAAAGTTAAATTGAGTGTGCAAGAGGCAAAAGAGATTATCTCAAAAGCTAAAGTGCAAGCAAATTCAATTCAAAAAGATGCAGAAGATAAAATCAAAAAGCTATCTGCTGATAACATTGAAAAAGCGAACAAAGATTGTGCTGAAAAGTGCAATAAGATTATTTGTGATGCAAATGCTCAGTCTGAAAATATTATTGCAAATGCTCAAAAAAATAGCGATAAAATTGTTGCCGATATAATTGGGAGGTTAGAGAGTAGATATGCCTAATGCAACTATGAAAAAGTTAATAGGCGTTGGAAATTCAAGCGACAGGCGTAAACTGCTTAAAAGTTTGACAAAGCTTGGTTGCATTGAAATCACTGATTGCAAAAGTGAATTTGCAGAAAAAAGCCAGATAAATGATAGCGAGTACGACGAAATTGTGTTGAAACTTGCTAAGCTTGACTTTGCAAAAGAGTTTATTAAAGAGCAAAAAGTTGTGATTAATGGACTGATAAAAAAGAAAGTTTTGGATATAAAACTTGAAAAACCTAATTTGCTTGACAAAAAACCTGAGGTAGATTTTGAGGATTTTTGCAATTCTAGAGATTGGGAAAGTGAAGTTTATGACAAAATTGCCTTGTTGGAAGAGATGAAAAGCGAACTTGTTGAAAAGAAATCTAAGCTTAGCAAAGCAAAAAATCTTTTGAACGAGGTTATGATTTATAAAGACTTAAAGTGCAAACTTACAGATTTTGGTGCAACAAAATATGCAGAGGCTTTAATTGGTAGCATCCCAAAATCCAAAGTTTTGCAAGCACAAGAAATTGAAAATTCTTTTGCTGATTGCGTGATTGAAACTTTTGGAGATGGACAGCTTGTGGCACTAGCAGTACTTTGTTTGAGGGAGAGCAGTGAGGAAATTTTGTCCAAACTTGCTGATCTTGAATTTGTGCAAAATAATTTGTATGTCAACACTTTGCCGAGCGTAAAAATTTCCGACCTTCAAATTGAAATAAAGCAACTTGAATTTGAAATTAATCATGTGGCAGAGGTTGTGGCAAAAGATTTCATAACCAATGAATTTGATGGCAAATGCAAATTGTTGCAAGATTTTTATAATGTTGAAATGCAAAAACTTCAAACTCAAAAGCTCATGGCTGAAACAAAAAGTTCATTTGTTTTTGAGGCTTGGTATCCAACAACTTGTGAGGAGACAATCACAAAAGTTTTGGAAGAGAGTGAAATGTCCTTGTATTTTTATACAAGAGAGCCACTTGAAGAGGAGGTTCCTCCAACATACACAATGAACAATGCATTGGTTACTTCTTATGAGAGTGTAACAAATATGTTCAGCGTGCCTAACTACCACGAAATTGACCCAAATCCGTTTGTTATGTTTTTCTTTATTCTGTTTTTTGGTGTAATGATAAGCGACGCTGGATATGGATTGTTGATGACTCTTGGGGCAGGAATTATTCTTGCAATCAAAAAGCCACGCAAGCACGAAATGAGCTTGGTTAAAATTATTCTTGCAGGTGGTATTTCCACAATCATTTGGGGTATTTTGTTTGGTGGATATTTTGGTATTGATGCCGATGTAATCAATGGTTGGTTTGGATTGCCTGCTGGCACAAAATCATGGTATTGGTTCAGTCCGTTGCAAGAGCCTGTAATGATGCTTGCTTTATCTTTGGCACTGGGAATAATTCAAATGCTTGTGGGTATGGCAATCAATGCATATTCTTTGTTTAAAACAAAAAAGCCATTTGATGCAATTTTTGGGGTGTTCAGTTGGTATGTGTTATTGCTTGGACTTGGCTTGTTTGCAATGGAAGGCTTTTTGTTCAAAGGCAACACTGCAATGAAATATAGTGGTATAGCAATGCTTGCAGTTGGTCTTTTGGGGCTTATGGTTGCAGGTGGGCTGCACAAAAAAGGTGCAAAAATTGTTTCTGGTGCGTTTGGCAATTTGTACAGCATAATCAACTTTTTCAGTGATTTGCTAAGTTATACAAGATTGTTCGGACTTGGTCTGGCAACAAGCGTAATTGCAATGGTATTCAATCAAATTGCAATGGTTATGATTCAAATTTTGCCAATAGTTGGTTATGTTGTTGCAATATTCTTGTTGCTTGTAGGTCATTTGTTTAACATTGCAATCAATACTTTGGGTGCATATGTTCACAACTCAAGATTGCAGTTTGTAGAGTTTTTTGGCAAATTCTATGAAGGTGGTGGTAGGTTGTTTGTTCCACTTGGTAGCAGTATGAAAAACTACAATTTCACTTTAGAGCAAAGCGAAAAACAAAGTGCAAAATAACAAAAAACTTATCAAAAATCGATATTAAAATGCATTTTAATGCGTTTAAATCAAATAGAAAAGCAGATTTGTGATAAGAAATCAATATATTAAGTTATAGCAGTGTGACAAATTTTTGAAATAAAACTTGATGTCACAAAGATTATAAATAAAAATTTAACTCTAATTGAGGAGGAGTAAAAAATGAGTTTAGGAATATTTTATGCAATTTTAGGTGCAGCACTTGCTGCCGTATTTGCGGGAATTGGTTCTGCAGTTGGCGTAGGCTTAGCAGGACAAGCAGCAGCAGGACTTACAGCTGAGGACCCAGATAAGTTTTCAAAAGCGTTGATTTTGGAATTGTTGCCGGGTACTCAAGGTATTTATGGATTGATTATTGCATTTATCGTATTCATTAAAATCGAATTGTTTGGCAATATGGTTACTTTGACTGATGCTCAAGGACTTGCTATTATGGCAGGTTGCTTGCCAATGGCTATTGTTGGTTTGATTTCAGGTATTTATCAAGGTAAAGTTGCAGCAAGCAATATCGCTATGATTGCAAAAAGACCTGAAGCTTTTGGTAAAGGTATCACTATTACTGCAATGGTTGAAACTTACGCATTGCTTGCATTGTTGATTTCTTTCCTTGCTGTATTTATGTTTAAAATTGCATAAGGATTTTATATGAATAGTAGTAAAGTTATATTAGACAAAATCATCAATGATAACACTGCGATTATCAATGAAAACATTAAAAGGGCAAACGACACTGCAAGTGAAATAATCTCTAAAGCGCAAGCCGATGCAGATGCACAAGTCGCTGATTTTAAAAGTGGCTTGAAGGCTGAATACAATGAGATTTTAAGACGCGGAGAGGTTGTTGCCAATTTGGATGCAAAGAAGATTTTGATGAGTGCAAAATCAAAAGCTGTGGATAATTTGTTTCAAAAAACTTTGGAACAACTGGCTTTGCTTGACAAAAAGAAATATCTTGCTATCATTGAAAATCTTTTGAAAAAGTACGCAGAAGATGGAGATATTGTCATTATATCAAGTCAAGATAAAGGCAAGATAACTCAAAAATTCGTGGATGATATCGCAAAAAATATGGGAATTAAATTGAGTTTGGCAAAAGATTTCGGCAGTTTTAATGGTGGAGTGATTTTGGCAGGCAAAAATTCCGATAAAAACTTGTCATTTGATATGGAGTTGTTGCAACTAAGAGAAGAGTGCGAAACACAAATTTCAAGTATGCTGTTTGAGGAGTAATATGGCGGGACAAAGTTTAATCTATTCAAATGCCAGAGTCAAAGCTATGGAAAATAGCTTGCTTACAAGTGAAAAAATCACAAGAATGGCATATTCGGATAGTTTGGGTGATGCTATTAAAATTTTGTATGAAAGCAACTATGGTGGTGGATACACCGTAGACAATCCTTATGCATACAACGAAATTTTGCGTGCAGAAGAAAGTAAAGTCGCATCTTTTGTACGAGAGGCAATGCCTGATAAAAGTGGTTTGCAAACATTGCTTACCACAAGTGATTATCACAATGCAAAAAGCTATTTTAAGGCAAAGCATTGCAAAAATGTGGAAATTAACCTTTTGCTTTTGCCACAAGGCAATATTGACTTAGATGTACTTGATGAGAGCATCCAAAAAGAGGATTATGTGAAATTGCCTCAAGAGATGTCCGAGGCACTAAAGCAGCTTGACGAGGCATTACGAGAGGAAAAACTTTCTCCACGATTGATTGATTTGACTCTTGATAAAGCTATGTATAAGGATATTTTGCTATCTTGCAAAAAGGCAAATGCCAAAAGCATAACTAAATATTGGCGTGCCAACATTGACTTTATCAATGTTTCAACAATGCTTAGGTGCAAAAAAATTAATGCCGATATCAATTTTTTGAAGGAAAACATTATTGATGGTGGAGAGATTAATGATTATGTGCTTGAAGGCCTATATAAAGAAAGTTTTGATGTTATAGCAGAAAAACTTAGATATACCAGCCTTGGAGATATCATTGCAGTTGGAGTGGGCGAGGCAAAAGCAAACAAAGCTTTGGTGGAATATGAAGTTTTGTGGGATAATTATTTGCTTAATATTTTTAAAGAGGACAGGGCAGATATATTCTCCGTTGCACCAATTGCAGGTTTTTATGTTGCAAAAAAAATTGAACTAAAAATGGTAAGAATGATTTTGACTTGTCTTAAAAATCGTGCAGATATTAAGGAAATTAAGGCGAGATTGAGAGGTTTTTATGCGTAAGGAGAAAATTGCAGTTCTTGGCGATAGCGATATCACACTTGTTTTCAAGGCTGTTGGAATGGATGTTTACAATGCAAATTCCGTGGGCGAGGCAAGTGAAAAATTAAAACTTCTTGCAAGAAATTATTCAGTTATATTTATTACGGAAGATTTGGCAGTGCAAATTGAAGAGCAAATTGCAAAATTTAAAA
This sequence comes from uncultured Christensenella sp., assembly GCA_910584975.1. Taxonomy (GTDB): domain Bacteria; phylum Bacillota; class Clostridia; order Christensenellales; family UBA3700; genus MGBC100798. The sequence goes on from CAJUEA010000002.1 coordinate 13,644, forward strand.
ACAGGACTTATCCTGCAATTATACCAATTCCTTCTTCAAAAGGGTCAACTGGTTATGGAATTGAAAATATCAAAAAAGATGTGGAAAGAGCAGTTGGCACTGATATTTTGTTTAATGACTGATTGAAGATGTAAATTGCAGAGAAAAAGATAAAGTTAAATAAAAAGAAAATTAATTTGTGCTATTTATTGGCATATTAGACTAAAAGAGAGGTCGAAAAATGAGTGATGGAAAAATTATAAAAGTATCTGGACCATTGATTGTTGCGGAAAATATGCACGACTGCAAAATGTTTGATGTGGTGCGTGTTTCAAGCAAAAATCTAATTGGCGAGGTTATTGAATTAAGAGGAGATAAAGCATCCATTCAGGTTTATGAGGAAACAAGTGGACTAGGTGCAGGCGAACTTGTTAAAACAACGGGCGAGCCATTGTCTGTTGAATTGGGTCCCGGTTTGCTTGAGGGTATGTATGATGGTATTCAACGACCACTTGATAAATTGCTTGAGGCATCTGGCGACAGAATTGCTGCCGGCGTAGATATGCCTGCTTTGAGCTACACAAAAATTTGGAAATTTGAGCCTTCACTAAAGGTTGGAGATAAAGTTGTCGGTGGAGATATCATCGGAACAGTTCAAGAAAATAGCATTTTTAATCACAAAATCCTTGTGCCTTATGGCGTTGAGGGTGAGATTGTTGACATTAAATGTGGCGATTTTACTGTGAAAGATGTTGTTGCTGTGGTAAAAACTGCAAAAGGCGACAAGCAAATTACTATGATGCAAAAATGGCCTGTAAGAAAAGGCAGACCTTACAAAACAAAAATGTCTCCAGATAAGCCATTGATTAGTGGTCAAAGAGTAATTGACACATTTTTCCCAGTGGCAAAAGGTGGATGTGCTTGCATTCCAGGACCATTTGGAAGTGGTAAAACAGTTGTTCAACATCAGCTTGCAAAATGGGCAGATGCAGACATAATTGTTTATGTAGGTTGTGGCGAGCGTGGCAACGAAATGACAGATGTTTTAAATGAGTTTCCAGAGCTTATTGACCCAAAAACAGGCGAATCACTTATGAAAAGAACAGTGCTTATCGCAAACACTTCAGATATGCCAGTTGCAGCGCGTGAGGCAAGTATTTATACAGGTATTACCATTGCAGAATATTTCAGAGATCAAGGCTACAATGTGGCAATAATGGCAGATTCTTCTTCAAGATGGGCAGAGGCTCTTCGTGAAATGTCAGGAAGATTGGAAGAAATGCCAGGCGAGGAAGGTTATCCTGCATATTTGTCTTCAAGACTTGCAGAATACTATGAAAGAGCAGGTATTGTAAAAACTTTGGGCAGTGATGAAAGAGTTGGTTCAATCACAGCAATTTCAGCAGTTTCACCTCCGGGTGGTGACTTGTCAGAGCCAGTATCACAAGCAACTTTGCGTATTGTAAAAGTATTTTGGGGATTATCTGCATCACTTGCTTACAAAAGACATTTCCCTGCTATTGACTGGCTTACAAGCTATTCATTGTATGACGACAAATTGTCTGAATGGTACAAAAATAATGTAAGTGAAAACTGGATGGCGTATCGTGGTCGTGCATTGAAGATTTTGCAAGAAGAGGCAAATCTTGATGAAATTGTAAGACTTGTCGGCGTGGATGCACTATCTCCAAAAGACAGAATGATTATGGAAACAGCAAAATCTATTCGTGAGGATTATTTGCATCAAGATGCTTTCCACGAGGTTGATACTTACGCGTCACTTACAAAGCAATGCACAATGTTAAAGACTATCCTTGAGGCTCACGACCTTGCAAACAAGGCGATTGAAGAGGATGTGGAAGTTGATGATATTTTGGAACTTCCTGCAAGAGAGGCAATCAGCCGTTCTAAATACATTGAGGAAAGTAATTTGGCTAAATTTGATGAGCTTGCAAAACAAATGGCAAGTGAAATAGAAAGTCTTATTTCTGAAGGAGAGTTATAATGCTTAAAGAATATAAGTCAATTAAGGAAATAGTTGGACCTTTGATGCTTGTTGAAGGGGTGGAAGGTGCCAAATATGATGAACTTGTGGAGATTGTTCAAGAGGACGGCGATATCAGGCGTGGTAAAGTTTTGGAAGTAAACAGAGACAAAGCTTTGGTACAGCTTTTTGAAGGTTCTCAAGGTATACAAATGAGCAGTTCAAAAGCAAGATTTTTGGGCAGAAGTCTTGAACTTGCTTTGAGTGAGGATATGTTGGGCAGAGTTTTTGACGGACTTGGCAATCCTCGTGATGGTGGGGCACCAATTATTCCTGAAAAAAGAATGAACATAAATGGTCAACCAATCAATCCTGCTGCAAGAGATTATCCGGACGAATTTATTCAAACTGGTGTTTCTGCCATTGACGGCTTGAACACACTTGTAAGAGGACAAAAGTTGCCTGTGTTCAGTGCATCTGGTTTGCCTCATGCAGAGCTTGCTGCACAAATTGCAAGACAAGCAAAAGTGCTTAACGCAAACGACAAATTCGCAGTTGTGTTTGCTGCTGTTGGTATTACTTACGAGGAAGCAGATTTCTTCATGCAAGATTTCAGAAAAACTGGTGCTATTGAAAGAGCTGTGTTGTTTATGAACCTTGCAAATGACCCTGCTATCGAGCGTATTGCAACCCCAAAAGTTGCACTTACTGCTGCCGAGTATCTTGCATTTGAAAAGGATATGCATGTGCTTGTAATTATGACAGATATCACTAACTATGCAGAGGCTTTGCGTGAAGTTTCTGCTGCAAGAAAGGAAGTGCCTGGTCGTCGTGGTTATCCGGGTTATATGTATACTGACCTTGCAACAATTTATGAAAGAGCAGGAAGAATAAGAGGCAAAAAGGGTAGTATCACACAAATACCTATTTTGACAATGCCAGAGGATGACAAAACACATCCTATTCCTGACTTGACAGGTTATATCACTGAAGGACAAATCATTTTGTCAAGAGAATTGCACAAAAAGGGAGTTCAACCACCTATTGATGTTTTGCCATCTTTGTCAAGACTTAAAAACAAAGGTATTGGAAAAGGCAAAACTCGTGAAGATCACGCTGACACAATGAACCAATTATTTTCTGCTTATGCAAGAGGTAAAGAGGCAAAAGAGTTGTCTGCTATTTTGGGCGATGCTGCTTTGTCACCAGTTGATAGGCTTTATGCAAAGTTTGCAGAGGAGTTTGAAGTTAAGTATGTTTCTCAAGGCAATTATACTGACAGAACCATTGAGGACACTTTGCGTATCGGTTGGGAGCTGCTTACAATTTTGCCGCGTGCAGAAATGAAGAGAATAAGAGACAAGTATCTTGAAGAGTATTACGATAAATTGAAAGTTTATGAGGATTGATTATGGCAAGTAAATTGAAAGTCAACCCTACGCGAATGGAGCTAAGACGATTGAAAGATCGCAAAAAAACTGCCGTTCGTGGACATAAATTGCTAAAAGATAAGTCAGACGAAATGATAAGGCAATTTATTGGGTATGCAAAAGAAAATATGCGTTTGCGACTTGAAGTGGAGCAAGAGCTTGGAAAGGCTCTGGCAGAGTTTATGCTTGCAAAATCTGTGAGCACAGATGGTGTGATTTGGGAGGCTTTGAGTATGCCTGCAATAGGTATGGAGCTTGAGGCAAATTCCAAAAACATTATGAGCGTAAATGTGCCTAGCATTGAAATTAAAAAAGTTGAAAGCACAAATCTTTATCCATATTCTTTTGCAAGTGTTACCAGTGAGTTGGATTCTTCAATTGCAACAATATCCGTGCTTGCAGAAAAACTAATTAAACTTGCTGAAGTGGAAAAAACTTGCAATATGCTTGCAGGCGAAATTGAAAAAAATCGTCGCCGTGTAAATGCACTTGAGTATATTATGATTCCTCAAACGGAAGAGGCAATTCACGAAATTACAATGAAACTTGACGAAAATGAAAGAGGTAACATCGTAAGACTTATGAAAGTTAAAACAATGCTTGCAAACAGATAATTTGTGTTTTTATATAGATTGTGATTTTAAAAAATCTAATTGTTAGTATGAGTATTGTTTGTTGTTCAAAGTTGTTTTAAAAGATTTATTATTACTTTTAAATGAATTGTCAAACTAAGTGCAACACTTTTTTAAAAAATCATTAAATAAATCTACTGGTTTCTGGTAGTTTAACACTTTTTTTGTCTAGCGTTAATTAACGCTAGATTTTTTTGTATAAGAAAATCACATGCTAGACATAACTTACAAAGCCATAAAAGTTGGTGACAAAATATATGTGCTGGATAGGAGTTTTACTTTGTAGGAGCTGACATAAAAACAAAACTGGGCAAACACATTATGTTATGTGAATGTCCAGTTTTTTTGTTTTTATAACTTCCTAGAATATATTTAAGAAATTGTATTACAAAACTATTTCCTTATAGTGCCATCAGTACAAACAATGGTACAATTGCCCCAATAATACTTGATAGCAGCATACCACTCTGCTTTAGTTCCTTCAAAATTGATAGTTTCAAGTTCACTGCAACTACTGAACGCATATGCACCAATGCTAGTCACGCTGTTTGGTATGGTTATGCTTGTAAGGCTACTGCAACCATTGAACGCGTCCCGACCAATGTTAGTTACGCTGTTTGGTATGGTTATGCTTGTAAGGCCACTGCAATAACGGAACGCACCCTCACCAACGCTAGTCACGCTGTTTGGTATGGTTATGCTTGTAAGGCTACTGCAATCACGGAACGCATCATAACCAATGCTAGTCACAGGTAATCCTCTAACAGAATCTTTTATTGTAATATCTTTTTTGCTCGAATTACAAACATCAATTTCATAAGCATCTCCACTCCTATAATAATGAATGCCATTTTCAATTACAATTGGAAAAGGTAGTGTCATTATAGGTATAATTATTGCAATAGCAAAACAACAAGCAATCACTCCTGCAATTATTCTTGACATAAGTCTAGACTTCTTTTCTACTTTAATTTGCTCGGCACATTGGTCTTGAAAATATTGACTATTACTATAATCAGCAGTATCCTTAACAAATTTTTTAAGTTTTCTTATTCTGCCACCTGCTAACATTAGGCTTCTTTTGATTTTCATCATTTCAAGATTTAACACTTTAATTCTGTCTTTGGCTATGCTTTTAATCTGTTTGTAAACTTGAGCATAGTAATCGCTATTTGGCAGTTTGCCTATAAATTTTGTATAACTAGTAGACAGCCTTTTTAATGTGTTAAAATCGTTTTTTGTAAAATCTACTTTTACTCTGTAAGCCATATTGTTTACGCAATCCTCAACAATTTGAAGAACCTCATCATTATCTTCACATTGCATAAGCTTATCGCAGCTGTATCTAAACAAAATATACTCTTGTATACTATTTTCCAATTCACAAAAGTCTTTTTTGATTTTTTCAAAATTTTCTTGTGATTTGTTATCTACAAAAGCAGTAGTTCCAAGTCCCTTATTCGAAATGCCATCTGAACTCAAGGTCAACAATTGTCCACCTGCAATTTGTCCTAATGAATGTTTGATTTTTTCATTGTCTTTATAACTTTCTAACAAGCTGTCATAAACTCCTGCTTTTGTCAATGCCTTATATGGTGAAACAAACAATGCAGCAATACCTAAAGTTGCAATCACCAACAAAGTCCACCAAAAGAAAGAAATGTTCACTAATGAAATCTCAAAAATATGTGGTTGAGTCATTCTAGCGATTTCTTCAAAATGGACTTTTATTTTTTTCTTTTTGTTGTCAACAACCTCATAATTTTTTATCGAAAATAATGTGGATATGTAACCAGGCAAAAATATGAACAAAAACGAAAACAATGTTGTCATTATTCCAACAATAAATAGTTTCCAAGCCATTGAAAAAGTGCCGGAAAATTTGAAAAAACTTTTCAAACTGACATCGTTATTTCCACGCCACATATCCAAATAAAATTGTATGCACTTCATTTTCAAATTTATAATTGCCAATATTGCAATTATTACTATTGGAATTGCTACAATCAATCCACAATACCAAGGCGTAAATATAAACAAAACTACTGAAACGGCAATGCCTACAAGGATAATTAATCCCCAAAGTAAAATTGCCCATAAAGGTGTCAACACTTTGCCAAAATTACTTTTTACAATTTGTTTTGCTTGTTCTTTAATTTGCGTTCTTTGTATAGTACTTTGGTTATTAAAATTTAAAACTATAATATTATTACTTTGATTTTGTTTGTCATTATCTGTGTTTTGCAAATTATTTTGTAACTTTTCATGTTTTATGTTTAATTCTTCGCTAGCGATTTTGGTGCTTGATTCATTGATGTTTTTTTGATTACTTGCCTTTTGTTCTAGCTTTTCTTGTCTCTTTAACTTTTGTTTTTCAATAAATGCTTTTGTAATCTTGATTACTGATTTATTTTCTGAAATAACAGCATATTCTTCTTCAGATATTTTTGTATCTTTAATATCAAAAGCTTTAAGCTCATAAAATATTCTTAAAGCAAGAAAAATAAAACCGAATACGCCCATAGCTATGCAAAAGCCAAATCCAGAGCCAAGTTTGACACTCGTTAATGCATCTGTCTTGCAATCACTGGCAACTATACATCCCCAAAGTAAAAAGAAAAAGCAAACAACGCCATCTATTACCCAAAAGAAAGAGTTTTTGACGGTGAAATATGGCTTTTTGCTTGCAAGATAAATCTGAAAGCCACCATATCCCAAACAAAATAAAGATGTCAGCAAAAGCATAACGCTTGCACCTATTACTGCAGATGAACCATCTCCAGACAAAGCTTTAAAGCCACTACCAAGATTGTTGGTTAGCCCTAACATACTCTCAATTTGAGCTGGTGCAGTCATACAAAGTAATGCAATTATTCCGGAAAAAATCATCCCTCCAGCAATTGCATACCTATAAACATTTGCAAAAGTTGGCTTAAATTTTACAAAAAACATTTTGACTTTTGCAATTACATCTGCAAAGTCAATTTTTTTACCTTGTTGTGTTTTAGCTGCTTCTGCTGTGTCTGCATTATCGGGAAGTGTAGTCATATCTTCCTGCTGTTCAACAGTAGTTGGCTTTGCTTTGATTTTGCTATTGAAATTGTGCCCACAATTTGCACAAAAAGCACCTTGTCCCACTTGCTCTGCACCACATTCAGGACATTCTTTTAGTGTAATTTCGGGTTCAACTTTTGTTCCACATTCGGGACAAAATTTGCCCTCAAATTCGTTGCTGCAATTTTTACAAATCATTTCCTTTTACTCCTTATTTATATTAAATTATTAGTAAACTATTGGTGGTCAAAATCTTCATCAAACATAATTGGTGAATATTTTGTTTAATTTGCCATTATTTTTCTATGATTTTGCATAGAATTTTTAAAATATTATTTATTAACATTATTATCAACTTATAAATTATGGTTTTAAGGTAATAATATTTCTTAAATAGTATTATACTAGATATTTTATCTAGCGTCAAGATATTTTGTCTAGTTTTTGATAAAATATTAATATGGATGTTATATTTTGTAAAAGTCTGCGGGAAGCTAGAAAATATATTGGACTAACTCAAAAACAAATTGCTGAGATGTTAGGTGTAGTCGAGAGCTGTTATGCAAATTGGGAGCAGGGACGAACTGAACCCAATATAAATATGTTGCGTCAGTTGTGTATTATATTAGATACTACCCCTAATGAGCTTATAAATGGTAAATTTTAGCTTCTTGAATTTTGAATGATAATTCAATCAAAATCGCTAAGGAATAGTTTAGTGTTTTTAAATGGGATTATAAATTTGACTATCCAGTCGACACATTGAAAATAAAAATGTTCATCAAACATAATAAGTGATGAACATTTTTTCTTTTTTAATGGTTTAATTACAACATTATTTTTGAAAAATGTTCTTTAAGTTTTCTGCTTTTTTCATTTAATGTTAAATTGTTAAGTTGTAAATTTGATTTTTTATTTGTAGAGTTGAAAAGAAAAATTTAATTATCATTTAAAATGTATAATTTTTACTTGAATAAATTTTATTATTTAGTGCCGATTTTCGTTGCTTTTTTTGTAAAAATTTAAAATATGAAAAAATTGTTGCTTGAAAAATAAAATTTTTTTCATATTTTGAAAAGCCTGACATATACTTTATTATGTGAGGTGAGGTATGAATAAAGCAGTTAAAAAAAGTGTATTTGTATTTACAATTATCTCAGTTGTTGTGGCAATGGCAGTTATGTTGGTGGGCTGCAATAAAGTGGATAAGAAATTGCAATCAATGCAAAATAGTATTTCTTATTATAATAGTCAAATGCTTGTGGCAGAAGACAGTAACTTTTATGTGGAGGTTGTCGGTGGAGAGCGTGAAAGTGCTTTGATTGCTGATGGCGAGGTTGGCGAAATGACCGGTTATTGTTTGCTTAATGTTACGCCTATCAATGTGGATATGACAAACAAAGCAATCAATTTTAAAGTCACTGGCGAAAATGGCGTTTATGAAGGTAGTTTGGAAAAAAATATTTTGGGAATCAGCTACACTGCAAATATCAGTGAGCCAGATAAACTTGGAAATATCAAAAGTTTGACTTTGTCTATTGGCGAAACAAAGTTTGACTACACACTAAATAACATTATGCTTGGTATTGATTACAAAAAAGCAGTGGAGAGTGTTTACAACAATTGCTCAAGCGATTTGGAAAGCATGTTTGATGGCAATGATTTTAAAAGTGAAGTTTACATAAAAATTTCTTGCGACAGATCAAAAAATCCAAAGGAATATTTTTGGTTTGTCAATGTTGTGGAAAACAGTGATAATATGTTTTGTGTTTTGGTGGATATGCAAACAGGCGAGATTATTGCAAAAAAACACAGATAATGTTTATAGCTAAAATTAATGCAGAAGGTTGTAGCAGTTAAAGTTATTCTTAAGAGTGTTTTTTGTGAACAAAATTTTTATGATTATTTGCAATAAAAAGTAGCAAATATTGACGGAAGTTGAAAGAAATAAAAATTAATCAAGTAGCCCGGCAAGGCTACTTGACTATTTTGCTATGTATTAAGGTATTTTGATTGGTTGTTATTATTTGCAGTTGAAGTAGTTATCATTGCCGCAATTATTGCAACCACAACCGCCACAGCAGCACATCCAAACAATAAGTAGAGGGATAAGACAACCACAGCAATTATTATTGCAGTTGTTACCACAGCCATTACCGCAACCACAGCAGCAAATAAGTATTAAAATAATCCAGATACATGAGCAGTTATTACCACATCCGTTCATAACATTTACCTCCTTAAGATGTTGAGATGTTAATCTCTAGTTAATAGTACGCATAATTTTTTAAAAGTGTTACTGTTGCTTGACAAAATTTGTAAATTATATTATCATAATAAATGAAATAAAAAAATTAATTTTTTAGCAAATAAAAAATGAAAAACGAGGTAAGATATGGGACAACTGACAATGGATAAATTGGTTGCTTTGTGCAAGTCAAGAGGATTTGTTTTTTCAGGAAGTGAGATTTATGGAGGTCTTGCAAACACTTGGGATTATGGCCCTTTGGGTGTGGAACTTAAAAACAATGTTAAAAAAGCGTGGTGGAAAAAGTTTGTGACAGAACAACCACTTAACACTGGTTTGGATTGTGCAATTTTGATGAACCCAAATGTTTGGGTTGCCAGTGGACATGTCGGAGGTTTTTCTGACCCTCTTATGGATTGCAAAAGCTGCAAAGCAAGACACAGAGCAGATAATCTTATTGAAAGTTACATTGCAAAACATAATCTTAATATCAATATAAGTGGTTGGTCTAATGAGCAAATGGAAAAGTTTATCATTGACAACAAAATTGCTTGTCCTGATTGTGGAAACAGCAACTTCACAGGTGTAAGACAATTTAATCTTATGTTCAAAACTTTTCAGGGTGTAAATGAGGACACTGCAAGCACAGTTTATCTTCGTCCTGAAACTGCTCAAGGTATTTTTGTCAACTTTAAAAATGTTCAACGCACTACAAGAATGAAAGTGCCTTTTGGTGTTTGCCAAATCGGTAAAAGTTTCCGTAATGAAATCACTCCTGGCAATTTCACTTTCCGTACAAGAGAATTTGAGCAAATGGAGCTTGAGTTTTTCTGTAAGCCAGGCACTGACCTTGAATGGTTTGAATACTGGAGAGCATACTGCCGTGACTGGTTGCTTGGTCTTGGCATAAAGCAAGATAGATTGAAACTTCGCGACCACGATAAAGAAGAGTTGTCTTTCTATTCTAAAGCAACAACAGACTTTGAATTTTTGTTCCCATTTGGTTGGGGAGAGCTTTGGGGCATTGCTGACAGAACAGATTATGACTTGAAGGCACATCAAACAACAAGTGGTGTAAATATGGAATATGTTGACCCAGTAACTAATGAGAAATATGTGCCATATGTTGTTGAGCCATCTTTGGGTGCAGACAGAATGGTGCTTGCTTTTCTTTGCAATGCTTATGAAGAAGAGGAACTTGAGGGGGGCGATACAAGAGTAGTGTTGCATTTGCATCATGCTTTGGCGCCTTACAAAGTTGCAGTTCTTCCTTTGCAAAAGAAACTTACTGAAAAAGCTGAAGAGATTTATAAAAATCTTTGCAAAAAATTCAGTTGCACTTTTGACGAAACTGCAAGTATTGGAAAAAGATATCGTCGTCAAGACGAAATTGGTACACCATATTGCGTAACTATTGACTTTGACACATTGGATGACAATTGCGTTACAGTTCGTGAGCGTGATAGTATGGCTCAAATCAGAATTTCTATTGAAGAATTGGAAGAGTATTTGACAAAAAATTTGGAATATTAATTTGAAAAATAATAATCCTACTAACAACAAATTTAGTAGGATTATATTTTATTGTAAAAAGTTGTATAAATTTATGATTTTAAAATATAAAATTGCATTGTTGGGGGTATTATGAAAATAAATTTTGCAAAGTCGGCAAGTGCACTTGGATTAAACATTTTCTTGTCTGCAAAAAACAAGGAAAATGACATTTGGCAACAAAATACTTTGTCTGTTGGCAATGGTATGCTTGGTGGCAGTATCTATGGCGAAATTTTTAATGAAAGAGTGATTTTTAATGAAAAAACTTTGTGGAAGGGTGGACCTTCTCCAAAGAGACCAAATTACAATGGTGGTAATTTGACTGAAAAAGATGAAAATGGAAAGAGTGTAAATGACTATTATCTTGAAGTGAAAAGATTGTTTAAAGAAGGCAAGGATAACGAGGCATCTTTGCTTTGCGATAAGCTTGTTGGACTTACCGATGGATATGGTTCATATCAATGCTGTGGCGAAATTTACATAAAAATGCACCATAGCTTTAAAAAAGTGAGCAATTACAAAAGATATTTGTCGCTTGATGATGCTATTGCAGGCGTTGAATACAGCAGTGGTGAAAACAATTTTAGCCGTGAATATTTTGTCTCTTACCCTGATAAAGTGTTTGTTATCAAGATTTCTGCGCAAGGCAGTGAAGACTTGAGTATGGATATTTCTTTCCCTTCTGCTCATGGTGGTGCAAGTGAGGCTAATGGCAATACTATTCGCACTTATGGCAAGTTAGAGGATAACGATTTGCAGTATTATTCAAGATTGGATGTGTTGACAAATGGCAAAGTGCTTGCGCAAAATGACCTTTTGAGTGTAAGTGGTACGCAAAATGTTGTGATTATCCTTTCTGCAGCTACTGACTATTCACCTGTCTATCCACATTATCGTACAGGAGAGTCACAAGAGCAGTTGCACGCAAAAGTGGATGAGTTGCTTGAAAAAGCAAAAGCTAAAGGCTTTGAAAAATTGAAAGCTGACCATATTGCAGATTACACCTCTTTGTACAAAAGGGTTAAGTTTGATTTGGGTGGTGTGCAACCTAATTTGACAACAGATAAACTTTTGAAAAAATATCGCAGAGGCTTTATAAAAACAACTGAAAAAAGATATATTGAGCAATTATTGTTCAATTATGGAAGATATTTGACAATTGCAACTTCTCGTTCTACAGATATTTTGCCATCAAATTTGCAAGGAATTTGGAACAACAGAGATAATCCACCATGGGCATCAGATTATCATATGAATGTAAATTTGCAAATGAATTATTGGCCTACATACAACACAAATCTTGCTGAATGTGCGTTGCCATTGGTGGACTATGTGGATAGTTTGAGGGCTCCTGGCAGAGTAACTGCAAAAACTTATATGGGCATTGCAAGTGAGAAAGATGAGGAAAATGGCTTTGTTTTTCACACTCAAAACACTCCTTTTGGATGGACTTGTCCGGGGTGGGAATTTAGCTGGGGCTGGTCGCCTGCTGCCACTGCATGGATATTGCAAAATGTTTATGATTACTATGAATATACTTGCGATAAAAAATTCCTTGAACAAAAGATTTATCCTATGCTGCGTGAGGCAAGTTTGTATTTTAAAAGCGTATTGGTGGAGGATAAAAAAACAGGCAGACTTGTTACTGTTCCTGCATATTCTCCAGAGCATGGACCACGCACAATGGGCAATACATATGAGCAATCTTTGATTTGGCAGTTATTCAATGATACTATTGAAGCTGCAAACATATTGGGTAAAGATAGCGAATTTGCAGGCGAATTGCAAAATGCAATTGAAAAACTTAACCCTATTGAAATTGGTGAAAGTGGTCAAATTAAGGAGTGGTATTGTGAGACAAAATTGGGGCAAATCGGACAAACTCACCACAGACATTTGTCACATATGTTAGGCTTGTTCCCGGGGGATTTGTTTAATAAGGAAGAACACCCTGAATGGATAAAAGCAGCAGTAGTGTCCTTGAATAAAAGAGGGGATAAAAGCACTGGTTGGGCAATGGGACAACGCATAAATACTTGGGCAAGAATAGGAGATGGAGATAGGGCATATAAGCTTATAACTCAGCTTTTCAAATCTGGTTTGTATTCAAATTTGTGGGATGCTCATCCACCATTTCAAATTGATGGAAACTTTGGCTATACAGCAGGCGTTACAGAAATGCTTATGCAAAGTAACTTGGGATATATTGAGTTGTTGCCTGCATTGCCAGCTGAGTGGAGTAGTGGAGAAATTTCGGGAATTGTTGCTCGTGGTAATTTTGAAATTTCAATGCAGTGGCAAGATTGCAAATTGACAAAAGTCAGCTTGAAATCACGAAATGGTGGCGTTTGTGCCATAAAATTAGTCACAACAAATGTCAGCATAACAGATAGTCAAGGCAACCAAATATCACATAAAGTGGAAAATGGGAAAGTCATTTTTGACACTATATGTGGAATGACTTACAATTTAATTTGAGTCGATATTTGCATTTAATATTGATTTTTGAAGTGTTTTTGTGAAAAATATTAAAATAAGCCACTGGGAATCCAGTGGTTTATAGCTTTTGTAATAATTAAATTATTCTTTTACAATGTTTATTGATTGCATAAACACTTTGCTTTCTTGTGAATTGTTGTGTTCAAGCATTGCTGTTAAAACTACGATAATCAAAACATATGGGAAAGGAAGGAAACTGCCTGCATCCATCATTGATTGAATTTCAAATGCGATTATGCCAAGTGATAGAGTTATGTTAAATCTTCTTAAATTACTAAACATAATTTTTCCACGAACAAAGTAATAATAACCATACGCCATAACTCCAACAATACCCATACTTGCGATAACCTGCAATGGAGTGCAGTGGAACCAGTAAATGCAGAAATCTGCCAAATGCAAATTGTTCCCTGTATATCCCATACCAACGCCAAACATAGGATTTGTCAAAAAGCAAATCAAGGATTCTTCATACAAAGCACTTCTGCCTGTTGTGGTAAAAGTCAAATCAGAAATACGATTTAGTATTTCCGAAACGGTATCCATTTTGATTAATACTAAAGATGAAATAGCAATTGCAAAAACACAAATTGTTATCAACAGTTGAGATCTGTTTGCGCCTTTTGCAAAAGAATAAATTAACAAAATTGGCATTGTAATTGCGATAGAAAATATTCCACTCCTGCAAAAAGAAATGACTATACAAGCATAAAAAGTTAGTCCAATGGCATAGAATAGCCAAGCAAATCTTTTGCTGCCAAAAGCCAAATAAAAGCAAGTCGGTGCTGAGATTGCAAGTAGTGTAGCAATACCATTTCTGTTGCCCCAGCCCAAGTTTATAATATCTATACGAATTAATTCGACCAAAGGTTTATCTGTTCTTAAAAAATAAGTGAACATTTGAGCAATAACGAATAAACCTAGCACCAACATAATATAGCAAACATATCTTTTGTAATCAACAGATTTTGGAGGTCTTGTGTATGAGCGCAAAAGATAATAAATTATCAACATACAAGGACCTAAAGAAAACATAAAAATAATTCCAAACATATATTGTTTGATAGAAGCATATCCTATTCCACCTGCAAAAAGTGCTATGGTGACAGCTGCTAAAGGAATAGTAAGCTTGTAATTCTTAAATTTAATTGGATAACTAATAAGGTGTGAGATAAAAGCGCCAATCAATAAAATTGCCAAAACAATCATAACTGGCCAAGTTTTATCTTCATTTAAAATATTGTTGTCGGAAACTGTAAAAAGAATATAAATCAAGCAAGGCAAAATGGGAAGTATATCTTCATTTATGATAAGCACAACGCACATAATTAGCATAAGAATAGTCATTCCGAGCAAACTATTGCCCGTCATCCAAGAGAAATATGTGACAAAACCGCAAATCAAAAGGTAAATTGGAGAGTATAATGATAAGCGAGAAATGTGTTTTATTTGATTAAATAATCTCATAATCCTTTGCCTATTTTTCAAATTCAAATATATCATTTTTGCAAAATAATGTCGATTTTTAAAGTGTTTTCTAAAAAAATCTTGTGTTTTAGTTGCAAAAATTGTTTTTGTTTGTATATTCAGTATAGCATAGAGTGCATTAATTGTAAAGACTTTTGTGCAACTTAAAAAATCTTGCAAAAAGCATATTTATTTTTGTTTTTGCACAATTTGTTAAAAATATACTCAACATTATTTTTAATTTATAAATAAATATTGATTTATTATATGTAATATGATATAATAAAATATAAGAAAATATTAGCTTAAAATATATTTTGTTTGAGGTAACATTGGGGCTGTTTGCTTTAAACAAAAAAGTTAAGTGTTTTTTATGAGGTGAAAGTATGAAAAAGAAATTCAGTTTTGTGCTCGCTATTGTTTTGATAGTTTGCACTTTGTCCCTTGTTTTGGCAGGTTGCAGTCCAAAGGATCCAGAGCCATTCAAAGCTTATGACAAAAATGCTACATTATCAAACATTATGGATGCTTGGGTAAGCAAAAATATAAGCATAACAGACGATACATTTGGGTTGGATGTCAATCTTAATTTGAAAAATGCAGACACAGATTTTGTTATTGCATTAAAAGGTGGTTTATCTAAGATTGATTCAAATGCGAATAAAGAGGGAATTAGTCTTACTTTGCAAAACAATAAATTGCAAACTGCAAACAAAAAAGTTTTAGATGTTGTGATTTGTAGCAGTGGACTGTATTTTGATATTGCTGGTTACACAGAAAAGCCAATTAGGGTAAGTGATTTCAGTTTGCCTTTGGATGCACTAAAAGGGTTGTCTTTTGCGTCTATTGTGGACACTGTAAATTCTTTTCTTTTGACATTTATAACAGAGGCCGTTGATGATATTACAATTGACCCAGTAATGAATGGCAAAAATATTTATGATGTTACATATTCTTTTGATATTGTTATTTCCAAATTGATTGATTCTGTGGTGGATTTGTTGAGCAATTTCACAGATTCAATAAGTGCAAATAGTCCAAATGTTATTCAAATTAAAGAGGCAGTTGGCGATTTTAAAATTTCAGTTGCAGCAACAACCACAGGAAATAAAAGAGAAAAGGTTGCAAACCCTAAAAAAGATCAGCCAAAATATAAATATGAAGGTGGCACACTTTCTGATTTTGCACTTACTGCAAGCAAAGACGGAGCTAGCATTGCCATTGGAAATGAAATAAAATTGCAAGGCACATTGCCAGAGCTTTCAGTTCCATCCGATTATATTGAGCTTGAGGCTGCATTGTTCCCAACCAATGTAAACGGCAGTATTGTTATGAAAAATGCTAGTGACACAGCAATCGGCAAGTACGATTACACTGCAAATATAGATTTTGATGTTGAAAATATTTACACTGCAATTATAGAAAGTTTGAGTAAACAAAGTATTGCACCATTGTTTGACAAAATGTTCAAACAATCAAGTGGTAAGATTTTTGTTGAGATAACTCACACTTGTGATAATAGTTGTGCTATCAATCATTTGCAAAGTAACAATCGTCCAATTATGACAATTGCTTATGACCCTACAAATTTTGGCACTAACAGAATTTATGTCGCAGTGAATACAAGGGCGATTTTGGCAGCGGATTTTGGCGAAAAAATGACAAAATATCTTCCTGCAGGTAGCACAAAAACAGCTGAAGATATTGTGAATATGTTGCCACAAGACGATTTGATTTTTAGTTTTGACCCAACAGCTTATGTGGATTATGACAATGCAACAGCAGCAGTTCAACCACAAGGCAACATTTTGATTAGTGCGATTTCAACTTTAACTGCAAATGAACAAACAATCAATATTAAGCAAATTGTAGATATACTTTTGAGTATGGATGAACTTGCAGGCAAAGAGCAAATGATTAAGGATATTGTCAGCATTGTTTTTCCTGATGTTCAATCATTGGATGTAAGCAGTGAACGTACACAAAATGCTATAACTGACAATTTGAAGGAAAGATTTTTGCAAAACAGAGCTTTTGCAGAAACACTTGCAGGGGGTTCAATCAATTTTGCAGAGCAGTTTGACGGCATTGTAAAAATAACAAGTGACACTGTGCAAAATCTTTATGAAAACAATGATTTCAGAAGTTTGACACTAGATGAAATTTATGCATTGATTGGTTCAAAAGTAACAGGCAATTATGTGGCTTTGAATAACTCAGCAAAAAGTGAGCAAATGACAATAACTGACATTATTGGTGTGGCAGAACTTGATTTGCAATCAACAGAAAAACAAACGCTTTATTTGGTTATAGGTGGTGAGCTTGGCAGCAATCTTTATGATTTCACAGCAAGCATATCTGAAATTTTTGGAACAAACGAAAATTTGACTTTAGCAGCATTGAAAGAAATTCGTTTTGTTGAGGCTGTTATAAAAATTCAAGTAACTTTAGCATAAAATATTGACAATTTAAAAAAGCAGACATTACAATTAGGTAATGTCTGTTTTTCTTTTTAACGGAAATTTATTTTGTAGAGTTTTCCTCAGTATCAACTTTTCTGTCTAACTTTGTCATCACAAGAAGGTCTTTTTGGCGAATAAAAGTTTTTCTGTGATCATATGAAAGCCAGCAATCGCCAAAGTTATCTGTGAATTTAAGAAATTCGTGGTTCGGATTTGCAAACAAATAATCAAGATCCAGTGTTAAAGTGTAGCCTTGCAGTTCAACATTTGTGAAGGTTTTGATGCTTACATTTGATGTTTTTTCTGATTTAGCTATTGATTTTGCAGGGCTTCTGTAAAGCATATTCATTTGCATATTACAAAGCATATCGCTTAGGTAATTTCTTTTTGTGATCGAAAATAGCAATTTTTTTAAGCCAACAAGCAAATAATAAAAAATGTGCACAATCACAAAAGGAATGAAAGAACCAGGCAAGGTAATATAATACGGGATGCGATTGCCGAAAAAAAAGTCAGCTATTGAATAGATATGCGCAATATAGCTGAAAATCATAAATGCTGCGATAGCAAAACAAATGCCATAAACAAGTTGATTGCAAAAATAGCCAATCAAAATGCCAACAGGTAAAGATAAAAAGGATAAAACAATAAGTATCCTATTTTTGATTTCCATAATATCTCCAATGTATAAATAATGTCATTATACATAAATTATACTTGTACATTGTGCAAATATCAAGCATTTTATTGCACATTGTGCAAAATTATTTTTATTAAGTTGCTTTGGGGGGGATTGTTTATGATAAAAATTGAGCAAATTCAAAAGAATTTGCGTGAGGCAATAGCAAACAGCAGTATGTCCAAAAAAGAGCTAGCACAAAAACTTGGAATTAATCCATCAACTATAAGCAAATACTTGCACGAGGATAAATATCCAGCCATTGAAACATTGGCAAATATTTGTCAAATTTTGGATGTTTCTGCCGATTATATTTTGTGCCTTAAAGAATATTGATAATACTAATGCAATATTTCTTGAATTTATGAGATTTTTCGGTTAAAATTCGATACAATCGAATTTTAGCCGAAACTAATTTGCAAAAATAATTGTATTTTAAAATAAAATATCCCTTGTGGGATAAAAAACACCTCACTTTAATTATTAATGAGGTGTTTTATTTTTTTGAATTAATAGTTTTTATCAATGAGGTAATTTGTTCAAGTTCCATTTTGTCAAGTTTATTAAGCTCTGTCAAAATTTCTTTAAATTCTATTGGATATTTTATTTCATCTCCAAAAAATTCACTTGGAGTAATTTTAAAATATTCACAAAAGTTGAGTAAGCCTTCAACCGATGGCATACTTTTCCCATTTTCTATTTGATTGATATATTCTGAACTTTGTCCCAGTTCAAAACTTAGCTTTCTTGCTGAAATGTTATTTGCACAACGAATTGCAGCATATCTATTTTTTATGAAATCTTTTTCCATAATGATATTATATAATATGTATTTTGAATTTATACATATTTTCACTATTTATTATTTGACATACATATTTAAAATATGTGTAATTAAAATATTAATATTGTATCAATTGATTATGGCTGAATTTTAGAAATTATTTTGTGAAGAATTATGTTATAGTTCTGTTGGTAGAGTTTATGTCATTGTGAACAAATGCGTAACTCAATATTGAGGAAAGTCATGGTGTAAAATGATTTGTTTTAATGCCATTCCGAGTGTAGCGATAGCGAAAACATGGGGGCCCCACAAAACAGCCTTTTTGTGGGGTATAAGGGGGAATCTCAAATTGTGCTTATTGAGCAAATAATAAAAAATATAATGTTTATTTTATTATTTAACGAGTATAGTTTGAGATTCTTCGATTACGGCTACGCCTTCACTCAGAATGACAAGAGCATATTAAAACTGCATTCTAACACACAAAAAGGCTATTTTGTGGTAACCCTGTTTTTCCAGTAAAAATTTTTATGGTTACTTAGGGCTATATTTTGTTTTGTGGCAACAAAAAAACATCCCATTTATGCGAAATGAGATGTTGACTTGTTTAAAAAAGGTTTTTGTGGTATTATATATTTAAATTTTCTTCATTGAATAATGGTGTGTCTAAAAATTCGCTTACAGTCATATCAAATCCAGATGCAATTAAAATTACAGTGGACAACAAATTATCTTTAACAGTTTCGTGCATTATGTTCTTTAAGGTAGAATGAGTTATTCCACTATTTAATGCAAGCCTATATTTGGTCATATTTTTAGATTTTAACAATTCCTCAATACGCAAGGCTAAAGCGTGATTTACATTATTCATAAATTTATCCTATTTTTTTTTAATAATAGCATAAAATAATTATTTACTATGGTTGTGTACAACTATACATTGTGCTATACTATTTGTATATATTATAAACATAAAATGGAGGGGCTATGATTTCAAAAGGAGAGATACTTTTAAGGCTTAGGGGAGCAATCTTGGATAGTGATTTGACAATAAATGAAATTGCTGACAGATTGAAAATTGACAACAAAGTTGTAAGTGGTTATTTGGAAAAAGATATTTTGCCTGCACCGGATGTTTTTGCAAATTTATGCGATATTTTGGGCGTTTCGGCAGATTATATTTGTTGTTTAAAATAATTGTGAATGTTTTTTGTTAAGGAAAATGTTTATCATAATGATGATAGACATTTTTTTCAAAGCAAGTATTTTTTTAAATTTGCAATAAAATATCATAAAATTATTTGTATATTTTCAAATAATATGATAAAATGTATCAGTAAAGTAGTACCTTTGAGGACTATATTTGCATATTATTAATTTATTTTTACTGGATGGGTATCCTTTGTGAACTCAAGCGAGGTAGTATGAACAAAAACAAATCAAGGACCATTGCTTTAAATGGTATTTTAATTGCTTTAATGATTGCAATGACTTGCACAATGCTTGTAACAGGTGGAATGGCATTTTTGCCACTTGTGGTGTTGGTGGTTGGAAGTGTGATAGTTGGCAAGTGGACGGCTTTGATTTTAGGCTTTACTTTTGGACTTATTTCAATGGTTTCTGCATTTATTTTTCCAAGTCCGACAGCTCCTATTTTTCAAAATCCATTGGTTTCAATTTTGCCAAGAATTTTGATTGGCGTGGTGGCTTATGGTGTTTATTCACTTGTGGAATTTGTTTTCAAAAAATGCAATGCAAAAAGAGAAAAAGCATTAAATGAATATTTGACAAAATCAATTTCAACTTCATTAGGGGCGATTTTCGCAGTGTTTTTTAACACTTTGTTGGTTTTGGCAATGATATGGATTGTTTTTAATGGAAAACAATTTGGCGATATAAATGTGAACAAGGCTTATATTTTAAGTTTGATTTCAATAAACTTTGTGGTTGAAATTATTGTTACACCAGTGCTTTCTGTTCCAGTGGTTTTTGCCGTGGATAAGTTTTTGAAAAGAAATCAAAAACAAGTGGTCACAGATGAGGATATTTTGGTTTTGGATGAAAGGGCAAATGACGATTTGACTTGCACCACGCTTGATTGTGCAAATGCAGATAGTGAAAATATTGACTTTCAAAAAGAGGCTGTTTCAAAAGATATTGATATAAATAATATAGATAATAAAAATATAGTTAATGCAATGGTTGTGGAAGAAGAGCAAAATATTGCTTGTGAAAAAGACAGCTTGATTGTGGTAGAGCAAAATGTTGAAAATTAAAGGGGTTAAAAATGTTACTTGTTATTGATGCAGGAAATACCAATATCAAACTTGGTATTTTTGATGGAGATGAATTGATATTTTCTTGGCGTATGAGCGTTAAAGTTATGCGTACGGCAGACGAAATGGGCATTACAATGCAAAATTTGTTCAGCACTAAGGGAATTGAGTTTTCAAATATTGACGGAATTATTATGAGTTCAGTTTCTCCTTCAATAAACTATACCATTGAACATGCTTGTATGCATTATATGAATATCAAGCCTATGATGGTTGGCGTTGGGGTTAAAACAGGGCTTAATATCAAATATCTTAATCCTCACGAGGTAGGTGCAGATAGAATTGTAAACAGCGTGGCAGGTTTTAAACTATATGGTGGGCCTTGCATTATCGTTGATTTTGGCACTGCAACAACTTTCAATATGATTTCGGATAAAGGAGAGTTTTTGGGTGGTGCAATTGCCCCCGGAATAAAAACAAGTTTGGATAGTTTGGTTAACAATGCATCAAAACTTATGAGGATAGAGCTTAACAAGCCAGACACAATAATTGGGAAGACAACTGCACACAATATGCAAGCAGGCACAATTTATGGTTTTACGGGGCTTGTGAAATATATTGTGGAAAAAATGAAAGAGGAATCAGGCTTTGCAAATGCAAAAGTGATTGCAACAGGTGGTTTGGGCGAGCTTGTGGCAGAAGTTGATGACAAAATTATTGATATAATTGACAGATATTTGACCTTGAAAGGTTTGAAAATAATTTACAATATGAACAAATAATGGAGGTAATATATGAAATCAGTTGGCATTGCAATATTGGGATTTGGCACTGTTGGTGGTGGAACTTACAATATTTTGGCAGAAAGAAAAGAGCGTATTAAGGAAGAGTACGGCGTTGACATAACCGTTAAGGCTATCTATGTCAGAAATCCTAAAAAAGCCATTAAAAATGGTGCTCCACAAGAATTGGTTACAAGCAATTTTGATGACATTATTACCAATTCTTCCATTGATATTGTGGCAGAATGTATTGGTGGCATTGAGCCTGCAAAGACTTTTTTGATTGAATCTTTAAAAGCAGGAAAAAACATTGTTACTGCCAACAAAGAGCTTTTTGCAAAGCACTGGGGTGAGCTTGAAAAGTATGCTCAAGAGACAAAGGCAGGTATGTATTACGAGGCAACTTGTGGTGGTGGTATTCCTGTTATAAGGACTTTGACTCAAGCTATGCAAGCAAACACAATTTTGCAAATTAAAGGTATCATCAATGGTACAACCAACTATATTTTGTCAAGAATGTCTGACGAAGGTGCAAGTTATGAGGCAGTGCTTAGTGATGCACAAGCTTTGGGGTTTGCAGAGGCTGACCCAACTGCCGATGTAGAGGGCTATGACGCAAGCTACAAACTTGCAATTTTAAGCTCACTTGCTTTCAACAGATTTTTGCCAGCAGAGCTTATTTATCGCGAAGGTATCAGCAATGTTCAAGCTGAGGATATCGCAATTGGAAAACAACTTGGCTACACAATCAAATTGCTTGCAATCGCAAAACTTATTGACGGCAAAATTGAGGCAAGAGTGCATCCAGTATTTTTGAAAAATTCTCATCCTCTTGCAAGTGTTTCTGGCTCATTCAATGGTATTTTTATTGTTGGCGACAATGTTGGTGACATTATGCTTTACGGCAGGGGTGCAGGTGCATTGCCAACAGGCAGTGCTGTGGTTAGTGATATTGTTTTCTGTGCAAGACAAATTGAGCATGCAAGATATTCTGAAATCAACGATGTGATTTCAAAAACAGATATTATCAGTGATTTTACAAGTGATTATTATATGAGAATGACTGTTCTTGATATCCCTGGTGTTTTAAGTCAAATTACAAGCATTTTTGCAGATAATAACATCAGCATTACAAGTATGAGACAAGATGCAGGCGAAGGAGTGGTAAGCATTGTGCTTGTAACTCACAAATCATCTGAAAACAACATTCGCAAAGCAATATCAGAAATTGAATCTTTAAACGAAGTGCAAAAAGTTAATGCTTTGATTAGGGTGGAAAAATAATCAAATATATGCCAAAAATATCTTGGGTTTCTGCATTTTTTTTGCAAGCCATTTGATATAAGCATTCATTATATTTGATGTCATAATTAATTAATATTATTTGCACAAATTTAATTTACATTAAAAAAAACTTGTGTTAAAATAAAGAGGATAAAACAAAAGGAGTTATACTTTATGGAAATCAGACAGACAGTTGTTATCGTTGACCTTTCTGGTCGTTGCAATCAGCTTATAGCAAGAAGTGTTCGCAATTTAAATGTTTATTGCAGACTTGTTGGGGACAATGCAAATTTGGCAGACATTCAAAAATCTAATCCTATTGGTATAATTCTTACCGGTGAGAGCGAAGAGAAAAAAGCTATCGAAACAGAGGTTGCAAGCCTTGGTGTACCTGTGCTTGACATCAGAAATATTGATGTTGAAAGCAAGCAAGGTGCAAAAACTTTGAAAAAATTCTTGTACAAAACTTGCAAAGCAAAAGGCGATTGGACAATGAAAGCCTTCACTGAGCATATGATTGAGGAATTGAAGGAAAAAATCGGTGACAAAAAAGTGCTTTGTGCTTTGAGTGGTGGTGTGGATAGTGCTGTTTGTGCAGCTTTAATTCACAAAGCAAACAAAGATTGCTTAACTTGCGTTTTTGTTGACCATGGTTTGATGAGAAAAGGCGAGCCAGAGCAAGTTGTTGAGGTTTTTCGCAACAAACTTGGTATGAACCTTGTTCATATTGATGCATCTGAAAGATTTTTGACAAAACTTGAAGGTGTCAATGATCCAGAGCGTAAAAGAAAAATTATCGGAGAAGAATTTATCCGTGTATTTGAGGAAGAGGCTAAAAAGATTGGTGCAGTTGACTTTTTGGTTCAAGGCACAATTTATCCTGACATTATCGAAAGTGGTATTGGTAGCAAAGGCTTGGTTAAGAGTCACCACAATGTAGGTGGTCTTCCTGATGTTATCGATTTCAATGAGATTTTGGAGCCGGTTAAGGATTTGTTTAAGGACGAAGTTAGAAAGGTTGGTATCGAAGTAGGTCTACCTCTTGAACAAGTTAATCGTCAACCATTCCCAGGTCCTGGCCTTGGCGTAAGATGTATTGGTGCAATCACAAGAGAAAGACTTGCAATTTTGAAAGATGCAGATTTCATTATGCGTGAGGAAATTGCAAAAGCAGGTTGGGATACAAAAATTTGGCAATACTTTGCTGTTATCACTGATATGAAGAGTGTTGGTGTTCGCAACGAGGTTAGAAGTTATGAGTATACTGTGGCTTTGCGTGCAATTCATAGCATTGATGCAATGACTGCTCAATTTGTTCATTTGCCATTTGAAATTTTGGAAACAATCAGCAGAAGAATCACATCTGAAGTTGTCGGTGTAAACAGAGTTGTTTATGATATCACTTCAAAGCCTCCTGCAACAATCGAGTGGGAATAATATTTTATCTTAATTTGATAAATTGCAAATTTATTTGCTTTTTATATACAATTTTATTTATTAAATTTTTCGTTTTAACAAACAACAACACTGGGCGTTTCGCTCAGTGTTGTTGTTTTTATAACTATTAATATTGTCTGTGTTTAATTAATTGTTATAAGCTATTTTTATTGCTTTTCGTTTTCAGTTGTAGTGCTATCGTTTGAGGCTGAATTGTTGTTTTCTGCGTTTTCCTCTTGGCTAGACTCAGCCGTTGCAGTTTCAGTTTTGTCGCCATATAATTCTTTTTCAATCTCTGCGTATTTTGGGTTGTCATATGGATGTTTATCAATCACTTGTTTCATTGCAGCGTGAGTTCTTTCCATTAAGTCATTGATGGCATCTTTTTTTGGCAAATCTTTATTGTGATAGATTGGTGGCAATATTTCCATTGTTGCAAGTGGTTTTCTGCCCAACAATTTCCACAAGCCAGTTCTTTTTCTAAAATAAATGCAATATGGCAGTACTGGTGCATTTCCGTCAACTGCAAATCGGAATGCTCCCGGTTTGAAATTTCTCAATTTGCCGTACCAAGGCCACAATGCACCTTCAGGGAAGAATAACATTGATTTGCCATTTTGCAACATTTCGTTGCAGTCTTTTTTGAATTTTACCAAGCCTTTCAAATTAAAAGGTATTGGAACAATATTTCCTGCACGCAAAATATGTCTTACAAAAGGGATTTTCATTGTTGGCTCCACAGTTGGCACATATGTTGTGCGTGGAAATGTGGTTACAACTGCAAAATCACTATCAAGAACCAAGCAATGGTTTGCCACAATAACAAAAGGAGTTTTTTGTTTGCGAAGATCTTTAAGAGTTTTTTTGCCAACAATCTTTAAGCCATAAAAGAAAAAATTAATGACTTTGAAAATATGAATTGCAAAAAACATAAAAATTTTGCTGAAAAACTTTTTTACAGGCGATTTAAGATAGTAGTCATATTTTTCGTCAAAAACAACATCAACTTGATGTTTAAGATGAATGATATGAGCATCCTCACTTGTTTCTTCAATTTTATATTGCTTGTTTTCTGACATTTTTGCTCCTTGTGCTTACTTTAGTATAGCGATAAACTATAGAAAACTTTTTCATTTAATATATTTTTAAATTGTGTATGCAATAGTAATTTTGTAAAACTATCTGTCAATTATTAATATAACATATAAAAATAAAAAAATCTACTAAAACGCTTAAATTGATATGCAACTTTATTAGCAAAATATTTTGATTTAATATTATTTTTAAAAATGCTTTATGCTGATTGACAAAATTGTGCAAATAATCTAAAATTTAATTATGTTGAAATGTTTAGATACTGAAAATGGCATTATTGAATATGAGCTAAAATCCACAAAATCTCATAGAATCATTGTGAAAGTTGCAAAAGATGGCAAGGTTATTTGTTCTTGTCCACAAGGTATTGCTTTGTCTGTTGCAGAAGATTTCATAAAAAGTCGTTCAAAATGGATTGTTCAAACTTCAAATAAATTAAAAGAGCAATATCAAAGTTTGCAAAGCAGTGAACTTAATCAAATTTTTATTTTTGGAAAAAGTTATCCAGTTGTGAGGGTGGAGTCACAAAAAATTGAGGTGCTTTTTGAGGATGGCAAAATTTATTTGTGTGGAGATGAGCAAAAATCACAAAATATTTTGAAAACAAAGCTTGTCGGCTTTGCAAAACAATATCTTGCCCAGCGTGCATATGAACTGCAAAAGCAGATTGGTGAGAAAAGTGCCGTTGTTGTTGAAGTGAAAAAAGTGCGTTCTTGGTGGGGATGTTATAGCGTAAAAAACAAAAAAATCAAGCTTAGTGCAAGACTGATTGCAAGAGAAAAAACAAGCATTGATTCAGTTATTTTTCACGAGTTTGCACACATAAAAGTGCAAAATCATCAAAAGGCGTTTTATAAAGTTTTACTTTCTTATTGCCCTAATTATTATAGCTTTAAAAAAGCGCTTAGTGACAGCAAATATGCGCTTACGGATAAATTTGTTTTAGATAAGTGAAATCACTTGACAAAGGGCAGTCAAATCATTATAATGTAATAAAAAATGTGAAACAAGAGGTTAAATATGGATTTGTTAGCAGAGATTTTAGAGATTGCAATGTTGGTTTGTTTCGGTTGTTCTTGGCCGATTTCAGTATATAAAAGCATTAAGATTAGGACATCAGTTGGTAAAAGTGCTGTATTCAACATCCTTTTGATTGTGGGCTATGTTGCAGGTATTGTAAGCAAGTTTTTGAAAATGGAGCCATTTATGATTGCAAATGCAGCTGATGGCTTGAAAAAAGGTATTTTCATCTTCGCTTTGATTATGTATTTTGTAAACTTGGCTATGATTACAGCAAATTTGGTTTTGTACTATATGAACAAAAATTTGGATAACAAAAGAGCACTTGAAATTGCAAACACAAACAACAATGCAGAAGTTGTAAATAACATTGCAGAAGAAATTGCAAAAGATGAGCAACCTGCTGAGGTAACTGCAGAGGAATCAGAGGACAAAGCTGAATAATTTGCAATTCAAAATTATTATATATAAAATAACATTATAAATTATAATGACAACAATAACTCGTAGATTTTTCTATGGGTTATTTTTTTATTTAATAACATTAAATTGACAAGCAAAAATAAAAATGCTATAATTTGAATAGTAAGGGAAGAGCGGTGCAAGTCCGTCGCAACTATTATTGCCGTACAGTCGGAATGCTTACAAATTGTCTATCTGAATATGAGAAGTAAAATTGAATTAAAGCGAATATTATGTTCGCTATTGTTTGTTTGCGACTTGTTTTTGGATGGTCGCAAAATTTTTTTTACTAAGGAGAGTTTTTATGAAAAAGAAACTTTTAATTGTGGCAATGTTGGTGGTTGTGATTATGACAGCTGTTTTGCTTGCAGGTTGCAGTGGGGATAAAATGCAACTTGGTTTTATGGAAAGTGCAGAAGGCACGGCTGAATATTTAAAGGTAAATATTAAAGATTATGAGGGCAAAACTCTTGCAGATTTACTGAAAGGCGAGGAGTCATTGGGTGCAAAGCTTGAGGATTCCTCATATGGTTCAGTTTTAACAGAGATAAAGGGTATTAAACAAGATAAAACTAACAAAATGTACATCATGATTTATACAAATTTGCAAGAATTTAAAGATGAGTGGTCTAGCACTAAAGAAATAGGTGGAGTGACTTTTCATACTGCGTCAGTTGGTATAAGTCAGTTACCAGTAAATAAAGATGCAAAATATATTTTTGTATTAGAAAAATCACAATGGTAATTAAATGGATAAAATTGAAACAATAAATTTGTTGAAAGACAAAGCTGAAAAATTGGGAAGACTTCCCAAAAAAAGCGATTTTGCATCAAGTGAAATTTGTTTGATAAAGGCAAAACTTGGGCCTTGGAACAGGGCATTGGAGCAGGCGGGCTTAAAAGAAATCTCTGCACATTATCTTGAAAAACAGGAAAAAGTCAAACAAAAAAGACAGCAAAAAAAGCAAATGAAATCAAGCAAAAATGCAGATAAGAATAGCATTATGCAATAAAGTTTATTTGAAATGCAACGCAAAATTTTAAATATTTTATGATAGCTGTTGTGAAAATTTTGTGTGCATGGCAAAATAAATTTTGATTTCAAAAAATATAGGCAGTAAATAAAATGGAAAAATCAATCAAAAATCGGGGTGTTTTGTTAAAAATGGTGTTGGCAACAATGGTTTGTGTGCTTATTGTTGCCACGCTGATTGCGTTTGTTGGCTGTGCTAACGGCAATTATGACAACAATTCATTAACAATAGAATTTGGCAAAAAACAGACAAAGTTTACTTTGCCCAAAGATGTTTTGATTAGGGTGGAAAAGCAAACTAAGTATTATGTTTTTGAAAATATCCAGCCAAAGTCAAAAAAAGTGATTGGAGATTTAATTCAGTATGTTTACGACAATACAGATAGCAACAAAAAAGTGTTTCGTGTTGAAAAAGATGGCTCAATAACAAAAGCAGGTTATTTTGAGGAACAAGGTAAATTTGAAATTTCTCTTGATGGCAAGCAAAATGTTTATAAAAGAGAGAACTACATAACTAATAATTTGCCAAGGGGACTTTCCGGCGTTGAAGATCTTATGCTGACCAACATCGGTAACAATTATTTTAAGGTGCTTGATATTGATGAAAAATTCGCGTTAAATTTGTACAGAAACAATATGATTATTGATAGTGCCACTGGTAATGTGCAAATTGAACCAAAATTTGAAATTGAGGTTATGCATGGGGATAGCGTGCGCATTGAGAGAAAAAGAGAAAACAAGTTTGATGTTGTTGGCGTTAAATCTGGAGTAACTCAAGTTAAAATAAAATATCAAGCTATTGAGGTGCTTAGTGGTGGCAAATGGTTTTGTTACAATGCATCAAGCGAAAACAGAGAAGTTATTGCAAACTTTGCTGTTGGTGAGGATTTTGTTGAGGATGTTGACATAAAGCTTGTGAGCGACTTGTATGAAAGTAAAAATAAAGTTTTTGACAGCGAATTTGATACCATATATTATACAGGAGAAAAAGGAAATATTAAGGCACAAATAAATGGTGCAAGCAGTGTTTTGTGTCAAGGAAAAGCTGCCACCAAAATTAGTGAAAATGTTTTCGATTTGCAAATAAAAAGTGGCTACAATGTTTTTGAAATTGTCAAAGGCGATAAACGGCAGTTTGTCACAATTTATGGTGCAAAAATAAGCATTGACATTCAAAATGAAAATGGAGAGATAACTTCTGACAATAAAATTCAAGTTGGGGATAATATCAAAATAAAGGTAAATGGCATTTATAATACTTTGCCAAAAATGAGTGGTGTTTACAACCCCACTCAGCAATACTTAAGCAGTGCTACTCCAACTTATGGCTGTAAATTGCAAGTTGTGTTTGGGAATGGTGAAGAAAAAACTATAATTGATGCAAAATATATAAGTCAATATTATTACAAAGAAAATTCAGAGATTGAGTTTGAAATGAAATCAGAGTATTTACAAAACGGCAAATTTATGTTTGACTTGCAGTTTTACGCCAAATGGTGGGGAGAAAATTTGGGAGCTCACAGAGATATTAATGATAGTGGAGTGCAAACAAATATGGATGCAAAACTTTATGATGGCTATATTGGATTTTTTGAGCAAATATCTATTGAGTAAACAAATAAAAACATAATGGTGTTATATGAAAAAAGGGTTGTTTATTTTTTTATCAGTTTTTTTGGTGCTTTTGGTAAGCTTTGGTATGCTTATTGGGTGCAGTGAGAGTCTTGGCGACAAAATTGGTGAGGCTACAATTTCCATTGAGTGCAAAACAATTTTGAATAATATGGAAAAAGCTGAACAAGGCTTGATTGACAATAATTTAATTCCAAATGACGGAATAATATTGGAAAAAGTTGGCGTTTCAATTTATGAAAAAGACAATGTTTATACTATGTTAAAAAGAGTTTGTAAACAAAACAAAATTCATTTGCATTGTGATTTTGAACCAGTTTTTAAAACTTATTACATAAAAGGTATAAATCACATTTATGAAATGAGTGTGGGAGAAAGTTCTGGGTGGATGTATTTTGTAAACAATGAACAACCAAATCAAGGTGCATCGCTTGTGAAAGTTGCAAACGGCGATGAAATTAGATTTGCCTATACGGTTATAGCAGGAGATTTGCAATGAATTTGGAAAGAAAAAATCCAATAACAATTTTATGTTATCTGTTTTTTGTAATATTTATTACAATTTTCAGCACAAATCCAATTATGCTGGGGATATCTTTTGTGTCCAGCATACTTTTTTATTTTGCACTGAAAGGTTGGAAAAAAACATTGATAAGACTTGCTTATTCACTTTTGTTTGTGGCGATTATCACTCTTGTTAATCCACTTTTTTCAAGACAAGGTATGACAGCGCTTTTTGAAATTGGTAGCTTGATTGTGACAAAAGAATCTATCCTTTATGGCGTTGCAATAGGCGTGATGTTTTCTTCCAGTATGATATGGTTTGGGGTGATGAATATTTTGCTTGATAGTGACAAAATTTCTTATATTTTTGGAAAATATACTCCGAAAATCGGCACTATTTTGTCAGTTTCGCTTGGATTGTTTCCAAAATATATCGCTCAATATAAAAAAATAGACAACAATTTGAAAGCTCTTGGGCTTTATAATCAAGCAAGTTTGTGGCGTAAAATAAAACTCAAAATGCACACCTTGTCAACCTTGATAAGTTGGTCGATTGAAGGTGCTTTGACACTTTCAGATAGTATGTCGGCAAGAGGATATGACTTAAAGCACAAACGAGTTTTTGGCAAATATCATTTTGGTGTGTCCGACATAATTTTGCTGATAATCAGCATTGCAGTTGGTGTAGTGATTTTGGTTTTTATGGGGCTTGGCGTTGGCAGTTATTATTTTTATCCAACTTTTAAGCCATTGCAGTGGAATGTGGATGTTTGGATATATTTTGCAACATTTTGTTTTATGAATTTAATGCTTGCAGTTGATTTATGGGAGATGATAAAATGGCAATTTTCGATATCAAAAATTTAACTTTTACTTATAGTGGTGCAAAGTCTCCTGTTATTGACAATTTGAGTTTGAGCATTGAGCAAGGAGATTTTTGCGTAATATGTGGCAAGTCTGGTTCAGGAAAATCAACTTTGCTCAGATTGCTTAAAAGAGAGGTAGCTCCTCGTGGAGATATTAGTGGAGAAATTTTGTTCAATGATATGCAACCTTGCAAATTGCAAAATGAGGTGTCTGTTTCTGAAATAGGTTTTGTTCACCAAGACATTGATAGTCAGCTTGTTTGTGACAAAGTGTGGAAAGAATTGTCTTTTGGACTGGGTAATCTTGGTTTTGATGACGACTATATTGCTGCGAGAGTTGCAGAAGTGTCTGAATATTTTGGAATAAGCAAGTGGTATAATCGCAAAATAAGTGAGCTTTCGGGAGGCAGCAAGCAAATTGTTTCTCTTGCAGCTGTGATGACAATGAACCCAAAAGTTTTATTGCTTGATGAACCTACATCAATGCTTGACCCAATTGCAAAAAAGAATTTTGTGAGTATTTTGTCAAGATTGAACAAGGAGTTTGGCATTACCATTGTTATGGTTGAGCACAATTTGGAAAGTGTTTTTGATATTGCAACGCAAATTGTGGTTTTGGATAAAGGAAGAGTTGTTTGCAAGGAGAATCCATTGACACTTGCTGGCAAATTGTTTGATAACCCTTATGCAAAATATATTGGACTTACTGAATTTGCAGAAATTTACGCTCGATTTGAAAAAAATAAAATAATGCCAATTGATGTTAATGGAAAAAAAGCTTGGCTCAAAAACAAATTAAGTGAAAACATAAATGACGGCAAAAATTTGCGAAATATAAGTACAAATTGCTCAGAAACTGCTGAAAAAGAAGTTTTGATAAAAGCTGACAAGCTTTGTTTTAGATATGACAAAAAGGGCGATGATATTGTAAAAGATTGTTCATTTGAGCTGAAAAAAGGCGAAATAGTTTGTGTTGTTGGTGGCAATGGTGGGGGAAAAACAACTTTTATCAATCTTTTAAATGGTGTGTTAAAAAGTTATTCGGGGCGTATTAAGGTGGATAAAAATTGCAAAATTGCAACAATGCCCCAAAATGCAAAAGGCTTGTTTGTGGAAAATAGCGTGCAAGATGAGTTGCTTGTTTGTGCAAAACTTTTAAAAGTTGACAAAGCTGTTGCACTCAAGCTTATGGAATATTTTGATTTGGAGCACATCAGTCAAAATCATCCATATGATATAAGTGGTGGCGAGGTGCAAAGGCTTGCTCTTGCAAAATTGTTTTTGACTAATCCGGATATCATTATTTTGGATGAGCCAACTCAAGGTATGGATATGTCAGCAAAAGAATATTTGAAAAATTTGCTTGTCAAAAATAAAAATGAAGGAAAGGGAGTTATTGTTGTAACTCACGATTTGCGATTTGCTGCAAGTGTGGCAGATAGAGTCGGAATATTTTTTGATGGCAAAATTTTATCTTTGAGAGATGGAAAAGAGTTTTTTGCAGGAAATTCCCTTTACACAACCGAAAGCAGTTTGCTGACAAGAGATTTTGCAGATCATTTGTACTGCGTGGAAAAAATTGTTGATGAACTAAATTATGATGAACATAACAAATAAAAACAAAATCAAAAATTTGATATTTTACTTTATTGCATTTGTGCTTGTTCCAACATTGATTGCAATAGGTTTGATTTTTATGCCAAGCAAAAGTTATGCTGTGGTATCTATTGTCATTGCAATTTTGATTAATGTGATTTTTTTGTTTGATTTTGAGCGAAAAAAAACTGCCACGAGAGAAATTGTGTTGATTGCAGTTATGGTTGCACTTACTGTTGTAAGCAGATTGCTTTTTGCCCCTATTCCGTCGTTTAAGCCAGTAACAAGCATTGTGATTATTGCAGGCATTGCGTTTGGTGCAAGGGCAGGCTACATAACAGGTGCAATGGCTGCAGTTGTTTCGGACATATTTTTTGGGCAAGGTCCATGGACTCCTTTTCAAATGTTGGTTTGGGGGATTATCGGATTTTTTGCAGGAGTATTTTTTTACGGGAAAACTATCAAACTTTGGCTTGTTATGATTTATAGTATGATTAGTGGAGTTGTTTTTTCTGTTATTATGGATATTTGGACGGTTATTGCAATTGAAAACACTTTCAGCTTGATAAGATACAGCCAAGTTTTGCTTGCAAGCCTGCCTTTTATGGCAATTTATGCAGTTTCAAATTTGATTTTTACAATTGTTTTGACAAAACCATTTATGAAAAAATTGACTAGAATAAAAGATAAATTTGGAGTTTTTTGTAAAAGTTAAACAACATATATTTTAATTTGATTTGAAATAAAAAAGGAATGATTTTGCCAAAATCATTCCCTTTGTTTTTTTAATTTTTGTTTGTAATAAATATATTTATTTTATTCATTAAAAAATGTTGTTAATATTTAAAAATTTTTTTACCAAACATTGTTGATGACTTTGCCATTCACAAAGCCTGCAATGTTGTCATCCATAATGTCCATTAGTCTGCCACGCGCTTCAACTGTTGCCCATGCAAGGTGAGGTGTGATAAAAGCGTTGTGGCAAGCAAAAAGTGGATTGTCTTTTTCTGGTGGTTCTTTGGTAAGCACATCGCCACCATAAGCCAAGACTTTTCCGTTCTTCAAATTTTCTGCAAGTTCTTGTTCATTCACTAATCCACCACGGGCAGTGTTGATTATGATTACATTGTCCTTCATTTGATTTATCGTTGCATTGCAAATCAATTTGTCGCTTTGCGCATTAAGTGGACAATGCAAGGATATAATATCGCTGTTTGCAAGCAAGTAGTCGAGTGATACAATTTGAGCATTTTCGTCTGTTCCACCACTTCTGCGATAGCCAAGCACATTCATGCCAAAAGCTTTTGCCATAATTGCCACTTGTTTTGCAATGTCGCCATATCCAATAAGCCCGATTGTTTTGCCCATAAGTTCAATTTGTCTTGTTTTGTTGTAGCAAAAGTCAGGACAAGCAGCCCATTCGCCATTTTTGACACTTTGGTTGTGCAAGCCAACTTGATTTGTTATCTCAAGCAACAGTGCAAAAGTGAATTGTGCCACAGAAGGAGAGGAGTATTTTGGGATATTGCAAACATAAATACCTCTTTCTTTTGCAGTTTGAATATCAATGGAATTGTAACCAGTTGCAAGCATTGCAATCATTTTCAGTTTTGGAAGCTGGTCAAAAATTGGTTTGTCAATTACAATTTTGTTTGCAAGCACAATATCAGCATTTTTTGCCCTTTGTGCAATCAATTCATAAGGAGTGCGATCATAATAAATAACATCTCCGTATTTTTTCAAAAAATCATAATTGTAGTCGCCACGAGTTGCAGGGTATCCGTCCAAAATAACAATTTCCATATTTTTATCCTCTTGTGCAATTTGTTTTACGATTGATATTTTAGCACAATGTCAAATAAAAATCAAATGTGCAGAGTTAAATTGTGCAAAAAGAGTAAATTTTGTAGACACTTTTTGCTTATTGTGTTATAATTTTATTGAAAGCTTTACATGTGCTTTGCGTTTAAACGAAGTAATGTCGATATGGTGTAAGATTAGTTATTTATTAAAATATCTAATATAAGTTTGAAGTTGCTTGAAAAGTTTTATTTAACGATTAACAAAAAGTTTGACTACTATATAATTTGATTTTAAAGGATTAATATGAGGCTTAGAAAAAAGAAAAATTTGGAAGAAAGAATATTGCAATGTGGAGATATACTGGCAGTTTATGAACAATATGACTTATATAGTCTTTCGGAAGACAAAAAATATAATATCATTGACACGCAAAAAGTGTTTGGAAACAACAATCCTGTTTATTTAGAGGTTGGTTGTGGGAAAGGCGGTTTTGTGTGCGAAATGGCAAGCAAACATCCTGAAATAAATTTTTTGGCAGTGGAAAAAATAAGCAATGTGCTAATTTGTGCAATGGAAAAAGCCATTGCCTTGGGACTTAAAAATGTTGTTTTTTTGAATTGTGATGCATCAAATTTAGCATATTACATTGCTGCAAAATCCGTAAGCAGATTGTTTTTGAATTTTTCTTGCCCATGGCCAAAACAAAAATATGCAAATCAAAGATTGACAAATCCAAGATTTTTGAAAATATACAAACACCTTTTGATTGAAGAGGGAGACATAATTCAAAAGACGGATAGCTCGTTGATGTTTGAATATTCTGTGGAGCAGTTGTCGCAATTTGGATTTGGACTTTTTGATGTTACTTGCGATTTACATAACAGCAAAATTAAAAACGAAGTTATGACGGAATATGAAAAATATTTTAGTGGGATAGGTAAGCCTATTTTTAGATTGCAAGCAAAACTTAACAAGTAATTTGTTTGTGAATTTGATTTAATATCGATTTTTGAAGGATTTTTATGAATATTTTTGAATTGCTGAATACAAATTTAAACGAACTGCTTGATATGGCAGACAAGGTTAGAGAGAATAATGTTGGCAATATTATTCATATTAGGTCGTTGCTGGAAATATCAAATATATGTTTGAGAAATTGTGAGTATTGTGGTTTAAGGTGTGATAACAACAATTTGAAAAGGTACGCATTAAGCGTTCAAGAAATTGAAGCTCTTGGCAAAAAGGCATTTGATATTGGTTACAAAACAATTGTTTTGCAATCAGGAGAAAGTTTGTATTACAATGTGTATGAGTTTGCTGAAATGGTGGCGAAATTGACTGATTATGGAATTGTTGTCACTTTGAGTTTGGGTGAATTGCCTTATGAGCAATTGAAAGTTTTGAAAGAGGCAGGTGCCCAAAGGTATCTTTTGAAGTTTGAAACTGCAGACAAAGCACTTTATGAAAAGTTGCATAAGGGATATACTCTGCAGGGGAGACTGGAGTGCTTATCAAACATTAAAAATTTAGGTTATCAAGTTGGCAGTGGCTTTTTGGTGGGGTTGCCCGAGGAGAATAATGCAAGCATTGTGAAAAATCTGAAACTTTTGAAAGAGTTTGAGTGCGATATGGCAGGCATTGGTGTTTTTATTCCTCATCAAAACACTCCACTAGCAAATTGCAATTGTGGAAGTGCAGAAATTACAAAAAAATGTGTGGCAATCACAAGGCTATTGTTGCCAAAATGTAATATACCGATTACCACTTCACTTGGCGAGTTTGATGGTGGGTATCAAATGTTTAATGGTGGTGCAAATGTTATTATGCAAAATATTACACCACATCAATTTGGCAAAGAATATCAAATTTATCCAAAACAAATCAAACAAGTGGATATGCAAAGCGACTGGCAAAAGTTGACTAGTGATATAAAAGCAATGGGAAAAATTCCTGTGTAAGGAGGAAATATGTATAACGCAAAAAGCAGTGTAGCAGAAGAGTTTATCTCACATCAAGAAATTTTATCTTCCTTGCAGTATGCGAAACAAAATGCAAACAACAAAAAGCTTTTGCAAAAAATTGTTAGCAAAGCAGCATGTTTTGAGGGGCTTAGTCACAGGGAGGCAATCACTTTGCTTGAGTGTGAAGATAAAGAAATTTTAAGCGAGATTTATAAGCTTGCAAAAGAAATAAAACAAAAGTTTTATGGCAACAGAATTGTTATGTTTGCACCTCTTTATTTATCAAATTATTGTGTCAACAGCTGTTTATATTGTCCTTATCACGCAAAAAACAAAAATATTCCACGCAAGAAATTGCAAGGAGAAAGCTTGGAGAATGAAGTTATTGCTCTTCAAGATATGGGGCACAAAAGGCTTGCTATTGAGGCAGGGGAACACCCAACATTAAATCCTATTGAGTATATTTTGGATTGCATAAACACAATTTATTCAATTAATCACAAAAATGGTGCAATTAGGCGTGTGAATGTCAATATTGCTGCAACCAGTGTGGAAAATTATAAAAAATTGAAAGATGCAAAGATTGGAACATACATTTTGTTTCAGGAAACTTATCATAAAGAGAATTATCAAAGATTGCATCCACATGGTCCAAAAAGTGATTATGCTTATCACACAGAAGCAATGGATAGGGCAATGACAGCAGGCATTGACGATGTTGGCATTGGGGTGCTGTTTGGATTGGACAACTATAAATATGATTTTACAGGGCTTTTGATGCACAAAGAGCATTTGGAAAAATCTTTTGGAGTTGGCCCACACACTATCAGTTTGCCAAGGATTCGTCCAGCAGACGATATCAGTACGGACGATTTTGACAACGGCTTAAGCGATGATATGTTTGAAAAACTTGTTGCAATTTTAAGAATTGCAGTGCCGTATACAGGATTGATTATTTCCACGCGTGAGGATATCAAAGTGCGTGAAAGATTGCTTAAGGTTGGCGTAACTCAACTTAGTGGAGGTTCCAAAACAAGTGTGGGTGGATATGCCGAGAAAGAAATTCAAGGCGACAGTAGTCAGTTTGAAATTGCTGACAACAGGACGCTTGACGAGGTGGTTCATTGGTTGTTGTCATTAGGTCACATTCCAAGTTTTTGCACAGCTTGTTATCGTGAGGGAAGGACTGGCGACAGGTTTATGCGACTTGTAAAAAGTGGTGCAATAGCAAATGTTTGTCAGCCAAATGCCTTGTTGACACTTGCAGAATATTTGTATGATTACGCGAGTAGCGAAACGCAAGAATTAGGTTTTAGGGTGATTGAAAAAGAAATTGAAAGTATCACAAATGAAAAAGTTGTTCAGTTGGTAAAAAACAATCTTTTGAGCATAAAAGAAGGGAAAAGAGACTTTAGATTTTAAATAGTATCGATTTTTGATTGTTTTTTTGTGAAAAATCAAAATCTTTACATAGATTGATATGTGTAAGTTTATTGAAAATTCGTGCAATAATTCAATTAAGCTATTCAATCTTAATGTTGGTAAAAAAGTGTTATGGATAAAATTGTAATTGGCGTTTTTGGAAAAATAAACAGTGGCAAATCCACCTTGGTCAATAGTTTGGCTAAGGAGAATGTTTCCATTGTGTCGTCAGTGCGAGGTAGCACTTCAGACAATGTTTTTAGAATGACTGAAATTGATGGGATTGGCAGAGTGCAACTTATTGATACAGCTGGATATGATGACAAAGGAGAACTGGCTGAAGATAGATTGAAAAGAGTGGAAAAGGCTTTTTGCAGTGCTGATTTAGCAATTTTTGTTTGTGGGGAGAGGCTTGACAGCTTAGATATGTTTTGGCTTGACAAATGTAAGCTTGATGGCAAAAAATATCTTGTTTGCCATAATATCACTGGATATAAAAACGATTTGGGTTGTAACAATGAAAGTATTGCTGATGGCAATAATGAAATTGTGATTGATGCAAGTGATATTAATCAAGTTGAGCTTGTTGTAAAAAAAATAAAACAGCACTTTTCTGCAAACAAAAATGATTTTTTGAATGGACTTGTAAAGCAAGGCGATACAATTTTGTTGTGCGTGCCACAGGACGAGGGCGCACCAACTGGCAGATTGATTTTGCCACAATCAATCACTATCAGGGAAATTGTGGATAAAGGAGCAGATAGCATTGTTGCAAGCAAGGCTAATTTTGCAAAGACATATCAAAAGTTTAAAACTCAAGTTAATCTTGTGATAACAGATTCCAGTGTGTTTGATTTTGTTTATGAAATTGTTGGGAACGAAACTGCAATAACAAGCTTTTCTGTTTTGTTTGCAAAATACAACGGCGATATTGACACATTTATTGAAGGCGCAAATAGCTTGGAGAATTTGCAAGATGGCGACAAAGTGCTTATTATGGAGGCGTGCAGTCATACTTTGTCACATAAAGATATTGGCAGTGTTTTGTTGCCACAACTAATCAAACAATACACAAAAAAACAAGTGGCATTTGAATTTTTGAGGGGAATGGATGAACCAAGTGATTGGTCGCAATATAAGTTGGTGGTGCATTGTGGTGGTTGCACACAAAACAGACAATATATTTTGTCAAAAATCAACAAATGTAAGCAAAACAATGTGCAAATTACAAACTATGGCGTTTTGATTGCAAAAATAAAAGGCATTTTGGATAAAATTGTTTATTAATTAAATATATTTATTTTGTGTCTTATTAATGGATTTTAGTTTTTAGTATTTTAATATCCAAATTATTTTTGTCAAAGGATTTTTTTTTCTTATATTTTAAAATTAGAATCACAAGTGTTTGCTTGTGTTTTTTGCGTGTTATAGCAATTTTCTTGTTTTTTCGTCCTTTTTGCAAAATGCACAAAAATGCTTTGCTATCTAATTAAGTTGACTAATCACATAAAATAATGTATACTATTTTTATTAAAAAAATATTTTTTGGCAAATTTTGCTTAAAAATATTGTAAGGAGATGTTATGTCAGAACCTATAATTGGCAATGAGCCTAACAAAAATAATAACAAACAAAGACGCAATCCACTTGAGGGTGTGTTTAGCAAACTTTCCAAAATCAGCTTTAAAACAGCTATGATTATTTTGGGTGTGTTTACTGCGTTTTTGATTTTTTGGCAAATTTATTTCAGCTTGATTTCTTTTTCTGTTTACAATGTTGGACTTAGAGCATTTATAATCATTTTATTGCTTATTTGGTCAGTGCCTATGTTTGTATTTTACAGCAAGAACAGGAAAACAGAAGTCAAAAAGATGGCTGCATTTAATAAAGTGCATTGGGGCTGGAAAATTCCTGCAGGCATTGCAGCTGTTATGATTATTGTTTGCATATGTCTTGCAATTTTTACAACACCTATGTTTATGGCAAAGTCATATAACTCTATGATTTCCGTTCAAAAGAAGGAAGGTACTGCTGAAAATCCTGTTAAAGAATTTACCGAAGAGGTGGATGATTTTTATGAAGGCAATATGAAAGTTGCCATTATTGACAAAAGCTTTGCTGCAAGACTTGGCGAAAAAGTTTTGGGCGAAAGCAGTGGAGGTTATGCAAGCCAATTTGAAATTAATGACTACACACTTATTTATTACAAAGATAGTTTATACTGGGTAGGTGCGTTGGAGCCAAAGGGATTTTTCCAATGGACAAGTTCTTCCAAAACAGGTTCTCCAGGATATGTTTTGGTGGACGCAACTCAAACTGACGAAAATGCAAAAGCAGAGCTTGTGCAAACACACAAATTGAAATACACTCCTGGAGCTTATTTGTGGCACGATGCAGAAAGACAAATGTATTTTTCAAGAATGGGCGCTTTGCGTGAAAATGAATTGGGCTTTGAGCTTGACGAAAATGGCGTTCCATACTACACTCAAGTAGTTTACAAAAAGAAATTTGGTATCACAAGTGGTGATGATGCTATAGGCATTATTGTTATGAATGCAACAAATGGCGATTGCAATTATTACACTCTTGATAAAGCGCCAGAGTGGCTTGACAATGTTCAATCTCATAGTATGATTTTAAAACAACTTAATTATTGGGGAGAATATTCAAACGGCTATTTCAACACTTGGTTTGCGAAAAAAGAGGTTAATAATACCACAGCAGGTTATAACTATGTTTACAACAAAGGACATTTTTATATCACAACTGGTATAACTGCAAAATCTAGTGACGATGCAATTATCGGTATGGTATTGTCTGATCTTAGAACAAAAGAAACAACAATGTACAACATGGTTGGTGCAACAGAAAGGGCTGCTATGACTTCTGCACAAGGTATTCAAGAGGCATCAGCCGCAGGATATACAGCATCTTTCCCTGCATTGATAAACTTTGCGGGCGTTCCAACTTTTTATATGGCACTTAAGGATTCTGCAAAAAATATCAAAATGTATGCATTTGTAAATGTTCAAGAATATACAAGCAAATTGGTAGCTGGCAACACTCCAGAAGAGGCAAAGGCTAAATATTATGAAGTTATCAAAAATGATATTAATAACAAGCCTGTTGCTCCAAGTGGAGAAGAAAAAGAGGCAGTTATAACAAGAATTGCACAATATAATGATGGAATTACTTATTTCTATCTTCAAATTGGCGATGAGGTTTATGATATTTCAATCAAAATTAAAGGTGCAAAAGCTTTGTTGTTTGCAGATGCTGGAGACACAATCAAATATAAGATAAATAATGGTCAAATTACTGAAATTGTCAGTGTTACACCAAAAGTTTAACAAATCTTAATTAAATAAAAATATTGATTAAAATTAAAATGCAGACATTTTTTGTCTGCATTTTTGTATATTAAATTTTTTTAGCAATTATGCATTAAAAAATGAAAACTTATGATTATGCAAAGTTTTCATTTTTTTGAATTTTAAGACTTATAAAAGTATTCAGATATTGTGTTTTGGTTTTTTCAGAATTATTTTTTTGGAATATA
Organism: uncultured Christensenella sp.; assembly: GCA_910584975.1. Lineage (GTDB taxonomy): Bacteria > Bacillota > Clostridia > Christensenellales > UBA3700 > MGBC100798. Next base: position 55,148 of record CAJUEA010000002.1, read on the forward strand.
GTTTTCAAAAACAAAATTGTCTGAATAGTCAAGTGCAGTGATATAGCTTTGTTTGTCATAAACAGTACGGCTTATTATAAAGGAATAAGGTTTTGAAAGCAAATAATCATCTAAATATTTGTTTGGCAAGTTTGTTATATCACAGATTATAAAATGTGGCTTGATAAGCTTGAAAAAATTTACATTTGCAAAAAGTATTGCGTTGTAAATGAATTTTGAAGTGTTTTTGCGTAAAATAACACCACAAATCAAGCTTTTGTTAAGTTTTTTTACAAAAAAATACATTGGATAACTGGATGCAATGATTGCCACTTTGCCTTTGTAAAAAGCTATTTGTTTGACAAGTTCGGTTATCACCTTTTTGTACTTGTTATTGTTGGTTATTTTGAAAATCAATCCAACTTTTCCTGCAACGCTTGCAAGCACATCGCTTAAAAGTGGAACAACTGAAGTTGTGTTTAAAAGTGTTAAATTTTCTTTTTCGTCATAATTCAAAGTTTCAATTTTTTTGTGCGAGCTCAAAAGCATTGCTGATTTTTTGCTATCACAAACAACAAGTCTGTTATCCTTTGTCAAACTGATATTCAAAATCAAATTATATCCACAATCGATTGCTTTTTCGATTGCAGGCAATGTGTTTTCAACTATATTTTGATTGTCAAATAGCCCTTTGTTGCAAATTGGGGCGTTTTTTAACCAAGAATGTTTCATATTAACCTGTTATTGAGTTATAAAATCATTAAACTACAACTAAAATTTACTTTAATGTTTATATATTAAGTATAAAGCTATTTTTTGATAATGTCAATAATTAGTCATAAAATATGTAAAATTAATTGTAATTTTGTGCAATATATTATATAATATTAAATAATATAGTAAACAAATTTGAATTTTATTAAAGTTATTATTACCATTTGAGGGGTATATAAAAGCAAATTAAAATAACAATAGCACAAATTTATGTGATTTTATATAATTTTAATGTCAAAGTTTTTGATGGAGGACAAAATGTCAAAAAGACAAGAACATATCCGAAATTTTTGTATAGTTGCGCATATCGACCACGGCAAAAGCACGCTTGCGGACAGGATTATGGATGTTACGGAAACTGTAAGTAAACGCGACCAAAAGCAACAACTTTTGGATAGTATGGATATCGAGCGTGAAAGGGGAATAACAATTAAGTTGACTCCTGTTAAAATGAAATATAACTATAAGGGTGAAGATTATTACTTAAATTTGATTGACACCCCGGGACATGTTGACTTTCCTTATGAAGTATCTCGTTCACTTGCAGCTTGCGAGGGAGCGATATTGATTGTTGATGCATCGCAAGGCATTGAGGCACAAACTTTGACAAATGTTTATTTGGCACTTGACAATGATTTGGAGATTTTGCCAGTAATCAACAAAATTGATTTGCCATCTGCAAGGCCAGAGGAGGCAAAGCAAGAGATTGAGGAAGTTATTGGTTTGGATGCAAGTGAAGTCCCTCTTGTCAGCGCAAAAGAAGGCATCAATATTGAACAAGTTATTGAACAAGTTATTGAAAAACTTCCACACCCTACTGGGGATGAGGACAAGCCTTTGAAAGCTTTGATTTTTGACAGTGTTTACGATAGCTATAAGGGTGCGATTTCTTTGATAAGAGTTGTGGACGGAAGAGTTAAAGCAGGAACAAAAATAAAAATGTTTGCCACAGGAAAAAGTTATGAGGTAACCGAAGTTGGCATTTTCAATCCAAAAATGATTGCCACTGACGAACTTATGGCAGGCGATGTCGGCTATCTTTGTGCATCAATCAAAAATGTAAGCGACACAAAAGTTGGCGATACAATCACGCTTGCAACTGGTGGCATTACTGAGCCATTGCCGGGTTATAAAAATGTTATGCCTATGGTGTACAGTGGTATTTATCCTGCTGACGGAGCAAAATATGGCGACCTTAAAGATGCACTTGAAAAGTTGCAGCTAAACGATGCTTCTTTGCTATACGAACCAGAGGTGTCTGTGGCGTTGGGCTTTGGTTTCCGTTGTGGATTTTTGGGACTTTTGCATATGGAAATTATTCAAGAAAGACTTGAGAGAGAGTTTGACTTGGATATTATAACAACTGCACCATCAGTATCTTACCATGTAATAAAAACTGACGGCAGTATGGTTGAGGTGGAAAATCCAACAAACTTGCCACCACAATCAGAAATTGACTTTATGGAAGAGCCTATTGTAAGAGCATTTTTGTACACTCCTCCCGAATATGTTGGAACGATTATGGAGCTTTGTCAAGATAAACGCGGAGTGCATATTGATATGACTTATCTTGATACAACCCGTGTGAGAATTGAGTACGAAATACCTCTAAATGAAATAGTTTATGACTTTTTTGATTCGCTAAAATCACGCACAAAAGGTTATGCAAGCTTTGACTACGAAATTGCTGGTTACAGACAAAGCAGTCTTGTAAAACTTGACATTATGCTTAATGGCGAAGTTTGTGATGCTTTGAGTTTGATTGTTCACAAAGATAAAGCTTATGCAAGGGGCAGGAGCATTGCAGAAAAACTTAAGGAAGTTATCCCAAGACAAATGTTTGAAATTCCTATTCAAGCAAGTGTTGGTTCAAAAGTAATTGCTCGTGAAACTGTAAAAGCAATGCGAAAAGATGTGCTTGCAAAATGCTATGGTGGAGATATTACAAGAAAGAAAAAATTGCTTGAAAAGCAAAAAGAAGGCAAAAAGCGTATGCGTCAGGTGGGAACCGTTCAAGTTCCGTCAGAGGCGTTTATGACAATTTTGAAATTTGATAAGTAATCATAAAAAATGACAATAGTGCTGTTGAAATAAAAAGTAATAGTTTAATGATAGCATTTTGTGATTAAAGGGCATTAATATGCGTTAAAAGCACACTAAATTTGTCAATAGATTGCTATCAAAAAGAAATGTTTGAGAGAAAAATATGAAAAATTTGTCCGTTTATATTCATATACCATTTTGCGAAAAAAAATGTGCTTATTGTGATTTTGTGTCATTTGCTTGCAAGACAAAGTCTGTGGATAGGTATATTGACGCATTGTGTGCAGAAATTGAAGATTTTGCCAGCAATGGTTATGTGGTGGACAGCATATTTATTGGAGGAGGAACTCCAACTTTTTTGACGGAGAGTCAATTTGAAAGAATTGTTGATTGTGTGAAAAGCCACTTTGTGTTAGATTTAAGGGAATTTACCATTGAAGGAAATCCTAACAGCTACACGCAAAGCAAAATTAATTTTTACAAAAAACTTGGGGTTACAAGGCTTAGTGTTGGGGTACAAAGCCTTAATGACAAAGTACTTAGTGGCATAGGCAGGATTCATAATGCAAAACAAGCGTTGCAATGCTTGGAAATGTTGAGTGAGAGTGGATTGGATATCAATTGCGATATGATGGTTGGGTTGCCTTATCAAACACTGGATATTGTCAAAGAAGATATGCAAAAAGTTGTAGACTTTGGTGTAAATTCGGTTTCTTGTTATTCTTTGATATTAGAGGAGGAAACTCCACTTTTTGAGAGTGTACAAAAGGGAAATATGAGCGTTCCAAGTGATGACGAGGCTGTTGATATGTATGATGTCGCTGTAGAAATTTTGCAAAAAGCAGGACTTGAGCGATATGAAATATCCAATTTTGGCAAAAAATGTTTGCATAATATAGGCTATTGGACGCTGAAAGAGTATATTGGTTTTGGACTTTCTGCACATAGTTTGATTGGGAATACAAGATTTTACAATACAAGCAATTTTGAGGAGTATTTGCAGAAAAGTGCAAGACAGGTTGAGGAAGTTTTATCACTTGAGGATATGCAAAAAGAATATGTAATGCTTTCCTTAAGGATGGAAAGTGGTGTGGATATTGCAGATTTTATCCAAAAGTTTGGCAAGAGTGCGCTTGATAATTTGCTTGTTACTATTAAAAAAGATAAAAAATATTACAATATTACAAGCAAAAACATTGCAATCAAAAGTGAATATATCTATTTGTCAAATAGTTTGATTGCAAATTTGATTTAGCAGAGGTTGATATGTCACTTATAAGAGCAAAAGAATATTTGAATAAGTTTGGACTTGCTGAGCATATTATGGAGTTTGATGTGTCATCTGCAACTGTTGCAGAGGCAGCACAGGCTGTTGGTTGCATGGCAGGGGAGATTGCAAAAACTATTTCTTTTATTGCAAATGGTAAAGCAATTTTGATTGTTGCTGCAGGCGATAGCAAGATTGACAACAACAAGTACAAACAGGAGTTTGGTACAAAAGCAAAAATGATTGCTTTTGAGGATGTTGAAAAAGTTATCGGACATGCTGTTGGTGGTGTTTGTCCATTTGGGGTAAATGAGGATGTGGCAATATATCTTGATGAATCCTTGAAAAGATTTGACTTTGTTTATCCTGCGTGTGGCAGTAGTAATAGTGCAATTAAACTTTGCATAAGCGAGTTGGAGAGAGTGTCTGGCTACAAAAAATGGGTGGATGTTTGCAAATTGATTGAAAATTGATTTGTTTTGTGAAAAAAGTTGCAAATAATTTTAAAATAATGAAAATTTATTTGATAGATATTGATTAATTTGCAAAAATAATATACAATAAAAATAAGGTGTTGTGTCCACAATATATGCCGAGTAAAAATGTCATTATATTTTTTAGTTTATAATAAGATTTTTGATAAAGTTGAAAATGTGAATAAATCTTGTGGAAAAGCATTTTTGTTTAATTTGGGAGTAATTATGAAAAGAAAAATAAACATATTAATCGCTGTTTTAGTATTGCTTGTAAGCTTATTGTGCTGTTTGGTTGCGTGCGTGCCAAGCAGACCTGATAAGTTTTTGCAAAAAATAATGAATGTGGATAATTGGGCAGTTTTTGTGAAATATGGCGATAAAGATTACTCCAAGTATGTTGCAAGAAACAAAAATATTTATTGGAGTAAAACAACAAATGCTGAATTGTTTTGGATTTTCAAAAAAAATGAGGCTGAAATGTATAGCTATGATGATAATATTTGGACATACAAAGTTGTGAAAGATCAAGCACAAATTGACGAATTAAGAAATAGTTTGGTGCAAAATCCAAAAGATATTTCTGAATTGAACAAGCTTAATTTTGATTATGTAATAAATGATTTTAATAACAAATTTGAAAAAAAAGATGGCAAATGGTATGAAAGAAACACTCAACCAGCTTGCCTTTATGTCAAAGGAAAAAGTTTGTATTATGAAATCAATACGACAACCTTAAGATATGTCATTGATTATAATATTACTATTCCTGATGCTGCAAAACAAGCAAAAACAGATTCTTTAGGTTAGTAATCAATTCATTAATATTAAAATCAAAATCACGATTTACTTATTTTTAGTAAATCGTGATTATTTTTATCTTTTTATTTAGTTGCCTTTTAATATATTTACAGGGAAATGTTTAGATTATAGCAAATTATTAAGATGCTTTGTTGCAGTGCAATAATACATTTCCTGCAATTTAATTAAACAGGAAAATCATTTCTCAATTTGTATTCTGCTTCTTTTTTCTTATGATAGTATTCAAGAACAAGATTATTCAAATCAACATATCTATCTGCATCTGAATTTGCATCATATCCTAAAAGTTGGTCAACAGTAATGTTGAATGCATCAGCTAGTCTGCAAACGATAATTAATTCAGGCTCGCTATCGCCCTTTTCATAATGGGAAATAGTTCGTTGAGAAATATCAACCAATTTAGCAAGCCCTGCTTGAGATAATTTTAAGGATTTTCTAATTTTTTTCAAGTTGTTACTAAAATTCATAAGTAGCCCCCGTTATATACTAGATTATATCACATATGTTTATAATTGACAAGTGCTTTTTAACAAAAATTTTACGAAATTTTACAAATTTTGCAAAAACATTATCAAAACTTGACTTTTTTTACTAGATTTACATATATTATTGTCTAAAAAATTCAAAAATTGTCATTAAAACTTGAAATTTTTTATCTAAATGAATAAAAATTTGAATTAAAGTAATAATTTGAATATGATTAATTTCCAAGATGACAGAAAAAAATTAAATACAACTTTCAAAAACTCCAAAGATATCCTAATGCTTGATATAAAAGCTTTGGGAAGGTCAGCTGTTCTTTGCTTTATTGATGGCTTGACAAACAAGGAGATTATTGATAGGAATGTGATTGAACCACTAAAAAAATGCGATATCAATTTTAAGGTTAATCAGTCAGAAAGATTTAACAGCACGATAAAAAATATTGACTGCATTGATATCACAAGTTTGATTGCAGAAGATGAAAATTGCAATTTGACAGACTTTTGCAACCAAACTGATTTGAATACGGACAGCAACAATCAAAATCCTGAACAAAATTGCTTGATAAGAGAGCAAAATTGTGTGGAAGTGGAAAACAAAAATGTGATTACAGCTGACCTTATCAATAAGATTATTTATATCACAGATCCGATTATTGTATGTGAAACTTTTGATGAAATGGTAAAACATATTGCAAGTGGCGATGTTGGACTGATGATTGATGGGGCAGACAAATATTTTGTGTTGTCACTGAGGGATTACAAGGTTAGAGGAATAACTGAACCACCTGTTTCCACTGTGTTGCGTGGACCTCGGGAGGGTTTTGTTGAGGATATGAAGGTCAACATGACAATGTTGCGCAGGAGATTTAAAACTCCTGATTTGGTGTTTGACCTTATGCAAGTGGGCAAATACTCAGGCACGCAAATAGCCGTTGCTTATCTTGACGGCGTTGCAGAGCCTGCTGTGGTTGAAGAGATAAAAAAGCGTATCGGACAAATTGATTGTGACGGAATCATTGATAGTTCATATGTTGCAAAATATATTGAAGATAATCAATATTCACTTTTCAATCAAGTTGGTATGGCAGAAAAGCCTGATATTATCGCAGGAAAAATTCTTGAGGGCAGGGTTGCAATAATTTGCGATGGTTCTCCAACTGTTTTGACTTTGCCTTTTGTTTTGTTTGAGCACTTTCAATCAAGTGAGGATTATTATATAAAAAGCTACAGGGCATCCACAAGTAGAATTTTGCGTGTGCTTGCAATGATAATAGCCATTTGTTTGCCAGCTGCTTATGTAGCTTTGCAAGAGTTTCAGTACCATATGTTTCCTTTGAAACTTTTAGTTGTAATAATGAACAGTTTACAAGGCGTGCCACTGACGCCAACAATAGAAATGATTGTGTTGCTTTTGGTGTTTGAAATCCTCAATGAGGCAAGTGTTCGAATGCCAAGATATGTGGGGACAGCACTTTCAATAGTCGGAGCGATTGTGCTTGGTGAGTCAGCAGTAAGTGCAGGGTTACTTTCCGTGCCAGCACTTCTTGTGACAGCAACATCAACAATAGGCTTGTATTGTGTGCCTGACGAAGTCAATTCTGGCAGTATTCTTCGCATCTTGTTTGTTGGCATTGCAGGTGTACTTGGAATATTTGGCTTGATAATTGCAGTTATTGTGCTTTTTGCATATATGGTAAGTTTGGAAAATTATGGCACTGCATATCTTGCACCATTCTCTCCATTATTGCTATCGGATATGCAGGATGCAATTGCAAAAGACAATTTAATTGATATGAAAAAAAGGCCTTTTAGTATCCCAACAAAAAACAGAACAAGAGCTAAATAGTGTGAAATTTTAACTAAAACAAATCAAAAATCGGTACTAAGTAAATTTTTCTTTTTAAATTTTTAATTTTGCAATTGATTAAATTGAAATGATGGTACAAGCAAACTTTGTTCAAGTGCTATCTTAAGGAAAAACAAATGATTGAGTAATTAATGGTAATGTGTAAATTGGTTTTATTGATAAAAACAAAGATAGGTAAAATATGGAAAAAGCGATAAAAAAATATGTAGATAACAATGTTATTTATACAAATCAGTTTGCTGTCATAGCCTTTGTGGTTATGATAGCATTCAAAATTTCAATGTTGCCATCATATATGTATGAAACAGTTGGAAGGGATAGCTGGATAATAATTGGCATTTTGTTGGTGCTTGAAGCTGTTATGTTTATGGTTGCATTGTATGTTACAAAAAGAATAAACTTGCTTGCAGATGACAGCAAATGGCTTTATGTTATCCATGCAATAATTTATGGCTACACGATGATAAGGCTTGTGGTTTTGTATTCAGGGCTTATCACTTACACATCAAATAGCTTGTTTGACCAAGGAAGGATAGACTTTATTATTATTGCTTTTGCCATTGTCATTCCTTACATTGTATCAAGGGGAGGAAATACCATTGCAAGGTTGTTTGAAATTATCTTCTATTTTTTGGCTGCAATTTTAATTGTAATGGTGCTTACGCCAAGTTTTAAATGGGATTTGTCTGAATTAACCCCGATTTTTGGTGGAAATAATGGAAAATTGATAAATGGCTTTACTGATTATGCAGTTTGGTTTGGAGATTATGTATTGCTGTTTTACTTTACCGTAAAGCCAAGACAAAACAAATTTTTTAGTAAGGCTTCTGTGCCAGTGGCGTTGATTTTTTCCATTATCGGCGTAGTGATTTTTTATGTCGCTTTTATTGCTGTTTATGGTGAGGCTGGAAGTCTTGTGCATTATGCATTCAATCGAATGTCAGTATTCAACACAATAAGCGAATTGCTTGGAGCAACAAATTTTCTTAGCATACTTGTGTGGATGATAATGTCCTTTTTACAAATTACTCTTATGTTTTGGACGGCGACAAATGCACTTATGTGTATTATAAAAAGCAAAACTATTGCAATAGCATTTAATATTTTGTTTGTTTCTTTTGTGGAGTGGTTTTGGGTGCTAAAATTGGAAAATGCACATAACTTTGCAATAGGTGCTGTCAAATATTTTATTTTGGCGTGTCAAATCGCATTGCCTATTGCACTGATAATTTACGCAAAAATACGCTCTAAGGAGGAAGTATGAAAAAGTTTTTAACCTCCAAATGGTTAATTTTGATTGTTGTAAGCATTGGATTGGTGGTGTTTAATTCCTTAGTTTTCAATGTTAGTGTGGTAAATCGAAATATAGTTGTTGGCATTGGTTTGGATTATGAAGATGAAGAATATATACTTTACACACAAGTTGTATTACCAAAAAACGGTGGTGTTGCAAGTGGTGGTGGAAACAACTATATAACCTTAAAAGCAAAAGCAAAAAACATAGATATTGCCGTTGATATGATTGAAAAAGAACAAGGTGTAATTTTATCTTTTGCACAGGCAGCCATTTTGATATTGGGCAAAACTATGCTTGAGAGTGGCGATTTGCAACTGGTTGATACATTTTTTATGGATGATAGAGTTCACGACAACTTGCTTATTGTTATGGCAGAGGAAAAAGCAGAGGATATTTTTAATGCAAGTGTCGCAGCAGGTGAAGTTTCAAGTCTGCAATTGGTAAGGCAACTTCGTCCTACAAAAGCTCCTCTTGGAGTTTCTGCAATATCTTTGCAAGAGTATGTGAGAAACTCTAAAAACAAACAAAAAATTAACTATATGCCAATGATAAGTGTGGAAAAAACTCAGCCTTCTACCGATCAAGAGAAAGAAGACACAAAAGAGGCAGATAAGTTTAGAATAAGCAAAACAGCTATGGTTGATGAAAATGGATTGAAATGTATTTTGGATGAAAATTTGACGCAAAGCTTTAATTTTGCAAAAAAGAAAATGCAAGATGGAGTGCTTAAAGTTGAGGATGGGAAAATTTTCAGTGTGCATATTATCACCAGCAAGAGTAGCAATGATTTTGAATTGGACAAAATGGAGTGCAAAATCAAAGTCAAATTAAAAGTTATCCGAACAGAGAGTCATTTTGAAGAAGGAAAAGCAACATTTAAGTTGAGTGGCGAGGAAGAAACTCGCCTTGTGCAAACTGTGGAGAGAGGAATACGCAATTTGTATGATTTTGGCGTGCAAAATAATGTGGATATTTTGAATATTCAAGATGGATTTAACAAAAAATATCCAAGGAATACTAGTCAGATAATGACTGAAGATTTTTTCAAAAAGGTTTCTCTTGTTGTTGAAGTAAAAGTTTCACAAGTTTAATTAGGGTTGTGTGGCTTATAAACTCACAAACAAGCGATTTATAACAAACATTTTTTGCATAATAGTTTATGGCTGACAATGGCTGTAAACTATTTATGTTTTTATATTTTAATAAAATAATATAGTTTATATGCTTTTTTTGTATAAATATAAAAAAATTTCATTTATGACTTGTTATTTTTATTAAAATTTGTTACAATAGACATATATATTTTTAATTTATTATGGCAATACATTCGAAACAAAAAATGGTAGACGAGAAAAAACGATTTAAATTTATGACCCCTGTAAGGGTTATAGCTGTTGGTTTTGCACTTATAATTTTTATAGGCGCGTTTTTCCTATGCTTGCCAATAGCTCATAATGATGGAAGATGGTTTCCGTTTATGGATGCCTTGTTTACATCAACTTCAGCCGTTTGCGTAACTGGATTGATTGTTGTGGATACTGCAGCACATTTCAATCTGTTTGGGCAAATGGTTATTTTGCTTTTAATTCAAATTGGTGGTCTTGGCGTTATGACAGCAACAACTTTGTTGTTTTTGATGATGCGCAAGCGTATCACGCTTAAAAATCGTCTGATGTTGCAAGAGGCATTAAGTCAGGATAGATTGCAGGGAATTGTTTTGTCCATTAAAATTATTTTGACTTTAACCTTTGTGGTTGAGCTTGTGGGTGCACTGGTGCTTATGGGCAGTTTTATTCCTGCATATGGTGGCTATGGCGTTTGGGTAAGTATTTTTATTTCGATTTCAGCTTTTTGCAATGCAGGTTTTGATATTCTTGGGGTTGTTGGTGGCAGTCAGTTTGGCTCACTTACAGCTTTTGCTCAAAACGCTTTTGTTTGTTTGCCTGTTATGGCGTTGATTATTGTGGGCGGCATTGGCTTTATGGTGCTTATTGATATTGGCGACAGATTGACCAAAAAGAAAAAACACCTTTCTGCACACACAAAAATGGTGCTTGTTATCACAGCTGTGCTTATTGCTTTTGGTTGGATAGCTTATCTTGTGGCAGAGTGGAATGGAGTGCTTAAAGATATGAGTGTTGGTGGAAAAATCCTTTCTGCATTGTTCCAATCAGTAACGCCAAGAACGGCAGGTTTTGAAACAGTATCTCAAGCAGCACTAACACCAGTTTCGTATATGTTGACTTTGGTTTTGATGTTTATTGGTGCCTCTCCGTCATCTACGGGTGGTGGTGTAAAAACAACCACGCTTGCAGTGCTGTTGCTTACTGGTATAAGAACATTGCAAGGCGAAAGAGATGTTAACATCGGAAAATCTAAGATAAATGTCACATTAATTAAACGAGCAATAACAATCATTATGCTTGCAATTTTAATAATAATGCTTAACACAATGCTTGTTTTGATTTTTGAAGGAAATGCTCACAATCAATCTGTAAATGTGCAAAAAGCTTTGTTTGAAGTGACAAGTGCTTTTTCAACCGTTGGTCTTACAATGGGCATCACTCCATCGCTTTCAGTTGGCAGCAAGATAGTTTTGTGCCTAACAATGTTTATCGGAAGGGTTGGAACGCTGACAATAGGTTTTTCTATTGCAAAATACAAAAAAATTAATGACAAAATTGAATATACAGATGCAAAAATTATGATTGGCTAAATTGTCAAATATGGTATTATATTTGATATATCGTGCTGATTTTAAGCTGAGATGCTGAGTTTAACAAAATATTAAGCTTGAATGCTTAATTTAAAATATTGAAAAATGATTATACAAATGCCATATTTGTTGGTTAGGAGGAAATATGTCTATAGTAAAAAAAGAAATGTCAGAATTTGCAGTTATTGGTCTTGGCAAGTTTGGCAGTGCTATCGCAAGAGAATTGCACCAGTTGGATAAACAGGTGCTTGTTGTGGATATTGACGAGGACAGGGTTAATGCTGCAAGCGAGTATGCAACTCACGCTGTTATTGCAGATGCGTCTGACGAGCAAGCTTTGCAAGCTATTGGCATAAGCAATTTTGATGCAGTTATCATTTGCATTGGCAAAAATATGCAATCAAGCATACTTACAACTTTGATTTGCAAGGAGCAAGGTGCATCATTTATTGTTGCAAAAGCGACAGGCCGAAAACACAAAGAGGTGCTAAAAAAGATAGGTGCAGATCTTGTTATTGAACCAGAAGAGGAAATGGCACAAAAAATGGCTGTTCGTCTTGTTACACCACACCTTAATGATATTATGGTTTTGGATAGCTATTTCACAATTGCCGAGGCAGAAGTACCACAAAAATGGGAGGACAGAACTCTTATCGATATCGATATGCGCAGAAAATTCGGCGTAACTTTGCTTGTCATCAAAAATGGTGGAAAAGTCAATGCAAGCCCAACAGGTGATACCTTATTAAGAAAAGGCGACACAATAGTTATCGGTGGTGACACTGCCAGCGTAGAAAAGTTTATTGATAAGCTTGCAATGATGTAAAATAAATGTAGATAAAATTTAAGATTATTGATAATTTTAAATTTTAATCTAAATGATGAAAATATGTTAAAAATTTCACTTTGTTAAGAATAGAAAATATATTATTAAAAAAAATCACAAAAAAATATACGCTACAAATAGCGTATATTTTTTATTATCAAATTTTTATCACTTAATGATATCGGTGCCGATATATTTGCGTAAAACTTCTGGCACTGTGATTGAGCCGTCTTCGTTTTGGAAGTTTTCAATGATTGCAGCTGTTGTTCTGCCGATTGCAAGTCCACTGCCGTTTAGGGTGTGCACAAATCTTGTTTTCTTTTCGCTGTCACGGAATTTGATGTTTGCACGCCTTGCTTGGAAATCAACATAATTTGAGCAAGAAGAAATTTCAACATACCTGTTGTAGCTTGGCATCCAAACTTCGATATCATAAGTTTTTGCAGAGCCAAAGCCAAGGTCGCCTGTGCAAAGTGTAACCACTCTGTAAGGCAAGCCCAAAAGTTGAAGAATTTTTTCAGCTGCGTTTGTAAGTTCTTCAAGCTCCTCAAAGCTGTTATCAGGGTGAGCGAATTTTACAAGTTCAACTTTGTTGAATTGATGTTGCCTGATAAGTCCTCTTGTGTCACGACCAGCTGAACCTGCCTCGCCACGGAAACAAGCAGTGTAAGCACAATATTTGATTGGAAGTTGTTTTTCGTCCAAAATTTCGCCTCTGTGAAGGTTGGTTACTGGTACTTCAGCTGTTGGCACCAAATAATAATCTGTGCCTTTTACAGCATACATATCTTCTTCAAACTTTGGCAGTTGACCTGTGCCAATCATACTATCACGATTTACCATAAATGGAGGGAAAACCTCAGTGTAGTTTGATTGTGCGTGAGTATCAAGCATAAAGTTCATAATTGCACGCTCAAGCTTAGCACCCCAATTTTTGTAAACGGTGAATCTTGCACCAGTGATTTTGCCAGCTCTTTCCCAATCAAAAATATTAAGGTCAAGACCAAGATCCCAGTGTGCTTTTGGCTCAAAATCAAACTTAGTTGGTTCCAAATAGCGTCTTACTTCAACATTTTCGTCAGAGTCACTGCCGTAAGGCACGCTTTCGTCAGGAATGTTAGGGATTGCAAGCATAAGTTCATTAAGTTTGCTGACGATTTCATTAAGCTCGTCGTCATATTTTTTAATTTCTTCGCCAAGCTCTTTCATTTCTGCAATTTTGCTGTCTGCATTGCCTTTTTCTTTTTTGATTTGTGCAATGTCCTTTGAAACAGCATTTTTTGTAGCTTTTAGTGTTTCAACCTTTTTAATCAGTTCCACACGCTTTTCTGCAAGAGGGGCAACTTCGCCGATAGGAGATTTGCCACTGCGATGAGATAATTTTTCTGTAACAAAATCTATATTTTCGCAAACATATTTTAAATCTAACATAATTTTATTCCTTTTAAAGTTTATTTTTTATTTTACAACAAAATTAACCAATCTTTTTGGTATTACAATTTCTTTCACAATAGTTTTGCCTTCAATAAGTTTTGAGATAACCTCGCTGTTCTTTGCAATTTCAACGATAGTCTTGTTGTCGCTATCTGATGGAACAATAATTTTATCTCTGTTTTTGCTGTTGATTTGCACTGCAAGCTCATATTCGTCTTTAACAAGATATTTGCTTTCTGCAACAGGGAAAGGCTTGTTTAGTACGGAACCTTTCTCGCCAATCATCTCGTGCAATTCTTCTGCAAAGCAAGGTGCAAATGGTGCTAGCAATAACACTAGGTTATAGCAAGCGTTTTGGAATACGCCATAATTTTTGTTTTCAACTTGGTCATATTTGTAAAGTGCGTTTACAAGTTCCATAATTCTTGCAATGGCAGTGTTAAAGCTGAAAATCTCGGTGTCAGCAGTCACTTTTTGAATAGTTGAGTGAAGAACAAACATTAACTCTTTATCTTGCTTGCTAAGCTCTTGCTTGCTTGCTTTTTGGCTGTACGCAGTTTTGACAATTCTTTCAACTCTATCCATAAATTTGGTTATTGATTCAATACCATTTTCATTCCAAGGACCACCTTCAATGTAACTAAAGCCAAACATCAAATATAATCTGAATGCATCTGAACCAACTTTGCAAATAATATCGTCAGGGCTTACAACATTGCCTCTTGATTTGCTCATTTTAAAGCCATCAGGTCCCAAAATTGTGCCTTGATGAACAAGTGAAGTGAATGGCTCGTCAAAATTCAAATAGCCTAAATCTCTCAATGCTTTTGTGAAAAATCTTGCATATAACAAATGCATACAAGCGTGTTCAGCACCACCAATATATTTGTCAACTGGTAGCATTTTATTGATTAAATCTGGGTCAAATGCTTGTTTATCGTTTTTGGAATCAGGGTATCTCAAATAGTACCAAGAAGAACATACAAATGTGTCAAGAGTGTCTTCGTCTCTTTTTGCTGGTCTGCCACAAATAGGGCAAGTTGTGTTGATATATTCCTCACATTTTGCAAGAGGAGATTTGCCGTCTGGGGCAAAGTTTACATTGTATGGCAATTCAACTGGCAGTTGATCTTCAGGCACAGGGACATCTCCACAATGCTTGCAGTGAATGATTGGAATAGGACATCCCCAGTATCTTTGACGAGAAACAAGCCAGTCTCTCAAACGATAGTTGACTTTTTTGCCACCTTTGCCGATTTTTTCAAGTCTTTCAAGAATTGCGTTTATTGCTTGTTCTGAAGTCAAACCATCATCTTCTTCGCTGTTACACAAAACTCCATATTCGCAGTAAGGTAGCTCGTCATTGCCTTTTGGATTGCAAATTACTCTTGTTATTGGCAAATTGTATTTTGTTGCAAAAGCAAAGTCTCTTTCATCGTGAGAAGGCACGCCCATGACAGCACCAGTACCATAGCTGTAAAGCACATAGTCTGCTATCCAAATTGGAACTTTCTTGTTGTTTATTGGGTTGATTGCATATGCCCCGATAAATACGCCTGTTTTTTCTCTTGTAGAACTCATTCTGTCAATTTCGCTGACTTTTGAGCACATATCTTTGTACTCCTCAACAGCAGCTTTGCAGTCGTCGCTAACAAGCTCGTTTACAAGTGGATGTTCTGGGGATAATACTACATATGAAACGCCGTGCAAAGTGTCTGCACGAGTTGTAAACACGCGGAAATTTCCACCATTTTCCAAAGCAAATTCAACTTCGCCACCAACAGACTTGCCAATCCAGTTTTTTTGCATTGCAATTGTTTTTGCAGGCCAGTCAAGCTTATCAAGTCCTTGCAACAATTCCTCTGCATAATCAGTGATTTTAAAGAACCATTGAGTAAGATTCTTTCTGATTACTGTGGATTTGCATCTTTCGCAACTGCCGTCAATAACTTGCTCGTTTGCAAGCACTGTTTGGCAGGAAGGACACCAGTTTACAGGTGCCTCTTTGCGATAAGCCAAGCCTTTTTTGAAAAGTTGAAGGAATATCCATTGAGTCCAACGATAATAGTCAGGAGTACAAGTTTTAATCTCGTAATCCCAATCAAAAGAACCACCTATTTTTTTAAGTTGTTCTTCCATTGTTTGAATATTTTTCAAAGTGCTGTCTTTTGGATGAATGCCTGTTTTAATAGCATAGTTTTCGGCAGGCAAACCAAAAGCGTCAAAGCCCATTGGCTCAAACACCTCATAGCCTTGCATGCGCTTAAATTTTGCAAAGCTGTCAGCTGGTCCGTAATTATACCAATGTCCTGCGTGCAGTTTGGCAGCTGATGGATAGGAAAACATTTCAAGCACATAGTATTTTTTGTTTATCGCCGATTTGTCAAAGCTATAAAGCTTTTCTTTATCCCACTTATCACGCCATTTTTTTTCAACTTGTAACATATCCATAATGATTGCACTCCAATATAGTATTTTTGTCGTTAATTATTAATACTTAATAACTTTTTTTACACATTGCCAAAAATTTAATTTAAACTGTTAATTTGCATTTTTGAATTAAAATTTGAAAAATGTTTTACAAATACAAATCTTTTAAAGAGTATTAATAAATATATATATTTTAATACAAGAATATGTAATTGTCAAGTATTATTATTTTTAAAAGCCTACAAAAACAATTTTTTTTGAGTAAATATGTGATGGGGAAGTATGAAAAAGGAAATATTTCTACTATATGTGGATAATTTGGCGATAAAAACATTTAGACTATACATATATGTTGTATGTCTACAATATGTGGACTATATTTTTCTAATACATATTGGAAATTTAGGTGTTTTGTCAAATTTAGCATTGCTGATTTGAGTGGTATAATCTTTTTTTTAAATTGTATTGACTATTTTAAAAATAATGTGTATAATTATTATGTATAGGAGTTTGTATGAACAGAATCAAAAATACTGAAGATTGGTTTAAACTTGACAATGCTTCAAAAATTTATCCATCTACTGGAAACACTAGGTGGAATGCTGTTTATCGAGTTTGTGCTGTTATGAAAGAGCGTGTTGACAGAGAGGCTTTGCAACAGGCTTTGGATGTGGTTATTGAAAGATTTCCTACTTACAATGTTGTTTTAAGAAAAGGCTTTTTCTGGTACTTTTTGCAAGGTGCTACTATCAGACCTGTGGTAACACGCGAAAAAGATTATCCTTGCAAAAAATTTGATATTATGAATAGGGAACCTCTTTTTAGGGTAATGTATTCGGGTAATAGGATTATGGCAGAGTTTTCGCATTGTATCAGTGACGGAAATGCAAGTACAAACTTTTTGAACACTCTTATACTTAAGTATTTGCATATTTTAGGCAAAAAAGTGGACAGAGGCACGCTTTTGCATTACAATGACGCTCCAAAGGAAGAAGAGTTTGAGGATAGCTACAGCAGATATTATGACCCAAAAGGGGAAAAAACTCAGTTTGAAAACTATGGTGCTTATCATTTGCAAGGTGCAAAAGAGCTGAAAGGTGTGGTAAATGTTATTCACGGCGAGGTTGCAACAGACAAATTGCTTGCACTTAGTCATAGTGCAGGTGTGAGCCTTAATGAGTATATTTTGGGTGTGCTTGCCTATGTTTTGTATAACAAAAGGAAATACGATGCCGTAAACAAAAATTCCAAAAGACCAATTTCTGTGCAATATTCTGTTGATTTGAGGCATTATTTTCCTTCATCAACACTAAGGATGTTTTCTGGCTTTGTAAACACAATTTTGCGTGAGACTTCTCACAAAGATATGACTTTTGATGAAATTTTGCAAGCAATGGTAAAAGAAAGTCGCGAGAGATGTACAAAAGAGAATTTCCAAAAATTTATAAACAGCAATTTCAGTTTTGAGAGAAACTGGCTGATAAGAATTGCTCCATTGTTCATCAAAAATCTTGCAATGAAAATTGCTTATTACAATCAAGCGGACAGGCTTAGCAGTTTGATTATTACAAATATGGGCAGAATGAATGTTCCTGCTGAATTTGCAGATTATATCGATAGGTATGAACTTATCATTGGACCACAAAAATATAACAATTCCACAATGACAATTTGCAGTTTTAACAACAAAACAGTTTTTACTTTTGTAAAGACAATAAAAAGCTCTTATTTGGAAAGGGAATTTTTCAAGTTTTTGCAGGATCACGGCGTTGATGTTTTTACCAGTGGTAACAATGGAGGACGAAAGTATGATAGATAAATGTCCAAAATGCAATGTTAAAGTGGATAAGAACCTTACAAATTGCCCTTTATGTGGTGCATATATTGAAAGAGAGGAAGAGGATATCGATAGTCCTATCCCTAAGATAAATTATGCTTATCCAGTGGTGGATAAAAGTGTCGTTTGGCGCGAAATTGCTTTGCGTGTGGTCTTTTATATTTGTGTAATTTCCATCGGAATTTGTTTTTTGGTCAATTTTTTGGCGACTGAAAGAATCTTTTGGGCATATCATATTGTGTTCGGTTGGGTGGTTTTTTGGTTCACTTTAGGGCGTAGTTTGTTTTTCCATTTGGATATTAGAAAACAGATTTGTTGGTATAGCATTTTTGCATGTATAATTTGCTATTACATTCAGTGTATGATTTATCAAACAGTGCACATTACTGAGGCACAAAACTGGGCTTTGGTGTGGGCAATTCCAGCATTTTTGTTGGGTGGAATAGCCTTTTTGTTTGTGCTTATGTTGATTGGATATAAGGACTGGGTAAGATTTTCAATGCCACTTACTTCTATGTGTTTGGTGACAGCAGTTCCTGCAATAGCATCTGCTGCGCTGTATAGGCATGTGCATTTTATGATTTATATCTGTGTGGGTGTGGGTGTTATTAGCTTATTGCTAATGATGATAATTGGTAAGGACAAATATTTTTTGGAATTGAAAAAGAAATTTTTTATGTAAATGGTGGATTTTTATTAATTTGCATAAAAAAATTTATTTAATAGCCGATTTAAAAGGATTTTGAGGAAAATATGAAAAAATTATTAACTGCAATTTTTGTGCTTTTGTGTGGCATAGTAAGTTGCTTTTTTACTGTTTTTGCAGACAGTGGACAACCTAAAATAAACATTATGTTTATTGTGCTTACAAGTGTACTTGCTCCTATTTTGGTTGGAGTGGTTGTTTATTATGCTTGGCTTGCAAAAAAGCAGAGAACAAAAAAGCTTGATGGGGATGAAAAAAGCACTATTGTGAGGGAGAATGATGATAAATAAAAGGTTGATTTTGGCATCAAAATCCCCAAGAAGATATGATTTGTTAAGTCCGAATTTTGATGAAACATTGGTGGTTGTGACTGATGTTGAGGAAAAATATAATTCCCAAGAGCCGGATAAAATTGTACAAGAACTCGCAAGGCTAAAGCTTAGCGATTTGCCACAAAAGTATTTTGACGATATTGTGGTTGCAGGTGATACAATAGTTTGGTATGAAGGTAAACTTTTTGGAAAGCCCAAGGATAAAGCTGATGCATTTGCAATGTTGAAAGAACTTTCAGGCAAATGTCATCAAGTGTATAGTGGTTATGCTGTTGCGTACAAGGGCAAAGTGGTTGTTGGGTGCGATAAATGTGATATAATTTTTAAAAATCTGTCAGATTTAGTAATCTCAAAGTATATTGAAAGTGGCTCGCCAATGGATAAGGCAGGCAGTTACGGAGTGCAAGACGGAGTTGTTGTGGATAGCTTTAAAGGAGATATAAATACAATTATTGGTTTGCCGTTGGATAAAATTTTAAAGGTATGTAAGGAGCTTTTGGCTAATGGATAAAATTTGTTTAAGTGTTGATATTGGTAGTAAAAACATTGTGATTGCAAACAAGGAGTCACAAGTTATTCTTAATGAGCCAAGTGTTGTTGCAACAGCAAATGTCAACAGCAAGTATTCGTATGTTGCTTGTGGTGCAGAGGCTACAAAAAGCATGCAAAATATTGAGCCGATTAAAAACGGCAGCATTTGCAATGTTGAGGCGTTTGTTTTTATGATGAAATCTTTTATCAATCGCTTGGCACCAAGAAAATTTTTGAAAAATTATACAAGTGTGAATGTAAGTGTTTCTTGTGGGCTGACAAACATTGAAAAAAGAGTTATTGAAGACGCATTTTATAAAGCAGGTGTAACTGAGGTTGTAATCATTGAATCTCCACTTAGCGTAAAAGCAATAAACAGCGATAAAGCTATGTTTTTGATTAATATTGGTGCAGATAACACAGAAATTGCGCTTGTTAGCGATGACGGAATTATCAATGGTTGCTCTATCGATGTTGGTGGCAGTGATATTGACGAGGCAATTTTTGACTATGTAGGGGACAAGTATCGCCTTGTTGTCAATCAACTTTATTGTGAGGACATTAAACTTGGGCTTGCAAGTTTGGAGCCAAACAACCTGTCTACAATTGTTGTAAAAGGAGATAAAGTTACAAGCAGCACCCCTAATGAAGTCAAACTTACTGCAACAGAACTAAAACCATTGGTGCAAGGTGTAATCAACAAAATTATTGAGGTTGCAGCATCAATTATGATGATGATTCCAAAATCTTATCAATATATCGTTGAGCAAAATGGCATTTATCTTGCCGGTGGAACAAGCAAACTGCCTGGAATAGCAGAGTATTTCAAGGATAATTTGTTTGTGGATGTAAAAATTATTGACGAGCCTGATTTGGTTGTTGCACAAGGTGGCAGTAAATTTTTCTATGACAACGGCAAACTTGCAAGAATGTTGAATATAGACAATTTGAATTAATTTTTAATAAAATTTTGCCATTAATTAGCATTAATCTGCAATATTTGTTGCAAAAAAATGAAATCTAATTAAAAAAGTATTGCATTATAATATTTAAATCGTAATTAAATATGAAAAAATTGCTTTTTAAGCAATTTATGCGGGAGTGGCGGAACAGGCAGACGCGCAGGTTTCAGGTACCTGTGATGACAACATTGTGTGGGTTCAAATCCCATCTCCCGCACCATAGTTAGCTGATATTACACAGGGAATTGCATATCAATTATACGAATAACTCAAAAAGTGAGGCTATAAATGAGGCTATAAACGCGAATGAGGCTATAAATGAGGCTATAAAAAATAATCAGCTTAATAATGCTTTAACTAAATTGCTAAATACAATAAAGGATAATCCGGGGATAAAAATTGCAACACTGCAAGACAATTTGAAACTTTCAAGGGCAACTATACAAAGACAAGTAAAGCAATTGATTGAAATGGGGTTGGTTGTTTACAATGGCAGCAATAAAACAGGTGGTTATTTTGTTGTTAAATAAACATTAGCTATGTTTTATAAATTAAATAATTATGCACTTAATAAATAGTCATTTAATTTGTTTTTATTAGGTACACAAAAAAGTCTAAATCTAACAATAAGTTTGATTTGGACTTTTTGTTTTTTGGCAGTAGCAAAGGAGATTGCAGTGCATATATAGACAAATATTTAATGTTGGTGTGATAGTATAAGTCTTGTTTTTATAAAAAGTAAAATTGCTATTAAACATAATCAAATAAAAGTTTTGTGTGGTATTTTTAGGCTTTGTGATTTTTTTATAATTTTTGGTTGACAAAAGTGATTTTTAATGTTACTATTAGTAATATAGGAGGGGAAAATGGAAAAGATAATTTTGGGATTATTGTTGCTGCAAGCAAGAACAATTTATGAATTGAGAAAACGCATAAATGAAGGTTTAAATTTGATGTATAGTTGCAGTATGGGTAGTATTCAAGCAGCTATCAAAAAACTTTTGAAAGGTGGCTGTATTGTTTTTGATGAAAGGATTGAGAATGGCAAAGTTAAAAAATTGTATAGCATAACGCTTGAAGGGAAAAGACAATTTGATTTGTGGGTAAAAAGTTCTATTGACATTGGCACGGCAAAAAATCCTGAATTATCCAAAATCTACTTTATGGGGTTTGCTGATAAAGAAACTCGAATAAAACTAATCGAAAAGCATATTGACGATTTAAAAATTGTGTATTCTGATTTGGAAAAAATTTGCAGTGAAGGAGATGTGTTATCAAAAGATATGCAAGAAAACGAAATATTTTATTTTCAACTGCAAACTGCAATATACGGCCGAGACTTAATGCAATTCAATATTGAATGGTATAAAAAATTATTAAAAAACATCAAGGAGCAAATAAAATGAAAAGTTTAATTTTAGAAAATTCACCTATTACATATTATATTGACGATACAGCAAACAATGATTGGATTGTTTTTATTCATGCAGCTTTTGTTGACCACAGAATGTTTGAAAAGCAATTTGCTTATTTTTCAGGCAAGTATAATTTGCTTGCAGTGGATCTTTTAGGACATGGTAATTCAATCAATGCAAAAAAAGGCGATAACATCTCCAAAATGTCCAATTGGATAAATCAAATTTTTGAAAAACACAATATTGCAATAGCTCACTTTGTGGGAGTTTCCTTGGGTTCAGTTTTTGCACAAGATTTTGCAAATAAATATGAAAACAAAGTGTTGTCACTTGCTTGTTTTGGTGGCTATGATATCAATAATTTTGATGTTAAAAAGCAATCAGCTAACTCCAAAGAACAAATTAAAATGATGTTTAAGGCAATGTTTTCTATTAAAGGGTTTGCAGAAGATAACAAAAAAATCTCTGCTTATACAAGCGAGGCTCAAGAGGAATTTTATAATTTGAATTTGCAATTTAAGAAAAAGTCATTTAAGTATTTGGCAGGATTGCAAAAGCTTGTCAATAAGTATCCATCAAAACAAAGACGATATAAATTGCTAGTTGGTTGTGGCGAGCACGATATCCCAATGGAAATTGAAATTGTAAATGAGTGGGCAGCAAATGAAAATTGCGACAAAGTTATATTGCAAGGCGCAGGACATTGCGCAAATATGGATACTCCAAATGAATTTAATATTTGCTTGGAAGAATTTTTGCAAAAATGTAATAAAAAATAATAAGTGATTTAGTATTTTTTTAAAGATATCAATACGCAAAGTTTGAGATTTTTCCTTTTATTACAAAGTGTAGTAATCTGATAAGGGGAAGAAAGACTTTAATTTGCTTATTGATATCTTTTGTTTTGTATTAGATTAATATTTTACTTTAGCTGTTAAAATATGTTTGCAAAAGCTAATTAATTTTTGTATAAAGACAAAATATCTTGTAATCTTCGTTTTATTTCTGTGCGTATATGTGGTGGCTCCAAACACTCACATTTGTTGCCAAAACTTAAAAGTATGTCATAATGATATTCGTTTTCAATAAAAGGGAATTGAACAATAAAGTAATCATCGCTGTCTGAAGAAATATCTTCTGGAGAGCAGTAGTCATACACTCTGTCCATAACTGATTGATGCACACGAATTTTTATTTTAATCTGCAATTCTTTCAACACATCGCTAAATTCTAGCTGAGGTTTTTGGTAATCGCGTGGCATAAATGTTTGTGTGCTTATTTTCATGTTTGATATTCGACATAGCCTAAACAAACGAAAGTCATTTCTTAAATAGCAATATCCTTGAAAATACCAATGATTGCTTTTAAGTATCAGTTGATATGGTTCAGCTGTGCGTGAAGTCTTGTTTCCGTGGCAATCAGCGTATTCAAAGCTAAGCAGTTTGTTTTCTTGTAAGGCTACTTTTATTATTGCTAAAAATTCTTCAGTGTGTCGGTTCCCCATCCACGGGCTTAAATCAATATAGAGCTGATTTGCTTTTAAAGTTATATCTTGTGCCTTTTCGGCAGGAATAA
This sequence comes from uncultured Christensenella sp., assembly GCA_910584975.1. GTDB lineage: Bacteria > Bacillota > Clostridia > Christensenellales > UBA3700 > MGBC100798. The sequence continues at coordinate 78,919 of CAJUEA010000002.1, forward strand.
AACTTTTAACTTTTGCAAGGGCATTTATTAGCTCATCGCCACGAACGATATCTGTCAGATTGTTAAGCCCCATTAAAATAGCCGAAAGGTCAGTTGCGGTGAAAACATTTTTTTCAATTTTATAGTTAGGCATAATTTTAAATCCACCACCTACTCCGGGAATTGAACAAATTGGGATTCTTGCCATATTGATTGCATCTATATCACGATATATTGTGCGAGGTGATACCTCAAACATTTCTGCTAATTCTTGTGCACCTATTCGTTTTTTATCAAGCAATATCATTATAATGCTGACAAGTCGGTCAATTTTCATTTGCAAACACCTCAAATAAATTGTTTAATTTATTATATAATTATTGCCATAATGATGTCAACAATTGTGTGCTATAATAAGAAAAAACAAATATAGGAGAAAGAATTATGCAAAAGAAGGCTTTGGTTGTAATTGATATTCAAAATGATATAACAAAAAATTATAAAGAAATTATTGACAATGTCAATAGTGCTATTAATTGGGCTGTTGAAAATGATATTTGTGTTATTTACATAAAACACGAAAATTTGTCTGCTGGAACAAGGACTTTCAAACACAGTACGAGAGGAGCAGAGTTGGTGAGCGAACTTAAAATTGTGTCTGACAATATTTTTACAAAATATAAGAGCAATATGTTGACCAGTGCAGAGTTTGTAGATTTTATTAAAAAAAATGAGATAACAGATTTTTACATAACAGGAGCAGACGCAGCAATATGCGTAAAATCTTCTTGCCTTAATTTGCGCAAAGCAAACTATAATGTTTTTGTTTTATCCGATTGCGTTACAAGCTATGACAAAAAGCAAATTCCAGAAATGTTGAAATACTATCAAAGCAAAGGTTGTATTCTTATTGATTCAAAGGAGTTGCTTAAAAAGTGAAGACAATTTTAATTGTCAAATCGCTATTTTTTGAGAAAAATGTTAATGTATACAAAGTAATGAAAGTATAGTTGGCTTAGCATATTAAAGTCAATGATAATTTTATAATATGATTAATTGAATGAATATCTGCAAAAGAAATATTTTGTTTGCAAATTAAATTTATTTGATTGTATGCAAAAAATAAGAAAAACACTCCGAAAATCGGGGTGTTTTTTGCACATTTAATTGATTTTACAAAAAAATACATAATCAGAAAGAATATTACAAATTATTACATAACAAGCAAAGTGATATATTGTATAATAATTAGGTAATCTGTGCAGAGGTTGTGGCAAGTGGGTGCTTGCAACAGCTTTTGTTACTATTCTTTTTTATTTTAACTTTTATAGAGGTGATTATGGCAAGAGTTATTGTGGTAACTTCGGGCAAGGGTGGTGTTGGCAAAACAACTTGCACGGCAAGCATTGGTGCTATGCTTGGGTACAGAGGTAAAAGAGTGCTTTTGATTGATGCCGATATCGGTTTGAATAATTTGGATGTGCTGGTTGGTATTGATGATAAAGTGGTTTATGATATGGCAGATGTCATAAGTGGCAGGTGTAGAGTAAAACAAGCGTTGGTATCTTCGCCAGATATTCCGAATATGTATGTGTTGCCTTCTCAAAATGCATATAACAGTGATGGTATAAGTATGAAAGATTTCAGGACATTGATTTCAAAGTTGAGTGACGGCTTTGATTTTATTTTCATCGATTGTCCTGCGGGAATTGACAAAGGCTTTCACAGGGCAGTTGCTCCAAGCAGTGAGGCATTGATAATTGCAACCCCAAATGTATCTTCTTTGCGTGATGCAGATAAGGTAATAAGCATTTTGCATAATTACAAATTGTCGGCAATCAACCTTATTGTAAATCGTATGAGAGGGGATATGGTTCTTAATGGGGAGATGATGTCTGTTATGGAAATATCAAAAATTCTAAATGTTTCCCCTATTGGTGTTATTCCCGATGATGACAAAATTCATATTTTTACTGAACTTGGCAAAATAGGCAAGGCAGAGTGTTTGGCAATGAGATCATTTGAGTGCGTTGCAGACAATTTCATTACTGGCAGACGAAGGCTTTATGACCCTACTGCACAATATAGAGGTATGGTTGGCAAGTTGAAACTTATGCTTAAGAGGGCATAAATTTAAGAAGCTAATTGATTAAATGTTAATTTAAATTAATATTGTTTAGACCAATGATTGTTTTATTAATACTCAAAACGCAATATTTGAGATTTCTCCTTATACCCCACAAAAAGTCTTTTTGTGGGTACCCCGTATTCGCTCGAAATGACAAAAAAGTCTTAAGAACAAAAGCAATTAAGTTTTAACATAATAATATATTTTTATAAAATAGTCTAGTTTTAGTAATTTTTAAAAGAAAACGGAGAATGGTATGTATAGTCAAAGTGATAGTTATGACAGGCTTATTAAAATTTTGAAAAAAGACAAAATCAATATGCCTCAAATGATAGAGGATTCTTTGAAAAAAGATATTTTGAAAGTTGTTTCAAGTTATCTTAACATAAGAGCAGTAAACAGCATATTAAAAGTTGAAGTTGCAAATAGTGGGGAAATTCTTGTTACTTTTGAAGGAGTGGCAGATAGTTTTAAGGCAGCAAGGTAAGTGAATTTATTTATATGTGTTTATAATATTATTGTCTTATCGCTATTTTTGCAAGAATCATTCAACCTTTTTCAAATTGTCAAAATTAATTTAAGCTAATTTTTGATTAATTTAAAAAATTGGTATATTGAAAGGTTAGTTATCATATGTTATCTTAGTAAACAAATTGGAGAGTGTGTAATATGAAATATGATGATTATGAAAAAGTTGAATGCAATAACTATCCTAACGAAAATATATCAGTGGAGCTAGGCAGAAAGTACAGAAAGTTCAAGGGTTTTAAAAATATTGATAAAAAGAAAGCCTTTGACATTGCTTACACTGCGGCTATTTTTGGTGCAGCTTTTGCTGTTATTATGTTGGTTTCAAGCGTAATCACACTTGCAAGCAGTGGCACTTTGGTGCAAACTTTTATGACAATGTTTGGGAAATAAAATTTGTTTAAATACAAAATAACAATTCATCCATTGTATTTTTGCTTATGCTTATACTATATTGTGATAGGCAAGGCTTGGGTATTTTTCAGTTGTTTTGTTACTGTTTTATTGCACGAGATTGCACATAGTCTGGCAGGCAAAAAATATGGCTACCAAATGGCAAAAATAACTTTGATGCCATATGGTGCAATGATTTATGGTGGAGAAAAATTTAATCGCAAGGAAGGTTTGGTAATAGCTTTGGCAGGTCCGTTGTGTAATGGCGTGCTCGCTTTGCTCACGCTTGCTGTGTGGTGGTTGTTTCCAGAATCTTTTGCTTTTACTCAGGACTTTTTTAACAGCAATCTTACACTTATGATTTTTAACCTTTTGCCGTGCTTTCCTTTGGATGGTTCAAGGGTGGTTTTGAGCCTTTCAAAAGATAAAATTAAGGCACTCAAAATCCTTAAAATTGTAGGCATTGCTTTAAGTGTTTTTATGATAGTTTTTGGATTGGCAAGTTTGTTTTTAACGCAAAATATTTCGCTTGTCAATATTGGCGTATTTTTGCTAATAGGGTCGATTTTCGGAGGGCAAAAGGAAGAATATAGCTGTATTGCAGGTAGGTTATCGTTTGTGAAAAATTATAAAAGAGGCGTAATAGCACGAGATGTTTATATTAGTACTGACACCAAAATTTTTGAGCTTTTCAGATACCTCAACAGAGACTATTTGACAACATTTATTGTGGTTAATGACAAAGGTGAAGAAAGTGGTGTTATTGATGAAGATAGGTTGCACGATATTATGGAAAAATATGATCACAAGCTTATGCTTAAAAGTGTGATTAATAATTGATTATAAGTACTGTTTTTTTCGTTTTTAAATTTTTGATTAAGATTGTAAGTTTCAAGATAAAAAGTAAATTAGTTTTTTAGTTGAGATTAACAAAGTTGCTTGTAAAAGTATATTTTTTATGCGCAAAATTATTGTGAAAATTTATGCCACTATTGATATGGTGGCATTTTGCTTGCTTAATTTGTATATAAATATAAAAATATACTTGAAAATTGTATAATAGTATGTTATACTATGATTGATTTAGAGATAAAATTGAGATTGTTTGTTGAATAACAAGGTGTTTTTGCAAATTTTACTTGGACTTATTGCTTAAAGCGCATTGAATACAAAATAAATCTCAAATTTTTAATAGAGGTGTGTTATGATTTATGCAGGTGTTGATATTGGTGGAATGACTATTAAAGTTGGACTTGTAAACGAAAATGGCAAAATTGTTTTGTCAAGAGCTTTTGCGACAGAGCAAGAAAAAGGTTTTAAAAGTATGGTTGCAAGAACTGCTGAAATGGTAAGGGCATTGCTTGACGAGGCAAATTATTCTTTGTTGGACTTGGGTGGCATCGGCTTTGGTATTCCAGGCACAGTGGACAGCAAAAAAGGTATGATTGTTTCTGCTGTAAATATCGGCTGCAAAAATGAAAAATTGGTTGAGGAAATGGCACAATATTTCAATGTGCCTATTGCTGTTGGAAATGACGCGAATATGGCTGCGCTTGGCGAACAAAGATTTGGTGCTGGCAAAGGACACGAAAATGTTGTTATGATTACTTTGGGCACAGGCATTGGTGGTGGAATTATAATTGACGGCAAATTGTACGAAGGCAATGGTGGCGCTGGTGGCGAAGTTGGTCATCAAATTATTGTTGTGGATGGCGAACAATGCAATTGTGGCAGACGCGGTTGTTGGGAGAGATATGCATCTGCAACAGGACTTATCAATCAAACAAAATATGCAATGGCAGACAATGCAAACAGCTTAATGCACAAAATTGCAAGTGAAAATGGTGGCGTTGATGGCAAAACTGCATTTTTGGCAAAAGATGCTGGCGACGAGGCAGGCAGAAATGTTGTAGAGCAATATTTGCATTATCTTTCTGAAGGATTGCTTAACCTTGCTTATGTTTTGCACCCTGAAATGTTTATTATCGGTGGTGGAATTTCTCACGAGGGCAAGAATGTTATGGACCCATTGAGAGAAAAACTTAATGAAAGTTTGCAAAGCAGTGGTATGTTGCCTTTGATTGAAATTGTTCAAGCAAGTCTTGGTAACAATGCGGGCATTATTGGTGCTGCTGCTTTGGTAATGTAATATGATTTAGTTTGCTTTTTGCCATTGCTTGCAAAAAGCAAATGTTTTCTTAAATTTGTCAAAAAATTTCAAATTTTGATTAGGAAAAAATGAAAGATACTTTAAAAAAGATACTTTTGAAAGTGGAAAAACCTGCCCGATATGTGGGAGGGGAATTTAATATGCCGAATATGGACAAGCCTTGTAGGGTGAGGCTATGTTTGTGCTTTCCAGAAATTTATGAAATTGGAATGAGCAATATCGGCGTAAGAATATTGTATCATATGCTAAACGATATGGAGGGAATTGTTTGTGAGCGTTGCTTTGCTCCGTTTTTGGATATGGGAGAGCAACTTAAGGCAAACAATATCCCACTTTTTTCTGTTGATAGTGGCAAGTCACTTTGTGAGTTTGACATTGTTGGAATGTCAATTGGGTATGAATTGCTTTATACAAATGTGCTTTATATGTTGGATTTGGCTGGCATACCTTTTAGGGCGAAAGACAGAATGAATGGAAATTATCCTATCCTTATTGCAGGTGGACCTTGTGTTGTCAATCCAGAGCCATTTGCAGAAATTTTTGATGCAATCCTTATTGGAGAGGGCGAAAAAAATCTTAAAGAATTTACAATGCTTTATGACGAGTGCAAAAAGGATGGCTTGAGCAAGGCAGAGTTTTTGGAAAAGGCAGCAGTGCTTGACGGCGTTTATGTGCCAACAAAAGTTAAGCCAATATATGAGGATAAAAAACTTGTAGGCTTTAGTGAAAGCGTAAAAAAAGCTGTGGTGCAAGATTTGGATGCTGCTTATTTCCCAACAAAAATTCTTGTGCCAAACATTGAGATAACACACGATAGGGCAGTGCTTGAACTTTACAGAGGTTGCAACAATGGTTGCAGATTTTGTCAAGCATGTTTTTATTACAGACCAATACGATTCAGAAAAAAAGACACTTTGGTTGAGTATGGAAAACAATTGGTTGCAAACACTGGATATAGCGAATTATCTTTGTCAAGCTTATCCACAAGTGATTACTATGCTTTGCACGAATTGATTGGAGATTTGAAGTCAAGCGTTTGTACGGGGGATGTTCGTCTTGCAATGCCTTCTTTGAGGTTGGATAGCTATAAGCCAGAATATATGGGCAGTGGAAGGCTTGGTTCGTTGACTTTTGCACCAGAGGCAGGCACTCAACGATTGAGAAATGTGATAAACAAAAACATTTCCGAACAAAACATTGAAAATACTATTAAACACGCTTTGGAGTGTGGTTATACAGGCTTTAAGCTTTATTTTATGATAGGTTTGCCAACTGAAACTGAGGAAGATTTGCAAGGTATTGTGGATATCGTGCTTATGATAAAAGATATGGCAAAGGTGCATAGTAAAAATAAGCGTCCTGTGCAAATAACTGTGTCTACAAGCGTTTTCATTCCAAAACCACTTACGCCATTTCAGTGGGAAAGACAAATTTCAGAGCAGGAAATGCTTGAAAAACAAAAGTTTTTGATTGACCATTTGCATATCAAAAATGTGCGATATAATTGGCATGGGGCAGAAAGCAGTGTTATTGAATCAGTTTTCTCGCGTGGAGATAGGCGTTTGATTGATGTGCTTGAGCGTGCCTATAAGCTTGGATGCAAGTTTGATGGCTGGAGTGAGAGATTTGATATGACAAAATGGCGTCAAGCTTTTGATGAATGTGGCGTGGATATGAACGATTACACAAGAGAATGGAAAGAAGATGAGGTTTTGCCTTGGGATTTTGTAGAGCATGGCGTTTCAAAAAAATATCTTGTCAATGAAAGACACAATGCTTACAAGGCACAAACTACAAAAGCTTGTGATAAGTCTCATTGTAGTGGTTGTGGTGCAAATAAGTTGGGTAGGTGTTATTGATGAAGGTAATAAGACATATTAAAAAGGGAAATATATGTTGTGTATCACATATTGATAGCATGAGAGTTTTGCAAAGGACATTGATAAGGGCGCAAATAAGCACAAAAATGTCCGAAGGGTTTAATCCTCACCCAATCACTTACACTTCACATCCATTGCCTTTGGGTGTTGCAAGTGAGGAGGAGTTTTTTGTGGTTGCAAATGAAGATATGACTACGCAACAAGTACTTGAGGCTTTTAATAACAATATTCCTAACGGAATGGAGGCAACACAATGCTTTGATTGCATAAAAAATCCTAACTTTGCAAAAAATGTGAATTATTGTGAATACTTTGTGAGTGGCAATGAATTTTTTGCATTAAAAAAACAAATTGAAGAATATTTGAAACAAGATAGTTTGGTTGTTAGATTTCCATTTAAGGGCACGGAAAAAGAACAAGATATCGCGCCATTGATTTTGGATGTTAATGTGAAAAAAGATGGCATTATTTTGGTGCTTGCTGCTGGCAATCCAAACTTGCGTCCTGACCGTGTTACGGACGCTTTAAATGAAAAATTCGCTTTGAAAATCGGTGCTAATGACATAATTCGAACAAAACAATTAATTGTGAAAGAAGGAAAAACTTTGACAGCAACAGAGTTTTTGCAGGAGTTTATCAAATGAAAAATATAATTATTGATACCCACACAACAGGCACAAGAGTCTGCGTTGTTGAAAATGGCAATCTGATTGATTTTGCCATTGAAAAAACAAATGCAGAAAAATTGGTCGGCAATATTTATAAAGGCAAAGTTGTCAATGTACTAAAAGGTATGCAAGCAGTTTTTGTCGATATCGGACTGGAGAAAAACGGCTTTTTGTATGGTGGCGATATTTGCGTGGATGGCAAAATGATTTCTCACAATGGCACAAATGCACCAGCTAAGTTACCACTTAAAGTGGGGGATATCATTATGTGTCAGGTGCTAAAAGATCAGTTTGACTCAAAAGGACCAAGATTGACAATGAACATTTCTTTGCCAAGCAGAGTGTTAGTTATGGAGCCTTTTGTTGATTACATCGCAATTTCAAGAAAAATTGACAATGAAGACGAAAGATTAAAGCTGGAGAATTTTGTTCGAAGTCATCGCCCTGACAATAGTGGTTACATTGTGCGCACAGAGGCAGAAACTTGTGGTGAAGAAGAAATTTTGACAAACATTCAAGAACTTAGCGAAAGGTGGCAAAAAATCAAAAAGGATTACATCACTTGCCCAAAATGTTCTTTGTTGTACAGCGAAGGTAATTTGGTAATTCGTGCTGTTCGTGATTTTATGCGTGGCGATATTGACAAGATTATCGTAAATGATATGGGCATTTGCAATATGCTTGAATCAGAGTTTTCATATTTGTTTGGCAAAAAGAAGGATATTTTTGAAGTTTATACAGGTGCAGACACTTTGACAAATCATTTCAATTTAAATCCACAAATTGACAAGCTTTTGAAAAGAGAAGTGGTTTTGTCAAATGGCGCTTATCTTGTGATTGACAAGACAGAGGCTTTGACAGTGATTGATGTCAACACAGGCAAATATGTTGGTGACAAAAATCTTGAAGAAACAGTGTTTATCACAAACAAAATTGCGGCTGTTGAAATTGCAAGACAAATAAGACTTAGAAATTTGGGTGGAATTATCATTGTTGATTTTATTGATATGAACAACCTTGAACATCGTGGGGAAGTGCTTGAAATTTTGGAACAAGAACTGAAAAAAGATAGATTGAAATGCACTTTGGTTGGAATGACAGATTTGGGTCTAGTTCAAATTACAAGAAAAAAAATGCGTAGCAGATTGATGGATAACTTGTTGCAAATTTGTCCTTATTGTGGTGGAGATGCCTATGTTCATTCTGTTGAACATGTGATTATGCGTATTCGTGATTATTTGTATGAAATATTCAAAGATGACACAATTCAAGCAGTCAAGCTTACGGTAAATCCAATCATTTACAGCAATATGTTTTCACTTAATTTGTTTGAAAAAGAACTTGCCACAGTGTGGGCAAATTTGCGTATTTATCTTATCCCAGATCCACTTTGTCATATGGAAAAATTCAGCTGTGAAAGAGTTCGTTCCAGTGTTATTGAACTTCCTGACAACGCAAAATTGTTGTATTAATGTATTATTAAAGTTGCAGTTAAGGCGTGGTTAATCACTTTTGGTTGAAACTGTAATTAATACAAATTTAAAATACTTGTGCATACAATCATAAAACATTAAAAAATAAAGTTAAATATCATTTTAAAATTTATTTTGTAAAATTTTATTATCAAATTGCTTTTGGTTAAGTTATTTTTGCTTACCAAAAGTTTTGTTTTTTATGTGTTTGGAAATCTATTTTGATGCAGATATCAAAATATTCAGAAAAAATTTGGCTGGAGATAAAAATATTTTTTAAGGCGCTCAAAATGTTTGACAAAAGACAAGATATATGATAAACTCGATATAGCCGCGTAATAAGGGCTCAAAGTGTGCTTTCGGCACCCCCGATTTGTTTAGCGAGACTGGTGAGAGGAGGTAAGTGTAATGTACGCAATAGTTACAACAGGTGGTAAGCAATACAAAGTTGAAAAAGATTGCATTATCAAAGTTGAAAAATTAGACGCTAATGTTGGCGATAATATCGAACTTGAAGTTTTGATGGTTTCTGACAATGGTGCTGTTAAAGTTGGCAAAGATATTAAAAAAGCAGTTGTAAAAGCTGAAGTTCTTGCTCAAGATAAAGCTAAAAAAATCAACATTTTTAAATACAAAGCTAAGAAAAATATAAGAAAGCGTCAAGGTCATCGTCAACCATTTACAGCTATCAAGATTACAAGTATTGAGGCTTAATTGATGACAAGTGTTAAGGTTGTAAAACAAAATGGTAGTATTGCTGAAGTAACTTGTGATGGTCATACTGGTTACGGCGTAGAAGGCGAGGATATTGTTTGCGCAGCGTTGTCATCCATTGTTCAAACAGCTATGCTTGGAGTGCTTAGCATTGCAGGTGTGAATATGCAGTTTGAAAGACGGGATGAGGATGGATATCTTAGGTTTGTAATTCCAAAGGATATTTCAAAGGAGCAACGCGCAATTTGTGATAATATTTTGGATACTATGTTGCTAGGTGTGGCAGATTTAAATCAGGGTTTTTCAGATTTTATTGAATTGGAGGTACAATAATATGTTTATTAATATACAATTATTCGCTCACAAGAAAGGTGTAGGTAGTTCAAGAAACGGTCGTGATAGTGAGTCTAAAAGATTAGGCGTTAAGCGTGCGGACGGACAATTTGTTAAAGCCGGAAATATTTTGGTAAGACAAAGAGGTACTAAATTCCACCCAGGTATGAATGTAAGCATCGGTAAAGATGATACATTGTTTGCCCTTGTTGATGGTATTGTTAGATTTGAAAGAAAAGGTAAGGATGATAAACAAGTTAGTGTTTATGTAGCAGAGTAATTTTATTGCTTGAACTTACATTAAAAATTAATTAAAGAATGCAAGTGCTTTTCGGCACTTGTTTTTTTAATTCAAATTTTTTGTTTTATTTTTGGGTGAGGTAGCATATACTTTTTTGAGGTGAAATATGAAAATTTTTGTTATAAAAGGTATGCTGAAGGGAATTGTGAAACTTGATACCAAATTGCATTTTGTTTGTGATAGTTTTGAGAGGATAGACAAAATAATATTGATTGAAAAAGATGGGATAAAAGTGGTGCAAAAATGTGACTTTAATCGCAAGATTTTGGGTGCTTATGTGCATAGTATTGTGCTGCTTGACAAAGAGGATTGTGTGCTTGCAACAGGTAGTGTAAATGGCAAAGTTGATATTAATAAGGTTATGATTGCTTATCGCAAAATTGCAATGAAGATTGAAAATAATAAGCAAGTATCCAAGCCAGTTCAAAATAAGCAAAATGTTGAAAAAAATGAAAATAAGTCGTCAAAAATCGACACTATTTTGCAAAATAACAAGGAAATTGTGCTGTCTAATGATAATTCCATAAGTGTTGGAAGTGAAACAGTTAACACAATAGAGAGTGACACTTTCAAAGAAAAATTGGATGTAACAGAGACTGACAGCGAAATTGAAAAAGTTACAAAAAATATTGAAGAAAATTTTGCTGAAGACTATAGTTCTCAAAATAAGGAAGATATTGTTTTTGACACTCAAAAAGCTGCAAGTGAGGAAGAAATTTTTTTTCAGAAGAATGAAGATTTGACACCGGCTGTTGATTTCATTTTGAAAAGTAACGAGGGTGAAAATTTTGGCAAAGATAATTACTACGCACAAATAAAAAATGACCTTAACAAATTTTTTGATACCTATCCAAAAAATGAAGAGCTTGAAAGTAAAGTGTGGGGCTCAAAATGGGTAAGGATAAAGGCTGATTATGATTATAGTGTTGGTGTTATTTTTGAGGATAGCACGCCTTCGATTATTGCTTATGCTACACCATATGACGATTACCATCAAATTGATTTAGATAAATTAAAATTCGGCGAATGGTTGCAACTAGGTGACGGAGAAGAGGACAGACGAGGTTATTTTGTCTACTATCAAAATGCTCAAACAGGCGAAATGATTTTGAATACAGATAATTGATTTTAAAACTATTGTTTAATTTGCCTTTGGCTAGTGAAAATTAGCGATATTAAGTAAAAATACACCCCAAAGTGTTTGTTTTTGGGGTGTATTTGTTTTGCTGAGCTTATAAGTCGTCAGCATCTTGGATAGGAGCCTCTCCTTTGTCAGTTCTGCCTGTGTAACTTCCAGTTGGGTCAAAGCCTTTGTCGTCTCTCCAGGCATTTGTGACTTCCTTGACATTGATATCTTTTTTCATAATATCCTCCTAAGATATCTATTTGCGTTTTTTTGATTTTTATGCAAACAATAGAGGACAATAAATAGCATAAAAATTGATTATTGCATTATTGTTTAAGCAATAGGCAATGAGAGTTTTTATTATTTTCTTAATAAAATTACAAGTAAATTTTTCAAAGTAATTGTTTTGTAAAATATTTATTATTTTATATATTTTGTTGTTATTTAAATATAAATGTGTTACAATAAAAAATATAATGAGAAAGTATTCTTTTTTAGGGCGGAGATATGAATTTTACATTAAAATTGGCACTTAGTGAGATTGTCAAAAATAAATCAAAAGTTTTGATTGCCATAATCGTAACACTTATATTGTTTATGAGTGCATTCACTTTGTGCAACATTTCCACTGCTTTGCCAAATAATTTTTATAATTATTACGAAGAATACATGCACGACACTATTGGTGTTTACATTAACAACGCAGATCAAAGTTTGTATGAAAACAAGGATAAATATTTTGTGGAGTTTATGCCGCAACTGGATGTTGCGTGCAGAAATTATTCCTTGATTTTTAATGGTGTTGAGCAGCTGCCATATGATGATTATTTGGATAATTATGGCGAAATTGTTACAAATTATTACAATAATATTTTGTTAAACAGTGATTATGACCCAGAGATTTACAAAAGATTTTTTGACACAACAAATGCAGATAACGGCAATGTTTGGAAAAATACTTTTGATGAAGAGGGAATTTGGATTGCAGATTTTGCTGTCTCAAAATTTGCAGGTGAAAAAAAAGAGGGTGGGGCGGAACCTACTCGCTTGAAAGCTGGGGATTTTATCGATTACAAATTGAATGGGGTTGTGATTAAGCTTAAGGTAAACGGAATTTTTGACGGCGAAAGTTTAAGAAACTATATTGTGGAAAAAACTGGTAGCAATATGATAAATGATTATTTGTGCTTTATCACAGAGACTTCTGCAAAACAAATTTTGTTTGAAAGCAAAAGCACTTTCAAAGCATATGGTGTTGTGGGTAAAATTGACAAGCTATATGATGTTTACAACACATTGCATGGGAAATATTCTTTGAGTGAAGGTACTGCATTTTCGCTTATTGCGCAGGTCAAAAATTCACAAATCATATGTATGATTGTGGGCGTTATTATGATAATTTGTGGTATTGTCATTTTGCTTAATTTCATCAATATGATTTTGTCTCAAAACATAAAGCACATCAGTCTTTTGAGAATTCTTGGTATGGATACTTTCAAAATAATGACTGCTTACTATTTGATTTTCCTTTTGCTTATCACTATTGTGTGTGTAGTAAGTTGGATGACTTTGCCACTTTATAACTATTTTGTTTCTTTGTATTGCACTGGGCTTGGATATCCATTTGCGATAGGAATAAATTATTGGGTGGTAGTGGGTGTGTTTGGTATTTGTTATCTTATAACCACTGCGCTTATGCTTGTAAAATGGGCGATTATGGACAAAACTGCCCCTAATAGTAGTATTTTGGAGGAGGATTGATATGCTTATTGCGTGGAAAAACATAATGGCAAGGAAATGGTCATCGACAAAAGTTGCGTTGTCAATTTTGGCGATGGTTATTATTATGTGCATTTTCACTGCTTATTCAATAGCTCTTGGAGAGGAGACGGAAAGAATCACAAAGTCTTATCGCTCTGCTCACAATGTGATTATTGAAACAACCACTCCAATAGATAGCAAAAAAGTGGAACAAGCAAAAAACATTGAGGGGATTGGCAATGTTGCAGAAATTTTGGTGTGCCGAAATACAAAAAATCTTAGAGGAATGTCTTTTGTTATTGGTGGAAAGGAATACAGCTGCAACCACGATTATTATGACGGCAATTTACAGATAGGCATTGATGAATACGAAAACAAAATGCACACAGGCGATTTTGCTTTTGTAAATGAAGGTGAGTCCATTGTGCAATCTCATCATCAGGAAGAACTGGAATACAGATTTAAAGACAACAATTGTTTGCTTGCTGGCACAGATAAAGTTAGTGGCAACGAAATTGTTGTGAGTGAATATTTTTTGCAAGAGTTTGAGCTGGGACAAGATATTTTGAACACAAATATTATTGTCAAATTGGCAGGGAAAGGCTATGTTGTTAAGGTTGTGGGAATATTAAATTCACATTTTTTTGAGCTAACGGATACTTTTGAACAACATTTTATCGCTTGCAAAGATAGTGAAATTTATAACAGCTATTTTAGTAAAGAATTTGGAAATTCAAAATATTTTACTAAATTGTATTTGAAAGAAGTTAAGTTGAATGACAAATTGTTGGATGATGTGAAAGATTTGCATATTTTTTCTGCAAAAATTAAACTGGGCAGTCAATATGGGCTTTCAATGTCAACTACTGTTAGGATTATTGCAAGCATTTTAAATGGCATTATGGCAACAGTTGGACTGGGAATTATCAGTGCTTTGATTTTGAACATTGTTTACAGCATGCGATTTATGATGAAAAAGAAAAACAATTTTTATGCAATTATGCAAGTGTATGGAATGGATAAAAAAATGATGTTCAACATTATGTTTTGCGAAATGCTTATTCTGTCTTTGCTTGCGTCGATTGTTGCATATGGCATAAGTTACGGACTTGTCTATTTGCTTGACTATCTTTTGTCAAGTATGGTTGGAATAGGTGTTTTCTTTGGTTGGCTTAACTTTCTTGTCACTTTTATCATTGCAGTTGTTTTTACAATGTGTGTGGTTGCAATTGTTTGTTTGATAAACTATTCGTTGTATTACAAGCGATCAACTTCAAGAATGCTCAGAAATACTATGGAGAACTAAAACAAATGGTTATAAATTAGATATTTTTTAAAAAAGTTTGCTAAATTAATTGATTTTTTGACAAACTTTATTTAATATATAATATAAGTAAGAATTATTTTTTAACAATTTGGTTAAAAATTAATTGTGCTTGAAAAAGCATATGAAAAGACAAATTTAAATTGGAGAGAATACAAATGAGCTTTATCAACTATGAATTGTACAGAATTTTTTATATGGTTGCTTCAACAGGTAGTATTACCAAAGCTGCTGGAGAACTTTATATTTCACAGCCTGCAGTGAGTCAGTCTATCAAACAATTGGAAACACAAATTGGTGGCAGATTGTTTAAAAGGACAAGCAAGGGTATGGAACTGACTTATGAAGGTAAAATGATTTATGACTATATCAAAGAGGCAAATCAGCTTATTGATAAGGCAGAAAAAAAATTCAGTCAGCTTAAGGAATTGACTTATGGTGAAATTAAAATTGGTGCGTCAGATACTATAACTAAGCACTTTTTGTTGCCATACATCAAAAATTTTATCAACAAATATCCTGACATCAGTGTTAAAGTGACAAACAGAACAACAGGCGAAACAGTCAATTTGCTAAAAAGTGGCAAAGTGGATATTGGATTTGTCAATGTTCCTTTAGAAGATGATTTGCTTGATTTTTCAAATGTTGTGGATACTGAAGATGTTTTTGTTTGCAACAGTGATTGGATTACAAGATATAACGAACCATTGACAGCAGAGGAAATTGCAAATGAACCACTTATTATGCTTGAAAAGTTGAGTAACACAAGACGAGTGATTGATGAGCACTTTGCAAAGTTTGGCGTAACTTTGAATCCTATGTTGGAGCTTGGTAGTTTGGATTTGATGCTTGATATGGCAAGAGTTGGATTGGGGATAACTTGTGCACCAAAGTCTATTGTTGAGCATGAGATTTCTCAAGGCATTTTGCATAAGGTGCCAATTAATTTTGATATGCCAAAAAGAGCATTTGCGCTTGTTACAATGAAGGGAGTTCCTTTGAACTATTCTGCTTTGCAGTTTGTAAACAGCTTGAAAAACTGAGGGGAAAGATATGGAAAACAACAAAAAAAGAATCACAGATTATTTTGGAGAATATGTGTTTAATGACGATGTTATGCAAGAGTATATGTCAGAGGACACATATAAAGAGTTGCACGAAGTTATGGATTCTGGTAAGCCTTTGGGGTTGGATCTTGCAAATCGTGTGGCAGCAAGCATGAAAGAATGGGCAATGAACAATGGTGCAACACACTATACACATTGGTTTCAACCATTGACTGGTGCAACAGCAGAAAAACACGATAGTTTTATTAGCATTGATAAGCATGGCAAAACAATACTTGAGTTTACTGGCAAAAATCTTTCAAAAGGAGAGGCAGATGCGTCAAGTTTTCCAAGTGGTGGAATAAGGGCTGTTTTTGAGGCAAGAGGTTACACAGTTTGGGATTGTTCTTCTCCTGCGTTTATCAAAAAAATTGCAAATGATAGGGCGATACTTTACATACCTACTGCTTTTTGCAGTTATACAGGTGAAGCGCTTGACAAAAAAACTCCATTGCTTAGAAGTATGGAGGCTTTAAATCGTGAAGGCGTAAGACTTATGCATTTGCTTGGTTACAATGATGTAAACAAAGTTGTGGCAAATGTTGGTGGTGAGCAAGAGTATTTTTTGATTGACAAAAAACATTACGAAAAGCGTACTGACTTGAAATTTACTGGCAGAACCTTGTTTGGCAGCAATGCACCAAAAGGACAAGAGCAAAACGACCAATATTACGCAAGTATAAAAACAAGAGTTTCCAATTTTATGGCAGAGCTTAATGACGAGCTTTGGAAATTGGGGATAACTGCAAAAACTCAGCATAATGAGGCTGCACCAGCCCAACACGAGCTTGCACCAATTTTTTGCACTGCTAACATTGCAACAGACCAAAATCAGATTATTATGGATACAATGAAAAAAGTTGCTGAAAAGTTTGATTTAGTTTGCCTTTTGCACGAAAAGCCTTTTGCAAATGTAAACGGCAGTGGAAAGCACAACAACTGGTCAATGCTTACTGACACAGGCATTAATCTTTTGAAACCTGGCAAAAAGCCAAGTGAAAACACATTGTTTTTGTTGTCTCTTGTGGCAGTTATTTCCGGAGTGGATGAGTATGCTGATTTGATAAGAGCAAGTGCTGCTAACCCGGGTAATGAACACAGATTGGGTGGACACGAGGCACCTCCTTGCATAATATCTGTTTATATCGGAGAGGATTTGCAAGCTGTTATTGACAATTTTATTGCAGGAAACAGCAGTGATGTTATGCAAAAGCAATTTATCAATACAGGTGTAAATTACCTTGCTGAACTAAGCAAAGATACAAGTGACCGCAATAGAACAAGTCCTTTTGCATTCACTGGAAACAAGTTTGAGTTTAGGATGGTTGGTTCTTCTGCAACACTTGCAAACCCTAACACAACAATCAATACGATTGTGGCAGAAATGTTTTCACGAATTGCCGACGAGCTGGAATTGGTTGACGAAAGACTTAGAGATAAAATGGTTGTGGATATTATCAAGCGTTTGTATGCAAAACATAATCGCGTGATTTTTAACGGCAATAACTATTCCACAGATTGGATAAAAGAGGCAAGAAGGCGTGGCTTGCGCAATATCAAAAGCTGTGTGGATGCCTATGAATATTTGATTGAAAGAAGGTCAGTAAACTTGTTTGAAAAACACAAGGTTATGTCTGAAGTTGAGCTTTTGTCTCGCCGTGAAATTTATCTTGATATTTACAACAAGATTATCAATGTTGAGGCACGCACAATGCTAATGATGGTTAAACACGAAATTATTCCTGCCATCATTGACTATAAGGATAAGCTTGCAAACGCCATTATCAAATTGAATAAAATTGACAGTACCTATAGCAATGTAGAGCAAAATTTGCTTAAAAACTTTGTTGAAATTTTGGATAATATTTATGCAGATTTGCTTGAATTGGAAAGGGTGCATTCTCAAGCTTTAAAAGCAAACACAAACAGAAGAAAAGCAATTTTGTTCCGTGATCAAGTTGTGGCACAAATGGAAAAAATCAGAGTTAATGTTGACAATGCCGAAAAATTGTTGCCAAAAGATGCTTTGCCTTTCCCTAACTATGCTGATATGTTGTTTTACGAATAAAATATGAGCAAAATGTTGATATAATACAACAAATATAACTTTATAGATTTTTTAAAATCAATTTAATTAAAAGTTACTTTTTTGATAAAAAGGAGAGATATAAATGAAAAAAATGACTTCATATGAGCTTAGAGAGGCTTATTTAGAGTTTTTTAAAAGTAAAAATCATAGTATAATTGACAGCAGTTCATTGATTCCTGAAAATGACCCTACAGTTTTGTTTACCACAGCAGGTATGCACCCACTTGTGCCATATTTGCTTGGACAAAAACATCCTCAAGGTACAAGACTTTGCGATGTTCAAAAGTGCGTTAGAACAGGCGATATTGACGAGGTTGGCGATAGCACTCATTGCACATTTTTTGAAATGCTTGGCAACTGGTCACTTGGAGATTACTTTAAAAAAGAAAGCATTGGTTGGAGCTTTGAATTTTTGACAAAAGTGCTTGAAATCCCTGTGGAGAAAATTGCTGTTACAGTGTTTGAGGGAGATGAGGATGCTCCTCGCGATGAAGTTTCTGCAAACATATGGGCAGAACTTGGCATCAGTCGTGATAGCATTTACTATTTGCCTAAAAAACATAACTGGTGGGGACCAGCTGGACAAACAGGACCTTGTGGTGGCGATACAGAGATTTTTATTGACACAGGTAAGCCAAAATGTTCAGAAAAATGTTCTCCTGCTTGCGATTGTGGCAAATATGTTGAGATTTGGAACAATGTTTTTATGGAGTATAACAAAACTATTGACGGAAAATTTGAGCCATTAAAGCAAAAAAATGTTGATACTGGTATGGGATTAGAAAGAACAATCTGTATGTTGAACGGCGTTACAAGCGTTTATGAAACTGACTTTTTCAGCGATATTATCAAATTGATTGAAAGTTTGTCAGGCAAAAATTATTTGCAGAATGAAAATGTTACAAAAGCAATGCGAGTTATTGCAGATCATATTCGTACAGCAACATTTATTTTGGGCGATGACAAGGGTATTACTCCGTCAAATGTTGACCAAGGCTATGTTTTAAGAAGACTTATCAGAAGAGCAGTTAGATTTGCAAGAGTTATTGAAATGCCACAAGAGGGTATTTTGCAAGTATCAAAAGCTTTTGTAAATAAGTATAAGGAAATTTATCACGAGCTTGGCAGAAATGAAGACAAAATCATTTTGGAGCTTGAAAAAGAAATTGAAAGATTTAGCAAAACAATCGAAAACGGCTTGAGAGAAATTGAAAAAGTAATGAAATTTATGCAAAACAATATTCTTAATGGAAAAACTGCTTTCAGATTGTATGATACTTTTGGATTCCCTCTTGAAATGACAGTGGAAATTTGTAAAGAAAAAGGCTTTGATGTGGATATTGAAGGATATCACAAAGCTTTCAGTGAACATCAGTTGAAGTCTCAAAAGGGTGCAGAACAAAAGTTTAAGGGTGGATTGGCTGACAATGGTGAGGCAACTACAAACTTACATACTGCAACACATATTATGAATGCTTGCTTAAAAAAAGTGCTAAATGACAGCAATATTCAACAAAAGGGTAGTAATATCACTGCAGAAAGATTGAGATTTGATTTCAATTTTGATAGACCTTTGACAGATGCTGAAAAACAAGCTGTTGAAGATATGGTTAACAGTGTAATTGACAGAAAAATTGACATTATCTGCGAGGAAATGACTGTTGATGAGGCAAAAGAACAAGGTGCTATTGGTGTGTTTGACTCTAAATATTCAGAAAAAGTAAAAGTTTATACTATTGGAGATGTTTCAAAAGAGATTTGTGGTGGACCACACGCAAAAAATACTGGCGACCTTGGCAAATTTAAAATTGTTAAAGAGCAATCTTCAAGTGCAGGTATTAGGCGTATAAAAGCAACTTTGACAAAATAATTTTGTATTAATAGGGCATAAGTGCAAATTTATTTCATTTATTGTTGAAAAGGTTGAATATTGTTTTATTTAGCTTTTTAAAAGATCTCAAAATTGAATTGATTTGAAATTATTTCTATTAAATGTAATAAAAAATAATATTTAAAAATGCTTAATGTTTTGTATCATTAAGCGTTTTTTTGCCATATTTTATGCTGTTGTTAAATAAGAATAACTTGTTAAAAATTAAAGGGGTTTATTGTGTGGCAAAACTTATAATTATATAAATTTTGGAATATAAGGCATTTTAATTGACTTTTATGTGGGATAGTGCTATTCTTAATGTATAAATTATAAAAAAATCGAGGTGATATAAATGGCTACAGCAAAACAATTGGAGACCAAACAAACTGAGCTTGACATTAAAAAATGGACTGACAGTGAGAGTGGTACAGATATGTGCGGTACATATGACTATTGTGATAAATGTGATAAGGAAAAAGATTATCCTTGTGCAAGAGCATATTACGCAAAGAACGCACCTGCTAAGACTGCTGCTAAAACAACTAAGACAACTACAACTAAGACAACAACAGCAAAAAAAGCACCTGCTAAAAAATAATAAAAAACAAAAAAAAGAACGGCAATTTGATTGCCGTTTTTTTTGTTTTGTGTTAAAGATAAATTGCTTTTAATTTTTGGCGATTTATCTTTTTTTAATTATCATTTAGTATTAGCTTTATAAAATACTGCTAACGATTTGCAATTTATTTTGCCTGTAATGCATAGTATTTTTTGTTTTAAATATTAATTAGTGTCGATTTTTGATGGATTTTTAGTCAATACTGCCGTCAACAATTTCGCCTGTGTTTATGTTGAAAGACAAATTGTGTGGCACATCATTTTCAATATAATTGATTTCGATAATTTCATTAGTTTTGTATTCAGCAGAAACAACTTTCTTTTTAGCACCATCCAAAGTGTCCATATAAACGGCTTTTTGTGTCTCGTTGTATTCTCCAATGTTATCACTCATAAACAATAGGTTGCCAAAAATCTTGTTGATTTTTGCAAGAAGTCTTCTTTGTTCAAATGTTGTTTTGATGTTGCTGTCTCTAAGCAAAAATACATCTGGGTCATTGCAAAAAGCTCTACCATCCAAATGGCGTCTGAAAATTGAATTTGTCACTGCGTTTGGAGTGGAAACAATCTCATTGTTGAAAGTTGTGAAATAGTTGTTCTTTTCCCAAGTTAGTGCTTGATCTGCACCAATTCTGCAAAAATCAAACTTGCCAAAAGCAGGGAATAGTGGAACGCCACATCCAAGTATCAATTTTAGTCCACAACATTCGCGAAGGAAATCAACTGCATCACACATAATTTGACCTCTTGTTCTGTTGCCGTAAGGTACTACTGCCACAGAGAATAAAAAATCAAGTTTTACCATATCATATTTCCATTCGTTTAGTACAATATTGAAAACTTTTTTGATATACTCACGCACTTCTGGATTGTAAAAATCAAGTGTGTAGTAACCACCCCAATTCATTCCAGCAAGAATATGATAACCTTTGCTGTCATTAATCAACCAGTCTTTGTGTTCGTGAGCGATTTTTGAAGAGCGTTGTGCATTGAATGGTGCAAGCCAAATACCAGCAAGCATATCTTTGCTGTGAATGTCTTCAGCAACTTGTGCCATACCTTGAGGGAATTTGACTGTATCAACGCTAAGCCAATCGCCAACAGCAGTTTGATATCCATCATCAACTTGGAAAATGTCAAGCTTGATAGGGCTGTTTGCAATGCTTTCAAGGTCACGCTTGATGATATCGTTGCTGATTTTATTGTAATAGTTATACCAACTTGTGTAACCGATTTTTTGTTTTATGCGTGGAGTTGGAATATTTGCTGTTCTGAAATATTTGTCAAAAGCTGCATCGTATTCATCCAAACAATAAAACAAATTCATCACTTCATATGTTTTGCCTGCTTTTAGGGTTAAACCTTCCAAATCTTTTTCAACAATGATTTTGCCATTTACCATATCGGCATAAATAATGGTAAAACCTGTTTTTTCACATAAAGAGCCAAACAAATCCAAAGTGTTGCCATTGCGAATGTAAGCATAAGAAAAGCTGTGAAAAAAACCAACTTTGTTGTTGTACAATGCAAAATTGTAGTCGCCACTACGACTTGCTTTGGTAAAATACTCAATGTTTTTTGAAAGACCACTTAAACCTTTTTGAATGTCATTTTTGCTGTATTCTCTGCTGTAACTCCAACTTTGGTATCCATTTGCAAAAAAGCGAGCATTTTCGCCAAAATCATAGTCAAACTCCAATGTAAACTTTATTTGTTCCATTTTTACGGTGTTGTGCAAAGTGAAAGCAACGCTGTTTTCTGTGTCATTGATATCAATTATGTAATGACCTGTTTTTGGATTGCTGCTTGCATAAAGCTTATCCTCACTTAAATAGCTGATTTTAAATTTATAATCTTTTAGCATAGTTTGCTCCTTAAAATGATTTTTTAATTTTTTTGTTTATTTTTTCATTTCTGATATATTATTATTGTTTTTAAAATTGTTTAAAAATAATTAATACATAATTATTTAGGTATATTATAATACAACTAAACAAAAATGTCAATATGTGGTATCTTTTTTGTTATTAAAAGTAATTTATACTGACTATAATCGCATAAACTATAAGCGAGGTTAATATGAATAAAAAAGTTATTATCGAAAAAGACAACGAAATTGCCTATGATTACTTAGTTAATAATTTTGCTGGCAGTGGCATTAAATTTAAATTAAAAAAATCTTATTCCTTTATTTTTTTTGATATTGATTTGGGGGATAGTCAACTGGAAAGCTTTTTGAAACACACTGCAAAGGCAATAATTTTGTGGGGTAAATACAATGCTATCACCAGTGCTTTTACAGGGGTGGAACTTGGCTATGCAAATGTTGCGTGTTTGGCAGCATTGCTTTATTTTGATATTGAAGGCGAGCTTGAACAAGTGTTGAAAGTTATAGGTGGAAAAGACACAATTTCTGTTGAAGGCACTTTGAATTTTAAGCTTGACGATTTGCGTGATAGTTGGGAAGAACTCAAAAGCATTGGCGAGGTGCTTGTTTACAATGAGTCGGAACAAGATATTTATAATGTTACCAATTTTTTGATGTCAAACAGAAGTGGAGATAAAAGCTTGTTTTTAGCACAATACCCTGACATTTTGCTTGCAAATGTTTCTGACGGCGTGATGGTGGAAAACATAAAGTTATACAAAAATGATGATTTCAATTTGATTAATACAATTGTTGCAGAATGTCCGACAGAACTTATAATTGAAAAAAATCAAATTAAAAATCCACTTTATGATTGCTTGTCAAATATAATAAAAATAAGAATGCTTTAGTCTTTGCATTATTCTTGCTATAAAATAATGTAGGCATTTTGCAAAATTAAACAAATAGCCTTATATCAAATGAATATTTTAATATGGCTTGTTCATATGATTATATAGATAAACTTTGAAGGTGAATATGATTATAAGAAAAGAACATGTTATTGTGGCAAGTGTTTTTGTGATGGCAGTGGTTGCAACAATTCTTTGTGCGTTTTATATTCCTGTCAACAACAGCTTGGCAAAAGGTGTGGTTGTTGTTGATGCAGGTCATGGCGGTATGGATGGTGGTGTGTCATACGGCAATATGATTGAGGCAACCATTAATTTGGAAATGGCAAGAGAATTTAAAAGTATTCTTGAAGACAGAGGTTATAAGGTTGTGCTTACAAGAGAAAGCACAAATTCCTTGGCATCAAAAAAGAAAGATGATATGCAAAAACGCAAAGAAATCATTTTGAAAAGTAAGCCTGATATGGTTGTTAGTTTGCATGTCAATAAGTACCAGGACAGCAAACGCAGGGGGGTGCAAGTTTTTTATGATGACACCAAAAAAAATAAAGATGTGGGGGAGCAACTGCAATATTTGATAAACAGCAATGTTAACAAAAAATATGCTGGCAGAGATGATTTGAAAAGCTTAGCTGGAGATTATTTTATTTGCAAATGCACACCATATCCGACGGTAATTGTTGAGTGTGGTTTTATCTCAAACGAAGGAGATAGAAAATTGCTTAATGATAGCAGTTATAAAAAACATTTGCTATCCACAATTGCTGATGGAATTGATAGTATGATGTTGAGCAAAGTATCTGCATAAATAAAATAAAAGCTTGTTATAAAGCAAGTTATTAATTTTAAACTGATAATTATGTTTTCTCAGAAATCCAATGATTGCAATCCGTCGATTTTAGATTCAGTCAAGAATAAAAGCCAATGTGCAGATAAGAGAATTTGTTTTTTTTGTACTAGGTAGGAACAAGATGAAATAAAAAAATCTGATTCGGTAGCCGAGTCAGATTTTTTGTTAACTTGTGAATACAACTAGATATTCTAGTGGTTCAAAACAAGGCTTTTGCCGTTGCTTGTTTATTTTTCTCTTGCTTTAATCACGCCTGTTTTTAAATCGTCTCTCATTCTTTCTTTGTGGTCAAGAATTTTTTTGCGTATTCTTATTGATTGAGGAGTAATTTCCAAAAGTTCGTTATTTTCAATAAATTCAATTGCCTCTTCAAGAGAGAAAATTCTTGGTCTTTGCAATTTCAATGCGTCGTCACTACCTGATGCACGGGTGTTTGTAAGGTGTTTTTCCTTGCAAATGTTAACCACAAGATCTTCAGATTTAGGGGAGTAGCCAATTACCATACCTGCATAAACAGGCTCTCCCGGATTAATGAAAAGTGTGCCACGCTCTTGTGCTGCGTTCAAGCCGTAACCTGTGGCTTTTCCTGTTTCAAAGGAGACAAGTGAACCATTGCTACGCCTTGGGATATCGCCTTTATAAGGCTCAAAACCTGCAAATAATGTGTTGATAATTCCTTCGCCTTTTGTATCTGTCAAAAAGTCACTGCGATAGCCGATAAGTCCGCGTGTCGGAATTGCAAATTCCAGTCTTATTCTTGATGCAACAGGAGTCATATTTATAAGTTCTGCACGCCTGTTGCCAAGTTTTTCCATTACTGTACCCACATAATCGTTTGGAACATCAATGATAACTTTTTCAATAGGCTCAAACTTTTTGCCGTCAATGATTTTGTTCATTACTTTTGGGGTGCCAACCATAAATTCATAGCCTTCACGACGCATATTTTCAATAAGGATGGAAAGATGAATTTCTCCTCTTCCTGCCACCATAAAGCTGTCTTTGGTGTCTCCGTCGCGAACTCTTAGGGAAACATCACGCAATAATTCCTTGTAAAGTCTGTCGCGCAAGTTTCTTGAAGTTACAAATTTGCCTTCTTTGCCTGCAAATGGGCTGTTGTTTACCAAAAACTCCATTTCCAAGGTTGGTTCAGAAACATTCACAAAAGGCAATGGCTCTGGATTTGAAACATCACAAATTGTGTTGCCTATGTTTATGCCTTCAATTCCTGATACGCAAACGATATCTCCCACAGAAGCAGTGTTTGTGGAAACTCTGTTTAAGTTTTCAATTTCATAAAGATTGCTGATTTTTGAAGTGTAACCAATAAAACTTGGGTTGTTGTCGCAAATTGCCACATTTGTGTTCACTTTGCAAGTGCCTCTGGTAATTCTTCCAATGCCAATTCGTCCAACATAATCGTTGTAGTCAATTGAGGAAATCAAAAGTTGTAGTGGAGCATTTTCATCTCCTTCTGGGCAAGGTATAAAGTCCATAATTGTGTCAAACAAAGGTATCAAATCTTTGCCGGGAACATTTGGATCTAAAGTTGCAGTGCCACTTCTGCCTGAGCAGTAAACAATAGGGTAGTCAAGTGCCTCATCGCCTGCACCAAGGTCAAGCAACAAATCAAGCACTTCTTCCTCAACTTCGCCAAGTCTTGCATCTGGCTTGTCAATTTTGTTTACGCAAATGATAACTTTAAGGTTCATTTCCAAAGCTTTTGACAAAACAAATCTTGTTTGTGGCATTGTACCTTCAAAAGCATCCACAAGCAAAACAACGCCGTCAATCATCTTCAAAACACGCTCAACCTCTCCACCAAAGTCTGCATGCCCTGGGGTGTCGATAATGTTGATTTTTGCATCTTTATATCTTACAGATGTGTTTTTTGCAAGAATTGTTATTCCTCTTTCTTTTTCAATGTCGTTGTTATCCATAACTCGCTCAGGAGCAATCTGATTTTCTCTGAAAGCACCACATTGTTTTAGCATAGCATCAACAAGAGTAGTCTTGCCGTGGTCTACATGGGCGATTATTGCAATGTTTCTTAAATCTTTTCTCTGCATAATAAATTCCTTGAAAAATTTTGTTAAATTTAGTGTTATTTTTGCTGAAACATCCAGCTATATTCTGCTGAAAATTTCAGTTTTTGCTAAAATTTGTTTTAATCCTTATAAGTATACACCATTTTGACAAAAAAGCATAATACTTTTATTATGTTTTTTCAAATTTTTGATATTTTGCAAAATATTTAAAGCATAATGTTAGTTTTAAATGAGTTTTTGTGCTATAATAAATTGTAAACAACAATTTTAATCACTTTTTGTGCTTAAAAGGAGAGGAGTATGTTTGATTTTGCTATAATCGGTGGTGGTGCAAGTGGAATTTATGCAAGCATTTTGCTTGCAAAAAAAGGCTATTCTGTGGCACTTTTTGAGGCAAATGACAGAATTGGAAAAAAATTACTTGCCACAGGAAATGGAAAATGCAACCTAAGCAATGTGGATATAAAAGCAGAATTTTACAATACCAACGCTGTGGACGAAATTGTGAGCAATTTTGATATGCAAGGTGAAATGCTAAAGCTTGGACTTGTTACAAAAGTGAAAAGTGGCAGAATTTATCCTTATAGCGAGCAATCAAACAATGTGCTTAATGTGCTGCTTTGCAATCTTCAAAGATACGGCGTTAAAATTTTGACAAATCATAATGTGCAAGAAATCAAGGTGGATGAAAACTATACAATTATAACAAACAATGGGCAAATTAAGTGCAAAAGAGTTTGTCTTGCAACTGGCAGTATTGCATCTTTTGGAATGGATAGCCTTGGTTTGTACAAAAAGTTTGGCTGTGTGATTAAGAAAAATAATCCTTCGCTGGCACCTTTGATTGCAACAAAGCTAGAAAGTATTAAAGGACTTGCAGGGGTAAGACAAGAGGCAAAAGTCAGTCTTTACACAGGGGATAACCTTATTGCTTTTGAGAGTGGAGAAGTGCAGTTTAGAAAAGATGGAATATCTGGCATTGTCATTATGAATATGTCAGCAAAAATGTGTTGGAATAACATTTCGGATGCAGTTTGTTATCTTGATTTTATGCCCGATTATTCTTATGCACAAGTGGAAGAATTTTTGCAAAACAACATAACAGCACAATTTGGTATTTTAAACAAAAATATTATGCAAAACGCTTCGAAATATGGCGTTAATGGCATAAAAAAATACCCAATAAGTGTAAAGAGAAGTGAGGATTTTAAACTTGCACAGGTTGCAAGTGGTGGGCTTGATATTAGTCAATTTGATTTGAAAACTATGTGTTTGAAAACGGATAAAAATCTTTACGCTATCGGCGAGGCACTTGATGTGGATGGCTTGTGTGGTGGTTACAATTTGCACTGGGCATTTGCCTCTGCGTATAATTTTGCAAAGGAGTTTGATTATGTTGCAAAAGCTTAACAATTTAAGACTGCCGATTGATTTTGAGATGAGTGATTTGCAAAGCATTGTCAAAAAGAAAATTGGGGATTACAAATTTGTAAAAATAGATAAATTGTCATTAGACAGCAGAAAGAAAAATGACATACACTATGTGGCAAGTGTTGTGGTAGACGGAAAACCTAATCATAATTTGATTGATTATAAAAAGCCAAAGGTCAGTGTGCAAGAGCTTGTGGATTGCAAAGTAAAAGTAACAAGCCGTCCTGTTATTGTTGGCAGTGGTCCAAGTGGTATGTTTGCAGGATTAGTACTTGCGTATTATGGACTTAAGCCAATCATTTTTGAAGGTGGCGAAAGTGTGGATAAACGCTCGAAAATCGTCACTAAATTCAATTTAGGTGGAGAACTTGACGAGACAACTAATATTCAGTTTGGCGAAGGTGGTGCAGGAACTTTTTCTGACGGAAAGCTTAACACAGGCATTTCAAGCGAGTTTATTTCAGTGGTGCTAAATGAGTTTGTAAGGCATGGTGCAACGCAGGATATTCTGTATTTATCCAAGCCTCACATTGGCACAGACATTTTGAAAAAAGTGGTAAAAAATATTCGTAACACAATAGAAAGTCTTGGTGGAGAATATAAGTTTAACAGCAAGGTGGATGAGTTTGTTATCAACAATGGAAGAGTTGTTGGGGTAAAAGCTTGTGGTGTAACTTATGATTGCGACAATGTAATTTTGGCTTGTGGACATTCTGCAAGAGATACTATTCGCAAATTGCATCTGCAAGGTGTTGCTATGAGTGCAAAGGCTTTTGCTGTTGGTGCAAGAGTCGAGCATAATCAGCAGCTGATTGATAAAGGTCAGTATGGAGGCGCAAAGGGTTTGCCACCTGCTGATTACAAATTGTCACACAGATTGAACAATGGTAATGGTTGTTTTACTTTTTGTATGTGTCCAGGTGGCTATGTTATGCCGTCTATGAGCGAGAAAAATACGATTGTCACAAATGGTATGAGTGAGTACAAAAGAGATAGTGGCTTTGCAAATTCTGCTGTGTTGGTGGGTATTACTCCAGATGATTATGGCAAAGGCGTTTTTGACGGAATTGTTTTGCAAGAAAGTTTGGAGAAAAAGGCTTTTGAGTTTGGGAAAAACTATGCAGCACCTGCTGTTAGAGTGGAGGATTTTGTTTGTGGAAGAGTGTCAAAAGATTTGGCAAATTACAAAACAACTTATTCGCGTGGATTGATTAATGCCGATTTTCAGCGTATTTTTGACAAAGATATTCTTGATGGTATGCGTGAAGGCATTGTGGCATTTGGTCGCAAAATCAATGGATTTGACAAAAATGGCATTTTGATTGGTGTGGAAAGCAGGTCATCTTCTCCTGTCAGAATTGAGCGTGACGAGAGTGGTATGTCAAACATCAAAGGCTTGTATCCTTGTGGTGAAGGCGCAGGTTATGCGGGTGGCATCACATCAAGTGCAGTGGATGGAATTAAAACGGCGTTGAAGCTTGTGCAAAACAATAAACAAAATTAAAGCCCAAAACAACAT
The DNA here is from genome assembly GCA_910584975.1 of uncultured Christensenella sp. Lineage (GTDB taxonomy): Bacteria > Bacillota > Clostridia > Christensenellales > UBA3700 > MGBC100798. The sequence continues at coordinate 108,008 of CAJUEA010000002.1, forward strand.
TAATATTTGCTATTTGTCAAATTAACATTTTAGTTTTATGGATAAAATGTTATATATAAGCATTTTGCAATAATATAATAATTGAGTGTTACATTTTGATATACTAGTGTTTACAAGCAAAATATATTATTTTTTTAGTAGTATTTGCTTTGATTAATTTTAGTAATGTGTTAGAATATGTAAGATTAAAAAGCAAAGTTGGAGAATTGAATTGAAATATAGTCAGCAAGAACTGGAGCAGAGAATTAAAAAATTGCCCGTTTACACAGAAAGGGAAGAAAGGCTAAACATTATTACACATATGATTGGTGCAGTTATAGGTGTGATTGGCTTTGTCATTATGCTGACACTTGCAATAATCAAAACTACAAAAGATATAATGAATTTTATTGATATAATTTCAGCAATCGTCTTTGGTGGCTCTATGATTGCACTTTACACAATGAGTAGCGTATATCACAGCGAAAAAGATATGGGAAAACGCGTTTACAAACAAAAATCTGACCACCTTAGCATAAATATTTTGATTGCAGGCAGTTGCAGTGCTTTTATGATTTCAGGACTAAGAAACAATATCGGATATATATTGATAAGTTGTGTTTGGGCACTTAGTATTTTGAGCATGATACTCAACTGGATAAATGTCAAAAAATTTAGGGCAGTCACAATGGTAATCTACATTTTGACAGGTTGGTCACCAATATTTGTGGTAAATTACATAATTTCAATTTGTGGGATTGGTTGTTTTGCAGTTGTGCTTAGTGGTGGTTTGTGCTATACTTTCGGACTTATTTTTTATGCTATCAAAAAAGAATTTATGCATTCGATATGGCATATGTTTGTGCTTGCAGGCAGCATTTTGCACATTGTTGGTGCATGCGTTTATGTGTTTGCTTAATTGCCACAAACTGGCTAAATTTTAAATAAATTTGAATTTTTTATATTAAATTATAGACAAAAACAATTTTTTATGCTATATTAATATAAACATAAATGACATTTAAAAGGAGAAAAAACAATGGCATATGTAATTAACGATTCATGCATTTCTTGTGGTGCTTGTGCAGATCAATGTCCTGTAAGCGCTATCAGTGAGGGAGATACTCAATATAATATTGATGCAGAAACTTGCATTTCTTGTGGCGCTTGTGCAGATCAATGCCCAGTAAATGCAATTGCAGAGGACTAATTTGTTTTTCAGCATTAGGGCGCGCAGTTTTGCCGTCCTAATTGCAAATTAAGTCAATTTAAATTTTTAGCAAAAAGTTTTTTACAAGGTTGAAATTAAAAAAAATGGCAATAAAGTGTTATAAAGATTTAGTATTGCCATATTTGAGAAATACAATTTATATTTTCAGCTTTTGATTATTAAAAATAAATAATACTTAATTTATGTTTGATAATGTTTGATTAACCTTTAAATCATACATTATTAATATTTTTTTGTAAGTTGGTCAGCACAAAAAAGTTATTATGCTGACTTATATCATATTGTGATTAGTTTACATATAATACACTAACGCAATAAGAAATATGGAGGAATTATGCAAAATACAACTATTTTTACAAAAGAAGGTTATGATGCTTGCTATGCGGAATATCGTGAGCTTGTGGATGTGAAAAGAAGAGAAGCATCAGAAAAAATCAAGGTTGCCAGAGAGTATGGCGATTTGAGCGAAAATGCAGAGTATGACGCTGCCAAAGAAGAACAAGCAATGATTGAGGCAAGAATTAAGGAGTTGGAGGCTAAACTTTCCAACTACGAAATTATTGACGAGTCAAAAATTAGAAATGACATTGTCAGCATTGGCTCTTTCGTAAAAGTATTGGATAAAGAATTTGACGAGGAAGAAGTTTATCAAATTGTCGGCAGTACAGAGGCTGACATCAATTTGAATCGTATCAGCAACAATTCGCCAATGGCAACTGCTTTGCTTGGCAAAAAGAAGGGCGATACAGTGCGTGTTGCAACACCACAAGCTACTTTTGAAGTTACAATTCTTGAAATCAGCAAGGACAAAATCAACTAAGCACGAGGAGTGAATATGGACGCAAATAACCAAGTGGAATTGGATTTAAATGATATAATCAAGGCAAGACACGAAAAGTTGGCACGCCTTGTAGAAATGGATAAAAATCCTTATGAAATTGTTAAGTTTGATAAGGATACCGATGCTATGCAAATTAAAAATAATTTTGACAGCTATGACGGCAAGGAAGTTACTCTTGCAGGTCGTATGATAAGCCGCAGAATTATGGGAAAGGCAAGCTTTGCCAATCTTTTGGACGGAACAGGTAGCATTCAGCTTTATGTCAGCAAAAATGACATTGGCGAGGAGGATTATGCTGAGTTTAAAAAATTTGACATTGGTGATATCATTGGCGTAACAGGCAAGGTGTTCACAACCAAAACAGGCGAAATCAGTGTTCATTCAACAGCTGTTAGCTTGCTTTCAAAATCACTTTTGCCATTGCCTGAAAAATATCACGGTTTGACAAATACTGATATGCGTTATCGTCAAAGATATGTTGATTTGATTGCAAATCCTGAAGTTAAAAAAACATTTATCACAAGGTCAAAAATTATTAGCAGCATAAGGACTTTTCTTGATGCAAGAGGATTTCTTGAGGTGGAAACACCAATTTTGAATACTATTCCTGGTGGTGCAAGTGCAAGACCATTTATCACTCATCACAACACTTTGGATATAGATATGTATATGCGTATTGCTCCAGAGCTGTATTTAAAAAGACTTATTGTCGGTGGCTTTGAAAGAGTTTATGAAATCGGCAGACTTTTCAGAAATGAGGGAATGGATACAAAACATAATCCAGAATTTACAACTGTTGAATTGTATCAAGCATACACAGATTACAATGGAATGATGGATTTAACGGAAGATTTGTTCAATTTTATTGCAGACACTGTTATCGGTAGCAAAACAATAAGCTATCAAGGCACACAAATCAATATTGGAGACAAGTGGAAACGCATTTCTATGCTTGAGTTGGTTCGTGAGGAAACAGGCATTGATTTTGAAAATATGCCACTTGAGGAGTGCATTGCAAAGGCAAACGCTATTGGTGTGGAATTTGCTGACAATGTAACATGGGGCAAAGCACTTTATGAAGTGTTTGACCAAAAGATTGAGGAAAAATTGATTCAACCAACTTTTGTTACAGATTATCCTGTTGAGGTGTCTCCACTTGCAAAACGCAAAAAGAGCGACCCAAGACTTACTGAAAGATTTGAGTTTTTCATTTATTCAAGAGAAATGGGTAATGCTTTTTCTGAGCTTAATGACCCAATTGACCAAAAAGGTAGATTTATGGCACAAGTTAAGGAAAGAGAGGCAGGCGACGACGAGGCTCAAATGATGGATGAGGACTTTGTTACAGCACTTGAATATGGTATGCCACCAACAGGTGGATTGGGAATTGGTATCGACAGATTGGTTATGTTGTTTACTGATGAGGCAAGCATAAGAGATGTTTTGTTGTTCCCAACAATGAAACCTATCGGCTAAAATAAATATAAAAACACTCTTGATTTTGTTAAGAGTGTTTTTTAATGCTTTTAGTAAAGAAAATCAAAGTTTATTTTTTTCTGCAAAAACTTAAAAAATATTATAAAAATTATACTGACAATTTTAATCAAAAAAATGCTAATGTAATGTTCAAGGTTAGCATTTTTTACATGTGGTTATTTTTTATTTTCGTTTAATTATATATGTATTAAGTTATATTTATGTATTAATTTTATGAATTAATTTTATGAATTAAATTTATAAATGCACTAAAAATAGTGAGATATTTGCCTAATTTGTGATTAAGAGCAGGGAAGAATTATTCTTGAATAATTCCGTCTACTATTGTGACAATTTTATCCATTTTGTTTGCAACATTTATGTCGTGGGTAACTACAATTATTGTTTTGCCTTGCTTTTGCAAATCTTTAAGCAGTTCAATGATTTCGCTTGCAGTTTTGCTGTCCAGTGCAGATGTTGGCTCGTCTGCAAGCACCACATCAGGAGCATTAACAATGGCTCTTGCAATGGCAACCCTTTGTTTTTGTCCACCAGAAAGGTCGCGGACTTTTTTGTTTTTCAGTTCTGTTATTTTCAAGCGATAGAGTATGGTGTTGATTCTATCTTTTTGTTCCTTTGATTTATATTTTTTGCTAAACAGCAATGGCACTTGTATGTTATTGAAAACCTTGTCACTTTCAATCAAACCATAAGATTGCAAAATAAACCCGAAGACACTATTTCTTATTTCAGCAAGTTGTGTTGCGTTTTTTGAGGTGATATTTTCTCCATTCAAAAAATATTCTCCGTCAGTAAAGTTATCCAAACAACCTATGATATTAAGCAAGGTGGATTTACCACTGCCGGAAACACCCATAATGGCAATGCTATCGCCTTTGTTTATTGTAAGATTAACTCCTTGCAGAGCGTGCACCTCATTTTGCTTGCCTTCATTGTATTTTTTATGAATGTTTTTCAAATTTATAATTTCCATAATCCCTCTTTACAATTTTTTATTTTTGCATTTAGTGTCGATTTTTGAATGATATTTTGAGATTATCACTCTGTGTTATTATTTGAGATAGCTTTTAGTGGCTTAAATTTTGCAAATTTAGTTAGCCCTAATGAAATGCTAGCAATAAAAACACCAAACATAATTCCCATACAAGTAAAATGCGTTTTCCAATCGACTAACTCGCTGGCAATATATTCATTAGTTATACGATCATGATAACTGGTTTCTGAAATCACAATTCCTATTGTTAATGTTGCTATGGAAAAAGCTACAATAAACAGCATAAGGAGTTTTAAAATTTCTATATAAATTATAGTTGAGCGTTTTCCACCATAAATATACATAACTCCACTGCGTTTTATCAATTTGTCCGCAGCAAAGTAATAATTTGCTGTTACAACCACTATAAATAGCACTATTGCGCATATGCACCAATAGAAAAAGAAATCATTTACTTGTGAGGTTTTGCTATCTATATTCATTTGTTTTGCAGTTTTTGCGAATGCTCCTAAGCTTTTATAATATTCAGGAGTTTTGTCGCTTATCATTAATCCACTTTCAATTTTAGCAAATGGTGGAATATCGTCATATATTAAAAAATCCCAATCATAATTTTCAAAAAAAGATTGTGTCATACCAGCAAAGAAATTATAGTATTTTTTTTCTGTATACCCTAAAATTTTTATAGTTTGTTCATATTTATAAGTGCCTTCAAAAGTACTTATTTTATAGATTTTATCTTTTTCAAATTTATCTTTTGCTATTGCAGGAGCATAAGCTTCTTTATAGCTAGTCGGTTTTGTTTTTGAAAAATTGTAGCCGAGAGATGGTAAATCATTAACCATTTTTTCACTAACAAAAGTTAATTTGTAATCTGTTTCAACAAGGCTAGATGGCGTTTGTAATTCAACATTGCCATATTGTACAGTGCCAGCAAAATTTTCCATGTCAAATGTTTTGCAAAGGTTGTGATATTGGTAATTATCTAGTCCATAAAAATTTATTACACAATAGTCAGCGATATCTTTACTATATCCAACAACATCCTCATTTGATATTTTTGCAATTGATGGATAATATGCCAATGGTAATACAACCATTGTAAATGACATTGCTATCAAAATTACAATAGATAGTAGTGCAGTGGAAAGTATGCTTGTTTTAAGTATTTTAAGATTATTCATTTTCCACCACCTATACATTATATTTTGTGTTTGCAGGCATAGCAATCGCACGCCTAACAACTGCAATAGTTGCCATAATAACTGCACTTGTAAATGTGCCACCAATCAAAAGTAAATAATGTAGCCAAGCGAATGACGCAAGTGGCATTTCAAAAATCATATTTATCCCAATAAAATAATCAACAATAACTCCAAGACTAATTGCAAAAATTGCAATCAGCAAAGTTTCAATAATCATTGCACAGCCAAGTAGTGAAGGCTTACAACCAAGAGTTTTATATGTTGCATATTTTTTGTTGTTGCATTTCAGCCAATACCCCATTATTGAAAGTGAGGATAATAAGCAAATTAAAAGCATTCCTGCATCAAGAATTGCAGCAACTAAAATTCCTGCGTTAATTGAAGGAGGTACTTTGCAGTTTATTTTTTTTAGTCCATTTTTTAAATTAGATAATCCACTATGCTTTAAATTTAAAATGTGACCTGTTATTTCTCTTTCTTTTGGATTTTTATTAATTTCGTCTGGGGGGGGAGTGCAAGAATACCATTCATTAATTTGTAAATTGTAAGGAACAACAAAAGTATTTATACTTTCTGATACAAAATCTTTAACAATCAAGTTGTTTCCATAAAAATTAATAGTGTTATTAATTTCAATTCCGTGTTCCATTGCAATTTTTTCGTTTATGCAAACTATGTTTTGGTTTGTTGAAATATCTTCATCAGTTATTCCAAAGCTTTGTTTAACAACAAAACGGACTCGCATTTCTTTAAATTTAATAGCTTTGTCATTAAAAATAATTGAAGATTCATAATGTCGCACAAAAAAATCAGATTCAATGTTTTTATCCTCAAAAGCAAGGTTGTTGCAATTGTTCCTAATATAGTCCCCAATTTTAACATTGTTTTGTTTGAAATAATCCGGTGAAACCTCAAAAAACATTGAGTTTGGTTCTGAGCGTACAAAATTTAAACATGCGACTAAATAGCGTGAAGGAAGGCTACAACAAATGGTTGTGGCAAAAAATATGAGAATAAGCAACACAAAAGCAAACGGCTTGTTTATAACCGATTGTTTTATGCTGCTAAGAATAAAAAGCATTTTGTTTTTCATAATCATACCTAAATAAAAAATAAAGAAAGCATATTTAAATTTTTATTTATCCAAATTTATAATAATAACTATAATTAATACCTTCTAATTCAAAACGCACTCTAACTTCAACTTTATACAAATCGGAAGCACCGCTAATAATCGTTTGACCATATGATGATCTGTCTTGACAAGAAGGCATGTATTTTTCTATTACACCTTTTTTGCTTGAATAAAATTTTATGTCTGCACCAAAATAATCAAGGTTTAAAGCTTTTTTAGTGCCTAATGGTGGACCTTGCTCATAAGATTTGTATTCAATTATGATATCTTGAATTAAACCAATATTTCTTGGGTCAACATTAATTACAATGTAGGCAGAACGGGCAGCACTTAATGACGCGAAATAATTTCCACTTTTAACTCTACCATACCAATCTACATCATAATATGGATCAGATTCTGTTCCTGAGCCACCATTTCCTATACCATCTATTATACCATAAGTTTCTGTTAAAGACAAGGGGGTAATGGATGAGTCTGAGATGTCACTGACAGCTGACAATGACAAATTTGTGTCTTTGCTTGTTTTGCTGACTTGATTTGCAACAAAAACAATGCTAAAGCATGTTGCTAGTATCAAAAAAATTGACACTAAAGTTTTACTTAATTTTTTTTCTTTAATCATGAAACAATTTCCTCCGTTGTTTATTTTTTAAATATGCTTTCTTGTTAACGATATTCATTTTGCAAAATAAAAATTTAAATTTTTATTTTGCCCTTCACTTTATATACGAATGAAATGGCAATTTTTATTCAAAAAAAACAAGAATTTTTGAAAATTCTCAAAAATTCTTGTTTTTCGATATGTTTTAGCCCGCTTTGGGCTGACAAATTATTGATGTTGTCTTTCTGCTATCAAAGATATATTAAAATTTTTTTCTTTATGACATTGACAATAATTTTGCCTAAACGGAAATATATAAGCTTATGCAAGATTATTTTGTAACCATAAAAAAAGTATCCACCGATTGCTCGGTGGATATTGAAGTTTAGTTTTGTTTTGCAATTGAACCTTTTCGCCAAAGTAGGGCAATGGTAACAATTTGCAATGCACCAATTATCTCTTGCTGAATTGAGGTGCTTTTCTTGCTTTCTTAAGACCGTATTTCTTACGCTCTTTAGCTCTTGGATCTCTTGTTAAGAAACCAGCTGCTTTAAGTGCTGATTTGTATTCCTCAGCGTTTGCAACAACCATAGCTCTTGCGATACCATGACGGATAGCACCTGCTTGACCAGTAAAGCCACCACCTTTAACATTTACGATAATGTCAAAAAGCTCTTTTGCACCAGTAAGCTCAAGTGGTTGACGAACGATAAGTTTCAAAGTTTCTAAGTCGAAATACTCATCAATAGAACGCTTGTTGATAGTGATGCTGCCATTGCCACCAGGGATAAGACGAACTCTTGCGATTGCTTTCTTTCTTCTGCCAGTGCCCCAATATTGCACTTTCTTTTTAGCCTTTGCCATAATTTGTATTCCTCCTTATTAGAATTTTAATTCAACTGGCATTTGAGCTTGATGATTGTGCTCTGCGCCTTTGAATACTTTAAGTTTTTTAATCATATCGCGACCCAAAGAATTTTTTGGAAGCATGCCCTTAACAGCAGTTGTCAAGGCTTTGTCTGAATCTTCAGACATACGCTTTTTGAATTGAATTTCTTTAAGACCACCGATATAACCAGTGTGATAACGATAATATTTTTGCTCTAATTTTTTGCCTGTAAGAACGATTTTGTCAGTGTTGATAGCAATAACATAGTCGCCACAATCAACATTTGGAGTGTAGCAAGGCTTGTTTTTGCCTCTAAGTACACTTGCAATTTGGCTTGCCACTCTACCAAGTACAAGACCATCGCAGTCAACAACATACCATTTTCTTTCGATTTCTTCAGGCTTTGCCATATATGTTTTCATGGTAAAAAACCTCCGATAAATTTTTAAATTGTGAAATGTTAATTCTCGGGGGGCTAATCCGTAAACTATACAATTTCATACGCTTTATTATTTTATATTATAAACAATATTATGTCAAGTAAAAAAGTGGTAATTTTTCATTTTTTGCAAATTTTTTGACTTTTTTAATAATTTGCTATTTTTAAGAAGTAAATTTTCTATAATATTTGCAAAATGGCATTTTTTACTCAAAATCAATCGTTTAAATTGCATTAATAAAACACTTCTTCCAAAACAAGTGGTTCGGGTGGAGCAGTGTGTCCACCGTAACTTCTATCGCCTGTCTCAAACATTTTGTCTATGTTTTCAATTGGAAGTTTGCCTCTTGCAATATCAAGCACCAACCCAACAATAATTCTTACCATATTGTACAAAAAGCCGTTTGCAGTAATTTTGATTTCGTAGCAGTTTGCCTCAAGTTCGGTTAGAGTGATATTGTAAATTTCTCGCTCACAATTTGTGATTGCAGAGCCACTTGCCATAAAAGCCTTAAAGTTGTGCACGCCACAAAGCTTGTCAAGTGCTTTTTTCAAAAGATTGATATCTATTTTAAAAGGGTAGTGATAGTATTTTTTGTAAAGTGGTAAGTTGACTTGTGTCAAGCAAATTTTATAACTATATGTTTTTGACTTCGCGCTGTATCTTGCGTGAAAGTCATCCTCTGCGATTTCACAATCTAAAACGGAAATATCACAAGGCAACAATGTTTGCAGTGCAAAAGGAATTTTGTTGGCAGGGATATCTGTGTCACTTTCGAAATGAAAAATCTGACCTTTTGCAGAAACACCTGTATCTGTTCTGCCACTTGCAACAATTTTTGTTTGTTCGCCAAAAAGTGTTGAAAGTGCTTTTTCCACCTCAGCTTGCACAGTGTTTGCGTTTGCTTGAATTTGAAAACCTGCATAATTTTCGCCGTCATATTGCAGTTTGCATTTATATTTTTTCATCAGCCTATCCAACTTTTTAAAAGATTAACAATATAATAATCTGTACCAAAAAATATGCTTTCAGCAGGGGATTTTGTAAGATAGCAGTCAAGCATAATCAAAACGATAAGCACGCTTATCACAAAAAACGCAACCAAGTCTCTGTATGTGAAAGTCAATTTTTTCATTTTTGTTCTGTTTTTAGTGGCATTGTAACACCTTGCATCCAGTGCGTCAGCAAGCTCGTCTGCACGCCTAAAACTGCTTACAAACAACGGGATTAAAATTGGTATCATTGATTTTACTCGCTCATGCACCTTGCCTGTGTCAAAGGCTGCGCCTCTTGCTTTTTGAGCAGCAATGATTTTGTCAGTTTCTTCCATTAGGGTAGGGATAAATCTTAGTGCAATGCTCATTGTGATTGCAATGTCGTGCACAGGCACCTTAATGTATTTTAAAGGCTTAAGCAAACTTTCAATCGCATCAGTAAGTTCCATTGGTGTGGTGGTAAGAGCAAGCATACTTGTGCCTATGATAAGCAAGGATAAACGCAGTGCCAATTTGATTGTAAAATCAATCCCCCTATCAGTTATTGTGAACACCCACCAATGTGCAAGCACGCGTCCTTCATTATACAAAAACAAGTTGATAAGTCCTGTGAAAATCAAAAGGAAAAGCACAAGTTTTAGGCTTTTAAGTACGATTTTCAAAGGGATTTTTGCAATAATTGTGACAGCTGACAAAAATATGATAACATAAAAAAATGCTGTATATGACTTTGCAAAAAATATGAAAATCATAAATAATAAGCTGAAAATCAACTTTGCTCTTGGGTCAAGTTTGTGTATTGGGGAGTTTGTTGGGTAGTATTGTCCAAATGCCATATCTCTCATAATGCACCCCCAATATTTTTGTATTTTGCTATTGCTAAAACCAAGTCTTTTGGTGTGATAATATCTCCCTCAAGTTGTATTCCGTTGCTTTTTAAGCAGTTGTTGAGTTTGACGCTCAAAGGTATGTCAAGTCCCATTTGCAAAAGTTCCTCTGAGTGGGTAAAAAGCTCATTGATTGGCAAATCAAACGCAATTTTGCTTTTATTGAAAACAATCAATCTTGTGCAATATTGAGTAATCTCGTTAATATCGTGAGAGATTACAATTATTGTTGGAGTAACTTGTTCTTTCAAATTTTTGATTAGTGTCAAAATTTGTCTTTTGCCTATTGGGTCAAGTCCTGCTGTTGGCTCGTCCAAAATCAAAACCTTTGGTGACATTGCAAGCACGCCTGCAATTGCCACTCTGCGTTTTTGTCCACCAGATAAGTCAAATGGGGAGCGATCTTTATATTTGTCGTAATCCAATCCCACAGCTTGCATTGCCATGCGAACTCTGTTTTTGATTTCTTCAGCAGAAAGTTTTAAGTTTTTTGGGCCAAAGGCAATGTCCTTTTCCACAGTATCTGCAAAAAGTTGGTATTCAGGGTATTGAAAAACCATTCCAACTTCTTGTCTTAATCTGCGAAGGTCAGGCTTAGGCTTTTTTTTGGTAAGGTCGATATCAAAAACTTTAACTTCGCCTTCTTGTGGCTTAATAAGCCCATTTAAATGTTGAATAAATGTGCTTTTGCCACTGCCTGTGTGACCAATTATTCCCAAAAAATCACCTTCATTTATTGTAACGCTGACATCGCTTAAGGCAACTTTTTCATAAGGAGTTTTTTTGCTGTAAGTGTGAGTAAGATTTTTTACTTCAATGTTTTGCATAACTCCTCCTCAAGTGCTTTTTCTGTCAAAATATCGCCTTCCAAAGGCAAGCCAATTTCTCTAAGACTGTTTGCAATTGCAAGTGGCAAAGGTAAGTCAAGCCCTGCACTTTCAATAAGGTCAGTGCGTCGGAAAATGTTTTGTGGGGTGTCGATGGCAACAATTCTTGCATCATTCATAATGGCAACTCTGTCCGCATCAACAGCCTCGTCCATATAGTGTGTAATCCAAATTATAGTGATATTTTCCTCTTTATTCAGCTGTTTTGCCACCTCAAGAACTTCTTTTCTGCCTTGAGGGTCAAGCATTGCTGTGCTTTCGTCAAACACAATAATGCGTGGCTTGATTGCAAGAATACCTGCAATGGCAATCCTTTGTTTTTGTCCACCAGACATTTTGAAAGGAGTTGCTTTTTTGTGTTCACTCATGCCAACTTTTTCAAGTGCCCAGTCCACGCGTTTGATGATTTCTTCGCGTGGTATGCCCAAATTTTCGGGTCCAAAAGCAATGTCGTCCTCAACAATGCTTGCAATCATTTGATTGTCAGGATTTTGAAAAACCATGCCGATATTGCTGCGTATTTCAAAGATTTTTGAGCTGTCTTTTGTGTTTACTCCAAAAATTTCAACATCGCCCAGTCTTGGTATTAACAAGCCGTTTAGTATTTTTGCAAGGGTAGATTTGCCACTGCCGTTGTGTCCCAGCAAGGCAATAAATTCGCCATCTTCCACATCAAGGCTGACATTGTTTAGTGCACGGACTATTCCACCTGTTTGTGTTTTATATTCCAAAGTTGCGCCATTGATATGAATAGCTTTCATTTTTGCCTCCTTGCGTTTTATTTAAATCAATATAACATATATTTTAATAAAAGTAAAGTTATTTGTGTGTTTGTGTGCACAAATAATCGTTATTGACATAAAAGTGCAAGTATGATAAAATATATACAATAATTATTGGAATTTTCGGAGGAAAATATGAGTTTGAAACTTGATGAACAATTGATTAAGCCTGTGCCTAATGAAAGACAACTGGCTATTTTGAATATGGGGTATTACAATTTTATCCACTTTGGTATAAACACTTTTACCCACAAGGAATGGGGTAGTGGGCACGAGCCTTTGTCAAATTTTAAACTAAAAAGTTTGGATACGGATAAATGGGTGCAAGATTTGATTGCAACAGGCAGTAAAGGTGTAATTTTGACTGCAAAACATCACGATGGTTTTTGCTTGTTTCCAAGTAAATATACAGAGTATTGCATTAAAAACACTCCTTTTATGGACGGCAAGGGGGATGTTGTCGGAAGTCTTGCTGCATCTTGCAAAAAATACAATTTTAAGTTTGGTTTTTATTTGTCACCATGGGATAGGCACGAGGAGACTTATGGCACAGAGGCATATAACGATTATTTTTGCAATCAACTTGAGGAGTTGTGCACAAATTATGGCGAAATCTTTTGCGTTTGGTTTGACGGAGCTTGTGGCGAAGGGGCAAACGGCAAAAAGCAAAGGTATGATTGGGGTAGATATTACGATGTGATACACAAATATCAACCAAATTGCATAATTTCAAATTGTGCTTATGATGTAAGGTGGATTGGCAACGAGCACGGCAAATGTCGTGAGGCAGAGTGGTCTGTTGTGCCAAAAAGATTGCAATGTTTTGACGAAGTTATGCGTACCTCTCAACAAACAGAAGGTATGTTTGCAATGGCAAAAATTGATAACACGGACGATAATCTTGGCGAAAGAAATACAATCATTGAAGGGGAAGAAATGGTTTATTGGCCATCCGAAATGGATATTTCTGCAACAAGATGGGGTTGGTTCAATTCAATTGCAATGAGATTATTCCACACAAGAAAAGTGAATGATTTTGTTGGTTGCTATTTGCGTTCTGTTGGCAACAATGCAACATTGCTTGTGAATGTTGGACCAAATACAAAGGGAGAATTGCCACAAAAATATATCAAAAGAATGATTGCTGCTAAAGAGAAATTGCAACAAATGTTTAAGGATAAAATTGAGGCAAAAATTGAAAAAATCAGTGACTTTGAGTATCAAGTGACATTTCCAAAAACAACAATTTCAAAGGCAATTTTAAGTGAAGATTTGTCACATAGTCAAAGGGTTGAAAGCTTTTTGCTTGAGGCGAACGGCAAAGAAATTTATAAATCAAGAACAATAGGTTTTAAAAAGATTTGCATTTTTGATGAGGTTGAAACAGATAAAATTACTTTGAAAATTACTGACAGCAGATGTGAGCCTTACATAAAAAGTTGCAAGGTGTTTAAATAATCTTGTAATTTAATTAGAATTTATTAAAGGAAATTAATTAGAATTACCAAAAATTAAGATTTAAAATTTAACAAAATAGTATTGGTTGGGAATTTTTTTGTTCTATAATTTTGAAAAATCATATTATTATATTTGCAAATTTTTTCAAAAAGGTGTATATTTAAGAAAATAATACATAAATAATAATTAAAATGTGTAGTAATGTGTAGTAATGTCTGGAGTAATTTATGAAAAAAAATAATAAAGACAAAAAACTCCAAAAACAAGAAAGTATTGAAACTGCAATGAGTAGTGGTTTTGATGATTTTGCATACAACAATATGGATGACGACTATCAATATTATGAAGATATGAGTGAAGATTTTGTAGAAGTTAACCAACAAAACAAATCTAGTTCAACTGAAATTATGGTGGTTGACACACAAAATAACAATGCTTTGTGTGATGAAAAATCAGGCAGCGATTATGTGGATGATGTGGAAAAGCCTATTAAATTGCGTGAGATTGCTGTTCAGTCAGATGTTTCCAAAGTCAATGCTTTCGATTTGTTTTTCCTAAGACTTTGGGCAGGAATGGTATCTTTGCTTGGCTACATTGCCAATGGCATTAACTATATTATTTTTTCAATTTTCAAACACAAATTGCCTGTAAAATATATCAAAGCTTTTTTGGTTGTCTTGCTTATAATTTTATTGCTTGTGATAATAATTGTTCCGGCAACGGCAAACAGTCATCCAAGGCAAGGTACAGATGGATTGGTTATTTTTGAAAGCAATATGGTACCCGTTAAAGTTAGGGTTGATGACGGCAGTGGAGAACCCGTTTACAAATGGGGATATCTTGACAAATCAAAGGCTGCAAGTGGCACTGGAAAGGATTCACTTGCAATACCTGCAAAATATGAGGAGGCTTTGCCTTTTAACAAGTATGGCATTGCTTGGGGCAGAGTGCGTGACGACAAAGGTCATTATTGGGAACTTATCAACAAAAAAGGCAAACGAATTGGTGAGAGAACATATCCTGTAAGCACATCTTCTCCTGTAGGAACAAGGCCTTTTGGTCCATTTACGGATAGCAGACTTGCGTGGGTGAATGAAAACGGAAAATATGGCTACATTGACACCAAAGGAAATGTGAAAATTGCATGCGACCTTGATGTTGCTGGAGATTTTATTGAAGGTATTGCAAGGGTTGGTCGTGGTGGCTATGAATGGTTTATCAGCAAAAATGGCAAGGTTGTCGGCAGAGCAAATGAGTACAATCAAGTTTTAGATTTTTCTTGTGGCTTAGGTGCTGTAAACAAAGGTGGCGTTTGGGGCTTTGTCAACAAAAAAGGTAAGGAAGTTATTGAGCTGAAATACAATGCCGTAAGCCAATTTGTGGATGGCTATGCTATGGTAAAAATGGGTAAAACTTTTGGAGTTATTGATACGGACGGAAAGCTTGTTATCAACACATTGTGGTATTATGACATTGTGATTGAAAACGAAATTTTTGAAGAATTTTTGAGAGAACATAAAAATTAATCAGCTTAATTTTATGTCAATAATATCAAAAAAATGTTGATTAAACTTTAAAAAACATGTTATTTCAAATCATATTTAAAAAATTAATAATTTTACAAAAAATTATCGGTACTAGTTCATTAGTACCGATTTTTGATGTGTTTTTTGTTAAATTCTTCCTAGCATTTTGTCAATTGAACCACCTAATTCATATGCGATAGCAACCATAACTTCAAATTGAGGAAGTCTCCCTTGTTTCCACAAGCTTAATTTAGTAGCAGTAACGATTTTGTTTTTTGCCAAAAAATAGTGAGTAGTGTTGTTGTCTTTTAGCAATTTTTGATATTCATTAAAAAAGCAGTCTTTCTTATATCCTTTTTGCAAATTAGTATAAGAAAAATCAGTGGGTAACCCCACGATAAAATCAACTGAGCAATTAAAATAATCACAAATTTTTATCACATTTCTCAATAAAGGAATGGTTCCGTTTAAATAGTCTGCGATTAAACAATGGTCAATTCCAATAAGTTCTGCAAATTTGTGTTTTGTAAGTCCTGTGCGAACAAACAGGTCAGTAAAATTTTCCGTAAAAACATTTAAATTTTTGTTTAGTGCAATCAATATTTAATCTCCTACAATATTAGTTCAAACATATTTAATCAAAGTTTTCCTTTATAATTCTTTGCTAGTTGTATAGTTTATTATAACATATTTATTAAGCTATTTCAACATTTAATATATGCTACTACAGATTATTTTACAAATAAGTTAAAAACCACATCTTGAATAATTCATATTTTTATGTATTGATTTTGCAGTAAAATATTACATAAAATAAAAAAACTATTGAAATAATAGTTATATTATGTTAAAATATAATAGTTAGAGGAAATTATGAAAACTATCAATGAGTATTTGTCTGTTGTGGACGAAGTGATTGAAAAGGGAAAATTTAAGGATAATTGGGAGAGTTTATCGCAGTTTAAAATGCCGTCTTGGTACAGAAAAGGTAGATTTGGCTTGTTTGTGCATTGGGGTGTTTATTCTGTGCCTGCATTTGGAAATGAATGGTACCCAAGGCGTATGTACTTGAAATTTGACCCTTGTTTTAATCATAGGGTGCAAACTTATGGTGCAAATGCTGATTACAGGCAAATAATAGAAAAATTTAATCCGACTGAATTTAATGCGGATGAATGGGCAAAAACATTTAAGGATAGTGGCGCACAATTTGTTATGCCAGTTTGTGAGCATCACGACGGTGTGAAAATGTATGAAAGCGAGCTTAACAGGTGGAATACAAAGCAGCTTTTAGGCAAAGATTTTATGCTTGAATTAAAAAGCAGCATAGAGGCAAATGGAATGAAGTTTTTTGCCTCTAATCATAGGGCAGAACATTACTTTTTCCTTAATGGTGCAAGGGCAAATTGTCCTGATTCTGAAGTGACAAAAGATTTGTATCCTGATTTGTATGGACCTGCAAAATTGCCTGACAATGGTAACCCATATGCAGACACAAAACTTAAAGTTTCAAAAGAGTGGTGTGAGGACTGGCTTGCCTCAAGCTGTGAAATGATTGACAGACTTCAGCCATATGCTGTATATTTTGATTGGTGGATTTATATGGCTGAGTTTAAGCCATACATTAAAAAGTTTTTGGCATATTATTACAATCGTGCGCTTGAATGGGACAAAGAGGTTGGTGTTTTCTACAAATGGAGCTCAATTATGCCGGGATGTGCAATTTATGATGTGGAAAGAGGTCAAATTGATGGCATAAACACTGAGCTTTGGCAAAATGACACTGCCATTGCAAAAAACAGCTGGGGATATACGGAAAACAATTCCTTTAAAAAACCTGCTGATCTTGTGAGAAATATGATGGATGTTGTTTCCAAAAATGGTTGCTTTATGCTTAATGTAGGACCAAAAGCTATAGGTGTAATTTGTGAGGAAGAAAAGCAAGTTTTGCACAAAATCGGCGAGTGGCTTAAGGTCAACGGAGAGGCTGTTTATGATAGTTTGCCATTTTATGTGTTTGGTGAAGGCAAAAAGATTAAGAACAGAGCTTTCATTGAAAACTTGAAATATGGCAAAAATGATTATAGATTTACATATAAAACAGGTGTTATTTATGTTGTACCAATGTGCGAAAAGACAAGGCAGACATATAAAATCAAATCTTTGAGATTTGCAAACGAAGGTGGCATACGCTATGATATCAAAAATGTGGAAATTTTGGGATATAGCGATGTTAAGGTTGAATTTTACAGGGATAAAAAGTTTATGACACTAAATGTATCGTGTGAAATCCAAACTGATATGCCAATTTGTTTTAAAATAACCATTGACTAAAATTGGATTTTGGAAAATTATTTATTGATAAATTTCAGCAAAAGGATATGACAAATGAAATTTGTGATTAACAAAAAATGGAAAATTATAATAGGCATAACGGCTTTTTTGCTTGCAATTGTCATTGTTTTAAGCTGTGTGCTTGCAAATTTGCAATATGCAAAAGAAAACTTTGCTTTGTTTAGTGAGGCAAGGTCGATTTTGCTTAAAAATTTTGATAGAGTGAGCATAAGCGAAAAGGCAAATTTAAAAAGGGAGATAGGCAATACTCATCCTTTAAATTTGGTTAGCTATAATGGCAATGGAGATATTTTAGATTTGTGGAAATCTATCCCTCAAGTTCAAAGGCCTTACACAATAATATTATTGGTTTCAGGACAAGTTTTGCTGCCAAACAGCGAGACAAATTTACACAATTTGCAAAAATGGGCAGATACTTGCGAGGAAAATGCAATACCATATTGTATTCAAGCTGTAAATGGCGAAACTCATATGGAGGCGAGATTGCCTATTGGGTATATTGAGGAGCGATTTGCAAAACATCAATATTTTTATGGTTTGAATGCATCAGAGCTTAATGCTGGAGTGAAATTGAGAGGCGAGGCAGAAAGTGACAATACTCTTTATATAATGGAAATGGTTAAGCTTTGTGCAAAATATGGCGCTTATTTTATTTGGATAGACACAAATTTGAACTATAAAAATGGAATAATATTAGAATGGTTTGAAAACAACGAAAGTTTTTATTCAACTTTCAAGCAATTTAGCAACAATATTTGTATGCTTGTGAAAGAGAGTATTGCCGACCCTGCAAGTTATGGAGTAATGCAAGGCTTGTGGCTAAGTGGACTTATTTGCAATTGGGGTGTCTCAAGCGATTTTTGGCATTGGAAAAATGATGGCTACAAATCTTTGTTTGGCGAACAAGATAAATATGTTGGCAACGAGTGGGAGCAAGCTTTCAGCTATCCCGAAAATATGTATGTGCAATCAATGATGATGGCAATGAGCCGTGGTGCAACATGTTTCAGTCAAGAATCTCCAAATTTTTCAATAAATTATAATGGCAAGCCTATTGCAGGTTTTGAATATGCAATAAGTCCTTTACTTGACAGGATAATTGAAGATAAAATTATCATTCCGACTATTGACGAAGTTTATTTTGCAACAAGTTTTGCTGTGCTTGGCAAAGATAATTATAGCTATGCAAATTATAACTTTAAGGAAAGTAATATCTATCCCGAAAATGGAAATTCTGGAATAGTTCCTTTGTTGCCAAGCAATTTGAGAAAATCTGAAAGAAGAATGTTTACAGACAGAGGCATTTTGCTTGTTGATTACAAAGTTTCAAACAAAAAGTTTTTGGAGGCTGTTGGCACAAATGATGCAAACACTTATCTTACAAACACAGGTCAATATTGGTACTATTTGAACAACTTAGAAAACAAAAAAGGCACAAAATACGCAAGATTTGCACCTAAATATGCAAGTGCAGAAAGCTTTTATATTGAGTCGGAAGAGCATTCATCTGCAATTATTACAGATGTGAAGGATGGCTTGAAAGTTTATTTGAGCAATTATCGCACAGACAAAACAAATGTGATTATGCGTGACTCAACCGAAATGGAAGAGTATGGTGGTTGGGCAAATTATATTGGAAGATTTTTGACTTTGGATAATGGTGGCAATCCGTTGGGGGTAAGCGATACTGCGTTAAGAAAAACTGTGATTGAGGTGAAAGGCACTTACAATGGTGGTGCACCTGAAGTTGTGTGGAACAATAAATCTAATGGTATGGGCGAAAACAACAGAAAATATAATGTCACTAGCAACTACAATGCAGAAACACAAGTTTTAAGACTGGAAATTGAACACAATGGCATTGTGGATTTTGAAATCAAGCTTGATGATAGTGGAAAAGATTACGCTGTGCCAAGAAAATCAGGCATAGCTGATAATGTTGAAGAGACAAATGCCGATACTTCCGTGCTTAAAGATTTGGTTAAGGAAAAATTGCCATATAACAATTACACATATTTTAGCTATCTTGAATATGACAAGCAGTTTGAAAAAGCAGTGGTAATGATTGAACAAAACACCTATTCACAAAAACAAATTGATAGTGTTGTTAAGCATTTAAAACAAGCAAAAGAAAACTTGGTTGACATAAAAAATGAAACTGAATTGTTGAGGCATATCATGTCAAAAACAAACAATTCTGTTTTGGCACTTACTGCATATGATAGTTTGATTAGGGAAATTTTGTCTTGTCAAAAATATGTCAGTGGACGCAGTAACGACTTGAAATATGCAAGTATTTACAGAAACAAAGATATAAATAAAACATTTGACAGCAAACGAAAAGCTATAAACAAGGCGTACAGCGAGCTTGTGATTTATAGATAAGTGTGCTTAAAGGATAAAAATGATTTGTAATAAACTGATTAGAGATTTGTTGCCTGAAATTTATGCAAAGCAAGGCAAAACTTGTGTGACTGAAAAATTGGAACTTGAAGAGTTTGCCACGCAGCTTATGAGGCTTCTTGATGAGGAAATGGCAAAATTCAAGCAAGCTTTTGACGAGGAAGACGATGAGCTTGCCGTAAAAAGAATTGCAGATGTGGTGGAAATTTTGTATGCAGTGCTTGATTTGATTGGTGTTCCTGAGCAATCATTTGAAAAAATTCGCCTTGCAAACAAGCAAAAATATGGTGGTTATGAAAACAGACTTTTGTTGAAGGAAATTTTGGATAATTCACCTGTTTTGGAATAAAAATGATTTTTGATATCAAATTGCAATAAAAGTTGATGTCATAATAATTGAGGTGCAAATGAAAGATGGATTTAATGCAGTGTTTGACAAAAATAGTCGCCTTTTGATTTTGGGAAGTTTTCCAAGTGTATTGTCTTTTCAAAATGGCTTTTATTATGGCAATCCACGCAACAGATTTTGGGGACTTATACAAGAAGTTTTTGCTGAAAGTATTTCAAGCATTGAGGAGAAAAAACAGCTTTTGCTAAAACACAACATTGCGCTTTGGGATATTGTTGCAGGTGGAGAAAACTTGAAAGAAGGCAGGGAGAGCAGTAGCGATAGTAATCTTAAATGTGAAAAAGTTGCAGATATTGATTGGATAATCAACCAAACAAAAATAAACAAAATTATTTGCAATGGCAAAAAAGCATACGAACTTTTTTGCAAGCATTATCCACATTTGATAGACATTGCAGTTTGTTTGCCCTCAACCAGTCCTGCAAATGTTCGCTTTGACAAAGATTTGTGGCTTAATGAACTTGAACAAATGCAAGTGCAATAACACTGACAATAGATTTTTGAAAAACAACTTTAAAAGTAAAATTAATATAATAAAAAATATCTCTATTTGGACAAGTAGAGATATTTTTGTTTGTGTTGTTTAAAATTTGAAAATGCTATTTTACTTTTTAAAATCAGCGTCAGACATCATTTCAGCAGTAGGTGCCCATTTTGCAACACTTGCTATGCCATTTTTGCAAGATGCTTTGCTTGCATAGCCTTCCTCTGAAATGCAAAGAAGGTTGCCGTTGTTTGCTTTAAGACGATATCGGAATTTGCCTTGTTTATCTTTGTAGATTTCATATTTAGGATTTGTCAAAGTTTCATATTTTGAAAGTGTTTGATCCTCAATTTTGTCAATGTCGCAAAATTTGCGCACTGAGTCAATACCATTTTTGCAACTGCTCAAAGTGGTATATATACCTTCACTAACGGCAATAGTCTCCTTATTTGAAGCTTTCAATCTGAAATTAAAATTGCCCTTAGGTGTTTTTGAATAAACGAAATATCCTTTAAGTTCGTTTGCCATAATTTTCTCCTTTGTAAAAATAATTGTTCTATATTAAAATTTTAACACAATTTTACAAATTTTTCAAGGTATATATGTGAAAAAATTATAATTTTTTATATTTATTTTTTCAGTTTGCAAATTGAATTTTAACAACAAATTATCAAGTCAAAAATTACAAAAAAATAATTTGTTTTTTATGTATAATCTTTGTGATAAATGGGAATAAATGTCTCTGTGAGGTTATTATGAAAAAATTGATAGTTTTAGGAATTGTGCTTGTAGCAGTAATTTGTACATTTTGTTTGGTAAATCATAAGGAAGAAGATTATTTGAGAATACATATCAGAGCAAACAGCAATAGTGAATACGACCAACAGATAAAGTATCTCGTCAAAGATGCTGTCGTTGAGGCATTAAAACCTATTGTGCAAACAATTGATAGCAAGGATAATTTGATAAGTGTGCTTAAAAGCAATGTTCAAACTTTGACTGCTGTGGTTGACAACAAACTTTACGAGTTAGGACAAAATTACACTTCAAGAGTGAAAATTTGCGAGGAAAAATTTCCAACACGCTCTTATGAGGAGTTGACTTTGGGTGCAGGTGTTTATGATGCAATAATCATTGAACTTGGCAGTGGCGAGGGAGACAACTGGTGGTGTGTGGCATATCCTCCATTGTGTTTTGTAACAGCTGAAGGAGATGGCGAAAATATTGAGTATAAATCAATATTTAGCAAATGGCTTGCAAAATAAAATATAGTGGTATTGTTGTCTTGCTTAGGGAGTGCAATCAAATACTATAAAATAATTTTTTTGCAAATCAAAAGACATTTATTTATGTTGTATATCGCAAAAATTTGTGTTTGAAAACTATATTTGGAATTTAAAAAACATGTAGAATTATATAAAATACAAAGTATAAAAATCATTTAATATCGATTTTTGAGTGATATTTGATGATTTTTTTTGTTTTAAGATAAATTATCATTATCTTTTTCAGCGTTTGAACAGACTAATCAATAAATGGAAATGCACATTCAAAGACTTTTGGGGAGAATTTTTTGTTTGTCACATAAAAAATTATACCTTTTGAGTTTAATAACGGCACAAATGTGCAAAAATTAAATTAAATACAAAAAAGGAAAGTGAGGTTATGAAAAAAATTGATAAAAAACAACTTGTTAATATCTTGGATAAAAACAAAATATTAATAAGCATTGTATGTGCTATGATTGTCATTGCATCTTTAACCACCACGATTGTTTATCCAATAACAAATAGCAACTCGATTGTTGCTGATAGCTATATGGAAGTTGCGGCAGTGAGAAAGGGTGACAGTGGCAGTAAAGTCAAAGAAATTCAAAGAAAACTGAATGAGCTTGGTTTTAGCGTTGGCAATGTGGATGGCATTTTTGGCAGCAAAACTTTGGCAGCTGTGAAAAACTTTCAAAAATCACGCGGACTTACAGTTGATGGAATAGTTGGCACAAACACTGCAAAGGCTTTGGGAATATCTTTGTCAAGTGGTAGCAGTGGCAATAGCAATTATTCTGGTGGAGATATCTATCTGCTTGCCAAAACAATTCACGCAGAGGCAAGGGGAGAACCATATATCGGGCAAGTTGCTGTTGGTGCAGTGGTGCTAAACAGAGTGAAAAGTTCAAGTTTTCCAAACACAATTTCGGGTGTTGTTTATCAACCTTGGGCGTTTACAGCTGTGCATGACGGACAAATTAATCTTGAGCCGAACGATAGTGCAATGAGGGCTGCAAAAGACGCTATGAATGGTTGGGACCCAACAAATGGTTGTATTTACTACTTTAATCCTGCAACAGCAACAAGCAGTTGGATTTGGTCAAGGGAAGTAAAACTGACAATAGGCAAACATAAATTTGCCATTTAAGGAGAATAAAATGGAACTGACAAAAAGAAGTAAAATGTATATTTTAGGGTTTATAATCTTTTCCCTTGTTGTGGCAGTTATTACTTTGGGTATTTTTGTAGGAATTTACTCAAAAAATAATATGGAAAAAGATAGGGATATCAATGGCTTTTATCAATCTGCTTATTATGGCTTAGTGGGTAATTTTGTTGACATCGAAAATGACCTAGCAAAAGCAAGAGTTATGACAGACGGCAAACTTTTGAAAGAAAACTTGATGAATATTGATGTCAACTGCAATCTTGCGAGCCAAAATTTGCAAGTTTTTTATGCAAACAATGACGGAATGCACAATTTAATGAGTTATATCAATCAACTTGGCGATTATTGTGTTTTCTTGATTAAGCAGTTAGAGCAAGGCAAAAGCCTAACCACTTCACAAATGGAAAACATAAACAAATTGTGGGGTGTTTCAAAGGAATACGGAAAATTGCTTAATAGTTTGCAAGATGTTGCCAAAGACGGCACCACTTTTGCACAACTGCTTAGTGCAAACAACCAACAATTTGAAGATATTTTGAGTGGTATCAACAATGGTAGCATAGAGTATCCCTCTTTGATTTATGACGGTCCATTCAGTGATGGTGTAATTCAAAGAGAGGCAAAGGGGGTTACAGGCGAGGAAATTTCTGCTGACCAAGGAAAAAGTTTAGTGGAAAAATACCTTGTTGGCTATGATATTGAAAATATTGAGTATGCCTCTGACAGCGTAAACAGAATACCAAGTTATTTGTATGCAGTAAAATTGAAGGGTGGCAGACAATGTTCCGTTCAAATTGCAAAACAAGGTGGATTGCTGTTGCTGATTGATTTGTTCCACGAGGTTACTGAACCAACTTTGACAACTGAACAATGCAAAAAGGTTGCAGAGCAATATTGTGAGTCAATTGGCTTTAAAAATATGAAAGCAGTGTGGATAAACAACAATCAAAGCAATGTTTATATCAATATGTGTTATGAGCAAGACGGCATTGTCAACTATCCAGATATGGTAAAAATCAAAATCAGTCTTGATACGGGCGAAGTTATTGGCTTTGAAGGTTTGAACTATGCTTTCAATCATGTGACAAGGGAATATACCACGCCAACAGTAAGTGAAGAGCAAGCAGTGCTTAATGTTTCTGCA
Organism: uncultured Christensenella sp.; assembly: GCA_910584975.1. Taxonomy (GTDB): domain Bacteria; phylum Bacillota; class Clostridia; order Christensenellales; family UBA3700; genus MGBC100798. The sequence continues at coordinate 132,589 of CAJUEA010000002.1, forward strand.
ATTCTTGACAATCTTGAAGTGCGACTTGTTACAATACCTTGGCACACAGTAAGTGAAAAATTTTGCTATGAAATTGTGGGTGAGCTTGACGGAGAAAAATATTTCGTTTATGTTGATGCTTACACTGGCGATGAGCTTAAAGTTTTGCGAATGATTGACAGCAATCAAGGCGAATTGTTAATGTGATTTTTGATTATCGCTTATTAGAATATAATCATTAAACATAAAAATGACATTATCTATTGTCATTCTGAGCGAAACGCAGTGCAGTCGAAGAATCTCAAACGCTGCTTATTGAGTAAATTAAAAGGTATCATTTTTGTAACACAATAAAAGCCAGAGATCCCTACCTATACCCCACAAAAAAGTTATTTTGTGGGGACCCCGTTACGCTCGGGATGACAGGAAACAAGTGCTGTTTACAGCAATACAATGCAAAAATATTCAGCCTTTATTATTCTAAGGACTAGATGCAAATCAACTTTAAAAAATCAGCCGAAAATGTCATATTTTCGGCTGTTATTTTTTGTGTAAAGTGTAAAAGGCTCTAAAAAGTCGATTTTT
>CAJUEA010000003.1 GCA_910584975.1 uncultured Christensenella sp.
CTCTTATCACTGCACAGGACATTGTGCGTCAATGCAAGGGGAAATTGCACAAAAATGTTATTATCCCAAGCAATATGCTAAGGGAGTTTACCACAACTTTTTTGGACGGAATGAGTGTGGAAGAGCTGGAAAAGGAATTGAATGTTAAAATTCACATTTGCACAGGTGGAGACCATTTGGCAAAAATTGTTTGTGAATTGTGAAGTAATAATTGATTAAAAGAAATTGCAATATGCAAAAATTGCAACACTATCGGAGGAAGTATGGCGAAACCATTAGTTGCTATTGTCGGCAGACCTAATGTTGGCAAATCAACATTTTTTAATAAAGTAATTGGGAAAAGAGTGTCTATCGTTGAGGACAAGCCGGGGGTAACTCGTGATAGATTATATTTTGATACAGAGTGGTGTGGATATAATTTCACAATGATTGACACTGGTGGAATAGAACTGAAAAGTGACGATAAAATGTGGCAGCACATCAAAATGCAAGCAGAAATTGCAGTGGATGTTGCTGATGTTATTGTGTTGTTTGTGGATGGAAAACAAGGTTTGATATCGGACGATATTGACATTGCACATTATTTGAGAAAAAGTAAAAAGCCTGTGGTGCTTGCCGTAAACAAAATTGATAACAACGAAATTGAAAAGACATATGAGTTTTATGAATTGGGGTTGGGAGAGCCTTATGCTGTGTCTGGCGAACAAGGTAAAGGAATTGGAGATTTGTTGGACGCAATTTGCAAATATCTTCCGAAAATCGATACTAATCAAGAAAATGATGTGATAAATATTGCAGTTGTAGGCAAGCCAAACGCAGGGAAAAGTAGTTTGGTTAACAGACTTTTGGGCTATGACAGAGTTATCGTAAGCAATGTCGCAGGCACCACAAGAGATGCAATAGACACCTCATTTGCATATGAAGGTCAAAAGTATAACCTTATTGACACAGCAGGAATAAGAAGAAAACGCAGCATTGATGAAAGTGTGGAAAGTTATAGTGTCATGCGTAGCTTGGCTGCAATAAGAAGGGCAGATGTTTGCCTTATCGTCATTGATTCCAGTGAGGAGCTGAGTGAGCAAGATGTACGCATTTGTGGTTATGTTCACGAGCAAGGTAAGCCTTCGGTTATTGTAATGAACAAATGGGATGCTGTTGAAAAAGATACTCACACAATCAATAAGTATAATGCAAGACTTGACGAATTGCTTAAGTTTATGGATTATTATGACCCACTTTATGTCAGTGCAAAAACAGGTCAACGCACAGAAAAAATAATGAAAGAGGTAAACTTTGTTTACAGCGAGGCAAGCAAACGCATAACAACTGGATTGCTTAATGATATTGTGCAAGATGCAGTAAGTCTAGTTGAGCCTCCTGCCCACAATGGCAAAAGACTTAAAGTTATGTTTGTCACTCAAAACACTGCAAATCCTCCAACATTTATCTTTTTTGTAAATGACACAGAGTTGTTGCATTTTTCTTACAAAAGATATTTGGAAAACTGCTTAAGAAAAGCTTTTGAGTTCAAAGGCACGCCAATTAGACTTGTTTTTCGTAATAAAAATGAAGATGAGGGAATGTTGTAAGCAAAAATGCTGTTTTGTAAAACCTTGTATAGCTTAGGATAATCAAGCACAATGGGAAATTACGATTTGTCATGTTGAGCGAAGTGTAACGCAGTCGAAACATCTCGGGCTATGCGTGTTGAGCAAAATTATTTAAAACATATTTTGCATATGCAAAATTGGAGATCACTCGACTTTGCTCGGGATGACAGGAGCATTATGTTTTCGTGATTTTATGTCAGTTCGAGCTTAACGGGGACCCCACAAAATAACTTTTTTGTGGGGTATTGGGAAGTATTTTGCATATAATTGTAATAAAGCAATTTACTTATAGTAACTATTAAATTTTTTAATCATATTGTTTGTTTATATAATTGACTATTTTTATGCTGTTGTGCTAAAATAGGAAAAACGGAGGTTATTTATGATTTATCGTGATAAAACAAAAGATTTTTTGGAAAAAGAACTTGCAAAAGAAAAAGCAGTTTATGAAGATATTTTAGCACAAAATATCAAAATTGATATTTCCAGAGGTAAGCCTTGCAAAGAGCAACTTGACATTTCTATGGAAATGCTTAATATGATAAATAGTGTGGACGATTTGCCAAAAGAGGGTGCTGATATTCGTAACTATGGTGGTATTGAGGGTATCCCTGAAATGCGTGAATTATTTGCAGAAATGCTTGGCGTTAAAGCACAAAATGTTATTGTGGGTGGAAACAGCAGTTTGAATATGATGTATGACACCATTCAAAGATTTATGCAGTTTGGTGTTTTGGGTGGCACTCCTTGGAATAAGCTTGAAAAAGTTAAATTCCTTTGTCCTGCTCCGGGTTATGATAGGCATTTCAGTTTGACAGCCGTTTTTGGTATTGAGCTTATCACAATACCAATGGATAACAATGGCCCTATTATGGAGGTTGTTGAAAAATTGGTTGCTGAGGATGATTCAATCAAAGGTATTTGGTGCGTGCCAAAATATTCAAACCCAACAGGCATTACATTCAGCGATGAAGTTGTTGAAAGACTTGCAAAAATGCCAACAAAGGCAAGTGATTTCAGAATTTTTTGGGATAACGCATATGTCGTACACGATTTGTACGAAAACACTGCACCTCTAAAAAACATATACACAGCTTGTGTTGCACATGGTAACCCTAACAGAGTAGTTATCTTTGCAAGCACTTCAAAAGTGACTTTCCCGGGCAGTGGCGTAGCTTGCTTTGCAACTTCTGAAGAAAATGTAAAAGACGCTTTGAAAACAATGAAATTCCAAACAATCGGTCCAGATAAAATCAATCAATATTTGCATATCAAGTTTTTGAAAAATATGGATGGTGTAAAAGCTCATATGAGAAAACACGCAGCAATTATCAGACCAAAATTTGACACAATTTTAAATGTACTTGAGGACGAGTTTGGCAATGATAGCGACATTGCAAATTGGAGCAATCCAAAAGGTGGATATTTTATCAGCTACAATGTTTTGAATGGTTGTGCTAAAAAAGTTTATGAGCTTTGCAAAAATGCAGGCTTGGTAATCACAACTGTTGGCGATACTTTCCCTTACGGAAAAGATGACAACGACAGCAACATTCGTATTGCACCAACATTCACAAACACAAATCAGTTGGATACAGCTTGCAAGATTCTTGTTTGTAGCACAAAAATAGCTTGTCTTGAAAAATTGATAAGCGAAAAATAAAACTAAAATTTGTAATATAAATTTGTTTTATATTTCAATTTGCACAATTTTATGCTTTGATAAGTTTCAAGTTTAATCAAGCAGAGTGAAAAATAATAAAAATATGAAAAATAATGGCAGGTTATCTTGTCATTATTTTTTTGCCTAATATTTTAGAAGAGAAAAGACGAACTTATTTTTTTGAAATGTGCTACTTTATATTTCAAATAAAAAACTTTGAATAATCAATCAAAAATCGATACTAAATTAAATATTTTAATCAATTGATGTGTGCTTCATAATATCTTTTTTAGTTATATGATTAGTTTGTCTTTACTCAAACTATGCTCATTGAGTAAGGAAAAATGGATACCTTTTGATTTTGTTAACAAGCTAAGTCGGAGATCCCTATCTACACCCCACAAAAAAGTTATTTTGTGGGGACCCCGTTGCACTCGGGATGACATTAAACTCGAAATGACATTGTTTTTGTCATTCTGAGTGAAGGCGTAGCCGTAATCGAAGAATCTCGGATTATGCGTGCTGAGTAAGATAAATAAGGCCTTATAAGTCCGACCAAAGTACAGCGTAGCGATACTTTGCGTTTGGCCGGAGAAAGCGAATTGACTGCAAGAGAGCTAATTTTCTTACTAGAAAATTAGCTCATAAGTCGTAATGAGCGAATGTGGCTATAAAAAATAACTCGACCACTTTTTCAAGCACATTCCACAAAAGAAAATCCGTTGCAGAAAGGTCGAGTTTGTTTCGCCTTTTGTAAAAATAAAAGGCAGGATAGTAAGTCCCTTCATACTCAAATCAATCAGTTCGCAAATCGATGTTTGTGCAAAGAGTTTAGCGAATACAGGAAAACTCACACTATTTTGTGAGCGAGTGAAGCGCAGGACGCACGCCGAGCTCAGTCGTAACATTGTGGTTGTTGTTGTCTCCGCCCGAAGGAGCCATACAATACGCATTGTTGTAATTGTTATCATTGCCGGAGCGCCACCAAGTAAACAAAAACCAGGAGACTTCCACCCTGTTTGATATTATAGCATAAATGAGAAATAAAGACAAGTTATTTTTTTCAGTAAGCAAAGTCTGAGATGTTTTGACTACGCTCAACATGACAGGAACAATGTCATCCCTAGCATAACGGGGACCCCACAAAATAGCTTTTTTATGGGGTATAAGGAGGAATCTTCAATATTGCTCGTGCTAAATGGAGTGCCTTTTTAAGGTTAAATGTTTGTGTTATTTATATATAAATAAGAAAAAAATAAGAGCAAAAAGATTACACAAATTTCGAAAAATTAGTGTAATAGTGAAAAATTTGCTATTTTGAGATTTTACAAAACATGCTTTTTTGGCGTGTTTTGTTTTATATATGATAATAAATTAAAATTTTATATCCTTATATGTCAGGGAATTACTGGTTTATTTATTGCCATAATGTGGATAACTCATCTCAAAATTATTGGAGTAGCAACGAAAATTATCGAAAAATCAAAGACAGAATTTGGCTAAAGTACTTTTTCAAATCTAAATTTTAGGATAAGGTATTGTATAATTCAGGATAAATAAATTTTACAAATGAAATATTTATATACACAAATGTAAAATATATGTAAAGCGGGGGGGGGGGTAGATTTTGTGTTATTATAAAGGCGACAGCGAGCAAAATAGCTCGCGGCGAGAAGTTGCCAAAACTTTGAGCAAGTGCCAAATTTTGCAAAACTACCAATGTGGATAACTCTGCAAAAATTTGTAAAAATGGCAACTGCGAGCCGCGACGAAATTTTGACTGATGTTAAAAAAAATTTTTGAGGTGGAGAATGAAGAAGAAGTTTAGTATTGTGCTTGCAGCAATTTTAGTTGTATGTACATGTGCTATTGCTCTTGTTGCTTGTGCTCCAAAAAATCCCGACCCATTTACAGCTGTGGATAGTTCTGCTGCGTTGAATGACCTTTGGGATGCTTGGGCAAAAAAGAACATGACAGTTAGTGGCAACACTTTGGGTATCAATGCAAAAGTTGACCTTAAGAATGCTGACGCTGATTTGTCTGTTATTTTGCAAGGTGGCATATCTCAAGATACAAAAAATGATGTTTTGAGATTGGCGATAGCTAACAACAAAAAAACTGGCGATAACAAGAATATCGTTGACATTATCATTAATAGTGCTAACGGCTTGTTTGTTAATATTGACGGATTGTCAAACAAACCTATTAAAATTGAGGAGATTAAGTTGCCAAGCATTGGCGATTTGCTTAATGGAATGGGTATGTCTATTGGAGGATTATCAGAAATTGTTAAACCTGCGATAGTTGAGCTAATCAACAGCTCTCTTGACAGTACAAAGGTTGTTGTTGACCCAGTGAAAAATGGCCAAAAATATGATGTAACTTACACATTTACAGCTCAGGTAAGCAAAATTATTGATGCAATCATTGAAATTGCAGTTCAAGGAGATATCACACCTGAAACTGAATCAGTAATTGCTGAGGTAAAGAATATTGTGGGTGGCATTAATTTGCAATTTACTGCAAAAACAACTGGCAATGACAGAATTAAAGTTAAAAAGCCTGCAAAAGGTGCTCCTAAGTATGATTATAGAGGTGGAGAGATTACAGAACTTAAAATTGATGTTGCAGGTATGGATGTAAATGCAACAGGCATTTCACTAAGCAACAACATTCCTGCAATCTCAATTCCAACTGATACAATTAGTTTGGATAAAGCACTTTTGACAAGCAGATTGAACGGAAAAATCACTTTAAGGGATAGCAATGGCAAATCAGTTGGCGATTATACATACACAATCAACCTTGATTTTGAGCCTATTCAACTTATCACAACAATCACTGATTGTGTAGCACAACAAAGTGCTGACCCTATCATCAAAAAGATGTTGCTTGACCAAAAGGGCAAAATTTTTATTGAAGTAAATCACACTTGTGGAACAAGTTGCAAAACTACCCATGTGGGTGGTAAAAAGATGGATGGTTCTATCATAGCTATAGCTTTTTCACCTGAAGACTTTGGTAATAGAAGAGTATATGTTTCTTTGGATTTGCAAACTATTGTAAATGACTCATTGCTAAGTGATATGATTGGAATTTCATTGAATTCTTTGTTCCCTGCTTATTATACTCAATTCAGCTTTGATTTGGTTCAATATATGGATTTGATCAAAACTAGAACTGAAACACCAACAACTACTCCTGAAGCAACTCCTGAGGTAGCTGCAATGGGACTTGGATTAGTTTCTGATAATAGTCCTTTCTCAATTGGAAATATGGTTACTAGTATTATTAGAGGATTAAAAGATGATCAAGAGTTGCAAATTAAACTTGACGATGTAAGAAGTATTTTGGATGAATTTGTAAGACCTATGTTGAAGGAAAGTGATCCTTCAGAAGGTACATATTGGACTATTTTGAAGGCTGTTAACAGCTTGTTCCAAGGTGTAGATTCAATTGCTATTGATGGTGTTTATTCAAATGGCGAAAGCTATGACAATAACATTCTTGAATTATACAAGAGAAAAAATGCTAATGAAATGAAAGAGTTTTGTGATGCAAGCAAGCCTGATGAGCATGCAAATCATAAGATTATCAAAGGAGAGGTAACTGACTGGGATAAAGATGATGCTGGCAATGTGAAAATTTATCAAGGCAAGAGTAATGATTTGAATTCTAACATTTATGAGAGCAATGGTCAATACAAAACCATTTCATATGGTGAATTGATGGAACTTGTTGTTGACAAATATTCAACAAGCGAAAAGAATACTGTTGTGATTAGATTTACAGATATCAATGGCGAGCTTGTTGAATCTCGTATGAACATAATTGAAATCGCAGGATTAGCCCCTAATGTTTATACAGAACAAGAAGTATCTTTGGTATTGAGTGCAGGTAATGCAGCAAACAGAAGTGCGGGTATTGGTTCAAATATAAACAATATTATTGGTGCTTTGCAAGGATTTTCAACTCTTGTTCCACAACTTGCAATGCTGAAAGAGCTTGCAACTCCTGAAGTTGTGGTTAAGACAAATATTACTATTTCTGAAGTTGAAAGTGTTGTTTGGGATCAAACAAAAGTTTCTGGAATCACTGAAGCACAAAAACATAATAGTGAAAAGATTTATGCAAATGGTAATGATTTGAGTGATAAACATCATTTGACTGTAACTTTTGTTAATGGTACAGTTCACGAGGCAGATGTTCAAGCAAATAACACTTCTGAGTTTGTTAAAAACAATAAAGTAACTGCTTGGGGTACATTTACAATGCAATTTGCTGCTTTTGGTTACACTGAAGAGCTTGAAGTTAAAATGAATGATGCACTTGGCGTTGATAATCAAACAATTTCTTTACTGCTAAGTGGTGGTAGTGTAACCCACAAAATTTCAAGTTCAGTTAAAAATAATGTAATTGGTGGAAGCATGAAATTGCAAGAAGGCGAAACAATGAATGTTGTTGCTGAGTTCGCAAATGCAAACGGTTTCACATATGAAGCAACTTCAAGTTTCTTGGGTTGGAATGGTGTTAACATAACTTTCAATAAAGTTGGGACTTACAATTTGTCTTTGAAAGGTGCGCATAATGCTGTGATTAACTTTAAGTTTATAATCACTGAAAATCATGTTGATGAAGAGCTTTATCTTGGTATGTCTAAAGAGTTTGTGGGCAAGATTGGAAATTATGAATTTACAAAAGAAGAGCTTGAGAAAGTTGCATCTGCCAATACAAATGCTAATATGAAAATTACTGTTGGTGGCACAGATTCACAACCTATAGTTAAATTTGATTTTACTAAAACTGGTAAATATTCAGTTACTTTGATTGATAAAAATGGTGAATATGTAATTGTTAACTTTAATGTAACAGATGCTAGCAAAACAGTAAGTGGTCTTGCACTTAATACTGATTGTGCAATTAATTTGAAAGAGCAATTTGTGGGAGTTGCTTTTGAGAAAGAAGTAATTCAAGCAGCTGTTGAAAAATTTAACACTGATTATGCAGGCAAAATCACAATGACATTTAACAATGATATGGAAAATCCAATTTTGACTATCAACGCTATTGATACTAATGGTTATAGTGGTTATATTATGAACATTGTTGGAAATAAAGGTGAGATTATTAAGCTTACTATTAAATTCAATACAAATAAAGTGAAAAAATCTGGCGTTATTAATAGTCAAGTAAATGTAAAAATGAGTGAAATGGGTGGTATCACATATACTAAAGAAGAAATTGATACTATTGTTGCAAATTGGAATAAAAACGCAACAAATGCTGGAAAAATGACAGTGGTTGTTGAAGAAGATTTGTCTTTAACATTTACTCTTAAAAAAGTTGCTGCACTAGGACATACATTTAAAGTTACAAATAAATGTGATATAACTATTGTAGTAACTGAGGCTGAGGCATAAGGAGATAATATGGACGAGAAAAAAGATATTATTCCTGAAATTGATGAGGAAAAAGAGGTTAAGACAGAGGAGGTTGTGGCTGAAGTTACTGCCGACAATGCAAAAAATGAGGCTGACAACACGGCTGAATTGAATGGCGAAAAAGCTGAGGGTGCGACAAGCACCCAAGGCGATGTCGCTAAAAAGGCTAAAAAGAAAAAAGAGCCTATGCCAAAAAAGAAAAAGATTATTGTAATCACAGCAGCTGCTACATTGGGAGCAATCTTGCTTGGATTTTTCATTTGGCTTATGGTGTTCTTGTTTGGTCCGGGAGCAACTCAAGCGTTGAGCACAACTCCACTTAGTGTTGATATGGCAGATTTGCCTTATTATGTTGGCACAGAGGGCACATATGACCCTTCAAAAGTGTACACTGATGGTAAGGTGGAAAATGGCAAATTGACATACAAGCAAGATGGCAAAACAATGACAAAAGATGTTGTCACTATTGATGGTGCCGTTAATGTAAGCACTTTTGAAGAGTTGGCATACAACATCAACGCAGGCAACAAAGTTGTAATTCAAAATGCAAATTTGAAAGCTCCAAAGCTGGAAGGTGTTTTGGAAGATAATGTGCCAACAATGACTGTTAAAAACGATGTTTATGGCAATGGCGCAACAATCAATGTGAATGAAATTGTTGCAACTCGCGTAAAAGGCGTTTCAAATTCAAACAAAAAACTTTCTGCTTTGACAAATGGTTTGGATTACAAAAAGGGCACTTATGGAACAGGCTACAGCGTGTTTACAATTGTGCCAACAGAAAATGGCAAACAGGTGGTTTTCCAAGATGTTCATGTAACTGGAAATGATATGAGTACTGCTGAAGACGGCAATCTTGCAGGCTTGACAGAAGAGCAAATTACTGAGCGTGGCGTTAAGTTGTTTAGTGGTTATGGTGCTCTGTTGTTTGCTTGTGGAAATGATGAGGCAAAAACAAATGCACTTGTAAAGCATTGCGTATTTGAAAATGCAGGTAAAGTTGTTCACATTAACAATGCGAACATAGACATTGAGGGTTGCATTGTGCGTAATGCGGCTGACACAGCAGTTTCAATTGCAACTGAGGCAAACAAAGCAAGCACAATAAATATGAAAAACAATGTTATCGTAAACTCTTTGACAGGTGGTATTTTGTTTTATTGTATGGATAAGAACTTGACAGAGGATAATGCCGCTGCAAGCTGGAACACATTGAATATTCAAGGTTTCCTTGATATTTATAACTGGAAACAAGAAAAAAATCTTGCATTTTTGCCTGAAACTGAAGGTGCTACACTTGCTAACATCGCAAATGGTATTGTTAAAAACGAAATTCCAAAAAGTCAATATGAGGATTTGAAGGTTAATGAACTTGGTCAAAAGTACATTCACTTTGCAATCATAAAAATTAGAACATGCGATTTCGGACAAGGCAATTCTTATGCAGTGAAAAAGAATGGTTCAAAAGTAACAGGACTTGAAAATGTTGGCTTTACTGATTCAGCTGCAAACGGACAACAAAATGGTTTCCCAATTCCTGAGGCAGCAAGCGTTGTAATGTTGGATATTGATGTTTGGGGCTACTATGGAAATGGTAAAGGTGCAGTTTCACCAACAGCAAGCTTTGAAAAGGTTAATTTGAGCAAGCTTTACAAAGAACTTGTTGAAGGAAGATAGTAATAGCCTTTTATTGCAGTCAAATTGCTGCTCAAAAATCAAACATTTATTGCAGACGCATTTTGCGTCTTGATAAAATACTATATTTTGTGTGTAAGGTTTTAAGGGATTTAAATAATTGCAAAAGTATTCTCTTAAAAATCTCATAGTCCTTTTAACATATATTAAAATCCCTTAAAAATCTTATCTGCAAAATGAAATGTCATAAGCATTGACTTTCTAAAACAATGAAACAGAGTTTTGCGTTTTTTACAGTGTTTTGTGACTATTAAAAAAGCTGCAAAAAAATGATTAGAATATCATTTTAGTAGATAAAAAGCAAAGTAACCCTACCATAATAATTTTGCTTTATGGTGTTGTGCAAAAAAATATATGAAGAGTAGAGTAAACAAGAATTGTTAAATCGCACAGCACCAAGCCTTAAGGACTGTGTATTGCAGTCCTAAAAGGTTAAAAAAGTTAAGACTTTGTTATTTTGGCATTGCAAACAGCCCCTCTGTAATGCATGTCAAAACTAATGAATTTCTTATTATACTTTCAATGAGCGTCTCGCTATTATTAGCGGGATGCTTTTTGATGTGATTTAGTAACATTTTATAATTAAGCATTGCTTGTTTGAAAAATGACAGAAACAATGTCATTCCCCGAGCGAAACGCAGTGTTTATGGGGCAAAAGGAAAGAACCCCAGCTTTGTGTGTTGAGTAAATAAAAAGGTATCTTTTAATCCTTACTCAATGAGCATAGTTTGAGATGTTTCGACTGCGTTTCACTACGCTCAACATGACAGGAACAATGTCATCCCGAGCGTAGTCTAGGGATCTCAAACTATTCTCAAGCAAAAAACAAAAGACTATCCAAATTTGATTAGGTATAGTCTTTATTTATTATAAATAAGATTTTTAATAATTATAATATATACAATATTATAGTATACTTTATCTTATAATTTAATCTTTTACTTTTGTAAGATATACAAGCTCGTCGATAGGTGCAGGGATAATTACCATTTCGTTGCTATAAATTTTGTCTTTATACTGCCATTTCCCTTCTGGTACATAAACTAATTTTGTAGTGTGACCTTTAACCAAAACAGGTGCAACAAGAATATCGTCACCAAGCATAAATTGGCTTGTAATTTTTGCATAACCTTTGTTTGGGAAAGAGTATTCCATATATCTAACTATCGGTTCGCCTGTTTTGCTTGCGTGCTCAACAAGTTGCAAAATATAGTCGGAATATTTTGTGTGCAAATCTATTGTTTTAAGACAGATATTTTTTAGTTCATCATTTATTTTCCAAATATCCAAACTAAATTGCATCATAGGCATTAGGCAGGATGCCTCTGCATATCTTGCAAAAAGTTCGTTGTCAAAAGAAAATTCTTTTTTGTTTTTGAAATCGCCTATTTGTCCACCACCAATCATATCAGGACAGCCATAAGAGTAGCCCGTTATACCTTGAGTCAAAGTGTTTGGCAGCAATGCACCTAAGCCTAAAATACCCCATTTGTGTGATTTGTCGGCAAGTCTTTGTGCCACGCCTTGACAGCCGAATTGGAAACAAGCACGCAACTCGTTGAAATCAAAATCAATTGCAGATTGTGCCCAAAGTTTGCTTTGAGTGTTTGCATCCACACCACCAAATGTTATGTCGTCATCACAGTAATACATAGCGTCGCCTGCATCCTGCTTAAAGCCATCCACACCAAATTCGTCTATCAATTTTTTGGTATAGTCAGTAAACCATTTCATTGCTTGTGGGTTGGATAGGTCAAGAATTGCGTCTGTGCCATTCCACCATTTTCGCATTGCGATATTGTTATCCTTATCTTTAACAAGCATATTGTTTTGGGCAAGATAATTGTAATGTGTGGACTTAGTGCTTACAAAAGGACATATCCACAAAATCACTTTAAAACCAAGCTCGTGCAGATTGTCGCACATTTGTTTTGCGTTTTCAAATTTATTTGGGTCAAAATCCCATTCGCCAAAGTTAGTTTGCCAGCCATCGTCAATAATTAGCTCGCCAGCAGGCATACCACTTTCCAAAATAGATTTTGCATAAGATAAGATGTTTGTTTGTGTTTGCTCATGTTCAAATTGAATCCAAGTGCAATATTGAGGGATTTTGAACATAATTGGATTTGGATGTTTGCCGTCAGGTGGCATAAAATGCTGCACGGCATACAAATATGCACCTTTCAAAGTTTTGTCCTCTGCCTCAAAAAGTTTGATTTCTGCTTTTTCACTTGTGCAAGTTATTTTTCCAAAAATGAAAGTAGTTTTAAATCCACAATCGCTCCATATTACTCTGCCTTTGTTGCTAAGCCAAAGTGTGTTTGATTGTCCATAGCTTTTGACAATTGTGTTGTTTGCCATATATATTGATTTACGGCTTAGTGGTGTGAAAAAACCAATGTTAGTGTCACCACCATACCAGTATTCATTTTTTAACATTTTAACTTTTAATTTCATTTTTCCTCTTATCCTCCAACCAATTAATTATATCACAAACTAGCGTACTTTGCAATAGGTTAAAGGATATGAATTCGCAAATCAAATTTTAACTTGAATTAAATTTAATGTGCATGTGCAAAATACTTGTAAGTGCAAGCTATTGTCAATTAATTAGTATTAGCTATATCAAAATGTGGCTAACGCGTATGTTTTAACTGTAGCTTTAGATAATGAAAATATTTAATTAGGCATGTGTATAATGATAATTTTAATTTAAAAGTTATATAAATATTTTACTTTGAAAATAATAAAATAAGTTTACTATTTGATTTTTTAAATTTTAAATTTGTTTGAAAAATTTGCAAAAAAGTGTTGACATTTTGTTTTTTTTATCATATACTATGAATGTAAGATATCCCCCCCCCACAGGGGTAGGGTAAAGTGGAGGTAAGTATGGATAAGGATAATGCAAAAAACATTGATAACCGTTTGGCGACTATTGAAGGACATATTCGAGGGGTTAGGCAAATGGTTGCAGATGGAAAGGATTGTTCGGATGTTTTGTTGCAACTTTCTGCAATAGAGTCATCAGTGCAAAAATTGAGCAAAGCAATTTTGAAAAATCACATTGAGCATTGTGTGAAAGACAGCGTTACAAATGGAGATTTGACTGCTTTGGATAGGCTTAATGAAGTGTTAGATAAATACAAATAGGAGGTAAAGTATGGAAGAGAAAGAAAAAAAGTCTTGTTGCTGTCATAGTGAAGAAGAACACAAAGAAACATCTTGCTGCTCTAATCACGAGAAAGTGCAAGAGAAAGAATCTTGCTGCTATCATCACGATGAAGTACAAGAGGAAAAGGCTTGTTGTGCACATCACGAGGAAAAACAAGAAGAATGTTGCCACAATGATGGGTGTGCAGAGGAAAAATCTTGTTGCCATAGCAATATGAAAAACGAGCAAGAATCATGTTACCCTGCAGAAAAGGAAGAAGAGCATACATCTTGCTGTTGTTCGGGCGAGAAAAAACAAGAAAAAGAGGAGTGTTGTCATAATACACACAATGAGGAAGAGACTTGTTGCTGTGAACGCACTCATAAACACGAGGAAAAATCTTGTTGTCATTCTCACAAAGAGGATCAAAGTTCTTGTGGATGTGGGCATCAAGTCGAAAGCCATATGAATTGTTGTGGAATTGAGAAAAAATCTCACGCATCTTGTTGTGGAACGGAAAAAAGTTCGAGTGGAAATGCGAAGCGTGACAATATAATCAATATTGTAAAACTCGTTGTTTCTTTAGCGTTTTTGATAGCAGGATATTTTAACTGGCATCACATTTCAATGGATGCGCCTTGGACAATTGCGTTTTACTATGTTAATCCAGCTTGGGTTGCATTGTTGATTTGTGGTATTCCAATTTTTGTGGGAGCAATAAAGTCGCTTGCAAGAAAAAAGATAACCGCATCCGTTTTGATAAGTGTTGCAATGCTTTCGGCAGTGATATTGGAAATTGTAGGATTTTTCTATCAGATTGATAGCAGTGGACATTCACATAGTTATGTGTTTGTTGCAGCCGAAGTTGCATTTTTGATGGCAATAGGTGGTGCAATTGAAGATTTTACTGTAAAAAAGAGCCGTGCAGGAATTGAAAGGCTTGTTGGACTCATCCCAAAAGAGGCGTTTGTTAAAGTGGAAAACGGATTGGAAAAAAGACCACTTGAGCAAATAAAAATTGGCGATATTGTTGTTGTGAAAGCTGGCGAGCAAATCAGTGTTGATGGCGAAATTGTAAGTGGAAAGGCCTCTGTTGATCAATCTTCTGTGACTGGCGAATATGCTTTGGCAGAGCTTGGCGAAGGCGACAAAGTTTTTGGTGGTACATTTAATAAATCAGGCGTTATCGAAGTTAAAGTTACAAAGTTGCTTGCAGATATGACAATTGCAAAAATGGCAAAATTAGTGGAAGAGGCAGAAGGCAAAAAAGCTCCAATTTCCAGAGTTGCTGACAAATGGGCAAGCATAATTGTGCCAACAGCAATCGCTCTTGCAATTTTGGTTGGAATTGTGTCATATTTTGCTTTCCCAGATGTGGATGTATTTGAGGCAATTATCCGAACAATTACAGTTTTGATTGTGTTTTGTCCTTGTTCACTTGCACTTGCAACACCAACAGCAATTGCTGCAGGACTTGGCAATTCTGCCAAAAATGGTGTGCTTGTAAAAAGTGGCGCTAGTCTTGAAGTAATCAGTAAATGTGATGTTATCTGCTTTGACAAAACAGGTACTTTGACAAAAGGCGAAATTGTTGCATCTAACATTGTGGCTGACGGAATTAACGAACAAGAGCTTTTGAGATATGCAGGCAGTTTGGAATTGATGTCCGAACACCCTCTTGCAACAGCAGTTGTAAACAGAGCTAAAGATATTGTCTTTGAAAAAGTTGAAAACTTCGAAACTATTCAAGGCATTGGCGTAAAAGGCGTGGTTTCCGGTAAAAGCGTTGAGGTTATTGCATATAGCGAGGCAATAAAACTTAATTTGACAAATGCTAACCTAGCCAAAAAAGCAAATGAGTTTTTAGGACAAGGAAAAACAGTTGTAAGTGTGATTATTGATAAAGCTGAAAAAGGAATTATCACTTTTGAGGACACTATCCGTGAAGATGCAGTGGAAGTTATTGCAAAACTAAACAGCATGGGTAAACAGACAATTATGCTTACTGGCGACAATGAAAAGAGTGCAAAATTTATTGCAGAAAAAATTGGCATAAAAGAGGTTAAGTTTGGATTGTTGCCGGAACAAAAATTGCAAGAAATTGAAAAAATACAAAAATCAGGTTTAAAAGTTTGTATGGTAGGCGACGGAATAAATGATGCTCCATCCCTTAAACTTGCAGATTGTTCAATCGCAATGGGTGCCTTGGGCAGTGACATAGCAATTGAAACAGCAGACATGGCAATTTTGAATAGCGATATGAACAAAATTGTTTACTGCGTAAAACATTCAAAGCGTACTTTGTTTACAATAAAACGAAACATCATTCTTGCAATGACTGTGAACTTTATCAGTATCATATTGTCATTCTTTGGAATATTTGACCCAATGACTGGAGCAATTATGCACAATGTAACTTCTATTGCAGTAGTGTTGTCATCAGCGTTGCTTTTGATAAATCGTAAAGAAGACAAAAAGATAAGCGATAAGAATATTTCTGAATAACTCAGTGTTATTGCAGTTTAATGGAAAATAATTTAATCAAAAAAGCATTTTAAAGTGAAGTTTTAAGATGCTTTTTTTGTTTTTAATAAATCAAATATCTTCACAATGTGGAAATTGTTTTCCTGTATATTTGTAGCAAGATGTTTTAAAAAACCTTGATTTTACTGAATAAATTGTTGTTTATAATATTAATTTTGATACTTTAGAAAAGGTTATTGTTAAATTTTCTTACCATATCTACATTTTGTGGATAATATAAAAAATGATTAGCTATTGACTATAATTTAAATATGTTGTAAAATAAAGTAATGAATATTTAGGGGCGTGTTATGATTAAAATAATACCTGAAGTTAAAAAACTGGAAATTGAGAATAAAGAAATATATATCGAAGGTATTGTTATTTTGGGTGATATTTCTGCTTTTTCAAAAAAAGAGCTGGAAAATTTTATTGCAAAAAAAACAAAATACAAGATAGATAGCAATGGTTATCAAATTATTTTTGGCATAAAAGGAAATGCAAATGCAGAGTGGTATCAAATTGAAATGACGGAAAATCAAATGTCTGTGTTTGCTGCAAGTGAAGAAGGTATTTTCAGGGCTGTGCAAACTATAAAACAGATATTGTGTCAAAAACTTTATGTTTTAAAAATTGAGGACGAGCCTGCTAATAATTTTAGGGCGTTTATGCTTGATGTGGGCAGATATTTCTATCCAATAGAGGATGTGAAGACTATTGTGGATTATATTGCACTTTATAAATTCAATTATTTTCATATTCATTTGACGGAGGATCAAGGTTGGAGATTTGAGTCAAAATTGTATCCTAAACTTACGATAAAAGGTTGCAAGCGCAGTCATACAAATTTTGGCTTTAAAAAAGAGGAAGGTTTTTATACCCAAGAGCAACTTAAAGAGCTTGTTGATTATTGTCATAAAAGATATATCAAGGTTATTCCGGAAATTGATATGCCGGGGCATACTATGTCTGCCCTTGCTTGTTATCCTGAACTTTCTTGTTTTGACAGAAAGCTTAAAGTTTCTACGCATTGGGGCATTAAGTTTGACATTATGTGTGCAGGAAAAGATTTTACATATAAATTTTGCAAGGATATTATTGACGAGTTATGTGAAATTTTTACCGATGAATACATTCATATTGGTGGGGATGAGGCATTAAAATTGCGTTGGTCTATGTGTGAGCATTGCAAGAAAAAGCTTGCCGAACTTGAACTTGACAATATGGAGCAACTTCAAATTTATTTTGCAAATTATATGGCAGATTATATTGCACAAAAAGGCAAAAAAACAATTATGTGGTACAATAAATATAATGAAAAAGACAAAATTGTGCCAAACAAGGACATAATTGTGCAGTTTTGGGGCACAAGAAAGGATAAAGAATTTTGCAAAGTTGTGGAAAGTGACAGAAAAGTGATTACTTCAAACAGCAGTGGATATTACATTGATTTGCCTTATGGATACATAACACTTAGTGATTCATATAACACACAAGGTATTACAGGATTAGAAAATGCAGGCAAATTGTTTGGATATGAAACATGCTTGTGGACAGAGTATGTAAAAGACATTGAAAAGGCAAAGTTTAATATGTTTCCAAGAGTTTTTGCAATAAGCGAAATTTTTTGGAGTGGTGAGGGCAAAAGAGATTATAATAAATTTTTGGAAAAATTGCCTTTTAATGTTGATTTTGTTGCAAAATTTGGGGTTAAAGTGCCAAGAAAAGGCATTTATAATCCAAACAAGATACGCAAATTTTTCTCAAAACTTTGGTTTGAGAAAAGACAGCTTGTTTGGCAAGGACTATATCTTACTGTTGATAACTTTTTGCTAAAACAAAAGATTAAAAGAAAAAACAAAAAATAAATAAAATTGAAATATTTTGATGTTTTATGAAATAATATATTAATAATCGTAACAATTAATTATAAAATTTTAAAGTTAAAATAGGCTTTAATACTTAATATTTGAGATAAATGGAAATTTTAATATATTTCAAATTTAAATATTGTGACTTATATATTTATGCTATTAGAGTAAACGCATTTTCGTTTTGATATCAATTTTATTATGGAGGGATTATGAATAGAAGAAAGATAGTGGCAATCGCAGGTGATGCCAAAATTGAAGAAGGTTCTTTGAAATATAACATTGCATTTGAGGTTGGCAAAGCTTTGATTGATGCAGGATATAGGATTCAAACTGGTGGACTTGGTGGCGTAATGATGGCTGCGTGCAGGGGTGCAAAATCATCCAAAAATTACAAGGACGGCGATATTATTGCACTTGTGCCTTCTTTTGATGTGAATGAAGTTAATGAGTTTGCAGACATTGTTATCCCAACTGGGCTTGATGTTATGCGTAATGCATTGGTTGCAAATGCAAGTGCTATTGTTGCAATCGGTGGTGGTGCAGGAACGCTTACTGAAATGGCTTTTGCTTGGACTTTTGGAAGACTTATTGTTGGAATTAGCAATGTTGGTGGCTGGAGTGGTAAACTTGCAGGCAGTAGAATTGATGAAAGAGTTCGTTATCCTGAAATTGAAAATGATATGGTGTATCCTGCAACAAGTGGCGAGGAAGTTGTAAGAATTATTGATGCGAACATTGATAAATATTACAAACGCCATAAAGGAATTGTTTTTGAAGATGGCATAAGAAAATAATTTTGTAAATATTAATTGAAGATTTTTTATTCAATTTAATATGCTGTTGAATTTCAAATTTATATTTTTGCCCTCGCAAGTTGAATTGTGAGGGTATTTTAGCGCGAAGATTTGTTTATAATCGCAAATTATCATAAAAGTTTAGTTAAATTTGTAATATAATTCGAATAAATTTTAATATGAAATTTGAAATGTTTTGAAATATATGTATATAAAAATACATTTTTTGAAATAATTATTTTGATAAAAATTTTAGGAGCAACTTATGAAATATATATGCAGTATTTGTGGTTGGGAATATGATGAAGCACAAGGTTATCCAGAGGGGAGTATCCCGGCAGGAACATTGTGGGACAATGTGGCAGATACTTTTACATGCCCACTTTGTGGCGTGGGAAAAGATATGTTTTCAGAGAGCGAGTAGACAAATTAATTTGTTTGATAACCTTTTAAAATTGTAAAAATACGACGAAAATCGACATTAAAAACAAAAAGTTGACTTGAATAGGTCAACTTTTTGTGATTTTATATTAAAAATCTTACTGTTAAATTTTAGATGTTCTATTTGAAAATTTAGTTGCATTATTAAGCTGAATAGTAAAATTATTATTTTGTTTTTCATTAAAAGGCCTCCGTCTAATGCATAACTATATTATTTGTTAATTTTCGTTTAAAATAATACACCATTTATATATTGTAGTCAAATAAATTCTTATTGTTTACTAAAATAGCAAAAAAATAATTCGGAATTTTCTTCCGAATTATAATATAGTAGCCTTTTTAATTTGCAATGTTGTCCTTTACAGAGGGGGCATCTTCGGCTACTTTATCCCTGTTTGATTGCGAAATGTCATTGGCTATCACATCGCTTGCAATTTGTTCATATAATTGATCACCATCCAAGCTTTCAGTTGTTTGCTGAGAATGCTCATTTTCTTGATTGTTTTCGCTATCAGAGCAAGTGTTGCTTTCTTTTTCAAACTTTTCAATGTCTTCATTTGTTGCAGTTTGATAAATTGTTTTGTCCAAAATAGGTTTTAGTTTGGTTGCGATAAAACTTGCAACAAAAGTGAATGTTAAATCGCCTGGCAAGAATATCAAAAACAATGATATAAAAATTGTGTAGGCAGATACGCTTTTGCCAAAATATAATGTTTGCAACAAGTAGAAGTAAAGCATACCACAAGCATAAGCAATAAGCAAGTTTACAATGTTTCCTGTAAGATATGAGATATATTTTTTCTTTTTAAATTGTTTGATAATAAGTCCACCAACAATAGTTCCAAGAAAGAAACCAATCAAATATCCAAAAGTAGGTTGAAGTACATACATAAATCCACCACCTTTTGAAAACACAGGTATTCCCACAAGTCCCATAAACAGATAAAGTCCTATTACTATTGCGCCCCAAAATGGTCCCATCATTGAAGAGGTAAGTTGAACAAAAAATGTTTGTAGTGTAAATGGTATTACAGGTATTGGAATTTGAATGAATGCTCCTGCAATAACCAAGCTGGTGAAAACAGCTGTAAGAGCAAGCATTATTGTTTTGCCACGAGTTGTAAGGTTGCTTTTTGGTAAAGAAATCATATGTCCTCCTAAGTATTTTGTTGCGCAAATTTATTTATGTTAACCTCTCTGTATTACTAAGTTAACATAAAACATTTCGCTTGTCAAACATTTTTACCCAAAAAAACACTTTTTTATTAAATTTTTGAATAATGGTGTAACAATCTTTTTGAGTGAAGGGGAGTAATCAGGGAAAGAGAGTATAGTAATTTATAGTTTTATAATAAACATCATTATAATGTAATTATCTGTCTTAGTTGCCTGAAGGTTGTTGATACCCAGTATTCTAATTTAAGTTATGGATAATACTTTCAAATATTGTTATATTATTAGTTATATATTGTAGCAAATGATAAATTTTATTGCAGTAATCAATAATCTTGACTTAAAAGGGATATTATGGTAAAATTTATTCGAGGTTGATATGAAAGCTTTATTTATTATTTTAGTAGTTTTAAGTATGATATTTTTTATTGTGAAAGCAGTTTTGTCTGTGTGGCAACGGACAAAAAAAGATGTTTATTACAATAATAAACTCATAAAATATTTAAATGATTATACCTTGATTGGGTATATTGTTTTGGTTTATGCCTTTTCTATCAGTCTTTATTTGGCAGATGATTATACAATTGCAGAGTGCAATTTCACACTTATAATTTTGTCTATTGCAACGGCGCTGTTTGTGGGCGAAAAAGTTTATTTTTCTGTCAAAAATCGGGGCTATTTGTATGTTGAATCAAATTTGTATGATTTTAATAGCATAAGTGAACTAGCTGAATTTAATGGAGTTTTGCAAAAAGAAACTAAGTCAAACTTTTTGCTTTTGGATAAGGATAAATTTGATGAAAACATTGCTGTGCAAGAAAAAGCAGACTCTGCAAAATTGTTTAAATCAAGAGTAATCAAAATTTCTATTTCTTGTGCTTTAGGCGTTTTGCTTTGCATTGCAATTTTGGTTGTCGGCTTGGTGAGAGGTGTTTAATGGCAGGAGTTTTGTATCTGGTTGGAACGCCTATCGGCAATATGGGTGATATTACTCTTCGTGCAATTGAAACATTGAAAATGGTGGATGTCATTGCGTGCGAAGATACAAGGCACAGCAGTGTGTTGTTGCAAAAGTTGGAGATTAAAAAGCCACTTGTAAGCTATTATCTGCATAAAGAAAGGCAGAGTGGACAAAAAATAATCGATATGCTACTTGAAGGAAAAAATGTGGCATTAATCACAGATGCGGGTATGCCCTGCATTTCTGATCCCGGGGCTATACTTGTGCAAATGGCTCAAGAAAATGAAATTGAGTGTACAGTGGTGCCAGGTGCTACTGCTGTTACCAGTGCAATGGCATTGTCAGGTATCACAAGGCGTGGTTTTTGTTTTTTGGGTTTTTTGCCTGAAAAAAATATTGACAAAGAAAATTTGATTTCACCATACAAAAACATTGATGTACAACTTGTTTTTTATTGCTCGCCACACAATATAAATGATGATTTAAGCTTTTTGTATAACTTGCTTGGGGAAAGAAATGTGGTTGTTGTAAAAGAAATTACAAAAATGTTTGAAAAAGTGCAAAAAGGTGTGTTGGGAAGTTTTTGCATTGAGGAGCCTCGTGGAGAATTTGTTGTTATTGTTGAAGGCAAGGATTTTACAAGTGATTTGTGCAATCTTTCGGTGGAAGAGCATTTGCAACATAATCTTGCAAAAGGGTTGAGCAAAAAAGATGCGATAAAACTTACCGCATCGGAAAGAAATGTTCCTAAAGATGTTGTCTATAAGGTTGCAATGCTACTTTAAAAAAATCAAAAACGATTGTGACAACATGAAAATTATATGAAAATTTCTATTGAAAATCGATATTATTTGACAAATTAGCTTTTTATATTTCTCATAATATTGTCGTGATTTTGCATACATTTGAAGATGTTTTTTGCTTTGCTTGACAGTGTGTTTATCTCATTTGGGTCAGCAGAATTTGTGGCAAAGATATTTTCTTTTAAGTTGTCAGGCATGCTAGTTTTGCTAGTTTGTTCGTTGTTTTTTTTGAAATTTTCTGTTTTAAAATAATTGGGAATATCGTTGTTTGAATTTGGATAATGAGCAAAATTTTGCTCATTTTGTTTTAAGCTATCGGCGTTGTTTTGCAAAACACTTTCTGTGTGATTGGAAAAAGTGTTGTCAGTAAAATTGTTTTGCGTTTCGTTTTGTGTCGAATAATTTTCATTTGACATATTGTCTTGTTTATTGCTATCAAAGTTTTGATTGTATTCTTGATTATTTTGTTCAATATTTGGTATAATTTTTGTAGGGCAACGGGTAAAAAGCCCATTATATGTGGAAAATTTCTTCATAAAAGCACCTTTTTTAAAAAAATATTAATTATTTACTTGCAAAGTATTGATTTATTTTTATATTTATATTATACTAGATAATGTAATTTAATATGATTGTTAGTCTGTTTCAGCTAAAAAGATATTACTCGTAGGAGAATGTTATGAAAAAAAACATTAAATTTATTTTAATCTCAATATTATTGATTGCACTTGCGTGTGTGTCATTGGTTGGTTGTACAAAAGTACCAAAGCTTACTGGTGGCGACCCAAATGCTACAACTTACAATAATAATTCTTTGGTTGTATCTCAAGGAGACTACATTTATTTTGTAAACGGCAAAATAAGTGTGGATGATATTGCAACTAAAAAAGACAATAAATATGGCAATGTTGTAAAAAGTGCTATTTACAGGGCAAAAAAGGATGGAAGCGATGTGCAAGTGCTTGTTCCTCAAGTTGCAATGGATAGCAATAATTCAAATGGCATAAGTGTGCTTGGGAATTATGTGTATTTTACATCTCCTTCAACCACAACTGGTAAGGATGGTACTTTGCAGAAGACAAACACAGATTTTTACAGAGTGGAAATCAGTGGCAAAAATCTTAAAAAGATTGCTACAATTCAAGGCAACACAAATCAATATAAGTTTACTGACAAAGGTTTATTTTATCTTTTGAACAATGAGTTGGTTTATGTCCCTTATAAGGGTAAGAAAAAAGTTATTGCAGAAAATGTAAGCAACACATATTTTCCAGTAACATCAACTTATGTGCCAGGCAGCAGTGATGCATCAATGGCCGTTTATTACACACAATCTCCTGAGGAAAATGACGGAAATCCTTACAATGATTTGAAATGTGTGAATGCTGATGGCGAAGTTAAAGATATCGTTAGTGGTAAAGAGGGCGACATTTCATATTCAATCAAGAGTGTGGAGAGTGAGGCAGATGGCAGTGTTGCTGTTTATTATGAAAAAACTCCTTATGACAATGGCAGAAATGAAGTTGTTGGCTTGTTTGGTATTAAAGTTAACAAAGAATTTGCAAAAAGTGCTGACGAAAAACAATTTGCTAACAAAAATGCAACTGTTAGATATATAAGCTATAATGAAGGCGTTTATGTTTTTGAATACAACAAAATGTATATTCCTGTGATTGAAAACGGAATTGCAAAAGAAGGCAGTGTTGTTTATAAATTGTACACATCAGACTCTGCATCAATTCCTTCAACTGACATTTTTGCAATCAGAGAGGAAAACGGCAAAAAGTTTATGTACTACTTTGCATCAAATGCTTTGCTAAAAGTTGAAATGCTTGCTGATAGCTTGGGTATGGCAGAGGAAATTATTGAGGCAAATATTGTTACTGATTATGTAAAACCTGTAATACTTGGAAATACTTTCTATTATATTAATAGTGGCTATTACAATTATATGTATTCTTTTGATCTTTTGGCAGAAGGTGCAAAGCACTCAATTGTCGGTGTGAGAACAGATGCTGATAAAGCTCAATATATCAAGTTTGTTCAAGATATGGACGAAGATGCTAAGGCAGACCACGATAAACTTATAAAAGAGGATTTGCCTGCTGAAGAATTTAAAAAATAATCTAATGAGGACTGCTGATTTTTCAAAAACAGCAGTCCATTTAAAAATAGGAGGTTGCTTTGGCTGACTGGTTGAACACTGCATTTCAGTCTTTTGACTATGCACTTTTGGAATTTGGACATAATCTGCATAACAATGCAGGAGGCTTTTTTGACGGCTTTATGAAATTTATCACCGTGTTTGGAGACGGTGGAATAATTTTGATTTTGCTTTCACTTTGTTTGATAGCTTTCAAAAAAACACGAAAAATTGGCATAACAATGCTTGGAGCAATAGCTATAGGTGCAATCATAACAAACATTACCATTAAGCCTTTGGTTGCAAGACCAAGACCTTTTGCTGATCAATCTTCTGTGTATTACACTTGGTGGAAAGCAGTTGGTGCTGTTCAGGAGTCAGAGTTTTCTTTCCCTTCAGGTCATTCAACTGCAAGTATGGCTGCAATGATGGCATTTTTCCTTGCAGGCAACAAAAAATATAGCTGGACAGGATTTATTCTTGCTTTACTAATTGGTTTTTCTCGCATATATTTGTGTGTGCATTATCCGTCAGATGTGTTGTTCGGATTTATAGTTGGCATTATTGCTGGTTCACTTTCTTATTTGATTGTTTGGCTTGCTTACAAGTATTTAAAAAATACAAAGCTTGGGGATATTTTGTATGACAAAGATGTTATAACTCTTTATAATTTTGTCAGAAACAAATATTTCAATAAGAATAAAACTGTAAGCGAAAGCGTGAGCAATGCAAGTGCAAATGAAAACAATGTTGCATTGGAAAGTGATAGCGCTGTTTTAAATGACAATCAAAATAATAAAGATAGCAGTTGTAATATTGATAAAAATAATGTTTTAGAAAGTCAAAATGCTGAAGATGATGCAAAAAATATTGAAAATGTTGTTGTAGACACAAAAAATATAGAATAAATATTTTGATAGGGAACAGGAAAAAATTATGAGTAAAGTTACAAAAAAAGCAAGAATAGCAATGATTGGCTTGGGTGGAAGAGGCTATGGGCTTTTGCGTCTTAACCTTGTACATATGAAAAATGTGGAGGTTGTTGGCATTTGTGATGTCTATCAAGACAGGATTGACAAAGCTATCGAAAAAGTGAAAAAAGTTTGTGGCAACACTCCCAAAGGCAGCACAAACTACAAAGATTTTTTGCAAGATGAAAATGTTGATATAATAATGATTACTTGTGCTTGGGAAGGACACATTGATATCGCAGTGGAGGCAATGCAATCAGGGAAATTTGTTGCAATGGAAGTTGGTGGAGCTTACAGCGTGGAAGACTGTTGGAGATTGGTTGATACATATGAGCAGACAAAAACACCATTGATGATGCTTGAAAATTGTTGTTATGGTGAATATGAACTTATGACTTTGAGAATGGTGCGTGAAGGCATTTTTGGAGATATTGTTCATTGCGAAGGTGGATATCATCACGATTTGAGGGAAGAAGTGGCTTTTGGAAAAGAAAATCGCCATTACAGATTGAAAAATTATTTGGAAAGAAACTGCGAAAATTATCCAACTCACGAAATTGGACCTATTGCAAAAGTTCTTGATATAAACAGAGGAAATCTTTTTACTAAATTAACATCTTATTCAAGCGTAGCAAAAGGCTTGCACGAGTATATTTTGGCAAACAAGGCAGACGATAAGGAGCTTGTTGCTAGCCAGTTTAAGCAGGGAGATGTTGTAACAACAATTATCAAAACAATCAAAGGACAAACGGTTGTTATACAATTGGATACAACTTTGCCAAGACCTTACAGCCGTGGATACACAATAAGAGGCACTAAGGCAATGTATCAAGAGGATAACAATTTGGTGTTTCTTGATAACAAAAAATTCAAAATGTTTGATTTCAACAGCAGACCTCTTTGGAATAATGGCAAAAAGTTTGCAAAAAAATTTGCTCACAGAATTTGGAAGAATAAAGGTGCAGTTGTAAAAGCTGGACATGGTGGAATGGATTCGCTTGTGCTAAATGCTATGGTTGAAGCATTTTTGGAAGGTTATTATCCACCAATTGATGTTTATGATACTGCAACTTGGATGGTAATAACAGCACTTTCAGAGCAGTCTATCAAAAATAATAACCAAACTATGGAATTTCCTGACTTTACAAAAGGAAAGTGGAAGAACAGACAAGATGTTTGCTTAGGACACTATAGCTTGGAAGGCAATGTAAAATAAATCTTTTGGCATAAAAACTTGAAGTTTGAAAACGCTGAAAATGACCTTTGACAAAAAAATAAAATTTTTGGAATGATTTCAGATTATGCTGAAGTCATTTCTTATTTCAAGTTATCATTTTGTTTTATTTAAAAATGATAAAAATCAATTTAGCAAAATGCATTTTTTAAATTGCTTTTGCTTTAAGGCAATTAGAAATGATATATATTTAATATTGTTATATTATTTAATATGTAAATATAATGCAAAAGTTTAGCTGTAAAATTGCTTAAATTTTTAAAATTTTGCATAGTTAATGACATATTACTTACAAAAATAAACTTTTTGTTGCCGATTTTAACCTTTATTAATATAATGAAAGTATAAGACTTTTGTAGAATGTTTATATTCTAAAGGGGGTAAGAATGGATATTTTGAGTGATATGGAACAAGACAGACTTGAGATAATAAAAAAACATATTGACAATGGTGTTATTTTCAAAAGCACTGACTGTGTTTATGTATCTAGCGAGACAATTATCGGAGAGGGGACAACAATTGATTGCAACAATATTTTTCGTGGGAAATGTGTGATTGGAAAAAATGTTGTTATCGGTGATGGAAATACCCTTACGGATTGCACACTTGGCAACAATGTTGTGATACAAAAAAGCGTTGTTTGCAACGCAACAATAAAACAAAATACAACAGTAGGTCCATGGGCACATGTACATACAAGAAGTGTGGTAGAGCGAGATTGTCGCATTGGCAATTTTGTGGAAATAAAAAACAGCAACATTGGCATAAACACAAAAATGGCACATCTTGCTTACATTGGAGATTGCGACATTGGAGCAAAATGCAACATTGGTTGTGGGGTCATTTTTGTCAATTATGATGGCAAAAACAAGCATAGGAGCGTGGTTGGAAACAGTGTTTTTGTAGGTAGCAACAGCAATATTATTGCACCTATAAAAATTGAGGATAATTCCTTTATTGCAGCTGGCACTACGGTTACCATTGACTTGCCTCAAAATTGTATGTGTATTGGAAGAAACAGAGAGATTGTAAAAGAAAACAGGAGCAAATATCGTATGTGCGACTTTGACAAAAAATATTTTGGTACGGACGGAATTCGTGGCATTTATGGCGAAAAAGTAAATAGAAAAATTGCCTATTTGGTGGGTAATTTTTTGGGCTATTCTGCAGATAAAGGTGTGATAGTTTTGGGAAAAGACCCACGAAAATCGGGGGTAAATTTGTCTGAGGCATTGATTGATGGCATTGTTGACTCTGGCTGTGATGTTGTTGATTTAGGAGTTGTGACAACCCCTTGTGTTGCAGATGTGACAATGAAAACTGGCGCTAATTATGGTGTGGTTATAACTGCGTCACACAACCCAAGCGAGTATAATGGAATAAAGATTTTTAATGACAAAGGCAGAAAACTTTTGAACATAGAGGAAATTCAAATTGAGGAACACATAAATAAAAATCAACCTGTCATTTCGAAAAGCAAAGGTAAAGTGATTAAAGACGAAAAGCTTATTCAAAATTACATTGACTTTGTTTGTGAGGAATTGCCTGATTTGTCCTCACTTAAAGTGGTGGTGGATTGCTCAAACGGAGCAAGTGTGCAGTTTGCAAAAAAAGTTTTTGAAAGGTTGAATGTGCAAGCTCATTTTATTGGCACAGATAGCAATGGCGACAATATAAACAAAAATTGTGGGGCATTGTTCCCTGAAAAGTGTGCAAAAGAAGTTGTGGCTTTGGGCTGTGATTTAGGCTTTTGTTTTGATGGCGATGCAGACAGAATTATTGCAATAGATAGCAAAGGAAAAACAATAAGTGGAGATAAAATTTTGTACGCTTTTGCAAAAAGTATGAAAAAGAAAAATATCCTCACTGGCAATGCTGTTGTTGGTACAATAATGACAAACTATGGGCTTGAAAACAGTCTTGCCAAACTTGACATTGAACTTGTAAGGACAAATGTTGGCGACCATTATGTGGTTGAAAAAATGCTTGAGAATGGTTTTATGCTTGGTGGAGAAAGTTCGGGGCATATCATTCTTGGTGATAAGGTTACAACAGGGGATGGCTTGCTTGTTGCTGTTCACTTGTGTGCATTGGTTGTGGAAAGTGGTTTGAGTTTGCAAAAACTTACAGATATGAAGGAGTATCCTCAAATTAACATCAACATTATGACTGACAAAAAGGATGATATTGCAAAAGATAGTGAACTCTTAGCGCTTGTGACAAGACTATCTGCAAATTTAGGAGATTTTGGAAGAACTTTTGTGAGAGCAAGTGGAACGGAAAACAAACTGAGGATAACGGCAGAATGTGCAGATACGGAAACTGCACAAAGCACAGCAAAAGAATTAGAGAGTTTTGTTAAAGATAAATATAAGATTTAAAATAAATTTTAATAAAAAGTATCAATATTAATATGCTAGCCCACTTTTGAAAGGTGGGCTATTGCTTTTTGTTTGCAAATATGTTAAAATATAATTAATATGTAATTATGTATTAACGGAGGAATTATGAAATATTCTTTGAAAACTAACAATTATTGTAATTTTAATGTTTTTGAGCTAAATAAACTTGAGGCGAGGAACTATGCAATTCCGTATGCCGATAAAAATCAAGCATCAGATGTTGATTTGCTTAAAGAGAGATATTCAAGCTCTTTGGTGAAATTGCTTAATGGCGATTGGGATTTTGTTTACTATCCAAAATTGAGCGAAATGCCTGAGGAATTTGACACGGATAAAATTGATTTTATCAAGTTTCCTGTGCCAGGCGATTGGCAAAGAAACGGCATTGAAAATCCAAATTATTTAAATTCTAGATATCAGTTCCCATTGAGGCCACCCACTATTCCAACAGACATCCCTGTGGGTGTTTATCGTACGAAAATCGATATTAAATTGCAAAATAAAACATTTTTAATCAACTTTTTGGGTGTTTGTTCTTGCTTGGATTTGTTTGTAAACGGCAAGTTTGTGGGATATAGCGAAGGCTCTCATAACACAGCAGAATTTGACTTGACACAATTTTTGAATGACGGCGAAAATGAATTGGTAGCAGTTGTTTACAAATGGTGCAATGGTAGTTATCTTGAATGTCAAGATATGTTTAGAGAAAATGGAATTTTCCGTGATGTTTTGCTTATTGAAGAAAACAATAGCTATTTATTTGACTTTGGCTATTCTACAAAATATCAAAAGGATAAAGACTACGAAATCACTTTTGATTGCAAGGTGCAAAATGCCACAAACGAAAGCAAAGTTACCTTTGAATTGTTTAATAAAACAGGTGAATTGGTTGCAACAGAGGAGATAAACGGCACTGGTTGCAAAACTATTGAAATGCTTAATGTGGATGAGTGGAGTGCAGAAATCCCTAATCAATATAAAATGCTTGTGACATATGATGACGGCAAAAATAAAGTATATTTTAGGCGTTATGTGGGATTTAAGCATGTTGAAATTGATGGTAATGTTTTTTATTTTAACAATCAGCCAATCAAGCTTAAAGGTATTAATCATCACGAGTCACATCCTGTTACAGGTTATGTTGTGACAGCTGAGTTTTTGGCAAATGATATAAACACAATCAAAAATTACAACTGCAATGCTGTAAGATTGTCACATTATCCTCACGACCCAATATTCCTTATGTTGTGTGATAAAGTTGGTTTGTATGCTGTTGACGAAATGGACTTGGAAACTCACGGCGTTTATAGCAATCCATTAAGGCAACAATTTGGACTTATAAGCCATAACCCTAAATGGAAAGATCATTATCTTGACAGAGCAAAGCGTATGTACTACAAATCTCGAAATTGTGCAAGTGTGGTAATGTGGTCGCTTGGCAATGAGGCTGGTGGATATTTGTGTCATGACTATTGCTATGACTTTTTGAAAAGCGTAACAAACATTCCTATTCATTATGAAGGTGCCATTCATACAAAAAGATTTTGCTATGATGTTGTGGGCAATTTTTATCCGGGCTATAAATTTTTACATTCTATTGCTGACAAGACAATTGCTGACAAGAGATATTTGGAAAAACCTTATGTGATGACAGAGTATTCACACGCAATGGGTATGGGACCGGGTGGACTTGGACATTATGTTGATTTGATTTTGTCAAATAAAAACTTTTTGGGAGGATTTATTTGGGAGTTTTGCGATCATATTGTTGACAATCCAAACCACAAATTCAGATTTACATATGGTGGCGATTACAATGAGCCAAAGCATGACGGCAACTTTTGTGTGGACGGAATGTTTTTCCCTGACCGCACACCAAGCACTGGTGCGTTGAATATGCGTGAGTGTTACAGACCTTATCGTGCTCAAGTGAAGGATTTGAAACTTGAAATTTGGAATACAAATTATTTCCGTAGTACAGAAGGTGTCCGTGTGGATTGGAAAGTTCTTAGAAATGGCGAACAAATGCACAATGGTAGCTATGACATTATGATTGCACCAGGCGAGAAGAAACAATATGATATGTCGTTTATTATGCCACGCGATATGTCAGAGTACACTTATATCATTACATATATGGAAGGGGATAGATATATTGCAAGTGAGCAATTTGAAGTTACACCTTGCATAAAAGTTAAGCCACAATTTGAGGCACCACAATTTAAAATTGAGGACAAAAAACTTGTTGTGACCTCTGACAGAGGTAAATTGGTTGTTAGCAAAAAGACAGGTGAAATTGAAAGCTATTGTGTGGACGGAGTGGAATATATCAATGGAAACAATGCTTTGGGATACAGAGGAATTTTGCCTAATATGTACAGAAAAGTGTTGGATAACGACAGATTTATTAAAATTGCTTGGGAGGCATTGGGACTTATGAAGGCAATCCCTTGTCATAGGAGCACTAAGTTTGTAACCACTGACGGAGTGAGCATTGTAAGCAAATATGTCATAAAAGGTATGGGGACGCTTGCAAAAGTGGTTGTTACCACAAAGGTCGGCAAAGATTTGGATTTGCACATCACTGCAAAGGCCAAAAAGGGATTGAAGCTGCTTTGCTACAATGACATTGTAAGATTTGGTGTTACTTTTGAAATGCCTTCAAGCTTTGACAAGGTTGAGTATTTTGGACTAGGTGACAGAGAAACGCTTATTGACTTTAATGAGCACGGCAAATTGGGAATTTATAAGGTTGATGTAAAGAATATGGCAGAAAAATATATTATGCCACAAGAGTCAGGCAACAGAAGTGAAGTGCGCTGGGCAAAAGTTACAAATGAAAAAGGTGAAGGATTGATGTTCGCAATGACAGAAAAACCTTTAAACTTTAATGCTAACCCATACACAAGATATCAACTTGAAAAGGCAAAACACATTGAAGAAATTGGCAGTGCAGATACTACTTGTGTGCAAATTGATGGCTTTATGCGAGGCACTGGCAGTCAAAGTTGCGGACCTCAACCTGAGGAATATGCACGCCCTAACTTAAAGCACCCACTTGAGTTTGACTTTGTGATTATGCCTTGCAGAAAAGAAGATTAAAGCAAAAAAAAGCAAAATGTAGGTGCTTTAGGCACCCATTTGCATAATGCTTGACTTTTTTGTGCAAAAAGCTTATAATAAAAATATTATATTTAAATTCAAATATATGTTTATAAAAAAAATTTGAATGTAATTTTTTATTTATTTTGTTTGCATTTTGATTTGCATTAAAATTTATGTGAATTGCAGATTTATGATGAAACAAAAAATACAAAAATTCTGTCAAAAATCGGTACTAATTAATAAAAAAATAACTATAATATACAAATTTAAGTATGAATTGGAGGAGTTTATGTTTTTTGGTAAAAAGCAATCAAATGTAATCAAATTGAATCAAAATGTTTGCAATGCAGATTTGGAGGATAATCAAGTTTTGTTTGTAAAACTTGCAGACGCTGTTAAATCTGCCGATGCGCGCTTTGAGGTTCCAAGCACTCATGATGCAATTGTTGTTAAAGGTGGTGGAGATATCAGGTATTATCCAAGTGGTAATTATCCTGTTTTTGACTCTAAAGACGAAATTAAAAATTGGAAGAGTGGTATGTCTGTTGAAATTACTTACATCCCAAAAATGGCAAGAGTTTTGGTTAAATGGGGTACTCCAAACAGATTGCGTTATCGTGATGAGGCAAGCAACAAGGTTATCACTGTTGGGGCTCACGGTGAGTTCGATTTGTCTGTTATTGTTCCATTGCAATTTTTCCAAAAAGTTGTTGGTGCAAGCAGAGAGTTTGATGTGAATGCTTTCAGGAAGAGATTTGCAGAAACTGTTGCAACAGAGTTTGTTGATATGTTCTTGAAAATTGTTGACGACAAAAAACTTACATATGACAAGTTTTCAGCAAACAAAAAAGAAATTGCAAATGAAATGGGCAAAATTTTGACAGGTATGTTTGAAAAAGATTGGGGCTTATCTGTGCTTAACTTTAAGATAGCTGATTTTGATTTGCACGATGATGATATGAATGCCATTGAGGATGCAGCAGCTAAAAAGCAAAGACAAGATATGTTGAAAGAGCACTTGGCAGAGCTTGAAAGATTGAATGACAAAGAATGGGAAAGAGAAAAATATCTAAGACAACTTGAACTTCAAGACAAAATGGCTTATTATGAAGTGCTTAAAGTTGTAAAAGATAAGGATCTTACAAAAAAAGAGGAAAACATTTGCCCTAACTGCAAAAAAGAATGTGCAGCAACTGACAAATTCTGTCCTGTTTGTGGCACAAGAGTGAGCAAAGAGCCAATCATTTGCCCTGATTGTGGAAAAGCAAATGAACCACTTGCCAAATTCTGTGCAAATTGTGGAAAGAAATTCTAAATTTAAATGATTTTATAAAAATTATTTCTGCAAAAAAATAACAGTATAATAATGCGATAATTTTTGCAAAGTAATATTTTTGTTTAGGTAATATCATGGAATTGCAAAGTTTTAAGTGTAAAAATTGCGGTGGCATAATGCAAGCTGTCGCAAATGAAGAAGGTGTTTTAAAATGTGAATACTGCGAAAGCATTTTCACTATTCCAAAAATTGATAGTGATGCTGAAGTTTTGCAATATTTGAACATTGGCGAACACGGACTGGATACCTGCCATTTTGATGATGCATTTACAGCTTATCAAAAGGCAGCACTTTTAAACAAAAAGGAGCCTGAGGCTTATTGGGGTATGGCACTTGCGACAGCGGGTGTCCAATATCTTGATGATTGCGAGCAAAAGCATTTGCAACCTATTGTTCACAACATTACTGGTAAAGATTTCAGCAAGGACAAAAATTATTTGAAAGCAATTTCGCTTGCAACCTATGAGCAAAAGGCAGAATACATTCAAAAAGCAAATGAAATTGACGATATTCACAAAAAGTTTTATGATTTAAAGCAAAGTGGATTATATTACGATTGCTTTATTTGCGTTAAAGTTACTGAGGATGGTAGTGAAAGACACACTGAGGATAGTGTGATTGCCAACAAAATTTATGACCTTTTGAAAGAAGAAGGTTTTAATCCATTTTATTCAGAAGAGGAAATTCAAGGACGAACAGGCAGTGACTATGAGGCAATGATTTTGTATGCTTTGCATTCAAGCCCTTGTATGTTTGTTGTTTGCACAAACGAAGATTATCTTCAAACACCTTGGGTTAAAAATGAATACACTAGATTTTTGAAGATGCTGAGAGATGAGGAAAAGGAAAGGGAGAGTTTAACTTTTGTTTTCCAAAATAATGTGGTTGAAAAATTGCCCGGTGTTGCAGGTAAAATTCAAGGCATAAACTTCAAAACATTTAATGCATCAGAAAAAATAAAAGACTTTGTGGAAAAGTTTGCAGTAAAAAACATTCCTGAAATTGCAAGAAAAGAATATTCAAGCGATGTTTATGTTAAAAAGCAAACGATGAAACAAAGCGTTGTTAAAAGACAACTGACAGCTGCAACAATAGGTGAAATAACCGTTTCCGACCAATCAAAATTGAAAATGGCAAATCAATTTTTGGAAAGGGATAACTTTGCAAGCGCTGCTAGTCTTTGCAAAAATATGATAAGAGAAAATCCGTCCAACAGCGAGGCTTATTGGATGCTGTTTTTGGCGGAAAACAATTGCTCAAACGAAAAAGAGTTTAAAAACTTGCAAGCAGAGGTTGACGATTTTGACAATTTGGAAAAAGCCATTGCATCAGTCAGCGATTATGCAAGAAAACGAGTTTTTTATTCTGCATTGTATTACTATGCGAAAAAGACTTTGCATTTAAATGCTTATGTAGAGTTTATCACTCTTCCTGACAGCAAAGATAG
This sequence comes from uncultured Christensenella sp., assembly GCA_910584975.1. Classification (GTDB taxonomy): domain Bacteria; phylum Bacillota; class Clostridia; order Christensenellales; family UBA3700; genus MGBC100798. The sequence goes on from CAJUEA010000003.1 coordinate 34,771, forward strand.
AAATATTGAGGAATTATCCAAAGTTTTTTATCAAAAAGCATTGACTGAAAAAAATGAAGATATATTCAATCAAGTGATCAAAACAATCACCAACACCGACCAATACATTGATATGAACTTTGAGTTTGCAAACATTTTGCCTGCAGATTCAGCGCAAAAGTATTATGACAATATTTTGAAGGTGGATGAGGGACATCATAAGGCATTGTGGCATTCGTTTGTAAACGGCATTCCCGATTTGTTTGCATATTTTTCAGATGAAAACAATTTTAAACTTATTGAAGACAAAATTTATTCCTACGGCTTTAATGAGTATGCAACTGACAGATTGATTGAAATGGTGCAAAGCAATCTTGAGGAAAACATTGACAATGCTTGCAAAATTTTTGATTTTATCATTTCAATGATTCCAAAGGAAAATAATGACTTGTACCTTGAATACTTGAATGATATGGTTGACAAGCTTATCAAACTTGGCAGATTCGGAAAGGTTACAAAATACAACGAAATGTTGTTGGTTATGGATCAATATGACCATAATGCGCATTTCAACAGATGCCTTATCACTCACAATATTTCAAATCCTATCGGGCTTGTTAAATATGCAGATAGGTTTATGGATGACAAGAATTTTTATGCTGCAATGAGTAGCTATAGCGAAAAATATCCCGATAATGACAATATTTATATGGAAATTGCTAGTCAGTTGGAAAAATTGTTTTGTGTGAATGATTATCCAGATATTTTGGATAACATTGTAAGTCGTGTTTATGTAAGCCGTGATGAACTTGTCAATTGCTATGACACAATAATAAATGTTATCCAAGCTGTTGGAAACAAGCTTTACAATGGCATTTTGCAGGAGCATAATTGCAAAACGGATAGGGATTTTTATCAGCTGACTGAAGATGTTACAAAAAACAAACATTGGCAGATGATAAGAGACATTGCCGTTATTTGCAATGACAAAGATAAAATTCAAATTGTTGACGAATTGAGGGAATCACAGCCATATATAAGTAGAAAAAACAGAGTAGAGATTAAAAGTTTAAGAACTTTAAGGACTTTAGCATTTACAAATATCATTGTGATTTTTGCAATAATTGCGTTTTTTGTATCTTTTACATTGCGTTCAAGCATTCAAAAACTAGATTATTTTTATTATCTAATATTCGGAACAACAAATTTTCATGCTGCATTTATTGTAGTTTTTATATTTGCAATAGTTGGAATTGTAATTTGTTTGTTTAAGCTTTTAGTTATTCAAAGAACGCCAAAAAAAACAGAAATAATAAAACTGAGAATGGGCAAGTACTATTCAATTATTTCAAATGTAATTGCAAGTGCAGTATTAATTGCACTTTTCAGTATTTTGATTGTTCCTTCGGTCAAAATATCTCAAGCAAACACAGGTAAAAACGGCTTGTACACTTTCAATGATAATATGTTTGATTTGAAGGAAGTTGCAGGTGGTTATTCTATTGAGAGAGTTTTGGTAGAACAAACTGAAATAACAATTCCTAGTAAAATTAATTTCAAACAAATTGTGGAAATTGGTGATGAGGCGTTTTATAACAATTATAAGTTGAAAAGTGTGTATTTGCCAAATTCAATAAAACATATTGGCAATAGTGCTTTTTATGGTTGCAGTCAAATTGAAAGCATTGTGTTGCCTGATAGTGTGCTTAGCATAGGCGATAGAGCATTCAAAGATTGTAGAAACCTAAAAACCCTTGTAATGGGTGCAAACGCAAATAATGTAGGAACAGATGCTTTCAAAAATTGTGAGATAGAGGACGCAATTGTGCCGTCAACTGCTGTAAGATTTTTGGACGAGGAAAAGTTGATTTCTCTTGAAATTTTGGGGTCAACGATTTCTGACATAGATTTTGATGAATTTGAGAATTTGGAAAAACTTGTTTTGAATGAAGGTATAAGATCAATTCCTTATCAAGCTTTTGCGCAGTGCAGAAATCTTAAAGAAGTTGTAATACCAAATAGCGTTACAACGGTTACAACAAATGCGTTTGGCAATTGTAGGATAGAAAAAGCAACTATGCCAAATATTTGGTTGAAATATTTTCCAAAAACTTACTTGCGAGAGATAGTTATCACAAATGGGGACAGTTTGGATGACAGTGCGTTCAGCAATAACGCTTTTAATCTTGAAAGAGTTGTTCTGCCAAATGGTATGACAAGCATTGGCAATTATGCTTTTAGTCGGTGCCAAAAATTGAAAAATGTTACATTGCCATCCACATTGACAACAATTGGAGATTATGCATTTTATGGTTGTACATCTCTTAAGCAATTGGATATTCCACAAAGTGTAAAGTATATTGGGGACAATGCTTTTGAAGATAGTGGTATTGAAGAAATTGAACTGCCTGACAATGTTACAAGTCTTGGAGATAATGTTTTTTCAAGTTGTGATAATTTGAAAAGTGTAGTTTTGGGCAAAGGTATTAAAAAAATAGGTCAAAGGACTTTTTACAATTGCAGTAACCTTGAGAGCATTTCAATGTCAGATGAAGTGACTGAAATTGGCGATTATGCATTTTATTATTGTATAAAGTTAAAAAATATAAATTTGCCAACAAATTTAACAGCAATAGGCAACTATGCTTTTAGCAACTGTGAAAGTTTGGCTGGCATTGCAATTCCAAATAATCTTCAAATGATTAATCAAAATGTCTTTTCTGATTGTTATCAATTAAAAAGTGTTAAATTTGGCACAAGTTTAAAAACAATTGGATATAATGCTTTTGAAGGGTGTAGGAGCTTGACTGAGCTTAACTTTGAACATGTTGAAAGCATTGGTAATACAAGTTTTTTTGATTGCGACGGACTTTTAAAAGTTACATTGAGTAGCAATGTAAAAACTATTGGATACAACGCGTTTTTTGGATGTGATGGAGCTATATTTTATTGCGAGTCAAAAAGTAAGCCAAATAACTGGAATAGCAGTTGGATGGCAGAGAATTACGCAGTAATTTGGGATTATAAAAATAATACCACCCCTGGCTATCTTCAGTTGAATGGAGTCAAATATACTTTAAATCATAATGATAAAACAGCAGTCATTGAAAAACAATCATATAGCTTGAATGGTGATGTGGAAATTCCTGCAAATGTTGAGTGTAATAATGTTGCATTTTCGGTAAAAACCATAAAAGATAGTGCATTTGATGCTTGCAAAATTAAAAACATTAAAATTGCAGATGGTGTTGAAATTGAGGCAAGAGCTTTTTTCAATTGTTTTGAATTGGAAAGTATACAATTGCCAGTAACTTTAACGAAATTACCGTATTGGATTATTTATTCTTGCAGAAATTTGTCAAAAATATATTTTGACGGCACAAGTAGTCAATGGCTAAATTTGCAAAAAAATGAAAATTGGGCTGCAATGACAAGTAATTTTACCATTGAATGTTCTGACGGCAAAATTTTAAGCAAAGATGATGCAATACTAAATTAGTATTGATAGTAAATATAAGGATATTTTTATAATGATTTTTTTAATTAAAATATGTTATTATTAATTAAAGAATATTAATAAAGCATATTTCATTTGTTGTCTTTGATACTTTTTCATTTTTATAAATTTTATGATAACCCAAAACTTTCCTCGTAAAGCATTTGTTTTACGGGGAATTTTTTTTACGGGAATAACAAACATTTCCCGTAATTTACTATCATTTTTATGGGAAAGTTGTGTTATTAATATGTTAATTACTGGAAGAAATCAAAAAATAAATTTTAATTTTCTCAATTTGCATTGATTTTTAAGGTGTGAAATGTAAAATTTTAACAATTTTTTAAAAAAATCAGCATAAAGTATTGACAATTTGCTATAATAGAGTATAATAGAATTAGCAGTCAAGGGGTGAGAGTGCTAGCAACCTAAACACTAAATTGAAAAATTGCTTGAATTTATGCTTATTTAAGCTGTGATAAGGAGGGAATATGAAAATCAGTGAACGCAAAAGCAAAATATTAAAATCGCTAATTGACAATTATATTTCAACCTGTGAGCCAATCAGTAGCAGTCAAATCAAGCAGGCGTGTTTGCCGGAAGTTAGTTCTGCAACAATCCGTAGTGAAATGGTGGCACTTGAAGAAATGGGTTATCTTGTTCAACCTCATAAGTCTGCGGGCAGAGTTCCTTCCTCCAAAGCTTATCGCTACTATGTTGACAATTTGATTGACAGGGATGCCATTGATAGGCAAATGGATAATTTTGTTGACTATTTTGACAGAAATTTTAGCGATGTTGAGCAAGTTGTAAAAAACACAGCAAAAGTGATAAGTGACATCACAAATTACACATCCATTGTGGTTATGGGTGGTGTGGATAGCATAACTCTTAAAGATATTAAACTTGTGGATATTGGCGATGATAGTGCATTGCTTGTGATAATCACAGATAGTGGACTTTTAAAAGACAAAATCATTGATATCCCTCAAAATATGAAAAACAAGTTTTTTGCTCAAGCAAATGAAATGCTTGTTCAAATGTTTGCAGGAAAGACTGTGAAGGAAATTACTGACAACAGCGATATTATTGTGCAATCTTCAATAAGCGAATATAGGGCATTGTTTCAAGAAGTTTTGGAAATGTTGCAAAACTATAAGCGCAAAGAAGAAAGCAGAATGTATATGGAAGGCACAGACAAAATTTTTGATTACAAAGAATTTGAAGATGTAGGAAATGTGAAAAACTTTTTGTCAGTTATCAACACAGGAGAAAAATTGCACAGCTTGATAAGTCAAGATGATGTGGAAATTAATATAAAAATAGGAAAAGATGAAAACGCTGAGGAAAATATGGCTGTGGTTACTGCAAAATGTGTTATTGCAGGCAAAGAAGTGGGGCACGCAGTTGTAATCGGACCTGAAAGAATGGATTATCAAAAGGTTTTAGGCGTTCTTGGTGGAGTAACCAAAGCGATTGAAAAGATAAAAAAGGAGTAGGACATGGAAGAAAAGGAAATTTTGAGTGAGCAAGCTTGCGAGCAAGAAAACATTGAGGCTTGTGAGTCAGAGGCAAAAGAAGAGACAGCTGCCAAGCCAAAAAGAAAAAATAAAGCACAAATGGAGCTATTAAAACTTACTGAAGAAAATGAGAAACTTCAAAACTACGCACTTCGTATGAAGGCAGATATGGAGAATATAAAGAAGCGTAATGAACATATCGCAAGAGATATGTACAATGACGGAAGAAATGATGCAATAATTTCTTTTTTGCCAGTTGTTGACAACTTGGAGCGTGCTATGAGTCTGGAAATGCCAGACGGAATAAAAGACGGCTTATCAAAAGTAAAAAAGCAAATAGATACGATTTTCGAACGATTAAACATCAAAGAGATTGAAAGTCTTGGAAAAGAGTTTGACCCAAATTTGCATAATGCATTAATGCAAATTGATGACGAGGAAAACAGTGGAAAGTGTGTTCAAGTTTATGAAAAAGGTTACAAAATAAATGACAAAATTTTGCGTCACGCAAGTGTTGTTGTTGCAAAATAATAGTTTTGAGAGAGCAAAACTTATCTAAAACAAATAGTTAATAATAACAAAATGTTATTTAAATAAGAAATTTATCAAAAGGAGATATAAAATTATGGCAAAAATAATTGGTATTGATTTAGGTACAACTAACTCTTGCGTTGCTGTTATGGAAGGTGGCGAGCCACAGGTTATAGCAAATGCCGAGGGCAATAGAACAACTCCGTCAGTGGTTGCATTTGCAAAAGACGGGGAAAGATTGGTTGGTGCAACTGCAAAAAGACAGGCTGTTGCAAACACTGACAGAACAATTTCTTCAATCAAAAGACATATGGGTAGTGATTACAAGGTTACTATCGATGGCAAAAAATTTACACCACAAGAAATTTCAAGTATGGTGCTTGGCAAACTAAAACAAGATGCAGAGGCTTTTCTTGGCGAAAAGGTTACACAAGCTGTAATCACTGTTCCAGCTTACTTTACTGATGCTCAAAGACAAGCAACAAAAGATGCAGGCAAAATTGCAGGACTTGATGTTTTGCGTATTATCAACGAGCCAACAGCAGCTGCTTTGGCTTATGGTTTGGATAAAGACACAACAAATGCTCAAAAAGTTTTGATTTATGACTTGGGTGGTGGCACATTCGATGTTTCTGTGTTGGAGCTTGATAATGGCATGTTCCAAGTTCTTGCAACTTGTGGAGATAACAAGCTTGGTGGTGACGACTTTGACAAAAGAGTTGCTGATTATATTTTGGATGAATTTAAAAAGTCTGAAAACATTTTTTTGTCAAAAGATAAAATGGCTATGCAAAGAATTATTGAGGCTGCTGAAAAAGCAAAAATTGAGCTTTCAAGCCTTTCTAAAACAAACATCAACTTGCCATTTATCACTGTTACAGCTGATGGCCCAAAATCAATTGATATCGATTTGACAAGAGCAAAATTTGATTCAATGACATCTGATTTGGTTGAAAGAACAATGAAACCACTTCGTCAAGCTTTGTCTGATGCAGGTTTGTCAAGCAATGACATTGCAAAAGTTATTTTGGTTGGTGGTTCAACTCGTATTCCTGCAGTTGTTGAGGCTGTTAAAAAAGCAACAGGAAAAGAGCCATACAAAGGCATTAACCCAGATGAGTGTGTTGCAATCGGTGCAGCAATTCAAGGTGGCGTGCTAACAGGTGATGTAAAAGATATGGTGCTTGTTGATGTTACTCCACTTTCACTTGGTATTGAAACTGCTGGTGGTGTGTTTACAGTGCTTATCCCAAGAAACACTTCTATCCCAACAAGCAAATCGCAAGTTTTCTCAACTTATGCTGACAATCAACCTGCTGTTGATGTTCATGTTTTGCAAGGCGAGAGAAGTATGGCAAGTGACAACAAAACTTTGGGCAGATTTGTTTTGGATGGTATTCCTCCTGCACCAAGAGGAGTTCCACAAATTGAAATTACTTTTGATATCGATGCAAATGGTATCGTAAATGTTAAGGCTTTGGATAAAGGCACAAACAAAACTCAAAGTGTAACAATCACAGCATCTTCAAACTTGAGTGACGCTGATATTGATGCAGCTGTTAAAGAGGCAGAAAAATATGCTGAAGAGGACAAAAAGCGTAAAGAGGCTGTTGATGCTAAAAACGAGGCAGAACAATTGATTTTTGCATCTGAAAAGTTTATGAAAGAGAATGGCGAAAAGCTTACTGAAGATGAAAAAACAAAAATTCAAGAGGCTATCGACAAGGCAAAAGCAGATCTTGCAAAGGAAACTGAGGCTGATGCTATCCGTAAAGTAATTGAGGCAATGAGCGAAGTTACTGGACCTATCTTTACAAGAATTTATCAAGAAACAGCTCAAGCTGAGCAAGCAAACAAAAATGGCGCAGATCCAAATGGCGATGTAGTTGTTGACGCTAACCCAGAGGAATAAAATACAAAAAAATTACCCTTTGACTTTTTCGCCGATTTTCAAGTCGGCGAAATTAGTCGTATTTTGAAATGAATTTTATTTGATTTGTTTTTTGTGATTTTGTTAAAACATAAAACACAATTTTAATTAGTTTTTTTTAATAATAGCGATTTTCGTAGTGTTTTTTAAAAAAATGATTAAGTATGCAACAATAAAATTTGTTTTTGATTAGGTTAAGGAATTTATTTATGGCAGAAAAGAATTATTATGATTTGCTTGGTGTGCAAAAAGGTGCAAGCGAGCAGGAAATTAAGGCGGCTTATCGTAAGGCTGTAATGAAATATCATCCGGATAGATACGCAACAAAACCTGAGGCAGAACGCAAGCAGGCAGAGGACACTTTTAAGGAAATCAACCACGCATATGATGTTTTGTCCGACCCACAAAAAAAGGCAAACTATGACCAATACGGAACAGAGGACGGCCCTCAGTTTAATGGTGGGTTCAGTGGTGGCACTGGTGGTTTTGGTGGCTTTGGCTTTGAAGACATCTTCAATCAGTTTTTTGGTGGCAGTGGCAGAACAAGTCGTGCAAATATGCCTATTGACGGCGATGATATTACTATGCGATTGGATATCACTTTTGAGGAGTCCATCAAAGGCACAGAAAAATCAGTCAAAGTTTATCGAACAGAAAAATGTCCAGACTGCAAAGGCAGTGGCGCAAGTGATCCATCAAAAATTAGTACTTGTCCAGATTGTAATGGTACAGGTACTGTAACAATGACTCAAAACACAATTTTTGGCAGGCAGACTGTCAGAACAAAGTGTTCAAGATGTGGTGGCAGTGGTAAAATTATAACTGAAAAGTGCAAAACTTGTCGTGGTGCTGGAACAATCAAAAAAGAAAGAGTTATTCCTGTTACTATTCCAGCTGGCGTTGACAACGGACAGACAATTACTTATATGAACGAAGGCGAGGTTGGTGTCAATGGTGGTCAAAACGGCAGATTGATTATTGTGCTTAATGTTAAAGCTCATCCACTTTTTATAAGGGAAGGCTACGATTTGTATTACAAAGTGCCAATCACTATGACAGAGGCAATCAATGGTGCTAAAGTTGAAATTCCAACAACTGATAAATCGGTTACAATCACAATACCACCGGGTACAGCAACGGGTACAAAATTCCGTGTTAAGGGCTATGGTGTAAAATACCTTAAAAAACAAGCGTATGGAGATTTGTATGTGACAGTCGAAATTGATACTCCACAAAAATTAAGCAAGAAACAACAAGATTTGCTAAAAGCATTTGAAGATTCTTTGGTTGATAAGCAATATGAAAAGCGTAAATCTTTCCGTACAAAATGGCTTGGCGAAAAGTGATTGAATATTGATTTGTTTAGATAAAAATTTAATTTAATATCATAATGAAAAAACTGCTCCAAAAGAGCAGTTTTGATTTTTATTAACAATTAATTTTATAATAATTCTTTAATATTGTTTAAATGAGCGATACATTTTTTCAATTCGTTTTTTACATCAGCAGAATTGTTGCAATTAAGGCTTTTTCTTCCAACCAAATAATCAATAGAGACATTAAAATAGTCAGCAAGTAAAATCAATGCCTCGCTATCTGGACGCGTTTTGCCTGTTTCGTAGTTTGAAATAGTTTTTTGGTCAATTCCTGTCGCTTTTGACACATCGCTTTGTCTTAAATCGTGGTCTTCTCGCAGTTCTTTTAGTCTTAACATACATGCTCCTACTAATATTTTACTATTTTTTTATAATTTTAACAAAAATTTAGTAAAAATGCTTGACATACTAATAATTTACTTATATAATAATTGTATACTAAGTTATTACTTACGGAGGAGATTAAAATGAGTAACTTTTTGGAAAATGATTTGGGTAGAAATGAACAAGTAGTTCTTGTTGGTAAGTTGCATATTTTGACAATATTGCCATGGCATTTTATTAGATATGCAACAACTAAGTTAGGTTTTACTAACAAAAGAGTAGTGGGTAAGGTTGGATTTATTAAAAAACAATCATTGGATGCTCCACTAAACAAAATTAACAATGTAGGTGTTAGTCAAGGGCTTTTTGGTAAAATATTTAACTGGGGAAAAGTTAAAATAAACACTTCTTCAGGCGAATATAGTTTTCCTTGCATTGTAAAGCCAAATGAGTTTAAAAACAAATTAATGGCACAAGTTGATCAATTTGAAGAGGATAGATTGACTGCTCAAGCTCAACAACTTGCAAATGCAATTAAAAATTAATTAATTGTTTTGCACCAACCATAAAATTTATAAACAGGAAGGAGAAATTTTTTCTCCTTCTTGTTTTTTAGCTTGTTTAAACAAAAATTTCATTGAATAAAAGTTAGTATTTAACACATTAGTAGCATTAATTTAATATTGGTAGCAGAACTTATGTTAAGTAGTTTAAGCAAAACATTATATTAAATATTTAATTTATCTAACCATATATTTTGTTTCGACAATTTTGTAAGCTAATTTAAAACTTTAAAGCAATTCTAACTATTGACATTGTGCCAAAACTATGGTATAATACATTTACTACGCTAAGTGGGGAGCTAGCGGTGCCCTGTACCTGCAATCCGCTACAGCAGGACTGAATACTATTCTAGGTTTAGTGTATGGAAGGTCTGACTTGAATAAGGAGTGTTGATATCAAGGTCTTGTGCAATGTTTCACTGTGAACCATGTCAGGGCTTGACCGCAGCAGCATTAAGCAGACCGATGCATGTGCCACGAGGAAGCTTTGAAGTAGCCACCTGTTTGAGGAATCGCTTCGGTATGCTATATCGAAAATAGTTGCGTAGTTTTTTGCAAATAAAAGCTGAGTTTAATTGCTCAGCTTATTTTTTTGTCATTTTAAATTTAGTATTAACTCATATAGATAAATAACAAATATTAATTTGTCATTTTTAGTATAATTGGAATTTCACAAAGTATCCTTTTTGTAGGAATAAGAAAGCAACTCAAATTTAGACAAGGAAGTAATTAATAAAAATTATCTTTAGTTTTTCAGTTTTCTTATTAACAATGATTGCATAATAAAACGGCAACTGCGATTTGCAGTTGCTGTTTTTGTTTTTTTAGTTAGCTGATAAAAAATCATTGATTAGTCATTGTTTTCAGTGTTATCGTTTGATTGATTACGCTTTTTGCCTGAAAGTAGGGCAATGATATGTTGTTTTTCTTCTTCTGTGTCCATATCATTATCCATATTTTGAAGATAATCTTTCAAGGCTTTTTTAATTTCTTTTTCTTCAGTTCTTTTTGATTGAACATCAATTCTGCCTTGCTTTTTCATATCGTCAAGATCTTTTATGCTTTGAGCTTTGATATTTTCAATATTTGTTTTGGCATCTTTAATGCTCTTTTTGTGTTGTTCTTTGTATTCCTTAAGTTTAGTAGGGTCATCAATATTTCTTAATATCTTGTTCAGCTCATCCATTTCAAATTCCAATGCTTTGATGTAATCTTCTTGGTCGCTGATAAGTTTTTTACGCTCCTGCTTTAAGCGTTTTTGTTCTTCTTTGATTTTCTTGCGTTCACGAGTAACTTTTGTTTCACTTGAAATTTTTCTTATATTCTTGATTGACAAGAATAAGCCCTTAAGCATTTTTCCCAAACCTTTAAGTCTGTGTCTGTTACCCCAAAGAATAATACCTTCTGTGACAATGTTGTCAAGCAAGCCAGATGTTACGCCTGACAAACCACGCATTGGCATTTCTTCCATACCTTGTTGCAACATAAGCATTGTTGTCATATCTGCATCTGGCACTTGGCTTTTGATAACAGCTGGAGCAAATTTGCAGAATAGTTTGCCGATAATGCAACATTTCATTTCTCCAATTGTGGTGTTTTTGTCAAATTCACCACGCTTAGCAGGCATATTTGGTGGCATTTTATCTCCATATATTGCCTCAAATTGCTCAACAGGGATTTCCTCTGCATCAACCATATTATAATAAACTGGTGCACTTTCTTTGTAGTCTGGGTGAGTAATGTTATCGTTACCTTTAACATTAACAACACTTGAAAGTTTGATATCTCTTGAAGATGCACCAACAAGAATTTCAAATTCGCCACTTTCCACAACCCAGTCTTTTACATCCACATTGTAGTAAGCAAAGCTGCGTTTGTCAAGCTCTATGCTGACAGTAGCACTTTCGCCAGCCTTGATAAACACTTTGTCAAAGCCTTTAAGTTCTTTTTCAGGTCTGAAAATTGTGCTTTCAATATCTTTAACATAAACTTGAGCAACTTCAAATCCATCATATTTGCCTGTGTTTTTGATGTTGAAAGTTATTGTCAATTTATCATTATCACTAATTTTGTCACTTGAAAGTTTTAGGTCAGAGTATTCAAAAGTAGTGTAACTCAAGCCGTGTCCAAATGGGAAAGCAACTTGTTTTTTCGCACTGTCGTAATATCTGTAACCAACAAACATACCTTCGCGATGTTCACTTGTTTTTGGTGCGCCAACATAGTATTTTGAACCAATGTAATCTTCAAGTTTGATTGGATATGTTTCTGCAAGTTTACCACTTGGGTTGACAATACCATAAATAATGTCAGCAATTGCCTCACCAGCAGCCTCGCCAGGTAAATAAGCATTCAAAAGTGTGTGGACTTTGTCTATCCAAGGCATTTCAACAGGGGAGCCACCAAGCAATACAACAATAACATTGTTGTTTACTTGCGTAACAGCCTCAATCAATTTGCTGTGGCTGACAGGGATTGTCATATCCTTTCTGTCATAGCCTTCACATTCGTAAGAGTCGGTTAGTCCCACAAACAAAATAACATGGTCGTTGTTTTTTGCACTTTCAACTGCCTCGTTAAACAAAGCCTCGTCGTAACCATCGTTTGACAATTTGTAGCCTTCTTTATATTCATATGCAAGCTTGTGACTATCCAAATAATCAGTAAAGCTTACCAAATTGTAAGGATTAATTCTTGAACTTCCTGCACCTTGATAACGAATAGTTTTTGCAAGGCTACCAATTACAGTGATTTTATCAGTGTGGTCAATAGGCAAAGCATTTTTGTCATTTTTCATAAGGATGATAGACTCATTTGCAACATGCCTTGCCAAACGATGGCCATCACGATAGTTATAGAAATATCCGTCATCTTGTGCTGCTTGAACTTTAAAGATAAGTTTCAAAATTCTTTCAACAACAATGTCAAGGTCAGCCTCTTGTAAAGTGCCGTCAAGCACTGCTTTGACAATTTCCTTATCTGTTCTGCCACCACAACTTGGCATTTCCAAATCCATACCTGCAACAATGCCTTGAACTCGATCATTAACTGCATTCCAGTCAGAAACAACCATACCTTCAAAGCCCCATTCGTCTCTTAAAATATCAGTAAGCAAATATTTGTTGTCAGAGCTGTAAACGCCGTTTATGCGATTGTAACTGCACATTACAGTTTCAGGTTGAGCCTCTTTGACAGCAATTTCAAATGGTGTCAAATAAATTTCACGAAATGTCCTTTCGTCCACAACTTCGTTAATAGTCATACGATTGGACTCTTGGCTGTTAACAGCAAAGTGTTTTAGGGAAGTGCCAACGCCAGTTGTTTTTGTTCCTTGAATATAGCTGCTTGACATTTTTCCTGCAAGGAATGGATCCTCAGAAAAATATTCAAAGTTTCTGCCACAAAGTGGAGATCTTTTGATGTTTGTTCCAGGTCCTAAAATAACATCAATATTTTGATTTATGCATTGTTCGCCTAAAGCTCTGCCCACTTGTTTGATAAGTTCAGGATTCCAAGTGGATGCCATATTTACAGCAGGTGGAAAGCTAGTTGCAGGAAAGCTACTTTTCAATGCAACATTGTCTGCGTCGTCGTTATTTTCTTTTCTTAGTCCGTGAGGGCCGTCTGACATCATAATTGATGGGATGTTAAGTCTGTCAATTGACTTAGTCTCCCAAAATGTTTGACCACTGCACAATGATGCCTTTTCAAATAAGGTCATATTTCTGATTAGATTATGAATTAAGTTTTCCATATATCCTCCACATAAAATTTATGATATGGTGATAAAAATAAATTTTATTCACATTTTTGATTTAATGGTTTTTAATTGTAATTTCGCTATATTTAGCATTATTAAGTCTAGTATACCATATAATTTTGGTAAAATCAATAGCTTATTGCAAAATTCTTTTAATTTAAAATATATATAATTATAAATATGAATGATATGCAACATTTGTGAATAAAATTGTTAAGATTGTTCTTTTTTTTGGCACTTTTACTTTTTATTGAATGCATTATAAATTTTCAATACTGTTGTTTGAAAAATACTATTTTGTGCATATTGCGATTATATTAGTTTTATAAATTAATATCGATTTTCGTAGTGTTTTTTATTTTTATGTCAATATATCGATAATTTAACAAAAATTTTTTTAATTTTTTTTTGTCAAACCCGTTATTTGTTTGACTTTTTTTTTAATATCTATTACAATAATTTAAATATATTGTTTAATACATAAGGAGATAGCATTTATGAGTAAGATTATGAAAGAAGGTTTGACTTTTGACGATGTGTTGTTGATTCCACAATATTCAAATGTTTTGCCTAATTCTGTAAGTTTGGCAACTAAATTGACAGATGACATTAAGTTGAACATCCCTTTGCTTAGTGCAAGTATGGATACTGTAACAGAGTACGAACTTGCCATTGCCATTGCAAGAGAAGGTGGTATTGGTATGATTCACAAAAACTTGTCTATTGCAGAGCAAGCTTTGCATGTTGACAGAGTTAAAAGAAGTGAACACGGTGTTATCACTGACCCATTCTTTTTAAATCCAACAAACACTTTGGAAGATGCTAATAATCTTATGAAAAAATACAGAATCAGTGGTGTGCCTATTACTGTTGATGGAAAATTGGTCGGTATCATCACAAATCGTGATTTAAGATTTGAAACTGATTTCTCTCAAAAAATTTGTGATGTAATGACAAGTGAAAATCTTATCACTGCAAAACAAGGAACAACTTTGGAAGAGGCTCAAAAAATTCTTTGCAAACACAGAATTGAAAAACTTCCTATCGTTGATGACAAAAATAACCTTAAAGGTTTGATTACAATAAAAGATATTGAAAAAGCTATTCAATATCCAAACAGCGCAAAAGATAGCAATGGTAGATTGCTTGCAGGCGCTGCTGTAGGCGTTACAGGCGATACTTTGGAAAGAGTGGAAGAGCTTGTGAAATCAAAAGTTGACCTTATCACAATTGACACTGCTCATGGACACAACCAAGGCGTGTTGGATATGGTTAAAAAAGTTAAAGCAAAATTCCCAAATCTTAACCTTTGTGCAGGAAATGTTGCAACTGCAGAGGCAACAAAAGCTCTTATTGAAAGTGGTGCAGATGTTGTTAAGGTTGGTATTGGACCTGGTTCAATTTGCACAACAAGAATTATTGCTGGTATTGGTGTTCCTCAAATGACAGCTGTTATGGATTGTGCTGAAATGGCTGACAAATTGGGTAAGAGAATTATTGCCGATGGTGGTATTAAATTTAGTGGCGATATCGTTAAGGCTTTGGGTGCAGGTGCAAGTGCTGTTATGATTGGTAGCCTATTTGCAGGTACTGCAGAAACTCCGGGTGAAATTGAAATGTTCCAAGGCAGAAGTTTCAAGGTTTATCGTGGTATGGGTTCTTTGGGTGCTATGAACAATGGCAGCAAGGATAGATATTTCCAAACAAATGCTAAAAAACTTGTTCCAGAAGGTGTTGAAGGCCGCGTGCCTTTCAGAGGTAGCTTGCAAGAAGTTGTATTCCAACTTGTTGGTGGTATTCGTAGTGGTATGGGATATTGTGGTATGCCAAACATTGAGGAACTTCGCAAAAATGCTAAGTTTGTAAAAATTACAAATGCTGCTTTAATCGAGAGCCACCCTCACGATATCAGCATTACAAAAGAAGCTCCAAACTATGCAACAAAAGGTGTTTGATTAAATTAAAAATTATGCCTGTCAGTTTTTTGACGGGCAATTTTTTATTGCCCCACGAAATAACCTTTTTGTGGGGACCTCATTTTATATTTTGGTTGGACTTAATATTGCTGTATTAATGACTTTTTTTGTCATTTCGAGCAATTATGCAAGTGTCATTTCGAGCGAAGTCGAGAAATCTCAAACTTTGCTTGGAATGTATAGGTGAGTGTCATATGGAGTTATTATGCAAGTGTCATCCCGAGCTTGTCGAGGGATCTCAAACTTAGCTTATTATAAAAATGATTCCTTTTATCTTTCTCAACAAGCACAGCCCGAGATTTCTCAACTGCACTGCGTTCCGTTCGAAATGACAAGTTAAACTTAGAATGACATAGTACCATTTTTATTGTTAGCAATAATATTAATGTCATTCCCCGAGTGAAACGCAGTGAAATCGAAAGATCTCAAACTTTGCTTTTTATGATAATAATGTTTACCTTATTATAAAGGCTTTAAAAAGTTACCAATTGTGTAAAAAGTGTCAAAAAAAGTATACCTTTTTTGACACTTTTTTAACTAAAGTTTAAAAACTAAAAGTTATTAAAAATGATAAAATAATAAAGTATTTTACATAAATAGTATAGCATTTAAACAAAATGCTGTCAAGTGCAATTTGTCAAAAAAGGTATACTTTAATTGGCAGATTTTGCGCAATATGTGTAATAAAAACAGCATATTTTTGAGTTAATTTAAGTAGTATTAAATATAAATAAAATATAAAAATTATATTTGACCTTGCTTTTATACATTTTGTATGATATACTTGAATTATAAGCAGTTTTGATTAATATTTGAGTGGCAAATAAAGCGAGCTTTTTTTATTAAAATTTACTTTCTTAAGTTGTATTTTAGCACATAAAAATATTTATAAAAAATAATTTTTCACAAAAAAATCTATCAAAAATCGGGGGATATATGAAATTTTGGGATATTTTGAAAATATCATGCAAAAATATGATGAACAACAAGCTTAGGACTTTGCTTGTTTGGTTTATGTTGTTTATTATGTCCACCATTGTGTTGGTTATTTTGTCAACAGGCGTTGGAATGATAGATTTTTTCAATGATAATTTGAACGAAGGCACCCGTACATATCAAGATCTTACATTTGAATACAAAGAAGATAAAAAAGGGGAACAAATTGATATATTCAAATTTGACGAGATTGAGCAATTGGAAAATTTTATTGCAAAAAAATTGCCTCAACTTAAAGTTATCAAGATGTATTGTGGGGGAGATAATGGAGGAGTGGTTTCTTTTGGTGATCATGCTATTACGATAACTGATATGAGATACAATATGTTTTTTGACCAACAGGACTATATGGTTAGTGGCAGAATGTGGGCAGAAAAAGATAGGAATACATCAAGAGTTTGGATAAATCAATCATATGCAAATAAATTTAATAAAGCAGTTGGCGATAAAATTGATATAGGGTTGACAATTGGACGAAGTACATTCAAAGTTTATCTTGATATTTTTGGCATTATAAAAGATGATGCTATTCCTGGTAAAATACAACAAGAATCAAATGTTTTTTGTGATTATGCTTTTATGCACAATCAAGGTGCTAAGTTTACAAAAATCCAGTTTATGGAGCCAATGAGTGGAGAAGGTTTGAACTATGATTCTTGGAAAGCTTTGAAAAGTTTTACAAACAAGTATAACAAGTATGACAAGGCAACTAAAAATGGCATTGCAGTTTATACAAGTTCAAGTGATTTTGATTTAATGTACTACATTATGCTTGCAATTATCTTTTTGATGGTTATTATTTCTCTTGTTGTGCTTTTGCTAAGCATTGGTTGCGTTGCAAACTCCATTCAAATTACGGTGGAGCAGAATGCACAATTTTTTGGTGTGATGAAAGCAATAGGTATGCGAAATAGCAATTTGTATTTCATAATTTATACACAAGCAGTAATTATCATTTTAGCAACAATAATCACTGCAAGTGGTGCAGCAGTAGGGTTGTTGTCTGTTTTGACACCTGCGATTTTATCCTTTTTGACAACACTGGGTGCACCACCACTGCAACTTTCTTTGACACTTCCTGTTTACATGCCTTTTATTGTATTGTTTGTTTTGATTGGACTTGTAATTTTGTGGACGGCAAAATCACTGAAAGGACTTGCTAAAAAAGATGTCATTACAATGATAAATGAGGTGGGGCAATGAAGATAAACGATTGTTGGAGACTTGCAAAAATAAGTTTGCAAGCACGAAAAAAAGCCACACGAAATACAATTTGCGGAATGGTAGTCAGTTTGGTTATTATTATTCCGTTGATATTTGCCACAATTGGCTTGAATTTGTCCGTAAAATCCGAGCTTAATTCTCATCCGGAGCTGCTTTATGCAAGCTTTTATAGTGCACAACCTGGATTTAAATTGGATGAGAGCATTGATGAATACAATTTAGATAGGCGTGGTAATAACTATGATCCACCTCACAGAAGCAGATGGAAAGATAGAAGTGCTGATTTTAAACAATTGGAAAATGAAACTTTTAATTATGTAAGCGTGGTGGCTGATATTGATAATTGGTATAGCAATTATAATGAAAGTATTCATGTTAATGGTGGTAGAAGAGGTTTGAAAAAATTTGAAAATATCGTTAACAAAGAATATTCAGCACTTGCAATTGCTGCTGAGAGCTGTGTGAGCAAGTTTTCTTCCTCAAAATATAATTTTTTGAAGGCACCATATAACAAAGGTTTTACAGGAAATGGTGCAAGGCAAGTGATATTGAGTGAAAGATATCTTGCAATGGCAGGCTTGCAACCACAAGATGTTTATGGCAAAAAAGTTACAATAAAAATTAAAGAACATCACTATATTTCCAGTACAAATAATTTTTATTTCAAAACTGACGGCAATGAAAATTTGGTCGATTCAGTTGAATACAATTTGTTTGAGGAGTTTGAAGTTGTTGGCATTACTACCAATAAGCTATGGTACAATTCAAGCACGGAAAGTGGATTTGATGAAATTGATGATGATCACTGGAGGAATTATTACACGGGGTTGGAAAATGCCAATATTATAGTGTCAGGTGCATCATATTATGGCAATGACGGAAAACCTGCTATTGACCATGAATTTTATGTTGATGAGAATGGCGAAAAGCTGATTTGTGATTTTGGAAATTTGCAGGAGAAAAATGCAATGACAAAAGATTTTGTCTTTTGTGGGGCAAATGGATACAATCCCTATTATATTGAGGCAGAAAGAGAAAATTGGAAATACACTGGCAAAATGAATTGCGTTCAAGTGAATTATTATAAATATTATCCTGAAAATGACAGCACAGATTCTTATGACCAAATAACTGCTATACTAGAAAAAGCTTATCCATTTTATAGTGATGAGTACAAGTCTTTTGACCAATTTAGGCTTGGAGGGTATACTGCAAGGATGTATTCTGAATTTGCAGTGATAGACTTTTTTATAAGCAGTATTCTTATGATATTATCAATTTTTTCCATTATCATTTTGCTTACAGCATTGATAAATTTGTTTAACACAATTATGCACAGCGTTCAATCACGGAAAAATTATTTGGGTGTTATGCGTGCAGTAGGGGCAAAATCCAAAGATATACCTAAGCTGTATTTCTTTGAGGTAATAAGAATGATTTGCACTGCTTTTGCTTGGATTGCGTGCATTGGAATAGCATTGTGTATTGTTGTAAAAATTGTAATTGACAAGATTTTTACAAGTGCAATTGGTGGTTATGCAAAAATAATTACAATTTCTTTGCCATGGTATTTAATCCCGATAGTAATACTAGCGATTATGGCAATTTTGTTTGTTGTCGGATTGATATTTGCTTTGGGTTGCAGTGTAAAAATTGCTTATAAGCCGATTGTGGAATCGCTTGAAGAAGGGCAATAATATGTCAAAAATCGGTACTAAAACGCAAAAATATGCGTTTGCAATATAAAAAGTTTTTTTTGGAGGTAGTATGATTAAATTAACAAATGTGAACAAAGTGTATGGCAAAGGGGATAGCGCCGTTCATGCATTGAAGGATGTCAATTTGGAGTTGCCAAGTGGCAAGTTTATTTCCATTGTCGGCAAATCTGGAAGTGGTAAATCCACACTTATGAACATTGTTGGTGCATTGGATTCTTGCACATCTGGTGAGGTTGAAATTGATGGTGAAGTGCTTAACAACAAAACTTCAAATCAACTTGCTGACTATCGCAACAAAAAGATTGGCTATATCTTTCAGTCTTTTTATTTGGAACCAACATTTACAGTGCTTGAAAATGTTGCAATGCCAATGACCATTGCAGGCGTAAATCGCAAAGAGCGTGAGGCAAAGGCAATGCAGGCTATTTCCGATTTGAATTTGCTTGACAAGGCAAAAAAGAAAGCAAGTGAATTGTCAGGTGGACAAAAGCAGCGTGTTTCCATTGCAAGAGCCTTGGTGTTTGACCCAGATATCATTTTGGCAGATGAGCCAACAGGAAATTTGGACAGCCAAAACGGACAAGAGGTTATTGCACTTTTGCAAAAAATTTGTGATAGTGGTAAAACTGTGCTTTTGGTTACTCACAATATTGATGACGCACGCAAAACTGACATTATGGTTGAAATCAAGGATGGTGTGATTGCAAATATTATCGAAAACGATGAGGCAACCAAAAAGGCTGCACAGCACGCAAGTGATTACGATGCTGATGGCAACCTTATTGAAAAGAGTGCAACAAGTAAAAATGACTCTTTTGAGCAAGAAGATATCGAGATTAATGTTGAACTTGCAGGAAATAATGACAAACAAGATGTTAAAACTGAAAAAAATATTTCCAGCTTAGATGTTGCAGATAAAGCGCAGAAAGTGGAGGAATAAAATGAAGTTTTGGGATATTTTTAAAATCTCAATGCATAATATCTGGGGCAATAAGTTGAGGACATTGCTTGTAACGCTTGTGCTGTTTATTTTGTCAACTATTGTGTTAATAGTTGCATCTGTCGGCGTAAATGTGGGTGTGCTATTAAACGAGGCTCAGTCAAGTGAAGACGATAATTATGCAGATATGTCATTGAGATATCAATATGAGCAAATTCAAATTGGCGATCATTTTGAAATGAAAGAGTATTATTTTGATAATAATGAATTGGGTAGTTATATTGAAAAAGTTGGCAACGAATTGCCATTTTTGCAAAATGTAACTATGAATGTAAATACCTCACAAATTCGTTTGGACAACAATACGGAATATGTGGATTTTGCTTTGACTGATTTGAGCAAAAATATGCTTGCAGGACAAGATAACTATTTGAGAGCAGGCAGATTGTGGAATAAGGATGATGTTAACAAACAATATGCATGGATAAATGATACATATGCAGAAAAGTCAAAGTTGACAGTGGGAGACAAATTTAACATAAGAGTTTTTGACAGCGAAGGATATGATAAAGATCCAACTCCAAATTATAACGACTATGAAAAAAGTTATGAGTTTGAAGTTGTTGGAATTGTTGATTTTCAATACTATGAATGGGCACAAAATTCTTTTGTTATTTTGGATTATAATTTTGCAACAAAAAGTGGGCTTAAAATTAATCGTATTAGATTTACTCAATCAAAGATTGAAGAAGGTGCCACTTTGGGACAATTGAACAAAATCAAAAGCTTTATCAAAGACAACAAGACATTTGATTACGAAAAAAATCCAACTGGACTTGATGTTTATTCAGATATCATTAATGCAAGAACAATGTCAATGATTATGACATTGATTATTGTTGTTGCAGTGCTTGTTGTGTCTGTCATTATCATTTTGCTTAGCATTGGTTGTGTGTCAAACTCAATTCAAATTACTGTGGAGCAAAATGCAAAATTCTTTGGTATGATGAAAGCTATTGGTATGAGAAACAATGTGGTTAAAAGCGTTGTGAGGATTCAAGCTTTGGTAAGCATTTTTATTGCAGTATTGCTTGGAACTATTGTGACAATCGGGTTGTTTTATGGTATTCAGCCATTGCTTGCATCAACTCTTGCAACATTAGGCTTGAACTTGAAATTGGTTATGCCTTTTTATGTGCCGTTTGCAGTGTTTGCACTTATGGCGATAATGGTAATTCTGTTTACAATAAAATCTTTGAACAGAATAAGCAAAATGGATGTTGTTTCTGTAATAAGTGAGGTGAACTGATATGAAAGTGAATGATTACTGGAGACTTGCCAAAATCAGTTTGAAGGCAAGAAAAAAAGCAACACGAAGCACAGTAAGTGGAATGTCTATCAGTTTGATTATTATTGTTCCAATAATTTTTGCAATGGTAGCACTTTACGCATCAATTCTTCCTCAATTGAACAAAAATCCTGAAACATTGTATGCTATTTTCCAAAGTGGACAAAAGGGAGTGGTAACAACAAGTTATAATAATTATACCTATCAATCAATAAATGGTGGAAGGTATGTTAATACAGTAAATGCGAAAGACAATTCTGCTGTTTTTGAAAATGCAAGTTTTGAAACTTTACATTATGTAAAGGCTTATAAAAGATTTGATGTTTATTCAATGGACGACGAGACTCTGCAAAGTGAATATAAATATTTTGACAGAATTACTGTGGATGGTGAGACAAAACCACTCAGAGTTAAAAGCACAGATAATCGTTCGGCTAGTGCAAATACATCGCTTGCAGTGGTGGATTCAAATCAGCTTGATTTGCTTGCAGCATCAAAATTTGGTGTTTTGGGCGATTCTCACAACAAAGGCTTTAGTGGCAATGGTGCAAGACAAGTTATTTTGAGTCGCAAATACTTAAAAATGGCAGGACTTACAGCTGATGATGTTTATGGCAAAAAAGTAAGTGTGGAAATTCGTGAAAAATCAAATGGTACGATAGATTATTGTTCAGGTGAAGATAAATTTTCTTATATTGACCACTATTTGTTCAGAGATTTTGAAGTTGTCGGAGTAATTGGCAGTGAAAACGCTCCACTTTATGATTATGAGGGGACAAAAGACATCAACACTGCAGATATGATTGTATCTTCAGCATCTTTGTATAGCCAAGATAATACACCTGCAATAATGTATAACATTAATGCAGATAACAATAATGGTAATTATACAAGATATAAAATTGATTTTGGCAATATTGAGGCAAAAAATTTCAAGGCATATCAATACTTGTTTACAGGATTTGAAGATTATGGTATTTATACAAATTTGGCTAAATATAACGATAAAACAGGAGAAATTTTGCAAGTTGAAAGCAATTATTACAAATATATTCCTGATAAAAACAAATTAAATGCTTATGGGCAGGTTTCAAATGTTGTATCTTCTGTTTATCCACATTACAAGGCAGATTACACTTTAAAAATGGAGTTTGAAAATGTGGTTGGTTCGCCTTCATATGCAACATTTTCTATGATAAACTTTATCATTACAATTGCAATGTCTTTTGCAGCAGTGTTTGCTGGCATAATATTGTTTGCAGCATTGGTCAACTTGTTTAATACAATCATGCACAGTGTTAATTCTCGAAAAAATTATCTTGGAGTTATGCGTGCAATAGGTGCAAGGTCAAGTGTTATCCCTAAATTGTATGTGTCTGAAGTAATGCGTGTTTTTGCAAGAGCATTTGTTTGGATTGCATTGATTGGTGGTGCAATTTGCGTGGGTATTAAGTTGTTGTTTGACTATTTGTTCAAAGGTGGACTTGCTTATGGCAATGTGGTTATTTCTATAAGTTGGGCAACAATACCAATTGCACTTGTGGTTGTTATCGCAGTGCTTGCTGTGATTGGATTAGCTTTTGCCTTAGGGTGCAGTTTGAAAATGTCTCGCAAACCTATTATGGAAACTTTGGAGGGTTAAGCTATGCGTAAGAAATTTTTAATATTTTTATCAATTTGTATTATAGCTTGTCTTAGTTTGTGTTTGGCATCATGTGCGGACAATACAGACTATTCAGGCGAGGTGCGTGTAACAATCAATTTGGATAAGGAATATCCTGAAGTTTCTGTTAATTGTCCTCAAGGAGAAATCGAAAAGAAGGACAATAAACAATATGTTGTGTCATTAAGCAATACTTTGCCAGTGGATATTGTTGTCGCTTGTCCCGGTTATGAAACAGTTATTTTTTCATACACAACCAAGCAATTAAAACAAAATTCTGACATAACAGAAAGTGTAACTTTTAAAAATGAGTTTTACAGATTTAGCTTTAAAGTTCAAAACAACGAAAAAATTGAGTTTGCAGAAGATTATGAAGGAATAAATTTGTCAATTCAATCAGGCAGTTATGTACTAGAGAGCGAAAAGCCTATTACTCAAGATATAAAATTTAATGTTAAAA
Organism: uncultured Christensenella sp.; assembly: GCA_910584975.1. Taxonomy (GTDB): domain Bacteria; phylum Bacillota; class Clostridia; order Christensenellales; family UBA3700; genus MGBC100798. The sequence goes on from CAJUEA010000003.1 coordinate 58,575, forward strand.
ATGAAGAGTTCAAGCCATTTGTCATTTTTGAGGAATCTATAATTTATAATGGTGCGAAAGGTTCGCTTGTTGAATCTATTCCTTTGCTTGATAAAAGAGAAAGTAATTCGGCAGTAATATATGTTCCAACAAGCTTTGGTCACAATAAGCAAGAATTGGCTATGGTAGATGCTAAAGATTTTGATATGGATTATGAAAAAGTAACAATACTTAAAGCAGGCGAGTATAAAAAAGTCGAAATAAAAAATTATGTGTTATTTGACAGGTATAATTATTATTATGGAAGTAAGACTTTAGTAATGGAAGATACTCTTAAAAACAATGGCTATTGCAATCTTGCAACCTGTGATACTATCGAAAGTGATGCAAATCAAAAAACAAGTGTAGAGGTTGAATTGAAAGATAAACTTACTGGTGCGACACTACAAAATATTTCGCAAGATATTTGTCAAGGTGAAATTTTGTATCTTAGAAATTTTTATTATAACAATGATTATTCCATTGTAGGTTCAGAACAAGTTGTCTATTACAAAGAAATATTCGGCAATAAAATTGTTGTTGAGTTTATGAGACAATATGTGGTAACTTTGCACATAACAAATTATCAAGATATACAATATGAGGAAGAATATCAAAACTTTAGCTGTGGCAGTGGCTCAAATTCTTTAGGTTTTAATGTGAAACAAATGATTGAGAATAATGGAAGAGTGGAGATAATAATCAAAGGAAATATGGCAGGTAAAAAATTGCAGTTTGTTATGACATCGTTTATGAATAATGAGCCAAAATATGTGTTCATATTGAGTATTCCAGAAAATATGGAAAATATGAATACCTTTGAAATCATTGTTGAAGCTGCCGATGCAGGCTGGTAAAATGCTTTCATTGCAAATTAATATTTTGGTCATTAAAAGCTTATTGTTTTAAAAAGATTGCATAAAAGAAAAACTAATTAAACGAAAAACTCGTCTTCTTGAAATTTGAAGATGAGTTTTTTATTTTAGCAAATAATTTATTCAGATTTTTGTTTTTAATCTTTTGATAAAGAAAAGGCGAACTTTTTTGTTCGCCTTTTAACATTTGTGCATGACATTAATTTTTAGAGATTAATTTTGTAAGTATTGCTTACTTTTTATTGTCACGAGCGGCAATCTCTTTTCTGATGATTTTTCCACTGATTGTTTTTGGTAATGCATCCACATATTCCACAATTCGTGGATATTTGTAAGGAGCTGTTGCTTTTTTAACATGATTTTGCAATTCTTTTGTAAGCTCGTCGCTTGGGCTAAAGCCTTTTGCAAGTACAATTGTTGCTTTTACAACTTGTCCTCTTAGTGGGTCAGGTGCACCTGTAATTGCACATTCCAAAACAGCAGGATGTTCGTGAAGAGCTGATTCAACTTCAAATGGTCCAATTCTGTAACCACTTGATTTGATAATGTCGTCTTTTCTGCCAACGAACCAGTAGTATCCGTCGCTGTCCTTTGTTGCAAGGTCGCCTGTGTGATAAACTCCTGTGCCAAAAGTATTAAATGTTCTTTCGTCATCTTTGTGATATTTGTACAAAAGCCCAAGTTGATTTTCACGCATTTTAATGCAAATTTCGCCTGTTGCGCCATCCTCAACTTCGTTTTCAGAATTGTCTGCAAGATAAATATCATAGATTGGAGAAGGTTTTCCCATACTGCCTTGCTTGATTGGAAGATATTTGAATGTTCCAAGCAAAACTGAAGATTCAGTTTGACCAAAGCCTTCGTAAATTTCAAGTCCTGTTGCTTTTGTAAATTCTTTTGAAACTTCAGGATTTAAAGGTTCGCCCGCAGTAGAGCAGTGTTTTAAGCTTGAAAAATCATATTTTGACAAGTCTTCCTTAATCAAAAATCTGTAAATTGTTGGAGGTGCACAAAAAGTTGTAACTTTGTATTTTGAAATCATTGGCAGTATGTCTGTTGGAGTAAATCTGCCAAAGTAGTCATAAACAAAAATTGCTGTGCCAGAAATCCATTGACCATAAATTCTTCCCCAACTGCATTTTGCCCAGCCACTTTCTGCCATTGTAAGGTGCAAACCATCATCAACAACATCTTGCCAAAATTTTGCAGTGATAATGTGTCCCAATGGGTACAAATATTTGTGAGCAACCATTTTTGGTTCGCCTGTTGTTCCACTTGTAAAGTAAACAAGAAACATATCGTCGTTTTCAGTTTTCCAAGGTGGAGTGAAATCAGCTGAAGTGTTTTCAAGTGTAGTGGTAAAGTTGAGCATACCATCAGCCTCGCCATGAGTGTAAACAGCTTTAAGTTGTTTGCAGTTTGGTATTGCCTCTAAAACATGCTTTGTAACTTCTTTTTGATTTGTAACAAACAAAAGCTTAACTTCTGCATTGTTGCATCTGTATTCAATATCTTTTGCTGTAAGTAAAAAAGTTGCAGGTACAAGTACAATGCCAAGTTTATGACAAGCTGTTGCAATAATCCAGTATTCGTACCTTCTTCCAAGCATTGTCATAATAAAATCGCCTTTTTTAAGGTTGTGAGAAAGCAAAATATTGCAAACTTTATCACTTAATGTTTTTAGTTCTCCAAAAGTAATAATTTTTTCCTCTCCCTCGTCATTAACCCAAACAAGAGCAATTTTTTGTGGAGTGATTCGTGCATATTCATCGACGACATCGTAACCGAAGTTAAAGTTTTCTGGGATGTTGATTTTAGTATTTTTGCTAAAATCGTCGTAATCCAATGCATTGATGTTGCTACAATATCTGTCTAATAAATTCATACGATTCTCCTTTTATATATTTATTCACTAAATCATACCACATTTTGTCTAATAAATAAAGCAAATTTGATTACTTAGTTGATTTTTTTTTAATTTTGTTATATAATTTATATGTAATGTAATATTTATTTCAAAAAATTGATTGAAAATTAAGTCAAAATATTGCTATAAAGAAGTTTTATTTTGTGGTGAAAAGGAGTGATTATGCTTAATTCTAATGTGGTTAAACTTGCCGAAGTGTTGGATAAATTGTGCGTGGAAGGCTATAATACAATAGATAAATGTGATATAATCAGCACTCTTGAAAAAGATTTTGAATGCACTTGGGATAATGATTTGCTAAACGCAGAAATAAAAGGACTTTGTGATAACAAGTTTATAATTTTAAAATATCAAGATGAGGATGTGCTTTGTTTGACATTTACGCCTGCAGGCAAAGAATTGGTGGAAAGGATTCGCATTGCAAGGCAAAATGAGCAAAACAAACTTAAGTCAAAAAAGCTTGTTAAAAAAGAGCAAGAGGCAATCACTCCCGTGGCAACAACAAGCTTTGACCCTTCAGCGCCACTTTCTCAAAATGAAATTATGGCAGGTCTTGTGTCTGTTTCAAGTGTAAGTAGCAAAGCCCCAAAAAGCAATATCAAAAACTTTTTAATCAGTTTGTTGGGTGGAATTCTTGGTGGTGGAATAAGTGGTGCAATTATAACCTTGCTTGTGCTACTCTTGTAATAATACAAAATTTATGCTTACATTAATTTGGATTAAAAAGGGGAAAAATGGTAAAAGTCGCAGAAAAACAAGACATAAATATTTTGGTAAATATGGCAGTTCAGTTATATGAAAATAGCACAAAAAAAGAATTGCAAGAAGAATTTTGTGAAGATATTTTGAATGATAATGTTAAATTTTTTTTGAAATATGAAAATAATTTGCCCGTAGGTTTTGCACAAGTAAATTTAAGATTTGATTATGTGGAAGGAAGTGCAACAAGTCCAGTAGGATACCTTGAAGGGATATGGATACAAGAAAGTTTTCGCAGGAAAGGATATGCTAAAGAGTTGTTGCAAGAATGTGAAAAATGGGCAAAAAGTAAAAATTGTAAGGAATTTGCAAGCGATTGCGAATTGAGTAACAAAAATAGTCACAATTTTCATAAAGCAATGAATTTTAAAGAGGCAAACAAGATTATTTGTTTTATTAAAAATATATAAGTTAATTTGAATATTTTCTGAAAAGTCAAATAATAAAAGGAGTGTATTATGCTTAACAAAAAAGAAAAAGCTGTTATGAAATCAATATACTATAATTCTGTGGACAAAAACGGCGTTTGTCTGTTGCGTCCTATTGAAGTGCTAAATGATATTTCTCCTAAAATTGAAATAAAGGGCAATGACCTAAACAAAATTATTCGTGATTTGGAGCTTGACGATTATTATGAATTGGTTGAGTCCAAAAGAAAAGGGGAGACAGTTTGGTGCTTTACATTGCATCAAAAAGGACACGCTTTTTATCGTGAAATTTTGAATGAAAAACGCTGGGTATACTTTAAAATTTCAATGTCAGTTGCTCTTGCAATAGGTGTGTTTTTCCTAAAATTGATTTTGGATGCAATTGCAGGTAGATAATTTTTTGAAAATATTTGTGATTTATCAGTTAAATTAGTACATATTATGCTTGATTTGGCATTGAAAAATTGAGGGATGAATGAATAAAGATTACATACAGAAAACGCTTACTATTGTCAGTTTTGTTTTGCCTACTATACTTTTTGGAATATGTTTGTTTTCCACATTCTTTTTGGCAGATAACATTGCAGCTCATTTTGACAGCAACAACAATGTGACTCGTGTAGGCGAACAATACGAATTGCTTATTTTAGGCTTTGTTTATTATTTGTTGCCAATAGTTTTTGCATCTATTTTTGCACATGTAAATACTTTTTCAACAAAAGTTTTTGGACTTGTAGTCAGCATTTTCATTTCGCTTGTGCTTTTTGGAGTGACAATAAACATTTTGGTTTTGACATTTGCAAACAGTGCAAAATCTTCAGTAAGCAGTGGGCTTTGGGTGTCATTTGCACTTAGTATTATTGGCTTTGCAAGTGTATTGGCATCGCATATTTTGTTGTTTGTGCGCAAAAATTTGTTTTTCAGAAAACGCCATTCTATTTTTATCAAACATTGCAATTTCAACAAAATGAATGTTATCATTTCAGTATTTTTGTTTATGTTTGGCATAAGCGTTTGCATAGGCTGCTCCGTGCTTAAAAGCTTATATTCATTAATTGTGTTTTTTACAAGTCTTTTTGTGTTTGGTGCAATTTGCTTTTTTGCAATAATAAAACTTGCAAAAAAATGCACCCGAATAGTTGAATTGCAAGGCAAGGAAAAATGCAATGTGTCATGTGATTGTGGAGACTGATAATAGGGAATAATTGCTAAGTGTTACAAGAAAAAACAAAAATAGTATCGATTTTTGATTGCTTTTTGATAATTTTGATGTTTAAATGATTTGCAATGATTGTGTTAATTTGAAGACAATTGATATAATTGTTTAAGTGAAATTAGTTTGTATTTTGGTATTAGACTATGGATAAATTTGAGTTGGTAAGTAAGTATAAACCTTGTGGAGATCAACCACAGGCAATAGAATCTTTGGCTAATGGTGTGTTGGACGGACTTAAAACGCAAGTTTTACTTGGCGTGACAGGTTCTGGAAAAACTTTTACAATGGCAAATGTCATTGAAAAAGTTAACAAGCCCACCATTGTTATCGCACACAACAAAACTCTCGCTGCTCAGCTTTGCAATGAGTTGCGTGAGTTTTTTCCTCACAACAGAGTGGAATATTTTGTGTCTTATTATGATTACTATCAACCTGAGGCTTACATCCCTCGTTCGGATACTTACATTGAAAAGGAATTGCAAATTAATGACGAAATAGACAAGCTTAGACACTCTGCAACAAGCAGTTTGTCAGAGAGGCGTGATGTTATTGTTGTGTGCTCGGTATCTTGCATTTATGGCTTGGGTGCACCACTTGAGTATTACAATATGGCAATATCTTTGCGACCGGGTATGGAACTTGACAGAGATGAATTTATTAGGCGTTTGGTGGAAATTCAATATAAGCGTTCGGATATTGATTTTACTCGTTCAACTTTTAGGGTTCGTGGCGATATTGTTGAAGTTATGCGTGCAGATAACAATGACAAAGGACTTAGAATTGAGTTTTTCGGAGACGAAATTGACAAAATAAGCGAGTTTGATTTGATTACATCAAGGGCAATAAACACATTGGAACACGCAAATATCTTTCCTGCAAGCCACTATGTTGTAAACAGTGATAGTATGCAAAAAGCACTTGATCAAATTGCAAAAGATATGGTGGCACAAGTCAAATATTTTGAGGAAAACGGCAAGCTTATTGAGGCTCAAAGAATAAAAGAAAGAGTAAGCTATGATTTGGAAATGATGAGAGAAATGGGCTATTGCAATGGCATTGAAAACTATTCCCGTTACTTTGATGGCAGATTGCCAGGTCAAATGCCTTACACATTGCTTGACTTTTTTGGTAAAGATTATCTTATGTTTGTGGATGAATCGCACATCACTTTGCCACAGCTTAGGGCTATGTTTAACGGCGATAAGGCAAGAAAAACAAATCTTGTGCAGTATGGATTCAGACTTCCTTCGGCTTTTGACAACAGACCATTAGCTTTTGAGGAGTTTAACAGCAAAATCAGCCAAATTATTTGTGTTTCAGCAACTCCTGCCGATTACGAACTTAATCTTTCGGACAACACAGCAGAGCAACTTATCCGTCCAACAGGACTTTTGGATCCTAAGGTTGAAGTGCGTCCGATTGATGGGCAAATTGACGATTTGCTTTCTGAAATTAACAATGTTGTGAGCACAGGACACAGAGTTTTGGTTACTACACTTACAAAAAAGATGAGTGAATCGCTCACAAATTATTTGAAAGAGCACAATGTCCGTGTGAATTATATGCATTCGGAAATTGATGCTTTGGAAAGAATTGAGATAATCGGTGGACTGAGACGAGGAGAATTTGATGTGCTTGTTGGCATAAACTTGCTTAGGGAAGGCTTGGATATCCCAGAGGTGCAGTTGGTTGCGATACTGGATGCAGATAAGGAAGGTTTTTTGCGTTCGGAAACATCGCTTGTGCAAACAATAGGCAGAGCGGCAAGAAACAGCGAGGGCAGAGTTATTATGTATGCAGACAATATCACGGATAGTATGAAGGCTGCAATAAGCGAAACAAATCGCCGTCGTGAAGTTCAAAATCAATATAACATCGAGCATAATATTGTGCCAAAAACTATTGTTAAAGATGTTGTTAATACTTTGGAAATTACAAAGAAAATTGACAGCAAAAATGATAAAAACCTTACGAAAACCGATATATATCGTGAAATTGACATCCTTAAAAGCAGAATGGCAATTGCAAGCAGCAAGCTTGATTTTGAGTCTGCAATTTCCTATCGTGAGGCTATCAGTGAGTTGAAAAAGAAATTAAAGGATTTGTAAAAACATTTTAAATTTTTTGATTGTTAGGGATAAATTCTTGTATGTTTTTAATCAAAATATAGTATGCAGTTATTCCTTAATAATTCACAAAACAGTTGCTTTGTGGAGACACAATGAATGTGGTATATTCACAAGATTGATATAATTACTTTAATGGTAATTTAAAATTGTGGAAATTGAAAATAAATTTATCAAAACATACTAATTAGAGAAAAATAAAAATGGTGAGTTATGAAAGACGAAATTATTGTTAGAGGTGCAAGAGAAAACAACTTAAAAAATATTAATGTGACTATTCCAAGGGATAAGTTGGTTGTGTTTACTGGACTTTCTGGGTCAGGTAAATCTTCACTTGCTTTTGATACAATTTTTGCAGAAGGTCAAAGAAGATATATTGAAAGTTTGTCTTCTTATGCAAGAATGTTTTTGGGACAAATGGATAAGCCAGATGTGGATAGTATTGACGGAATTTCTCCAGCAATTTCCATTGACCAAAAAACAACATCACACAATCCAAGGTCAACTGTTGGTACTGTGACAGAAATTTATGACTATTTGAGGCTTTTGTATGCAAGAATTGGTATTCCTCATTGCCCTAAGTGTGGGAAGGAAATAAAACATCAAACAGTAGATCAAATTGTTGATAAAATCATTGCATATGGCGACAAAACAAAGGTTATTATTGTTGCACCTGTTGTGCGTGGCAGAAAAGGCGAGTACACAAAGCAACTTGAGGGATACAGAAAAAGTGGTTATATGCGTGTTCAGATTGACGGAATCGACTATTCTTTGGATCAAGATGATGTGATTTTGGAAAAAAATGTTAAACACACAATCAATGTGGTTATTGATAGGTTGGTTATCAAGGAAGGTATTTCAAAAAGACTTGCCGATAGCGTGGAAAATGCTTTGAAATTGGCAAACGGCTTGGTTGAGGTTCAAAGTGAAGGCAACAGCCAGTTGTTTTCTATCAATTATGCGTGCCCTGATTGCGATATTAGCATTGAGGAACTTGCACCAAGAATGTTCAGTTTTAACAACCCTTTTGGAGCGTGTCCAAAATGTCACGGATTGGGATTTAACAATGTTATTGATGTAAATAAGCTTGTAAAAGACTGGAACAAATCGCTTAAAGACGGAGCGATTGAAGTTTCGGGGTGGAACCTTGACACAAGCAGAATTTCAAGCAGTGTGCTTAAAGTTGTAGCAAAAGAAAATGGCTTTGATTTGGATACTCCACTTAAGGATTTGCCAAAAAAAGCTATCGATTTGCTTATGTATGGCGACAATAAGGAATATAAGGTTAATTACGCATCCTCTTCTTTCAGTGGTGCCTATAAAATGAAATTTGAAGGTGTTGCAAGCAATTTGGAGAGGAGATATAACGAAACAAATTCAGATTTTGTAAAAGCAGAAATTGAAAAATATATGACACAAGAGCCTTGTGATTTGTGCAAGGGGAAACGACTTAAAAAAGAGGCTTTGTCAGTTACAGTTGGTGGTTTAAATATTGCAGAATTGTGCGATTTGCCAATTGTTAAAGCAAAAGAGTTTTTTGCAAATTTGACACTTACAAACACTGAAATGCAAATTGCAAAACAGATTTTGACAGAGATTAATGCAAGACTAAATTTCCTTTGCAATGTTGGATTGACTTATCTTACATTGTCAAGGTCAGCAGGCACATTGTCAGGTGGCGAGGCACAAAGAATAAGGCTTGCCACTCAAATTGGCAGTGGTTTGACTGGTGTGCTTTATATTTTGGACGAGCCAAGCATTGGTTTGCATCAAAGAGACAATGAAAAGTTGCTTAAAACATTGCAATCGCTTAGGGATTTGGGCAACTCACTTATTGTGGTTGAGCACGACGAGGACACAATGATGCTTGCAGACTACATTGTGGATATTGGGCCAAAAGCAGGAATCCATGGAGGCGAGGTTGTTTGCTGTGGCACTCCTCAGCAGGTTATGGATTGTGAGAAGTCTTTGACAGGACAATATATGAGTGGAAAGAGGAAAATTGAGGTGCCAAAAACACGCAGAAAAGGCAATGGACTTTTCATTGAGGTTAAAGGTGCAAAGCAAAACAATTTGAAAAATGTTTGTGTGAAAATTCCACTTGGGAAATTCAATGTTGTGACTGGTGTTTCGGGCAGTGGTAAATCAAGTTTGGTAAATGGCATTATTTATCCTGTTTTGCAAGCAAAACTTAATGGTGCAAGACAAAAATTTGCAAATTGTGAAGGTATTGAGGGAATTGATAATTTGGATAAGGTTATTTGCATTGACCAATCTCCAATTGGCAGAACACCTCGTTCAAATCCAGCGACTTATACGGGTGTTTTCTCTGCAATAAGGGAATTGTTTGCATCTACACCAGAGGCAAAGGCAAGAGGTTACAAGTCAGGCAGATTCAGCTTTAATGTGGCAGGTGGCAGATGTGAAAATTGTGCTGGTGACGGAATTATTAAAATTGAAATGCACTTTTTGTCAGATGTTTATGTGCCTTGTGAAGTTTGTGGTGGCAAGCGTTATAATAGGGAGACTTTGCAAGTTACTTACAAAGGTAAATCAATTTATGATGTTTTGGAAATGACTGTGGATGAGGCATGTGTTTTCTTTGAAAATCTGCCTTCAATTTACAAAAAAATTAAAACTTTGCAGGATGTTGGTCTTGGTTATATCAAATTAGGGCAATCTGCAACAACTTTGTCAGGTGGAGAGGCTCAAAGGGTTAAACTTGCAACAGAGCTTGCAAAACGCAGCACAGGCAAAACAATTTATATCCTAGATGAGCCAACAACTGGATTGCACACACACGATGTCAAAAAACTTATTGCAATTTTGGATAGACTTTGCGATTTGGGCAACACTGTTTTGGTTATCGAGCATAATTTGGATGTGATTAAAGTTGCAGACAATATCATTGATTTAGGACCTGAAGGTGGCGATGATGGAGGAAGAATTTTGATTACTGGAACACCAGAACAAGTTGCAAAATTTGAAGGTAGCTATACAGGTAAATTCTTAAAAGACAAATTGAAAGATTAGTTAGCAAATATATTTCAAAAGAAAATTTTTGCAAAAACTTAGACTAATATAATTTAAAATGATATTTATTTATCGCATATAACATTATGTTTTGCCTTAAATTTTGCATAACAAAAAGTTAAAAATGACTGCGTTTGCAGTCATTTTTTTATGCAGTTGTGTTTTTTAGTTTATTTGTATCATAAAAAATGTTAAGCTACAATTTTTGTGACAAATGGAGTGTTTGAGTTAAAAACAAATAGTTTTACGATTTAAAGTGGTGGGAACAAGTAGAAAATATTTTATGTGATTGTTTAAAAAAAATAGCATTTGTATTCCTTAAAATTACAAAATTATTTTTAATTTTTCATTATTGTAAATTATTTTTCGGGCAGTGGTGCAGTGATATAAAATCATATCTGCAAATGCTCATTTAATAATTTGTTTTTTATGCAAAAAATTGAATTTTTCTGTCAAAAATCGGGGTTAATTTGTATTAATCCCGATTTGTTTATATGAATATATCACAATATGATTTAATGCAGATATCTGCAAATCAGCATATGATAATATATTGCAATGAGTTTGTGGCTTTTTGTCATTTAAGTTGTAACTTTCATTGCGTTGATTTTAAAAAATGTTTTTAGGTGCATATTTCAAAAGTCCTAATCTTGTTTTTGCATCTTGTTGAAGAGAAATGCTAATTGACAGGGCATCTTGATAATTTTCTGCGTAAATTGCACCATATAAAGTGGATAGATTTGTCATAAAGTCTTTTATTTCATTATGAGGGCAAGTCAACTCTAAAATTTCGCGTCTTTTATGCCACCATTCAATGCTTTCTTGTGAAACTTGTTTTGCTTTTTCGTAATCTTTGTTTTCCAAAAGCGATTGCACCTCTTCGCAACGCATACCTATGCCATTAAAAGAATTGTTGATATAAACTTCATTCAGCACACCAAAAGTCAAAATTAATACGATAACTACTATTGCTATGATAATTCTATTCATTCATTACCTCCTCGACATTTGTATTGATAGCAGTTTTTTTGATTGGTTGCAAAAATACATTTTTGTTGTTATCAACAGATGCCAAAAGCACATTTTTTTGTTTCAAGTCGTATTTTTTTAGCATTTTTTCAATAAATTCATTGCTGACTCCTGATAGCTGCATATTTTGAGAAAGCAGTTTTCCTTCGCAAATAAGCATATATGGTATGCCTTTTGGATCAGTTTGGATTCCCATATCAGATGGGGTTAGTGGTGCATTTTCTGCTTTTGGCACAACTGTTAGGTCGCCGTTTGTTTCCACTATTGCAAATTGGACTTCAGCAGGAGAAAAATATCCCGCCCCTCGCAAAGATTCCAAAAGGTCATTTACTGTCATATCCAGTTTGTTAATTGCATCATAGTTTATACCGTTTGAGTCTATTACAATGATAGGTTTGCCATTTATCACACGCCTGAATCTGATTGAGTGCTTAATAATTTTGGTCAATATCAAATGAATCACAAACAATGTGAAAATTGGTATTAATCCAAAAAATACTGGCACGGTCGTGTCTGACATTGGTATGCAAGCAAGTTCTGCTGCCACCAGTGTAATCGCAAATTCAAAGGGTTGCAATTCCCCAAGTTGCTTTTTGCCCATAAGTCGCATTGCAAAAAGCAAACATAAATAAATAATTATTGCACGAGTAAATACTATTAACATATTTTTAGTATCTGAATTGATAGCTGTTTTATACGAAATAATATGTATTTTTTTTGCAATTTTTTATGCTTGCTTTAAGCTAATTGATCTTTATTTTTTAATTTCTTTTTTTTGTGTTACATATTGCGATCTTTCTTTTATCAAATGCAATATACTAAAATTATTTTTAAAAATAAGAATATTTGATTAATGTTTTAGCGATATGCGTTTTTTATTATAAATTTATTTGTTACTGTTTTTTGATATTATAGCATTTCTATGTTTTTTTAACTTGATAACAATAGGAAGGGCAAACACTCCAAAAATTAAAGTTGATATTATTGAGGAAATGCATACTCTGCCAAAAATGTTAAGTTGCTGATAGCTCAGACCAATCAATTTTACCAAATATCCAACGCCTATGGAAATTGCAAGTGTAAGTCCACAAACAACAAGGTAACTAAGTGAAATATCCGTATATTTTTTAAGGTTGATTGTGTTGAATATCAATCCAATGCTGTGGTAGACAAGTAGTGCAGCTGGATATGCATAAATACCAATTGCTTTTGCAAGTATCAACAAGGTCAAAATAAGTCCTATTGAGGAAATTATGCTTGAAATAAATGTTTTTTTCTCCCTGCCCAAAGTGTTAAGCAAGGATGCAGAAAGCTGATTGATAACAAGTGGCAGAATTATCATTGATGTGATAACAAGCATGTTTCCAGCTCTTTCGTCTGCATAAAACATAATGGAAATATCCTCGCCAGCACTGATAAAAATTGTCATAAGAAGAGCAGAAATCAATGCTGTAAAAATCATTGCGTTTTTGATTTTTCCATTTGCTGCTGTTTTGCCTTTTTTTGCAACTAAACTTGCAATTTCAGGTATCATAATCACCAAAAGTGAACCTATGATTGTGTTTGGTGCAAGGGCAATGGGCAAAACCATGCTGCTCATTCTTCCATAATCGGCTGTTGCCATGTCCAAACTCATTCCTCCATGTACCAAAAGACTTGGCAACATAAGTGCAACAACCGAACTCATAAGCGAACCAATTATTCTTGTGGTTGTGATTGGAAGGGAAGAACTGGTAATTTCTCCACCATAATTTGGCTTTTTGATTTTGCCACCGAATGCAATGAACATTATAACAATAATAATCATACAAAAAACATCGCCAATTACATTTGCAAGTGCAAAAGCGTTGTATGGTTCTGTGCTGTAAAACTTTGTTAGCCAAATAATCAGCACCCCAACAAGCAAAAATGCCTCGTCAGCAAACTCTAGCAATGAGTAGGTTGTATATTTCTTTTTGCCCCAAAACCAAGCACGAAAAGTTGCATAAATTGCAGTTGAGATTAGCGTTGGCAACAAAATGCGAAAAACTTCACGACATTTTGGGTTGGAAAAAAGCAAATTCATTGAGCTTGGAACAAGATAAAAAAACAGGCATATTGCAGTGGAAATTCCAGCTGTAATCACCAATGTTGAAGTTAGCATACTGTTTGAATGGTCAAAATCTCCCAGTGCATCATAATGTGCAATTTTTCTTGATAGCGTAACTGGAAATCCACTGGATGCAAAGCAAGCAAACATAACAAAAACAGAGCTTGCAATCGAATAAATTCCAATGTTAAGCGCACCGAAAATTCTAGTCAGATATATATGAAAAATAAAGGAAACTACGCGCGTTATTATGCTTATCGAAGTAACCTTGAAAAAAGATTTTACAAAATTATTAGCCATATTCCTCCGAAAAAAATATATTTATCCATATATCATATTGCAAAAAAAATCAAAATAGAATAGAAAGGGGAGGATAGTGCTATGCAATATATTCATAAAGTAAAAAAAGAGGAAAGTGTAAGGGATATTTGTGTGAAGTATTCTGTTTGCGAAGAGGAGCTTTTGAGCGCAAATAATCTTGCTGAAGAGGACATAAAGGAAGGTGTTTTGCTTTTTGTTAGTGTCCCTGACGGCAGAAGGTATGTGGTCAAGCCCTTTGACACCATCCGAAAAATAGCAGAAAAGTTTGAAGTAAGCGAGGCTGCTATATTGGAATTTAATAATATAAAACAAATATTTTTGGGACAGATAATTTATATCCCTTGATTGTATGTTTTTGTGTTTTATGCGACAACAATAAAAGCTTTTTGGTATATTGAGGATAGCTTGGTCATATGCTTTAGCGTGGAGGTTGATATGGAGAAAAAAATGAAATTTGGAAAAGAGGATTTGATTGATATTGTAAAAAGCAGTTTAATTGCTGTTGTCAGTTCTTTAGTTTTGATTTTACTTTTTGCAATAATAATAAAATTTAGTGGAATTGCTGACAATGTAATTCTTGCAATCAATATGGTAATCAAAAGCATTAGTATTGTACTTGGTATTTTGTTTGGAATAAAGCATGCCAGATTGGGTGCAATAAAAGGACTTTTCAGTGGACTTTTGTTTGTTATTGTTTCATATGTGCTTTTTTCAATAATCAATTTGGATGGAAAAATTGATTTGATGATGTTGGTTGACAGTCTTATTATTTTGGCAGAAAGTTTGATTTCTGGAATTATCGCGGTTAATATCAAAGATAAAAGGACAGGCAAAAGGTGAACTCAAGTTTGAAAAGGCTCTTGCGCGAGCAAATTTATTGGAAATTGGAAAAGTATAACGGCATTTGCGAAATAAGGTTTCGGCGTGGCAAAAATGTGGTTGTTTATACTTTGGGCGATAGGTTTGTTGTTGATTACATTTGCACAGCAGAAGATATAGAGTATGTTTTGAAAATTGCTACATCACGCTCACTTTATGCAGCAGAGGAGAGTATCAAACAAGGATACATAAGCTGTGAAGGTGGCATAAGAATTGGCATTGTGGGAGAAGCTGTTCTTGATAATGGCAAATTACGAAGTGTAAAAAATATAAATTCAATAGTAATTCGAATTGCAAAATCAATTCAGAATCTGCCAGTGGAAGTGCTTCCGATAGTGGAAAATTTTGATAACACTTTGATAATTTCTCCACCATATCTTGGAAAAACTACAATTTTAAGAGAGATGACAAGAAGGCTTTCAAACAAAGGCAATGACATCCTTGTGATTGATGAGCGAAATGAACTTTCTGCAACAACTGATGGTGTGCAAAATTTGGATATGGGTGCAAACACGGATATTATGGTTGGAGTGCCAAAGCTCAATTGCTATGAAGGTGCTGTAAGAACAATGTCTCCGGATATTATTGTCACAGATGAAATTTTTGGTGGGGCAGAGGTAAGTTGTCTTTTGGATACTGCAAGATGTGGGGTTAAATTTATGGCAACTGCACACGGAAAAAATATTGACAAGTTTTTGCAAAATGAGTGCTATTCACCACTGAAAAGTGTGGTTGCAAATTATTTGTTGCTTGGGGATAGTGTGGGGTGTGTCAAGGAGGTCAGGTGTAATTGTTTAAATTGATTTTGGGTGGAACAATTTGCATAGTAGTGTCTTTTATCGGACTGGTTATCAAAAGAAAATACAAGGTCAATGCAGATTTTATGACAGCATATGTTGATTTTGTTGGCTATGCAAAAACTGAAATATCCAACAACAAAACACCTGTTTTTACCATAATCGACAGCTATATTGCAAGAGAAAACAACATCTTTACAAAAGTGCTTGGAGTGATAAACAACAACCTCAAAAAAGATATTGTGGATAGCGAAAGTTATCCCAAAGAATGTGCTTTGGTGGACAAAAAAAGAATAAAAGCTTTGATATCCGATATTGAAAGCGTGGGAAAATATGACAGCGTTACGGAAATAAACAAACTTAAAAGCATTGAGGAACGCTCGCTTAAAGATGCGCAAAAGGCGACTGAAAAATATAAAAAAGATGGGGTTATGGCATTTAAATTGTCTGTTGCAATAGGCATTGCAATCATGATTATTTTGTGCTGAGTGTGTATGGGAATTGACATAGTTTTTAAGATTGCAGGTGTGGGGCTTATAACTTGGATAATCAATAGTGTGCTGAAAAAAGCCGATAAAGATGAAATTGCAACTTTTGTAACAATGGCTGGGCTTATTATTGTGCTTTCAATAATTTTGGATATGATAGGTGGTTTGTATAGCAGTATAAAATCACTTTTGCAGTTATATTGATGGATATTTTTAAAGTAATAGCAATAGGGTTGATTGGTGCAATAATTGTGGTTATGCTAAAAACGATAAAGTCGGATTTAAGCATAATGGCAACGCTTGCAACAGGAATAATAATTGTGATTATAACCCTGACATATATTGGCGATGTTATTATCGCGTTTAATCAAATAGTGGACAAGACTGGGCTTAACAGCAAACTTTTTTCCTCACTTTTAAAAATTGTGGGAATAGGATATCTGACGGAATATTCAAGCAGTATGTGCGAGGATATGGGTAGCCCAAGCCTTGGCAAAAAAATTCAATTTAGTGGGAAAATAGCTATATTTTTGATGGCTATCCCTGTGGTAACAGCATTGATAAACACAGTGGCAAATTTGTTAAAATGAGGAAAATATGCTTCAAAAATCGGTACTAAAAAGTAAAAAATACATATTCATAGCAATGCTTGCTGTATTGATTTTGCTTGCACTGGCATCAATGTTTTTTGCTGAAAATATTTCTGCAACCACAGCTGCCGAGGAGGAAATTCAAAAAGAACTGGAGGATAATGTAAACAAAAATCTTGAGGATATTGATTTTTCTGAGCTTGTCCAGTTTGAAAAAAATTTGGGTGGGATGTCTTACGAAGGTGGCATAACAAAACTTATAAAGGATATTTTGTCAGGGGAATACAATGGTGGTTTTGAGGACACCTTCAATTTGATAATAAATATGCTTGGTGTGTCAATAAAAGGCTTTTTGCCTTTGCTTGTAACTTTGATTGCAGTAAGTGTAATTTTTAGCATTGTAAATGGTTTAACATCTGGCTTTATGTCAAAGTCCACAACAGAAATAATTCATTTTGTGTGCTATTCTGCAATGATTGTAATTCTTATGACAGAGGTTACTTTTTTGATTTCAGACAGCGTAAAAGCAATAAAAAATATGTCTGCTTTTATGGAAATCATTTTTCCAATAATGCTCACTTTGGTAACTGCGCTTGGAGGGATTGCAACAACAGTAACTTACAGCCCTATGATGACAGTCTTATCTGTTGGTGTGGCAAAAATTATCAGTAGCATTGTTTTACCATGTTTTATTGCAACAATGGCACTTTCGATAGTTGGTTTTATCTCAAAAGATATCAAGCTTAACAAATTGACAAGTTTTTTTAAGTCTGCAGGCGAAATTATTATTGGTGTTGTTTTTGGATTGTTTACAACTTTTGTTACCATAAATGGAATAAGTGGAGCACTTGCAGATAACATTTCTATCAAATCAGCAAAATTTGCAATAGCAAGCTATGTGCCAGTTTTGGGTGGTTATTTGAGCGAAGGCTTGGATCTTGCCGTGGCAAGTGTAATGCTTGTTAAAAATGCTGTAGGAGTGGGTGGTGTAATTATGATGATGTCAATAGTGCTTGCACCCGTTTTAAAAATTCTTGTTTTTTCGCTTGGTTTGAAGTTGGTAGCAGGAATCATTGAGCCAATTGGAAACAAACGAATGAGCGAAATTATTTATTCAATAAGTAAAAATCTAACTTTGTTGGTAGTGGCAATGCTTGGTATGGCTTTTATGTTTTTTATTATGATGATTTTGATTTTGATAACTTGCAATGCAGGAATTTAATTTGCAATAAAGTTGAATGGGGGTGTTATGAATGCATGGTTGCTTTCAATAGTCGGTGTGGTGTCACTTGGAGTATTGCTTGAAATTTTGCTGGCTGATGGCGAAACATCAAAATATATCAAAGGAGTGTTTGCTTTGGCAGTTGTGCTTATTTTGGTTGCACCTCTACCTAAGTTTTTGAATAAGGATTTTGATTTAAATGATTTTTTTGGAAAAGAAATGCAAACACAAACAACTTTTTTGAATAGTGTAAACGAAAGGAAAAATCAAGAGAGAGAAAACAGAATTCTAACCGAATTGAAAAAATCTGAAATTGATGTGCAAAAAGTAAGAATATTTTATTTAAGAGGCGATACTGATAATATTGATGTTGTTAAAGTTTATGTGAAAGGAGATTTTGAAAAAGATAAAATTTACAAAGTTGTAGGGGATAACCTTGCTTGCAAACAGGATAAAATTAAAATTTATAACGGATAAAAATATTATAATAAAAAATATAACATTAATTTGAAAATGCATTTTTTCATAAGGAAGGTGGAATGTGGAAAATAAAAATATCATTGACAAACGCGGGAAAAAGACAGAAAAAATTGATAAAATTTTGAGAAATAAAAAATTTCAAATAATTTTTGCAGCAGTTGTTCTATTTGTTGTTGTCATTGCATATGTTAGTTATGTAAATGTGAAGGACAAGGACAAGCAAGTAACTTTGAGTGACGGCAAAGAACTTACTTCGCAGATTCAGGATGTTTTAGGAAAAATAAAGGGGGTAGGTGATGTAAAAGTTTTGATTGTTTATGATGGTGGTGAGCAACTTGAGATTGCCTCAAAGGTTGACAAGCGTACAGACAGAGTTGAGGACGAAGGAAGAGTAACTGAAATAATAGAGGAAACTACAACACCAATCCTTACAAATGGAAATGAACCATTGGTGATTGGGACAAAGCGTGCCAAAATTGACGGAGTTGTGGTGGTTGCAAAAGGTGGGGATAACCCAAAGGTGAAGGTGGCAATTATGCAGGCACTTTCAACCTTATTAAAAATTGAATATAATTGCATAAATGTGTTTGGTATGGAATAAAATATATTAGAAAATCGGAGGTCGTTATGAATATTAAATTGACAGAAAACAAAAAGAAAATTCTTGTATTGAGTTGTATGGTAGTTTTGCTTGTGGTTGCAGGCACTTTGAGCATTGTGCTTAATCTAAATGCAGGAAAGGCCAATGAGGGTAGCAATATGGATGGAACTCAAAGCACTTTCTTCAGCGAATTGCAAAGCAATAAAGAGCTAAGAAAAAATGAGCAAATCGCACTTTTGGATGCAATTATCAACAATGATAATTCAACTAAGGAAGCAATTGCAAATGCTGAAAAAGAGAAACTTGCTATCGTAACAAATATCAAAACTGAAATGGCACTTGAATCAATGATTAAAGCAAAAGGCTTTGATAATGTTGCAGTTATGATTGGCAACGAAAAAATCAATGTGTTTGTGGATAAGGCAGAGTTGCTTGATGAGGAAAATGCAGCAATTTGTGCTTTGATTATGGAGCAAACCAACTTTACAATAGCAGATATCATTATCAATCCAACAAAAATGTAATCAAATCACATAAAAATAAATTATAAAAATGTGGTGCAAAATGTGCCACATTTTTTGTTTTTATTTGCTAAAATTCATTTAAAAAATGAAATAATTATATATGGTAAATGCTATTTTGTTTTTCTTAATATAAAATGTATCAATGACAGAAAGGTAAAATTGATTAGCGATAATTTTGAAAGGCATAATAAAATATAATTCAGCAAATTTTGTGCTAATTTGTTTTTATTTGTTGTCAATTTCGCCAAATACAAGCCAATTTCGCCATTAATATAGATATTATTATATTTTTTGATATTATGAAATCAGGAAAGTAGTTTTGCTCTTGAGCTATATCGGTGGCTCAAATTAAAGCAATGTTTGCTCCCCGTTGCAAATCATTGCTTTAAGAGGGGGTATCAATGATAACATTTAAGGATGTCTACAAAGTTTATGAAAATGGTGCGATAGCTGTCAGCAATGTGTCTTTTACTCTGCAAGATACAGGAATGGTGGTTATTGTGGGGCATAGTGGGTCGGGCAAATCGACACTGCTTAATTTGTTGTCAAACAATGATATCCCCTCAAAGGGCGAAATCTTTTTGGATAATCAAAATTATAATGATATGGATAAATATATGCTTAACAAAAACTTTGCATATGTTTATCAAGATTTTAAACTTATTGAAAATCTTTCTGTTTATCAAAATATTTTGCTAGCTTATGAACTTGCAAACAAGGATATTGACATTGATTTTGTTTTGCAAACAGCAGAGCATTTTGGAATTTCTGAGTTGCTGGATGAAAAAGTTTATACATTATCTGGTGGACAGCAACAAAGGGTTGCCATTGCAAGAGCAGTTGCAAGTAAAGCAAAAATAATTGTCGCAGATGAGCCAACAGGCAATTTGGATAGCACAAACTCTGAAATTGTGTTTGAAACGCTAAAACAGCTTTCTAAGGATAATCTTGTTGTGGTTGTATCTCACGATAAACGAATCACTCATTTTGCTGACAGATTGATAAGATTGAAAAATGGCTCAATCATAGACGATTTTATGCTGGATGAAAACAAAAATAATGTTGAGGAAATTTTGCTTGATTATCAAGAAGAACAAATTGAACAAACAAGTAATGAAGAAAAAGAATCTTTGTTAAATCAACATTCTGAGAGTGATTATATGGCAGCAAATTCTGCCGTTCAACCCATAAAAAATAAAGCTGAAAGTTGTGACGATTCAGAGAATGTTGAATTTTCAAAAAACAAAGATAAAAAAGTAAAAAAACATTCAAAAATCGACACTAAAAGTATATTTAGCTATACAAAAGGAGTAAGTAAAAAAAGGAAAAAAGACGGATTATCCATCAAATCAATCAGTGCATTGACTTTGTCCTTCGGAAATAAAAATGTCAGCAAAAAAGTGACTTTGGCTGTGGTTTCCGTGGTTATGATTATGTTGATTTTTTTGAGCTCAGCTGTCTTGTTTTCTTCCACAGAATTTTCTTTTTGCAAAAATATGAAAATCAACAAGGCTCCATTTTTCGCTTACACCACAGGAGGCAATGGATATAGTCTTAATAAAGAGGAGTATGGCAAACTTAATGGCTATATAAAAAACAAATATGGAAAAGAATGTTATGTTTATGAGCAAACATATTTGAATAATTATGTGGGTGATATTGTACCTGCAGGAGATGTGGTTGCACCTTCTTATGCAAAGCATATGAACTTAAATCATACGGATACTCTTTATATTGATAATCCTAGTGATTTAAATTTGAAATTTGTTGTTGGGGTGCCACCAAAGGCAAATGACAAATATCCCGAAATTGCAATTTCAAAAACTTGGTACAATTATTTTTGTGAAGTAAAGCGTTTTGACAATAGCTTTGGAGAAATTGTTGATTTTGAAAAAACTGAACTTATTGGACAATATATTGAGCCATTCAATTTTGCAATCACAGGTGTTTTTGAGGATTATAACAACGACTACAATATGAACACGGATGACAAAGACTGGCAATTGCACCTTTATAACAGTTTAGTTTTTACAATTGTGCGTCCACAAGCAGCACTTGCAAACAACAAAGCAATTTTTTTAAATCCGCTTAGTAATTATCGATTGGTGTTTGAGGATATGCAAAGACAAACTTTTTCTTTTGCACCAAATTCAAAAGAGTTTTATGACTATTATTTTAAAGATCACAAGTTCACTCCACTTGTTGAAAATGAAGTTTTGATTGATAAGTCCTATGCAGAGAGTTATAGGTATCAATCGGGGAATAAAATTGAAGTAGGCTCACAAGTCAAATTGAAATTTATTAAGGAAAGACCGGGGATTTCAGGTGGATTATATTTGGGGGATTATGGCACAAAAACTTTTGTGGTTAAAGACATTGTGGATAATCTTAATGCGATTGTTATCAATGAAAAAGTTTTTAATGAGTGGACAGATGGTATTTTGCCATTGTCTGAAAATTTTGCAATAAGTAGCAAAAAAGTAACTCCACAAATGTTAAAAGATATTAGAAACTTTGCATACAATGGCATTTCTGCTGAAATTTCAAGCCTTATCAAAGATGACTTTTATAAGGAAAATTTTTATTTGGATTTTTATATGTTCAAATGCAACAGAAATGATGAATATACCAATTCTGTTATTATGATTGTAAGAATGTGTATTGCGTTACCTTTGTTTATTCTGTCGGTTATGGTGTTTGGCATTGTTGCTTCTGTGCTGATTGCAGATATGATAAAATCAAAAAGCAATGAAATTTTGATTCTAAAAACACTTGGTGCAAAAAGCTTGGATATATGGAAAATCTTTGGTTGTATTTTGTTGTTACTGGTAGTGTTCCAATTTGTAGTCGGCACACTGCTAGGCGTGGGAATAGTTGGTGCTCTTAATGCATTTTGGATGATAATTGGGAGCTATGATTTTTATGCCACAACATTTTTTATCACAGCACCATGCGTATTTATCGTGTTGCTTGCAATTGCTGGGATAAGTGCTTTTGGATTGTGGTTTAATGTCAAAAAGTTGAATGACGAAAATTTGCGTTGTGCTTTTCAAAATCAAAAGAAATAACAGAGGGGGGTTATTATGATAAAATTGCAAAATGTAAGCAAAACTTACGAAAACGGAACTTTGGCAGTTGACGATGTGAATTTTGAATTGCCGGAAAAAGGTATGGTCGCCATTGTTGGA
Source organism: uncultured Christensenella sp. (assembly GCA_910584975.1). GTDB lineage: Bacteria > Bacillota > Clostridia > Christensenellales > UBA3700 > MGBC100798. The sequence goes on from CAJUEA010000003.1 coordinate 81,165, forward strand.
ACAAGTGGTTGTGGCAAATCAACTATTCTCAATTTAATGTCGCACAATGACATTGTATCTTCAGGCGAAATTTTATATAATGACAAAAATGCAAATGAGTTTGATGGGGGTTCTTTGGCTAATGATTTTGCATATGTTTATCAAGATTTCAAACTAATTGACAACTTGACTGCTTATCAAAACATCATGATTGGCAGTGAGCTTGCAGAAAATGGTGCAGACTACGAATTTGTTTTGGAGATTGCAAAAAACTTAGGCATAGTGGATAATCTTGATGAAAAAGTTTATGCATTATCTGGTGGCGAGCAACAAAGGGTTGCCATTGCAAGAGCGATTGCAAGAAAGCCTAAAGTGATTTTTGCTGACGAGCCGACTGGCAATTTGGACGAGGAAAATAGCATTAATGTTTGCAACATTTTGAGAAAACTTGCAAATGATATTTTGGTTGTGGTTGTATCACACGAGCAAGAAATTGCTGACTGGGCAGACAGGGTAATAACAATGCTTGACGGAAAAATTTTGTCGGATGAGGCAGGAAAGGCAATGCCTGAAAAGCAACTGGAAAGGGATGAAAATAGTTTGTCGGATAGCGAAGTTGCAGAGCTTATAAGGCAAAAAAATCAAAAAGGGGAAAAGACAGGTGAGTTTTTCTCTTTCAAAAACAAGCCGAAAACAGCAAAGAAGAAAAAAGGACTTTCAGCAAAATCTTCAGTTGGGTTAAGTCTTGCATTGCTCAACAAAGATATTGCAAAAAAAGTTTGCCTAACCATAGTTATGATTATTTTGATATCAGTCATGGTACTTTCTGTTTCAATGTCTTTTGCCACATCTGAAAAAACTTTGGCAAACGCAATCAATAATTTGAATGGCGATAAAAAGTTGTTTGAAGTTGATTATGTTGTTGGCAAAGATGATTATAAAATGGATGACCACAATTTAAGTCAAATTGATGGTATTCTTGAAAGAAATAACCTCGACTTTTATGAAATTGGCACTGGCGAAGTGATTGCAAATGGTTGGGGAAATTTGCAGACCAACAATGCAAATTTGTCAGCATATTTTGTGGATATGGAGCTGAAAAATCAAGAAAGAGCATTGTTTGTTGATGACCCAAAAAGTTTGGGGATAGAAATTTTAATCGGAAGGACAGCAACTAAAAATAATGAAATTGTGATTTCAAAAACATACTATGATTATTTGCTGCATTGCAAAAATTTTTATGTGGAAATCAACGAAATTGAGTATGAGTTAAGTTTTGATGAAAGCAATATTTTGGATTCAGTAATAAGTCCGTTTGGCGTGAAAATTTGTGGCGTTTTTGATGACAGAAATAATGTGGATAATAGTTTGAAAGATAAACAATGGGATAAATTGTCTGTAGCAGAACAAACGGAAATAAAAACAATAGTAAATCTTGAGCATCGCACAAATCCACTTATCAATCTTGTTATCAAATGCAAATCTGCTCAACAAGATTGGAAACAATTTGCAGGTGTTAACTCCGATTTGAAAATTGCCGTTGAGGATTGCTTTGGCTATCAAAATGCCGAATATTATTTTGAGTATATGCCATACAGCGATTGCACAAAAAGATATTTCAATTTTGACTTGGGCATAAATCCAAAGGATTTGGAGCAAAACAGCATCATTGTGGATAAAAATACTTTGGCAAAGTTGAATGAGTATTTGATTAGCAATCATTTTGACGAAGTTTTTGAAGGTGACAAAATCTCTTTGTCAGTGGTTGGCATGACAAAACTTGAACCTATGGGATATTATTATCCTAATAAAGTGTACAAAATTCAAGAATTTACCATTGCAAAAGTATTGGATGATATGGGCACAGCAAATGGCAAAATTTTGTTTAGTGAAAGAGTTTTTGACAAACTTACTGGCTATGGCAAACTTTCCACTGAGCGAATGATTTGTGCTGATAAGGTCACTGCAAAGCAACTTACAGCTTTAAATAAAGATTACAAAAGGCATTTTGAGTTAAAGTTTCAAGCTTGGTCAGATAGCTATTTGTCTTATTCAATAGCAGGTTGCCCTATGACAAGAGTATCCGATTATGATTTTATTGGAATTTGCCAAAAATATGTGAGCATTCCACTTATGATTGTGGCAATTTTACTGACTGTTGCAATGATAGTGTTGTTCTATTTTGATTTTGTAAAAACAAAAGCAAACGAACTTTTGATTTTAAAATCTTTGGGTGCAAAAACAAAAGACTTTTTGGGGATATACGGAATTTTCAGCCTTGCACTCATTATTGTTCAGTTGATATTTGGCTTGGCGTTTGGCAGTCTTTTGATTTATATTGTCAACATTTTGGCATCAAATATAAGTGGTTATATGTCTGTATTTTCAGTGTTCTATCTTGATGCAGCTGCTTGGATTTTCAGCATTTGTGCAATAGCAGTTATAAATGTAATCAGCCTTGCAATAAGTATGGCTGGAATAAACAACAAAAATCTTCGCAAATCCTTCCAAAAACTAAAAAAATAATCAATTTTTTTCAATTTTAATATTGACATTATCTTAAATTTAGAATATACTATAAGTATACAAAGTGTTTCTTTTAAGATATTTATTAAAAATTGTTTTTATATCAAAATTATTATTGAAATTATTTAGAGTAGATAGACTTCAAAAGCATAGACTTTTGAAGTCTATCTTTTAAAAATGGGGGTGACAAAATTTTAGTTTGTGGGAAAATAGTCAATGTCTTTTGACATCTTGAAATTGATAAAAAATTTAATTATTGATTTCAATCGGCATATTAAATGCTGTTTAAAAATTCAGTGAGGAGTATGAAAAAAAATATTAAAATTATCGTTTCAATATTGCTTTTAGTTATGCTTTTTAGCCTTGGCATTTTGTTAACTGGGTGTGATAACAATGAAGAACCAGGTTTTACAAAAGTAACTTTGCATCCAATAAATGCAATAACAGGCAATGAAATAAAACCAGGAGCAACCATTAAAATTAGTCAAAAAGATATTAAAGGCAAATATGATTGGCTAAAATTTGCTTATGAAATTGAAGGAGTAAAAAAACATGTGTCATTGGAAAATAAATATGTGAAAAATCGAGATATCAGGTATAGTGAATTGTATCATTTAACAAGTATTTATGCCGAAATTAATAATGAAAAAACAATTTTGAAACAATGGGGAAGAGTTTCTACCCTAAGTGAAAAAGGTGTTTACAATATTAGTATTGGATTTAATGAGCGTGTAACTGATTTGGATCGAATAGTTTTTACTCCATCATATCGATTTGACACATGTGATTTCCAATTTGTATTGGAAATAAATTAAATTATATTTTGGGGGATAAAATGTGTAATAAAAAAACTAATAATAAAATTTTTATTGTTGCAGTTTTAATTATCGCTTTGTTGTTAAGCACAATCGCATTAGTTGTGCCAAAAACAAATTTGCATAATAAAAACTTGCAACTAAATAATGATACTAGTTATGAAGATAAAATTGCTAATTTAACAGAGGGTACATATTCTTTCACAAACAATGAGATTGTAAACGGCATCAACATAGATGAATATGTAAACTATTATGCAAAAAATGCATCAGTTAAATATAGTGCAGCTAAAGTAAAATATGTTATGAGTGTGTATGGGAATGATGATATAGTCAATTTTATTCCAGAAGATTTGTTTAAAACTACTGGTTTTAAACAGCATTTTGGTAAAAAATATGGGTTTGTTGTGAGCACATCAGAAAGATTAAATTGTCAGGCATTAATTTCTTCAGTAATGCTTGTAAAAATTACAACTTCTGATGTTTATGACTCGACATCTCACCTTAAAATAAGGGTGGAACCAATCTTTCAAGCAGATTTTGCTTATGTAAACAAAAGTATTACAAAAATGGTTGCAATAGAATATCAAAGTAAGGATATTTTTGTTAATAATTATCTTGATAAGGTTATAATGGATTATCAATGTGATGGGGAAGAATTTATTGTGCCTGTTCCAACTGATGCTTTGGGACTTAATATGGAATTTAAGCAACATAATAAATTAAGATTATCAAATCCAACAAATATGGTTTCATTGTATAATGTCAATGGACTAAATCCTTGGGATAATGGATTTGACCCATATAAAGATAAAGGAGCGTTTTTCAGTCAAATTGATTTTGCATATGAAGGAAAATATTTGGTGCCAACTCAATCGGATTATGCTGATATAGGTGAATTATCAGTAAATATGATTAGCACAACTTTTGATGCACTGGACTTGTTACATGCAATAGATAATTTGAAAGAATTAAAATATCTTAAATCAGTGTTCAAAGCTATGCCATATGTTGGAGTAGCATTTTCAACAATTGATATCATAGCAGATATTGCAAAATTGACTAGCAAAGCGAAATTTGAAGAAATTGGAAAAGAAAAGAAATTTTCTTATAAGGCATTTTTTAATAATAAGGAGCAACAAATACAAAATGGAGGATTGCAAAAAGATGCTACTATTGCAATAAAAATTAATGAACCTGGCAAACAATTTTTGGTTGGCACAGGTGATTTTTTTGAATTTGATTATCAAATAAATACTCAAGACCCAAATGTCGATATGGTTTATGCAAGTATGTTTGTGTGTGATGTTTATCAAGCAAACACAGCTGGTTCGTTAAACAATAAATCTGAAACTATTTTATTGGGTAATGTTGCAAGTGTTTTTAGCAATGAACTAATAAACAATAAAGATAAAAATTACAAGGAAGTTCCTGCGATTGATATAGATCAAACAAATTTGGATTACGAAACTATAAATATTTTGCCAAATAGAGAAAGTGTTATTAAGATAACGCCTAAATTTACTGGCAAGTTTGATTTGACAATGAGTGAAAATCCATATGCTAAATTTAAAGTTTATAGGGTGCTTAAAGCGGCTGTTATTGGTAAGGATTATCGATTTGGCAGTGTGTATGCAAGTAGCGTTATGAAAAATAATTGTGCAGTTATTGAAAATTTAAATTTAAACAACAATTTTTCTTATATTATTGTAGCTGATTTGCAAAATAATTCTGCTAATGATAAAATTAGTACCCGTTATGATATTTTGAATTTAAATATTAAATTCTTAGCAAATGAAATACATTATGGTAGTAATAATTTAGAATTGGAAAACAAAGAGGAAATCATTGCTTTTAATTGTAAGTATAATATGTACTATTATTTTGATTTCAATAAAGAGCAATTTGAGTCAATCTTTTTGTTAAATAACGAATATGATATTGTACAAGATTGTTTATTAAGTGATGAGATAAAAGTATCTTCAAATTATGGTAGCAAGGTAATATTTTTTAAAGTAGTATTTAAAGATAATGTTGATAGAACCATAGATGTTTCAATAAGAGATGAAATGAATGTAATTTTTACAAATGCTGATAATACAATAAATGAGTTTGACAAGCAAATTATTATTAATACGCAAGACGAATTTTCTTTGCCACAACCAATAAAAAATGGATATGTATTTGAAGGTTGGATTATGAACAATGGCAATCCTGATATTATTATAAATAATCAAAACATTTTCCATTTTGCAAGACCTGATTTAGAGTTAATAGCAATATGGTCTGTGATTGAATATGATATAACCTTTGTGACAAATGGTGGAACATCAATTGATAGTGTAAAATATAACATAAAATATTCTTTTGACTTAAATGGTTTAACTCCAACAAAAGATAGTTATCATTTTGCAGGTTGGTATGATAATCCACAATTTAGTGGTAGTAGAATTAATGTGTTAAAAGCAGGCAATTATGGCGATAGAACTTATTATGCAAAATGGATAAAAAATCAACTGCAATTGGAACTTGATGTTAATAAAGCAGCAGTTGATGGTGTAGATGTTAAGATTAATCAAACTGATTTTGTAGTGAATTATGGTAAATCATATACCTTGCCAGTTCCATATGCCGATGGTTTTATTTTTGAAGGTTGGTATTATGGTAATAAAAAATTAACAAATGCTTATGGGATTAGCCTACAAGTTTTTGAAGAAGATTCAGATATTACTTTGACAGCGCATTGGGCAAGAGAAGTCTTTTATTTTAGGATTAATAAAAATAATGGCACCTATGTATGGCTAACGCAAATTGGGGATGAATTTGTTGTAATGCCAAATAAAGTTGGTATTGAGTTTTCTGTAGGAATGTGTCCAAATTGCTTTATCATTGGACAGCTTGCACTGAAAAATGAAAATAGTGAATTAATTAGACAAAGATTATTCCGAGAAGGAAAATATTTTACACATATGTCAACTGCAAATTCAAAGGAAAGCTTTTGTTGGAAGGATATTAATGCCTTGTCATTGTTTGATAGGGACAAAACTTTTGCGTTATATCCACAATATAATACAGAAAAATATAGGATTGTAATTTCAAAAGATAAAGTATCACAAGAAGAATTTGTGCTTGAATATGGACAAAATTTATATGAAAATGGCGTATTTTTGCCACAAGTAACTACAATTTTTGATGATAAAAATGGTTATTATGTTGATGGATATGAGGTGGCAGATGTTATTGAAAATTATAAGTATAATGGTAGCCACTTTGCTATTGGCAGTGTTTTTAACTATAAGCAGATGCCTGATTTATCAAATCAATTTTTCACATATGATGACATATATTCCATCTATCTGACGGCACATTATTCACCAAAGCATTATGTTGTAAATTTTGAAAATGTGGTTGATGAGTTGGAACCAATTGAAGTTGAATTTGGTGGAATTTATACTTATAATAAAGCATTGCCTGTTCCATTGAAAAACGGCTATATTTTTGCTGGGTGGTGTGTTTCGGGAAATGGAGAGCCAATTTCAAATAATTTGGGATACATTGAACAATGGAATATTGCAAGTGATTGTACACTATATGCAAAATGGGATATTGCCGAATTTACAATTACATTGGATGCTAATAGTGGTTCTGTTGATCAAACTGAAATCAAGTATAATATTGAAATGGAAACATTTAAATTGCCTATTGCCTATAAAAGTTGGTATACATTTATGGGTTGGAAATATGGCAATCAAACTATTACTGAGTTAGAAACAGGAACCTATGGAGATATTGTTTTAGTTGCTGTATGGGATAAAGAAAAGGTTAACGCAATTATTTTTGGAGAAAATATAATAGATAGAAATGGATTAATAATTGATATTAGTTTGTCAGGGTCGTTAATTAGTCAATCTTTTATAATCGAAGATACAGTTAGTGAGATAACATTTACGGGAAGATTGTTACCTATGTCATATAAAACAATTAAAATCAAACCTAGAACTAAAGATTTGTCAATAAAATTAAAACAATTTAATGTTTATGGAAATTATAATGGATCTGTTATTGATGCTAGCGAATGTCATACTTTAAATTTAATTGTGGATGGAAAAAACTTTTTAGGTTCAGGAAACAAATTTTTGACAACTGTAGATTCTATTAAGGCTGCAATTATGTGTCAAAATATTAATATTTCAGGGACTAATAATGGAGAGTTAGAATTGCTGGGTGGTGCAGGTTTTGGGCTAGTAGATAATAAGCATGGTTTGTCTGGTTCGTCTGGTATTTATGGAACTGGAAGTACAATGAGAATATCAAATGTCAAATTGACGGCAACTGGTGGCAATGGCTATGGTGGATATGTTGATAACAATGGCGGCATTGGTGGTAATGGTGGCAATGGCGGACATGGTATATACTTTTATGGTAGAATTATAGTAAATGATAGTAGTAAAGTTGTTGCAAAAGCAGGTAATGGTGGTAATGCTGGTAGTCGTGGCAGGCCTGGTAGTCCTGGTTCACCGGTTATTGCGTCTGATGGGGTTTCAGGTACAATTGAAAGAATATATGGAGATTCTGGTAGTTATTCATTGAATTCATATGACTTTGTAGAAAATGAAATACAATTAGATACTAATATTGCATAATAATATAATGTCAAACATTTATATAATTATTAGATGAATTTCAAATTATAAAAAATTAGGTTGAGTTTTACTTGACCTAATTTTTTGTGAATATTAGTAAATACTGCAAAAAAGGTCAATACTTGAATAAGAGTATGTTTTTGTCGTTTTATAGAAATTAGGGCTAATATTTTTTTGTAAAAATTGCATATAATTGAAATTGCAGAAACATAGTTGTTTATTTAAAGTTATTTTTAGTATAATTTTTGCATAAAAATATAAAAATGCATAAAAAATTTGAATAAATCTTGCTTTTATAAATTATTTATGCTAGAATATATTTGTATATTTATAAATAAAAACTTTTATATATTTTAAGGAGCAATATGGATAATACATTAAATCAAAATACTTATATAAGTTTAATTGCATCAATAATTTCCGGCGCGGCATCTAAGGCAAAAGGTGTGGCATCTATCAGCACGGAAAGTGGTATAATCAACAAGTTTACATCCAAAGATGGCTATGACGGAATGGAAATTGTTATCACTCATACAAATATGGTGGTAATTTCTTTGTCAATCAATGCATATTTTGGCTATCCATTGCCTGAAATAGTAAGTGAATTGCAAAACACAATCAAAAAAGATATTGAAGAGCAAACAAGTTTTAAAGTTAAAGCTATCAATGTAAATGTTGTTGGTGTTGTTTTTGTTTAAGTAAAAATCAAGCAAATTGCAAGGTGGCAATTTGTTGTGTTTGTGGACAATTGTAGTTTTAAGCAAAATTAAATAGCAATCATATGAAAAAATAAGAGAAGTCAAAAGTATTATTGAGGATAAAAATGAGTAAAAATGAAGTGAAAAATGAAAAAATTACAAGCAGAAGAAAGGCAAGAGATTATACATATCAATTGATTTTCAGCTTTCTTTTTAGTGGTGAAAAGGACGAAATGTTGTGGCAAAAAATAAGTGAGGACAAGCATATTCTTGATGATGATTTGGATTATATCTCCACAACTTTTGACAAGATGGCTGCAAACATTGACGAAATAAAAAGCATTATTGCAAAGTTTGCAATTGGCTATCAGTTGGATAGAATTTACAAGCCAGATCTTGCAGTGCTTATTTTGGCAGTTTGCGAAATGAAATATGTTGATGAAGTGCCTGACGAGGTGGCTATCAGTGAGGCTGTTTCTATTGTAAAAAAATATTCAACAGCAAAAAGTGGTCCATTTGTAAATGGCATTTTGGCAAGTGTTTATAAGGAGTTGAATTGATATGAGTTTGATAAATGGTAAGGAAGTTTCCAAAGCAACAAGAGAAAAAGTTGCCTTGATGGTTAAAGATTTTGTGGCTGATAAAGGCAGAGTGCCTTGTCTTGCAGTTATTCTTGTGGGAGAGGATCCAGCATCTCAAACTTATGTGAAAAACAAAATTATCGGTTGTGAAGAGGTTGGAATGAAGTCTTTGGCTTATCGATTACCAGCTGAAAGCACTAATGATGAGGTTGCTAAAATCATAAAAGAGCTTGCAGAGGATAGCAATGTGGATGGCATTTTGATTCAGTTGCCATTGCCAAAACAACTTGATGAGAGATATTTGTTGTCTTTGATTCCAGATAGCAAGGATGTTGACGGATTTAGTCCAAACAATCTTGGATTGCTTGCAATGAACAATCCTCGAACAGTAAGTTGCACTCCTTACGGAGTAATGGAATTGCTTGCATCCACAGGCGTGGAGCTTAGTGGAAAGCACGCTGTTGTTATTGGCAGAAGTAACACAGTTGGCAAGCCTATGGCAATGTTGCTTTTGAATGCAAATTGCACAGTTACCATTTGCCATTCCAAAACAAAAAATATGAAAGACATCACAAAACAAGCAGACATTTTGGTTGTGGCAATCGGAAAACCAAAGTTTGTGACAGAAGAAATGGTTAAAGAAGGGGCGATTGTTATAGATGTTGGCATCAACAGAGTGGATGGAAAACTTGTGGGAGATGTAGATTTTGAGAATGTAAGCAAAAAAGCATCTTTTATTACTCCAGTGCCAGGTGGCGTTGGACCAATGACAATTTCAATGCTACTTTACAATACACTTATGTGTGCAAAATATGAATAATTTTGTAATGGAGTGTACAAGTGTTGATTAAAATTATTGGCAAATGTTATTTAAGCGAATGTTTAATTTGTTTGCAGGATGAGGTGCCATTTCTGTCACATTAAAAAACAAAATTAAATTAATAAGTTTAAGAAAAAGTTAATTATAATAAAAATGGGCGATTTTGTTTCAGTAAGCCTTTTGACAGGCTATATAAAAAACATATTGGGAGCAGAAGAACTGTTGCACGATATCAAATTGGTGGGTGAGGTGTCTGGATTGCGTTGTTCAGGACCACACGCTTACTTTACACTTAAGGATGAAAATGCACAAATCGCTTGCAATTGTTTTAGTTATGCAAAAACTTATCTGCCTAAAAATGGCGAAAGCGTTTGCCTTTTTGGTGGAGTGGATTTTTATCCACCGGGTGGAAAACTATCTTTTAATTGCAAAAAGATTGAGCCTTTGGGCAAGGGATTGCTTGCCTTGCAACTTGAACAACTCAAAAAAAAGCTTGCTGAGGCTGGTTATTTTGATGAAAGACACAAAAAACCTATCCCAAAATATCCAAAAAATGTTTGCGTGCTAACAGCAAAAACAGGTGCAGTAATAAGAGATATTGTCAGCACTATTCGCAAAAAAAATAACATTTTGGATATTGATGTTGTGGATGTCAAGGTGCAAGGGCAGTTTGCAGAAAACACAATTATAACTGCTTTAGATATGGTGGATAAACTTGGATATGATGTGATTATCATTGCGCGTGGTGGCGGCTCAATGGAAGATTTAATGCCATTTAACAGCGAAAGATTGGTTTATAAAATTTTCGATTGCAAAACGCCGATTATCTCTGCTGTGGGACATGAAACTGATTTCACTTTGTGTGATTTTGTAGCAGACAGACGAGTGCCAACCCCCACTGCCGGTGGCGAGCTTGTGGGATATGATGTGGCAGAACTCAAAAATACTTTGGCAGCATATTGCGATTTGTACAAAAAGCAACTTAACAATCGCTTGCAAAATGCAGAATTGCAACTTATAAGCGCTGTAAAAACAGTGATAAACAAACTTAGCGTTAACATTGCGACAAGTGAAGGCAGATTGAAAAACTTATCTGCGAGTCTAGGCAATATTTTTAAGGTAAAATGCCTTGAAGGCGAGCATTGCGTAAATAAGATTATGGCAAGAATTGATGCAAACAATCCAATAAGGATTTTGGGGCAAGGTTACAGCAAATTGTACGGTGAGGATGGCTTTGCAACGGATATTGACAAAGTTAATATCGGTGAGAACATTACAATTTTGACACAAGGTGGAAAGATTGGTGCTGAAGTTAAAAACAAAACAGCAATAAACAAATAAAAGAAGGATATTGATTATGGAATTTGAAAAAGTATTGCAAGAGCTGGAAGAGATTGCAAAAAAAATGGAAGATAAAAACACAACTTTGGATGAGAGCTTGGCACTTTTTGATAAAGGCGTCAAAAAAAGCAGTGAGTGCATAAAAGTGCTTAACGAAACAAAAGGAAAGGCAGAGCTTTTGATAAAAGAACTGGATAATATAACAAAAACTGAATTGATACTTAATGAGGATAATTGAGTTGATTAGTTGACTTGCAATTTGAATCAAATTGGAGAATAATGAAAGAATTTTTGGCAGAAAACAAAAAAATATTTGAAAACTATTTGAGCACTCGTCTTAAGGAATTGGATGGCATGGCAGAGCCTATTGGCAGTGCTGTTAAGTATGCATTGGATGGTGGAAAGAGGATACGACCTATATTGTGCATTTTGGGTGCAGAGTTTATGGGCAAAGGGTTTGAGGAGATAAAAAATCTTGCTTTGGGAGTGGAATGTATTCATAACTATTCTTTGTGCCATGACGATTTGCCTTGTATGGATAATGACGATTTAAGACACGGCAAGCCAAGCACTCACAAAAAGTTTGGCGAAGGTATGGGTGTGCTTGCAGGTGATGGCTTGCTTAATCTTGCTTTTGAATTTATGTTTGATGGAGAGCATAACCAAAATTATTTTAAAGCAGTTGCTTACATTTCAAAAATGAGTGGCGTTTTTGGAATGGTTGGTGGTCAATGCATTGACATTGCAGCAGGAGATTTCAGACAAAAAACATTGCAGGAAGTAATTGAGCTTAATATGCTAAAAACTGCTTGTTTATTCAAGGCAGCTTTGGTTGGTAGCAGTATCAGCCTTGGGGCAAATGACCAAGAGATTGAAAGCCTTGAAGAATTTGCAGAAAAAATAGGTTTGATTTTTCAAATTGTGGATGATATTTTGGATGTCACTTCAAATGAAAAGGAACTGGGAAAAAATATCAACAGCGATATAAAAGAAAACAAGATTACTTATCTTTCAATCTGTGGTATGGAAAAGGCAAAACAGGATATTTTGCATTTGGAAAATGAGGCGATTGAGGCTGTCGCGAAATATGGAGATAGGGCAAATAATCTTATCAAACTTGCAAAATTTCTTACAAATCGAAGCAAATAAAAAGTCGAATTGATAAAATAAAAATTAAAAAGCTATTGCAGTTTTGTTTGATTGCAAAATTAAATTGGTAATATAAAAAAGTTTGTTTGATTTTATGATTTTAAAAATAATCATTCAAAAATCGGTATTAAATAAAAAATGCTTAACAAGAGGGGATATGTTGTTAAAAGATATTAAGCATCCATCAGATATTAAGAATATGGATATTGCAGAGCTTAAGCTACTGGCAAAAGAATTGAGACAAAAGATTTTGGACACTGTTATGGTTAATGGTGGGCATTTGGCAAGTTCTTTGGGTGCGGTGGAAATTATTCTTGCAATGCATTATTGTTTTGATTGTCCTAATGACAAATTTATTTTTGATGTGGGGCATCAATGTTATGCGCACAAACTTTTAACAGGACGCTATGAACAATTTGACAGCTTGAGACAATTTGGTGGAATTTCAGGTTTTCCAAAAATAAATGAATCGCAATTTGATGCGGCAAACACAGGACATTCAAGCACAAGCATTTCCATAGCTTGTGGTTTAAGTCGTGCTTTGTGGCAGGATAACTCTCCTAATATTACAGTTTCTGTTATTGGAGATGGTGCGCTTACTGGTGGTCTTGCTTATGAGGCACTTAATGACTGCGTAAACTTAAAGAAAAAACAAATTATCATTTTGAATGACAACTCAATGTCAATTTCCGAAAATGTTGGCAGTACAGCAAAATATTTGTTAAGATTGCATACTTCAAACACTTACAATAAGTTTAAATCAAAGGCTTACAATGTTGTGCGTGGCTTTAGGATTGACAACACTGATCTTGCAATGAGGTTTTTGTATAAGGCAAAAAACAGCGTAAAATATTTTCTGCAAGGTGGAATGCCGTTTGAGCAGTTTGGTATAAGGTATTTTGGTCCAATCAATGGACACGATTTGGAAGATATTATAAACATTTTGGAAATTGCAAAACGCGAGGATGAAAGTTGTATAATTCATGTGGTTACAAAAAAAGGCTATGGATTTAAAGAGGCAGAGGATAACCCTGCAAAATATCACGGGTATAGTCCAAAAAGTGGAAGCACTAATGAAAAAATATCTTTTTCTGACGCTTTTGGCGAGGCAATGAAAAACATTGCAAGCAGTAATAACAAAGTTTTTGCAGTTACAGCTGCAATGCGTGAAGGCACAGGGCTTTTAGGGTATTCTGAAATGTTTCCACAACGCTTTAGTGATGTGGGCATTGCAGAAGGGCATGCTGCAACAATGTGTGCGGGGCTTGCACTTGGTGGATATAAGCCATATTTTGCCGTGTACTCTTCATTCTTGCAAAGGGCATATGATAGTGTCATTCACGATGTTTGTTTGCAAGATTTACCTGTAACTTTTTGCATTGACAGAGCAGGTATTGTGCCAAGTGATGGCGAAACTCATCAAGGAATATATGATGTCAATTTTTTGAGGCTTGTGCCAAATATGACAATTTTTGCACCTAAAAACACTGCAGAATTATGTGAGGCAATCAAATGGTCTGTGGATTTTGAGCATCCACTTGCAATAAGATACCCGAAAGGCTCTGTTGGTGTGGATGGCAATGTTGAACCTATTGAATTAGGCAAATGGGATGTGCTAAAAAAATCCGATGGGCGTTTGGTAATTCTTGCTGCAGGTGCTTTGATGGTGGAGCAAGCTTGTCTTGCAGCGCAGCAACTTGAGCAATGTGGCATTGAGGCAGAAGTTGTAAATTGCAGATTTATCAAGCCTATGGATAAAGATTATTTGTCAAAGCTTGACGGCAAATTGGTTGTTACTTTGGAGGATAATCAGTTGGCAGGTGGATTTGGCAGTGGTGTGTTGGAATTTATCAGTGACAACAATATTAAATCAAATGTGGTTCGTATGGCAATTGATGACAAAGTTTTAACACAAGGCAGTGTTAAGGAATTGCTAAAAATGTCAAATTTGGATGTGGACAGCATTGTAAAAACTTGCAAATCCAAACTGAATGAGTTTGTGGGGAAATGATTATGAAAATAGGTGTATATGTCAACAAAAATCGTGATTTCGGTGCAGAGTCTGCTTTGAAATTTATGGGAATTGCTGAGGCAAAAGGTGTGCAAATTATTCTTGCAACGGGTGTGGAGGAATTTGTTAATATCAAGGCATACAGCTTGGATGAAGTTGCACAAAATTGTGATATTTTGGTTGTTTTTGGTGGCGACGGAACAATGCTTTCAGTTGCAAGGCGTGTGGTTAAATATGACATTGCTTTGCTGGGCGTAAACAAAGGAAAACTTGGTTTTTTGACAGAGTGCGAGGATACTGACTTTGAAAATTTGATTGACAGATTGATTGCACAAGATTTTAATATCGAAAAAAGGGCAATGCTCAATGTTAGCGTGGGTGGCAAAAATTATCTTGCACTCAATGAAGTCAGTTTGTCAAGGCTTATGTCAAAACGCACAATTGACATTTCAATAAGCGTTGATGGTGGAATTTGTGACATTGTGACAGGCGATGGGGTTATTGTAAGCACTCCAACAGGTTCAACTGCATATGCAATGAGTTGTGGTGGTGCAATTTTAAGCCCAAGTGTGAAAGCCATTGGTGTAACTGCAATTTGTCCTCACAGCTTAAATTCTAGGCCAATGGTTGTTGGGGATGAAAGCAAACTTTGTCTGAAAGTGCAAAACTGCAATACAAGTGACATTGTTGTTTGCGTGGATGGAGAAAGTATTGTGTTGGATGAGTCAAACTGCATTGAAATTAAAGTGGAAAAAAGCGAGTGTTTTGCAAAGCTTATAAGACTGAATAATAATAATTTTTATAGCAAATTGATACAAAAAATGTCTGGTTGGAACAAATTGGGTTAAAGGAGAAAATATGAAAAGAAACAAGCGCCAACTTAAATTAGTTGAAATAATCAATAACCACGATGTGGAAACTCAAGGAGAGCTGATTGAACTTTTGCAAGCAGCAGGTTTTTCTGTTACGCAAGCAACAATTTCAAGGGATATCAATGACCTTGGTATTACAAAAGTAATTGCTCCAAACAGACGCTACAAGTATATTTGCCCACTAGAGGAAAAAGAGGATTTGACAAACAAATATAACAGCTTGTTTAAGCAAGCAGTTGTTTCAATCAAATCTGCTCAAAACATAATTGTAATCAAAACGATAATTGGCTCTGCAAATAGTGCCGCTGCTTTTATTGATAACTTAAATATTTCGGAAATCGTTGGCACGCTTGCCGGTGATGATACAATTTTTTTGGCACTTGAAAACGAACATCAAGCAGATATGGTAAAGAGGAAATTGAACAGCTATTTGCAATAATTTTTCAAAAAAGTGTCAAAAATCGTGACTAAATTGAAAATTTGCAGATTTTTGATAGGAAATTTATTCAAAAACAATTCAAATGTAGCAAATATTTACAATTAAATTTTGCTTTTTCAAGCAAAGTTAAATATTGCATTTTAAATCAAATTGTAGCAGGGGGTGCTTATGTTACGCACACTTACAATCAACAATATAGCCTTAATAAGTTTTGCAGAAATTGATTTTTCACAAGGCTTGAATATTCTGACTGGTGAGACAGGAGCAGGTAAATCTATCATTATAGATTCCCTCAATTTTGTGCTTGGCGAAAGGGCAGACAGGTCGCTTATTCGTGAAGGAGAGGACGAGGCTGTTGTTGAGGCAGAATTTGACAACATCAATCAAATCACTCAAGCGATTTTGAAGGAGTATGAAATTGACTTTGACGATGGCTTGATTTTGTCAAGAAAAATGGGTGTGGATGGCAAAAATGTTTGCCGTATAAATGGAATAAAAGTTACAGTCAGTGCGCTAAAAAGCATAGCATCATCTTTGGTGGATATTTATGGTCAGCACGAAAATGCAGTGCTGTTGAACAGCGATAATCACATTGGCATTTTGGATAATTTTATTGGCGAAAAAATTGATGACGCAAAGGATGAATATTTGCAGGCTTACAGAAATTTCAAACAAGTTAAAAATAAACTTAGTGAATACAGCAAAATGACAGATGTGGAAATTCGTTTGGAAATTTTGCAAAAACAACTGGATGAAATCAATGAGGCAAACATTGTAATTGGCGAAGAAGAGGAACTGCAACAAAGATGCGATATGTATGACAATGCAGAGGAAATTGTGCGTAGTTCAAGCAATGCGTATACTTTGCTTAATGGTGATATGGAAAATAATGCTTGTGACAACATTTATAGTGCAATCAAAGAACTCGGCAGAATAGAAGAGTACAATGCAAATATTTCAGAATACATTTCAAGACTAGAAGAGACAAGAATTGAGCTTGCAGACATTGCCTCAAGTGTGGATTCAATTGCTAATGGCGTAAGCGTGGATGAGTACGAGGCACAGCGTGATATTGCAAGATTGCACACAATTCATAACATAGAAGGTAAGTATGGCAACACTGAGGAACTTGTTTTGGCATATAGGGATAAAATTGCTAGCGAAGTTGAGGAGTTGTCTAACTACAGCTTTATGCTTGAAAAATTGACAAATGATTATCAAATTGCACTTGATAAGCTTGAGCAAACTGGTATTGATTTGAGTGATGTAAGAAAAACTTTTGCAAAACAATTTGAAAATCTTGTTGTGGCAGAACTTAAAGAATTGGGAATGCCTAACACTGGATTTGCCGTGGATATTGTTACTTATAATGATATTGAAACAATTGCAAACAAGGCAAGCAGTGAGGGTATTGATATTATTGAATTTTTGATTTCTCCAAACTTGGGTGAACCTCTAAAACCTCTTAAAAAAATCATAAGTGGTGGTGAAATGAGCAGATTTATGCTTGCAATCAAAAAGATAACAGCTCAAATTGACGGCGTAAATGTTATGGTGTTTGACGAAATTGACACTGGTATAAGTGGAAAAATTGCACAAGTTGTTGCAAACAAACTTTATGACATTTCAAATAGCAAACAAGTGCTTGCAGTCACTCATCTTCCACAATTGGCATCAATGGCTGACAGTCACTATTTGATTGCAAAAACAACAGATAATGAAAGAACAAAAACAAATGTCAAACTTTTAAATCAAGAGCAATCTGCCGTTGAAATTGCAAAAATGATTGACGGCTTGGAGGCAAGTGAATTTGCAATTCTTCATGCCTCAAAATTGATTGAAATTGCAAAGGAATATAAGGCAAATTAGCTTTTAAAATAAATAATAAATAAAGTTTTTATTAAATCTTTATATAATATTGATATTTTAAAAAAATAAAACTTAAAATGCTTAAAAAACTTAGTTATTCAATAAATGAATTATGCACAAAAATGTTATTATATTAAAATTTTTGAGTTAAAAGTTTTAATTATAATAACAATTATGCTACTGTGGCTCAGTCGGTAGAGCAGCTCACTCGTAATGAGCAGGTCGGCGGTTCGATCCCGCCCAGTAGCTCCACAACAAAA